>NZ_JAUOOA010000006.1:0-308075 GCF_030548425.1 Uliginosibacterium sp. 31-12 | reverse complement strand
CAGCCGGCGGGGCCCGAGGTGGCGTGGGGCGCATGCGGCTGAAGCCGCACCTACGACAACCCACCCATCTCCGATCAGTGTCCCGTAGGGCCGGCTTCAGCCGGCGGAGCCCGAGGTGGCGTGGGGCACGTGCGGCTGAAGCCGCACCTAGGGCAACCCCACCCAGAGCCACCCCGTGACCGCCCTCAGGCGTCCCGCCCCTCGGTCTGCGGCACGCTACGGCGCTGCGGCTGCGGCAGATCGAAGCCCATCCGCGAGAGCAGGCCATCCTTCAGGATGAACTGGTGAAACAGCGCGCCGCCAATGTGCAGCACCAGCGCCCCGCTCAGCACACAGGCCCCCACCACATGCACCGTGAACGCAAACAGCGACACGATCTCCGCCGGGAACGCCTCCCCGCGCAGGGCAATCAGCGGCAGGCCGGTCTGCAGTGCCATCGCTGCGCCGCTCACGATCATCGTCAGCACCAGCAGATCCAGCCCGCGGTGCACGATCCCGGCCAGCACATCGGCCCAGCCCATGCCGGACGAAAGCTCCGGCAGGCGCTTGCTGCGCCGCCGCCAGAACAGGCGCAGCAGGGTTCCGCCGCAGATCAGCACCCCCACGCTCATGTGGCGCAGGGCCGAGGCCATCTTCTCCGGATCATCGTCCGGAATCTGCGACATGATGAAAGTGCTCATCACCAGCGCGGCGGTGACCATGAGTGCCACGGCCCAGTGCAGGACCCGGATGACCAAATGATGTCGTACTGCTTCCATGATTCTTCTTCCTCGTCTGAATGGTTCAAAGTCGGAGCCGTCACACACGGAAGGAATCGCAGAAGCTACAGACACACCGGGGCCTCAAAGCGGAATGAGGCCCCCGAAAAAAGGCATGAGAAAACGGGAATGGGCGGCGCTCATTCCCTTCAGGAGCAGGAAGCTCCTGATTGCTACAACGGCTGGGGAGGGCGCCGGCGGCCTGTCATCCTGCGCAGCGGGTTCAGGCAGAACCGGCCGGCACGCAATTCCACCTGATTCGCTACGACTGGCAGTACCAACTCCTGGCCGGGAACCACGGTGATTGCCATGCATGCATGGTGAACAGCACCGCCCTACACCATGCAGCCACCATGCCAGAAGCCATGCCCGATGGCTTATACCCCGCCTGCGGGAATCTGCATGAGCCGGAAACGGCCACGGCACAAGGCTTGCGGGGATGATGATGGCGTGCAACGAGACCGGTTCTGGCCTCTGTAGTGACAAGAGCGGGCCGGCCAGCCCCTCAGGCTTCGGCGTCAGGCGCCGGATGCTTGTCGCCAAGCCGACAGGCTTGTGGCAAAGCCACCTGGGCAACGAACGGAATTGTCGGCATTCACCCACGGAAGCCCTGCCAATACTGGACTCCAGCCCGCTTGCGGCAAGCCACAGGCACCCAGCCGCGTATCGCATGTGGCTGGGCGAAATCCGAAGTTGCCCGCCCGAGATATTGCGTCGTTTGCCCTTTCGTACAGATCTGGAAGTATTCTTCACCTCCTGAGCGGGGCAAATAGATCCCGCCTTCTGAAGGCCCCAACGATGAGTTCCCCACTGATCAGCGCCTACCTGATTTCCGTAGGCATCCTGCTGATGGCCGCTGCACATACGTCGATTCTGGCGCGAGGCATCGGGCATGCGCGCGTGAATTGGTCCTTCGCAGTGGTCTGCGTGGGCTTTGCCGGCTTCCAGTTCTGCAACGCGCTGCAGTATTCAGCGCTGGATCATGAGCGCGCACTGGCGGCGCATCTGTGGGTGAATTTCTTCTCGGTACTGGTGATTCCGCCCACTGCGCTGGCCGCTGCAGCGCTGGACCCGAAGAAGCGTTCCCGGAAGCCCTTTCTCTGGCTCACAGGCTTTGCACTGCTAGTGATCGCCTACAACTTCCTCACCCCTTACGGCTACCGCTTCCTTGCGCTGAAGCAGGACGCACTGGCGAGTCTGCCTTGGGGCGAAAGCATCCGGGTGATCCAGGGCCCGGCGAGTCTGGTGTACCAGGCGACACGCCTGGTTTGGCTCATCGTATTGGCCTACGTGCTGAGAGTGGCTTTCGAGCGGATGCGCATGAAGGACCGGCTCTCGAGCAGGCTGATCTGGGTCGGGCTGGCGATCATGCTGGTGACGCTGGCGCTCTCGAGTCTGTCCGATTTCGGGGTGATCAGCCTGCCCCATCTTGGCGGCTTCGGTTTCGTGTTTCTGGCGGGGACGTTTTCGCTCGTGGTGCGCAAGGAAATGCGCGTGCGCGAGTTGCAGGAAAAACACAATGCCCTGGCCTTGGCCAGGGAGGTGCAGGAGAGGCTGCTGGCCGATGCACGGGCGGATCAGATCCTGCATCACGACGCGCTGACTGGCCTGCCGAACCGGGCCGGTTTCATCCAGCGCCTCGAACACGCCATTGAGCAGCACGGATCTGCTGAAACGAAGATTGCCGTGCTGCTGTTTGATATCGACCACCTCGGTGCGGTGAAGGGCACTCATGGCCTTGCCACCGGCGATGAGCTGTTGCTGCAGGTGAGCCAGCGCCTGCGTGCCCGGATCCGCGACCGCGATGTATTGGCCCGCTCCCGCAGCGATGGCTTTGCGCTGATAGCGAGCCGGATCAAGGCCAAAACGGGCGTCAGCGTCTTGTGCGAAAAGCTCAGCGGCATGCTGGCCGAAGCGGTGGAACTAGAAGGCCAGCACTTCAAGCTCAGCGCCAGCATTGGCCTGGCGATCTATCCGGATGACGCAAGCAGCGCTGGCGAGCTGCTGTCTGCCGCCGAGCTGGCCCTGCACGAGGCGAAGAGCGCCGGGGTGAGCCAGATCCGCAGTTTCCACCCGGCGTTGAAAGAGAATTTCCGCCAGCGTATCGGCCTCGAATCGGCGCTGCGCGAAGCGCTGGATCGGAAGCAGTTCTTCCTTTGCTATCAGCCGCAGGTGAGCGCCAGCACGGGCCGCACCCTGGGCATGGAAGCGCTGCTTCGCTGGCAGCACCCGGAGCTTGGGCTCGTCTCCCCGCTGCATTTCATTCCGCTCGCCGAGGCCAACGGCTTGATCAGCCACATCGGCGCCTGGGTGGTCGACACCGCCTGCGCCCAGCTCGCAGCCTGGCGGCAGGCCGGGCACGCCGATCTGCGCATGGCGGTGAACCTCTCGGCCACCCAGTTGCTCAACCCTTATCTGGAAGACACCTTGCTCGGCGCCATCGCCAGTCATGGCCTGGTGCCGGCCGATCTGGAGCTGGAAATCACCGAATCCGTGCTGATCCAGGATCCGGATCAGACGGTGCTGCGCTTCAACGCCCTGCGCAAGCTGGGTCTGCGCCTCTCCATCGACGACTTCGGTACCGGCTACTCCTCGCTGAGCTACTTGCGCGTGCTGCCGGTGCAGGCCTTCAAACTGGATCGCAGCTTTGTGGAAGGGCTCGGCAAGGACGAAACCAGCCTCGAAATCTGCGCCAGCGCGATCCGTCTGGCGCAGAACCTGAACCTCGATATCGTGGCCGAAGGCGTCGAGACCTCCGCCCAGGCCGAGTGGCTGCGCACGCTGGGCTGCCCGATCTTCCAGGGCTTCCTGTTTGCACGCCCGCTGATGGCGGAAGCGGCCACCGCGCATCTGGCGCAGGAGCGTGCCGGGGGCATCACGGCAGAGGCGGCCGGCACGGAACTTCCCCGCCTGCCTTCAGTGTTGGCGGCGCAATCCCACTCCGGCTTGTCTGCCTACAGGGCTCGCCTCTGACGCATATCGCAACGGGTACCGGGCGTGTCCGCTTTGGCGCTGCAGGCTGCTCAGCAGTGCTCTGCGTAGCGCAGGTCCGAGAGCCTGCGGCGCTCGGCCGCCCAGTGATCGCCCATGGCTGCGGAATGTGGCTGGTGCAGCAGCGAATCGAGGCGCTGGATATCGGCCCATAGCGCCTGACACCGCGCCGCACGCGACGGCTGTGGTGCAGGGGACGGGGCGGTCACGGCGGTGCGCGTCGCTTCCGCAGCCTGGGCCTGCTCCAGTTCGGCCAGCTGCTGCTGATAAGGCTTGGCGGGCGCGATGCCGGCGGCCGCCGGCGCCGCATTCACCGGCCTCACTTCAGCGCTGGTGGCGCAATCGCGCTCCGGCTTGTCGGTATACACGGCGCGCCCCTGGCTCATGCAGCGATAAGTGCCGGGCGCATAGCGTGGCGCAGCCGGTGCGGGCGGTGGTGCCAGCAAGGCGGGTTCGGGCAGGGCGCTGTGCGGATTCGCCATGGCCGTAGCAGGAGGCGGCAGGGAGACTTCCGGCGATGCAGGCATGCGCCCCAGATATTCCAGCCCCAGCAGCGCCGCCAGTGGCACTGCAATGGCCCCGACAATCGCCCACACCCGTGCGGAATCTTTTCTCATGGATTGAATGGCGAGCAGCTTGAAAAACCGTGGATCGTTTGGCGTAGGGCGGAGTGCCAACTCCGCCATTTTTATTCAGGCATGCGGTGGAGTTTCACTCCACTCTTGCACTCAGTTATTGGGCGTCAGGTTGAGCGTAGGGTTCGGGGCGGCAACAGGACATCCGCCCACTTAAACTAACGACGAACAAGCGCTCCGATAACGATGATGATAAGGCCGACTGGAACATATACGATCAGACCAAATGCGGATAAGTAATGCCATAAGAGAACTGTGTCGCTGCTAAAAAGCGATCGATGTGTGACCATAAAAAAGAAGATGGCAATTGGACCGAGCATTACTGTCAGGCCACCACCAATTAGCCAATTGCCAAGTGCGCGGCGTTTAGGGCGTACCTGTGCAACGTCGGACTGTGCCGGCGTCTCGCAAGAGCGGCATTTCTCAGTCTGCGGCAGATTTGTATCTCCGCAGTTTGAGCATTTCCATCTGTGTGTTGGCATAGGCCCCCTAACGAGGGTGTAGAAAAACTCTGTTTTTCAAAACCCGATGCAAATGCCTTGGCACATTGACCCTTCCTGAGGCCGGGGTCGTCGATTCTGGTGCGTTCTGGATGGTCGATTTTATGGCCAATTTTGCGTCCGTGCCGAAAGCTGGTTTTTCTATAGTCTCAACGCTTGACGTGACGGCCGTCGTAGTTGCGAAGCCGCGAAGGGAACCTACAAGTGCAGCGTGTGGATGGCCCCTTCGACGGAATTTTAAATTTTATTGGCGATGCCAAATGGAATGTGAACCATTGGAATATCACCCTCAGGGCTTTGAAGATGACTTCGTTGATCATCAAAAAACATGTGTGGACGAAGAATTGTAAGTATTCTGGATTTTTCCATTCCACCTAAGAAAAATGAAGCATCGGCAGATACACCCCAGTTTTTTAGTGTTGTTACTACCCGCTCGTGGTTTGGTGCATTTCGTGCGGTAACAATTGATATCCTAAGTATTCTTTGGTAGTCGGGATCATCTTTTAGCCTTTTATCTTCAAGCTTTTGCATAAAAGATAATTTTTTGAAAAGATCTGCTAGAGGTCCTGGCTTGTGTGGTATTTCTCGTTTTTGAGTTTCGTGTGTTTCAAACTCAGATAGATCATTATTTTTCTTAAAAACTGCTTCAGACTCATCATCTGCAATGACTCCATCAAAGTCAAATGCAACTCGAAGTTGATTGTCTGCTTCATCGTCCGTTGCTATTGACGGCAATACTACCCCTGCCGGGAATTTCGCTTCAATAGCTTTTCTTACATCCTCTTCATTGCCGCTTAGAAAAAGAGATGCATTAAATGCGGGGATGTATTCATAGGGAGAGCTGCCAGTCATGAATGCTGCTCTGGAGATATTTAATCCATAGTGCCGAATTGATCTGAATACACGCAATCCTGTTTCAGGTGAGTTTCTTGATAGCAGTACCACTTCTACCGGAAGTTGCTTTGGAAAAGCATTATTAATACCAAGAAAACGCCTAATGAATGGGAATGCGACGCCTTTTTGGAATGGATTGTCAATATTTTCTTCTTGATGCTTCCTGTATTCCTCAACGCCTTTAGATAAATAAATTTCGTGCGACTCAGCCAAATCAAATAAGGCACTTGATGCCACGCCGATTACTAGCTTTCGATCGATAGGATAGGCCATAAAGTATAACGTTTGACGTGAGCGGTCGTCATAGCGGCGAAGCCGCGAAGGGCGACCAAAAGCGCAGCTTGTGGGCGGTCCCTCTCGACGGAGTGGTTAGCGCTACGAGTTGGATAAAGTATCCCAACCAACCTTGAACAAATAAGAAAGTGCCTTACTCGCCAGATCGGAAACCTGCGATTTGGCCGCGGATCTGACGGCTTCAGAAAGCTCCTGGCCTATAGACTTTCCAGCGGACAGGGAATCGATTGATGCTGGAACCACCTTGAGTATTTCTAATGCTTTTGGGCTCAAGGTAACAAAGGCATTGCGTCCTAACTGAGTGACGCTTACTGAGCCAATCAGGTAGCCTGTTTCGTATAACCAATTGACAGTTTCATAAACAAGATCAAGCTCCTCACGTACGTCTTGAATTGCTCCGTCGCGAAGATAGCGCCCTGTCCAGCTTCCGCTGTTGTTGTAAGTTTCTGCGCATTGTTCAGCACCAATTAACTTAACGAAATCGATCTTATGTCTGCATGGAAACTCATCATGCAGGAGCGCGAACACACAGCCAACGTAATAGTTAAATTTATCGAAATTTTTTTGCATGCAATGCTCGCTAGTTACTTACGCTAACGTGAAGTGGACCCCAAAGCGTCCGTTTACTGGCTTATTGGTCAAAACGACCTGAATTCTTAAGTCATTTTTTACTAATACGAAAAACGAGGCCAGACCTTTGCTTTGCCATCAGCGCTCATTCCGCCAGCGCATGAGCCACCGCCAGCCCCCGATCCAACAACCCAATCAGCATCATCCCCAGCGCATTCCGGCGTCAATTCCATTTCCTCTAAAAGTGTGAGAAATATCAAATCCGCCGACAATTTTCTTGCCATCGGCATTGGACGCGCCCCTTGCGCGATGGCATCCGGATCGGCTCGAGGGCCTATCCCGTACAGTTAAAACCCGATCAAGACCGCTCAGGCGCTGGAGCCGCCGGGGCTGCGTTCTGCCTGGCTTGCACTGCGCCGGGAGCTCGCCCGTCTGGCCGGCGATGTTGCGTCGTTCGCCCTTTCGTACGGATCTGGAAGTATTCTTCACTTCCTGAGCGGGGCAGATAGATCCCGCCTTCTTAAGGCCCGAACGATGAGCTCCCCACTGATCAGCGCTTATCTGATTTCCGTTGGCATCCTGCTGATGGCCGCTGCGCATGCGGCGATCCTGGCGCGGGGCAGCGGGCATGCGCGCGTGAACTGGGCGTTCGCAGCGATCTGCGTGGGTTTTGCCGGCTTCCAGTTCTGCAATGCGCTGCAGTATTCGGCGCCGGATCACGAGCGCGCGCTGGCGGCGCATCTGTGGGTGAATTTCTTTTCGGTGCTGGTGATTCCGCCGATTGCGCTGGCGGCTGCGGCGCTGGATCCGAAGAAGCGTTCGCGGCAGCCGTTTGTGTGGCTGATGGGCTTCGTGCTGCTGGTGATCGGCTACAACTTCTTCATGCCTTATGGCTACCGTTTCTATGCGCTGGACCCGGACAAGCTGCTGACCCTGCCCTGGGGCGAGAGCATCCGGATGATTCAGGGCCAGGCGAATCTGGTGTACCGGGCAGCGCGTCTGGTATCGCTGATCGTGATGGTCTACACGCTGGGGGTGACTTTCGCGCTGATGCGCATGAAGGATCGGCTCTCGAGCACGCTGATCTGGATCGGGCTGGCGATCATGCTGGTGACGCTGGCACTTTCGAGCATGTCCGATTCGGGGGTGATCAGCGTGCCCTACCTCGGCGGCTTCGGTTTCGTGTTTCTGGCCGGTTCGTTCTCGCTGGTGGTGCGCAAGGAAATGCGGGTCCGCGAGCTGCAGGAGAAGCGCATTGCGCGGGCCCTGGCCAAGGAGGTGCAGGGGCGGCGGCTGGCCGATGCGCGGGCCGATCAGATCCTGCATCACGATGCGTTGACCGGCCTGCCGAACCGGGCTGGCTTCATCCTGTGCCTCGAAAACATGATCGCGCAGCACAGCCCTGAGACGAAGATCGCAGTGCTGCTGTTTGATATCGACCGCCTCGGCGCGCTCAAGGGTACCCACGGCCTCGCCACCAGTGATGAGCTGTTGCTGCAGGTGAGCCAGCGCCTGCGCGGCCGGATCCGTGACAGCGATGTGCTGGCCCGCTCGCGCAGCGATGGCTTCGCGCTGATTGCCAGCCAGATCAAGACGGCCTCGGGCGTCGGGGTGTTCTGCGAGAAGCTCCGCGGCACGCTGACCGAGGCGGTGGCGGTAGAGGGCCAGCACTTCAAGCTCAGCGCCAGCATCGGGCAGGCGATCTATCCGGATGACGCGACAAACGCCGGCGAGCTGCTGTCCGCCGCCGAGCTCGCCCTGCATGAGGCGAAGAATGCCGGGGTGAGCCAGATCCGCAGCTTCCATCCGGCATTGAAAGAGAATTTCCGCCAGCGTATCGGCCTCGAATCGGCGCTGCGCGAAGCGCTGGAGCGGAAGCAGTTCTTCCTCTGTTATCAGCCGCAGGTGAGCGCCAGCACGGGCCGCACCCTGGGCATGGAGGCTCTGATCCGCTGGCAACACCCGGAGCTGGGCCTCGTCTCCCCGCTGCATTTCATTCCGCTGGCCGAGGCCAACGGCTTGATCGGCCATATCGGCGCCTGGGTGATCGACACCGCCTGCGCTCAGCTCGCGGCCTGGCGGCAGGCGGGGCATGCCGATCTGCGCATGGCGGTGAACCTTTCGGCCACCCAGTTGCTCGATCCCTATCTGGAAGACACGCTGCTTGGCGCCATCGCCGGCCATGGCCTGGTGCCGGCGGATCTGGAGCTGGAGATCACCGAATCGGTGCTGATCCAGGATCCGGAGCAGACCGTGGCGCGCTTCAACGCCTTGCGCCAGCTGGGCCTGCGCCTGTCCATTGATGATTTCGGTACCGGTTACTCCTCGCTGAGCTATCTGCGGGTGCTGCCGGTGCAGGCCTTCAAACTGGATCGCAGCTTTGTGGACGGGCTCGGCAAGGATGAGACCAGCCTTGAAATCTGCGCCAGCGCGATCCGTCTGGCGCAGAACCTGAACCTCGAAATCATCGCCGAGGGCGTCGAGACCCAGGCCCAGGCCGAGTGGTTGCGCGCGCTGGGCTGCCCGATCTTCCAGGGTTATCTGTTTGCGCGCCCGCTGGTGGCGGAAGCGGCCACCGAGCACCTGGCGCGGGAGCGCGCCGACGGGTCGGGCGAGGCGGGCGAGCTGTTGCTGCCAGGCTTCGGGCCGGCGCCCTTGCTGCCATGAGGCGGGCGGTGCGCAGTGGTTTCTTCCGGCACGGCCTGGTGGGCGTGGCACTGGCCGGGCTGCTGCTGGGCTGTGCGGCGCTGCCGCCGCAATCGCCGCCGAGCTTGCCGGGCGTGGCGCGCAGCGTGCCGGCGCTGGAGAAGAAGGATGGCGGCGTGTTCCTGCGCAAACATGCGGCCTGTTTGCAGCAGACGCAGCGTGGCGATGTGGAGCTGCTCTTCCTCGGCGATTCGATCACTGAAGGCTGGGCGAAGCAGCCGGCGCTATGGCAAAAGCATTACGGCGCCTGGCGCACGGCCAACTGCGGGGTGGGCGGCGATCGCGTCGAGCATGTGCTGTGGCGCCTCGACCATGGCTTGCTGGCCCAGACTCGGCCGCGTGTGGTGGTGCTGATGATCGGCACCAACAACAGCGCTTCGCAGGGCGCGGATTACATTGTGGCCGGCATCCAGGACATTCTCGCCACGCTGCAGGCGGGCTCGCCGCAGAGCCGGGTGCTGCTGCTCGGCGTGCTGCCGCGCGGGCCGCGCCGCAATGCCGATGGCAGCATGGATGACGGGCTGCGGCGGATGGAAGTGATCCGCGCCGTGAATGCGCGCCTCGCGCAGCTTGATGATGGCCAGCGCCTGCGCTATCTGGATATCGGCGAGCGCTTTCTGGTGGAGGGCCGTATCCCGCCCGAGCTGATGCCGGATCAGCTCCACCCTGGCACACGTGGATATGCCATCTGGGC
The DNA here is from genome assembly GCF_030548425.1 of Uliginosibacterium sp. 31-12. NCBI lineage: Bacteria > Pseudomonadati > Pseudomonadota > Betaproteobacteria > Rhodocyclales > Zoogloeaceae > Uliginosibacterium > Uliginosibacterium sp. 31-12. Next base: position 298,033 of record NZ_JAUOOA010000006.1, on the reverse strand, counting down.
CGATGCGATGCAGGGCCTGCTCGACGAGATGATGGCGCAGACGCGGTAGCGGCGCCTTCAGCCGCGTTTGGCCTTACGCAAGGGGCATGCGCCTCAGCCTATGAGTGCGCGCAGGCCGCTTGCCAGCGCGTCGAACACCACCTTGCAGCGTGGGCTGTTGCGCAGATCGGTGTGCATGGCGACCCAGGTTGGCAGTTCTATGCTGATCTGAGGCAACAGCGCCTGCAGCTGGGCATCGCGGCGTGCCACGCCGTGCTGGCAGAAGCCGATGCCGGCGGCGGCACGGAGCAGGGCGAGCTGGCCAAGGTCGCTGTCGCAGCGCAGGGCGAAGGCTTCGCGCCGCCATTGCGCGAAGCCTTTGCCGGCGGCCCGGATGAAAGGGGTTTCGAGATCGAAGCCGATCAGGTCGTGCTGCGCCAGCTCGGCCACGCTCGCCGGCTCGTCCTTGCGCGCGAGGTAGTCGCGGTGGGCGTGCAGGCCCACGGTCACACTGCCGACGCGGGTGGCGAGGAGTACATCCTGGCGCGGCGGGGTCATGCGTACGGCGATGTCCACCTCGCGCTGGACGAGATCCTGCACCCGGTTGCTGAGCACCAGCTCGATCTCGAGTTCGGGATGGGTCTGGCGCAGGCGGGCGAGGATCGGTGGCAGCCATTCGATGCCCATCACTTCGCTGGCCGAGACGCGCACCGCGCCGCGGACGTTTTCGCCCAGGCCGCTGGCCACGCGCTCTAGCGAGGCGGCAATGCTGTGCATGGCTTCGATGTGGCCGCGCAGGGCAGTGGCGGCATCGGTGGCGGCGAGGCCGGTCTGCGAGCGGGTGAACAGCGCCACGCCCAGTTGCTGCTCCAGTGCCGCGACTTGTCGCCCGAGGGTGGGCTGGGTCAGGCCCAGCGCGCGGGCGGCGCCGGAGAGTGAGCCTTCCTGCAACACGGCGAGGAAGCTGCGGTAAAGATCCCAGGGGATGGCGGTAGTCATGCATAAATGTATAGCTGCGCTACGCATTCAGGCAATTTCCGTTTGATCCGGTGGCGCCCAGAATGCAGTGCATCGCAAGTCTGCGAGGCGAACAGGAGCGGCGTGATGGACAAGAACGAAACGGCAGGGAAAGGCGAGATGCCCCAGCGGGCGCTGGTGCTGGGGGCTTCGGGCGGGGTGGGCGGCGAGCTGGCGCGCGAGCTGCTGCGGGCGGGCTGGCAGGTGCGTGGCCTCAAGCGCGGGCTGGGCGTGCCACGCCTGTTGCGTGACGGAATTGAATGGCTGGACGGCGATGCGCTGAAGGAGGCCGATGTGTTGTCTGCCGCTGAGGGTTGCGCGGTGATTGCGCATGCGGTGAATCCACCGGGTTACCGCAACTGGGGCGAGCTGGTCTTGCCGATGCTGGCCAATACGCTGGCGGCGGCGCGTCAGCAGGGCGCCACGATCCTCTTGCCGGGTACGGTGTACAACTATGGTCCGGACACTTTCCCGCTGATTGCGGAGGATGCGCCGCAGGCGCCGATCACCCGCAAGGGGGCGATCCGGGTCGAGCTTGAGCGTCGTCTGCAGGCGGCGGCGGAGGCCGGCGAGCTGCGGGTGATCATCGTGCGGGCCGGCGACTTCTTCGGGCCGCAGGCGCGCAACAGCTGGTTTTCGCAAGGCATGCTGAAGCCGGGGCGGGTGCCCAGCGCCATGCAATGGCCGGGCCGCCCCGGTGTGGGCCACCAGTTCGCCTATCTGCCGGATGTGGCACGCACGATGCGGCGTCTGCTCGAAGTGCGCGAGCGCTTGCCGGCCTTCAGCCGCTTCAACATGGCCGGTCACTGGGATCCGGATGGCCGTGCCCTGGCGCAGGCGGTGTGCCGCGTGTTGCAGCGCCAGGGGCTGGCCGTGCCGCAACTGAAAGCCTTTCCGTGGTGGCTGATGCGGCTCGCCGCGCCCTTCGTGACGACGCTGCGCGAGCTGCTGGAGATGCGCTACTTGTGGCAGACCGAAGTGCGCATGACGAACGCGCGTCTGCTGGAAGTGCTGGGCGAGGAGCCGCATACCCCGCTGGACGAGGCCATCGAGGCGACGCTGGCAGGCATGGGCTGCCTGGCGCAACGCTGAGAGTGGAGGGGCGGGCACTGCCTGTCGGGCCGGGCGAACCGTCCGGCTCGCTGCGCCAGAAATGCGCAATCCTGGTCAAGACAATGCGGAGATCTGGTCATAAGGTCGCCGGGCAGTTCCCAAAACCACAAGGGCATACGCCCGCGATCACGGAGACGATCAATGCACACAACTCATTCCCTGCGCTTCCTGGGCAGTCTCATGCTGGGCTTCTCGGCGGCGGCTTCGGCCGGCACCTATTACGTGGCCCCGGGGGGTAGCGATACGGCGGCCGGTACCCAGGCCGCTCCCTGGAAAACGCTGAGCCGCGCCCAGACCAGTGCCGTGGCGGGTGACACCGTTTACGTGCGCGGCGGCACCTACACCATCAAGACCGGCGTGAACAGCTGCGCCTCGCAGACCGATGTGGTCAATGCCATCCTGCTCAACAAGAGCGGGGCTACCAGCAATCCGATCAAATACTGGGCCTACCCCGGTGAAACGCCGGTCTTCGATTTCAGCAAGATGACGGACAACTGCCGCGTGAAGGGCATCAACCTCAGCGCCTCGTGGGTGCACCTCAAGGGGCTGGAGATCAAGGGCGTGCCGCAGGGTAACTACCTGAACCACGAATCCTGGGGCGTGTGGGTGAATGGCAGCCGTAATGTGCTGGAGCAGCTGAATGTGCACAACATCATGGGGGCCGGCGTGTTCATCCAGAACGGCGGTTACAACCTGGTGCTGAACACCGATTCGCACGATAACTACGATCCCAAAACCTCCAACGGCGCCGGCCAGAGCGCGGACGGTTTCGGAGCTCACATCAAGGCCGGCAATCCCGGCAATGTGTTCCGCGGCTGCCGCGCCTGGAACAACTCCGATGATGGCTTCGATCTCATCAACGCCTATTCCAGCGTGACCATCGAAGATTCCTGGGCCTGGTCGCACGGTTACCTGCCGGGCACCACCACTTCGCTGCCAGCCGGCAACGGCAATGGCTTCAAGATCGGCGGCTACGGCGGTGTGTATGTGGCCGGCGCGCCCAAGCACGTCGTGCGCAAGTCGGTAGCCTTCAACAATAAGGCCAGCGGCTTCTATGCCAATCACCACCCGGTGGCGAACGACTACTTCAACAACACCGGCTACAACAACGGCATCGATTTCAACCTGCTCGGCATTGATTCCAGTGGCGCGGCGGTGAACCTTGGCACCCTGCGCAACAACATCGCGTACAAGGGCAGCCTGCTGGCCAACAACGCGGGCGTGAACACGCGCTACAACAGCTGGGATGCGGCTACCGGCGTGTCCGTGTCGGATGCGGATTTCCAGTCGGTGTCGACCAGCGGCTGGGATGCCGCCCGCCAGTCCGACGGCAGCCTGCCGGTGTTGAGCAAGCTGCGCTTGGCTAGCAGCAGCGACCTCATCAACAAGGGGGGCGACGTAGGCCTCAGCTACACCGGCTCTGCACCGGATCTGGGCGCCTTCGAGCGCTGAGCGGGACGTTCGCAGGGGCGGTTTCAGACCGCCGGGCGCGGGTGGGCTGAAGCCCTACCCGCGCCCGCTGTGGCACAAGCGGCCGTGTCTTCAGGCCGCCTGGTGGGTGCTGCGGAAACCGCGCAGGAAATTCTCGATCAGCATGTGGCTCATGGCCTCGGCATCCTGCCCGCCAGCGAGCTCCATGCGCTGGCTGATCTTGAGCAGGCAGATGCCGTGCACGCTGGCCCACAGTACCCGCGCGGCCTGCTCCACTTCGGTGGCACTGGCCCGGTCCGCCAGCGGGGCGAGCGCCGCTTCGACCAGCCCGAACACCTTGCCGACTTTCTGCAGGTGGCTCGCCGGCAGGGCACCGCCTTGTGCCGCGATGTATTCAAAAAGCATGTTCCAGCGCGGTGCGTCGTTTTCGGCATAGGCGATGTAGGCGCGTGCCAGCGCGAACACGGCTTCCTCGGGGCGGGTGGAGGCGCCGCTGCGCGCCTGCAACCAGGCGTAGAGCTTGTCCAGCGTGCGCTCGTTCACCTGGCGCACGACGTCGTCGAGGTTCTCAAAGACGAGGTAGAGGGTGCCCACGGTGTAGTCGATGGCGGCGGCCAGCTTGCGTGCCGAGAGGCCCTTGTAGCCCTCGGCGACGACGATGCGCTCGGCTGCATCCAGCGCCATCTGGTGGATTTCTTCCCTGCTGTGATCGTTACGCCTGGCCATCCTGGCTGTCTCCGCGTGGGTGCTGATGTCGTTGGAGAAGATTTTACCTGTTTATTGAACGACGTTCATTTGTGTGTTACAAACGAATTTGAACGGTGTTCAATTGAGCTTGGGTGCGTTGGCTGGTGCGCCCCGCAAATGGACAGGTTCTTTTTTCAGGCCGTCAATTGAACGGTGTTTATTATGCGAGGCGAAGATGAACATGATCCGGAAGAGTCGCTTGGGAATGTGGCGGATGCTGATCCTGCTGCTCAGCATGCTGGCAGGAACGATGGTGCAGGCGGCGGGCTTGCTGACCCCTGTTGATGGCAGCAAGCCGCCGCTTGATCTGCGCGAGCAGCATGTGAAGGTGGTGATCGAGGATGGCTTTGCAGTCACCACGGTGGAGCAGGTGTTCCATAACCCGCATGACAAGGATCTGGAAGCGATCTACTCCTTCCCGGTGCCGGAGCATGGCGCGGTGGGCGAATTCACGCTGTGGATCGACGGCAAGCCGGTCACCGGCGAAGTGCTGGAGAAGCAGCAGGCCCGCCAGCTCTACGAGCAAGAAAAAAAGGCCGGCCGGGATGCCGGCCTGACCGAGAAGGACAGCTACAAGACCTTCGACATCAGCGTGGCGCCGGTGCGCGCCGGCCAGGACACGCGCATCCGCCTCGTCTATCTGCAGACGGCGGCCGTGGATACCGGCATCGGCCGCTATGTGTATCCGCTCGAAGAGGGCGGTGTGGATGAGCAGAAGCTGGCTTTCTGGACCGCCAATCCGAAGGTGAGCGGTAGCTTCAGTTTCAACCTGCACCTCAAATCCAGCTATCCGGTGGATGGCATCCGCGTGCCGAACCAGGGCGCGGCGCAGGTGAGCCAGATCGGCCCCGGCGAATGGAAGGTGAGCCTCAGCAGCCAGGGCGCTACTGGCCCGGCCACCAGTGAGAGCGGCAAGCCGGCCAGCGCTTCTGCGCCAGCGGCTTTCAACCCGCAGAGCGGCGGTGCGGCCTTTTCGCTGGACAAGGATCTGGTGGTGTACTGGCGCCACAAGGCTGGCCTGCCGGGCAGCGTCGATCTGGTCACCTACAAGCCGGATGCGGCTAAGCGTGGCACTTTCATGCTGACTGTGACGCCGGGTGACGACCTCAAGCCGATCACCGAGGGCAGCGACTGGATTTTCGTGCTGGACGTGTCCGGCTCCATGACGGGCAAGTACGCCACCCTGGCTGATGGCGTGCAGCGCTCGCTGGGCAAGCTGCGCCCGAATGATCGCTTCCGCATCGTGCTGTTCAACGAACGCGCCACCGAGCTGACCGGGGGCTACGTGAATGCCACGCCGGAGATGGTCAAGCGCTACAGCGCCGAAGTGGCCGCGGTGCGCCCGAGCAGCGGCACCAATCTCTTTGCGGGTCTGCAAGTCGGGATGGACGCGCTGGAGGCCGACCGCACCAGCGCCATCGTGCTGGTTACCGATGGCGTGGCCAACGTGGGTGAAACCGCGCAGCGCAAGTTCATCGAGCTGATCCAGAAGAAGGATGTGCGCCTGTTCACCTTCATCATGGGCAACAGCGCCAATCGCCCGTTGCTCGAAGCGCTGACCCGTGCCTCCAACGGCTTTGCGATCAGCATCTCGAACAGCGACGACATCGTCGGCCAGTTGCTGACGGCGGTGAGCAAGGTGAGCCACGAAGCCCTGCACGGCGTGCAGGTGAAGATCAACGGCGTGAAGACGGACGACCTCACCCCGGCCCAGATCGGCAGCCTCTACCGTGGCCAGCAACTGGTGCTGATCGGCCACTACTGGGGCGACGGGCCGGCCAAGGTGGAGCTCACTGGGCGCGTTTCCGGCAACCCGAAAACCTACCGCACCGAATTCGCTTTCCCGGCGAAAACGGCTCAGCACCCGGAGCTGGAACGCCTGTGGGCCTATGCTTCGATCGAAGCGCTGCAAGCCGAGATGGCGGACTTCGGCGAGAAGGCCGACCTCAAGCGTGCGGCCACCGATCTGGCCCTGGAGTACTCGCTGGTGACCGACTACACCTCGATGCTGGTGCTGCGCGAAGACCAGTTCGCCGCCAACAAGATCGAGCGCCGCAATCAGGCGCGCGTGGCGGCGGAGGACGCGGCGCGCCAGCAACGCGCACAGGGTGGCCCGGTGTCGCGCCGGGTCGATACCCAGCAGCCGATCAGCCAGGCTCCGCGTGCCAGTCACAGCGGTGGGGGGAGTGGCGGCGGTGCGCTGGATGGCTGGAGCGTGGCTGCGCTGTTGGGCCTGCTGGTCCTGAGCCTGCGTCTGCGCCGCGCGGCATGAGCGAGTCATCCCTTTCGCAAGCAGAGCCGGGCTGGCGTGGCTGGCCCTGGCTCAGTGCCCTCGGGGTGGCGCTGGCCATTCTGCTGTGGCTGGGCTTCGGCCCGGCCCCGGCGGCCCTGGTGTATGACCGGGGCGCCATCGCCGATGGCGAGTGGTGGCGCCTCCTCACCGCGCACTTCGTGCATAGCGATGGCGGCCACGCGCTGTGGGATATCAGTGCGCTGGCGATCATCGGCAGCCTGATGGAAACGCACGGCCGCTGCCGCATGCTGGCCGCCGCCGTGCTCGGCCTGCTCGCAGTGGATCTCGGCCTGTGGTTCGGGATGCCGGAGCTGGCGCGCTACTGCGGCCTCTCCGGCATGCTGAATGGATTGTTCGTGGTGGCGCTGGCCGACCTGTGGTGGACGCACCGGCATCCGGTGTTCGTGCTCGCAGGCTGCGGGCTGGTCGTGAAGCTGCTGCTGGAGATCAGCGCCGGTCAGTCCCTCGTCGTTAGCACCGCCTGGCCCAGCGTGCCGTTGATGCATCTGGCAGGTGCTCTGGGCGGACTGTTGCTGCTGTGGTGGCGGAGCCTGGTGGTGTGCTTGCGCTGGAGCAGGCGGCTGGAACACCCCGCCTGAGGTGGCGGACGTATTGGCCGCAGCCTGCGTCCAGGCGAGCGGAGGTTTGACGCGTCATGTGTTGTGGCCGAGCATCCGGCACATGCCACATGAGGCAGCCCGTGCAGAGGGAGAAGTCGGCCTGTCTGCCCATGAATCAGGAGTATCAGATGGGTCGCGCAGCCTTCGTCTTGTTCGCTCTGCTGATGGGGCAATCTGCCCAGGGCTATTCGCCACAAGCAGGCGACATCGTTTTTCACACCTCCCTGTCGAGTCAGAGCAGAGCCGTGCAGCTGGCGACAAAATCCCGCTACAGCCATATGGGGATTGTGCTGTTCCGCAATGGACAAGCTTTTGTCCTTGAGGCGGTACAGCCGGTCAGATACACCCCCTTACAGCAGTGGCTGGATCGAGGAAAGGACCGCCGCTATGTCATCAAACGGCTCAAGACCCCCTGGTCGGAGGCGGCCATCAAGAGGTTGCAGCAGGACAGCAGGCACTATGAAGGCAAGCCTTATGACCTCGCCTTCGAATGGTCTGACAACCGGATCTACTGTTCCGAACTGGTGTGGAAACTCTACAAATCGGCGGCCGGAATTGAACTGGCGCCGCTGTCGAAACTGGGCGACTTTGATCTCAGCCACCCTTCGGTTCAAACCAAACTGAAGGAGCGCTATGGAAACAGACTGCCGCTTGCCGAGCCCGTCATCGCGCCGGCAGCCATCTTCGAATCTCCGCTGCTGAGGACCGTCAGTGAGCGATAAACGCTGCGCGCCGTCGCCGGCTAGCCGCCCCGCCGCGAGGGCGCCAGCGGACGCCCTGCAGGCATTGTTCATCCACGGCATGGGGCGCACTCCCTTGTCGGGATGGCGGATGCTGCGCACGCTTCAGGCGAACGGAATCGCAACCGGCACATTTGCTTACTCGACTGCGCTGCAGGATTTTGAACAGATCTCCCGCCGGCTCTCCGAACGCATTCAGATGCTCGCCGCCAGGGGCGATTACATCCTGATCGGCCATTCACTGGGAGGCGTGTTGCTCCGTTCGGCACTGGCTTCGCTCCCGGCCGCCACGCGCCAGCCTCTGAGGGTCTTTCTGCTTGGCTCTCCCACCCGGGCTGCGCGTTTGGCCCGGATGCTTGAACGCAATGTCGTCTTCCGGATCGCGACCGGTGATTGCGGCCAGCTGCTGGCTTCAGATGATCGGATGGGCGCCCTGTCGCCGGTGGCGGCGCCCACCACCCGCATCTGCGGAGATCGCGGGATCGCGCTGACTTCACGGTGCTTTGGCGGCGAGCCCAACGATGGCGTGGTGGCGTGTGCAGAAACTTCAGCGCCCTGGATCAACGAAACCGTCCTGATGCCGGTCGTCCACACCTTCCTGCCCTCCAGCGCGCAGGTGGCGAGGATCATTCTGCTTTGCACGAGCGAAGACGCCGCCCGCTGAGTGAGCTTTTCCAGATCATGCTACGACCTGTTGCCCGGCGCGGATGAGTGAGCTCTGCGTGCAGCGCAGGAAGCGCGGGCGTCGATCTGCTGCACAGCTGGAGCAGGCTGCGGCACAATCATTCCGTGAGCAGGTTTTTCAGCCCCGCAGCGTGAAAGGAATTGCCATGGATATCTATATGCAGGCCGCCATCGAAGAGGCCGAGAAGGGGCGTGCCGAGGGCGGCATTCCGATCGGTTCGGTCCTGGTGCATGAGGGCCGCATCATCGGCCGCGGGCACAACCGCCGGGTGCAGCAGGGCAGTGCGATCCTGCACGGCGAGATGGATGCGCTGGAAAATGCCGGCCGCTTGCCGGCCCGTGTCTATCGCGAGGCAGTGCTCTACACCACGCTTTCACCCTGTCCGATGTGCAGCGGCGCGATTGCCTTGTATGGCATTCCGAAGGTGATCGTGGGTGAGAACGAGACCTTCATGGGCGAGGAAGGCTGGCTGCGCGCGCGTGGGGTCGAGGTGGACGTGCGCCAGGACGCACGCTGCGTGCATCTGATGCGCGAGTTCATCGCGGCGTGCCCGGAGCTGTGGAACGAGGATATCGGGGTATAGGAGGCAGGCAAGGGGCGCGCTCGCGCGCCCGTCTGGCCTTCACTCAGCGCGGGTAATAGCCGTAGGGCGAGGATGAGGACTGGCTGCTCGGGATGCCGCCTGAGGTGCGCCGGTTATCCCGCTCGAGCTGGCGCAGATAGGCCTGCTCCTTGGCGAGGCGATTTCTGGCATCGCTTTCCTCCCGCCGGCGCAGGGATTCCTGCTCGCTCTGGAGGCGTTGCTGGGAGCGCTGGGCGGCGAGTTCTTCGCGGCGTTGCTGGGATTCCTGGCTGGCGAGGTTGCGGTCCACTTCCCGGCTGATGCTGCGGGCTTCGGATTCGAAGCGGCGTTGCTCGGCCAGGCGGCGCGCCTCTTCCTGTTCCTGAGCGCGGCGCGCATCGCGCTGGGCGGCCAGCTCTGCGGCTTCGGCGCGTGCCCGGGCTTCGTCCTCCAGCCTTTGCTGTTCCAGCTTCAGCACTTCGGCGGCCACGCGTTGCCGCTCGAGTTCGACCTTGTGGTTGAAGTAGAAGTAGCTGCCCACGCCGATGGCTAGCAGGATCACGGCCGCCCACTTGAGGCCATTGCCAATGCCTGCTTCTGCTTCGACCGGCGTATAGCTGTAGGCCACTTCCTGCGCAGGCGGATTGCGGCGGGCGTCGTAGCGCTCACGGCGCTGCGGATTGGAGAGGGTCTGCCAGGCGTCCTTGATCAGATTGAAGTGGGTGTCCGGATCCAGTGTGTCCGACTTCAGCTTGCCTTCCAGATACCTGGCTTTCAGCCGGTCATAGGCGGATTCGATGGCATCGGCCGAAGCGCTCTGGCTCACTTCGAGCAAATCGTAAAGCGTCTTTTCCTGGGGCATGTGCAGACCTGTCTGGCTCAAGAAGTCGAGATGCCCTGCGCAGGTGCTTCCGGCGGGCACTGAAGGATTCGGTGTTTGCCGTGAATATATCGTTTTCAAGCCATCAACATGCGGCGCAATGAGGCCTGAAAGGCGGAATTTTTCCGCCTTTCAGGCGGATTCTGCGGCCTCAGGCGAAGCGCTGCTGGAAATCCGTGATCAGCGCATTCAGCACATGCGGATCGGTGCAGGCGTGGTGCAGCTTGGCGGCCATCGGGATCAGCAGGCGGCCGCCCTGCTCATAGCGCTGGCCGAAGTAGAAGCCGGGCTGACACTGGATCCGGCTCTGGCGCCAGTGCAGGCTCAGCCCGCTGAAGCGCAGCTGCGGCAGATTGCCGATGAAGCAGGCCGCGAGAAAGGTGGTTTCTGGCAGGCGCGGCAGTTCGCCACGCCGGGCTGCGTCGAGCTGCTGGCGATAGTGCCCGGCAAAGTCGGCAAGGCTGAGGCGGGTGGTGTTCTCGAGCAGCAGTTCGGTGAAGCGCTGGGCGCCGCCGATGGCCACCGGCACCACGATCGGGGCATTCTCCAGTACCCACCATTCGGTATGAAACCGGCGTAGCTGGAAATCGGGCTGGCCCTGCATCGCCTGGGCCAGATGCCAGATGAGGAAGGAAAAGAAGCTCAGGCCGGCAAGGCTTTGCGCGCGATAGGCGGCATGTGCTTCAGTAACGTCCAGCTGCAGGGTGATGTCGACGAAGGGGTCCTGCGCCACCGTCTCGTCAGTGAAGAAATCCAGCGCCCAGTCGAGATAGCCCTCGCGCTCGGCGCTGCTCAGCGGGCGGGCGGACCAGGCTTGCAGGCTGTCCGGCGGGAGGGGTGGGGTCTGGTTCATGGTGTCCAGGAGGAGAAGTCGCGGGCTGCATTCTCGCTCATGCGCCGCAATTGCGCGGCGCTGGCCTGTGGGGGGAGGATCGGCAGCCCAAAAAGGCGACGATTCTGCTCAAGGCAGGATGAGGTGCTGCCGTGAATACATGCTTCCCCGTATGTTCAATTCACCGCGTACAGCCATGACTCTCCGCTCCCGCCTGATCCTCTTCGTCACCGCACTGGTGACGGCCATCATCCTGATCCTGTCCACCGCGGCCTATCTGCGCATGCAGGAGGAGATCACCAACGGGGTCGAGCGTGAGATCCAGGCTGCTGTGGTGGGCAGTGGCGAGGCGCTGAGCCGCTGGGCCGTGCAGCGCAGCGACGCGATCCAGGCCGCAGCCAGCCATGTCAGCAGCAGCACCGAACCCTATCTGCCGCTCCAGATCGGCAAGGAGGGCGGGCGTTTTGACCAGACCTTCGCGGGCTTTGCCGACAAGCGCATGCACTATCACAACCCGGAGAAGAAGCCTCCCGAAGGCTATGACCCGACCTCGCGCGCCTGGTACAAGAAGGCCAGTGAGGAGAAAACGGCCGTTCTTACCGCGCCCTACGTGTTCTCGTCGACCAAGAAACTCGGCGTGACCTTCGCTGCGCCGGTGCTTGAGAATCAGAGTGTGGTGGGGGTGGTGGGCGGCGATATTGCGCTCGAAGACATCATCAAGCTGACCCAGGACATCAAGCTCAACGGCGAGGGCTATGCCTTCCTCGTGACGCGTGACGGCAAGATCGTGGCGCACCCGGCCGGCGAAAGCACGCTCAAGCCAGTGAGTGAGATTCTGCCAGGGCTGGCGAGCGAGGATCTGCTGCGCCTTGCCGGCGCCCGGAAGCTGGAGGAGATGCAGATCAATGGCCGTGCCAGCCTCGTCAGCATCACGCCGGTCGCCGGTACGGACTGGCTGCTGGGAACGGTGATCGACCGCGACAAGATCTTCGCGCCGCTCAAGGGCATGCTGGTCTTGCTGCTGGCGCTGGGCGTGATCCTTGGCGGCGTAGCGGTAGGCGTGGCGAATCTGGCTCTGGCACGTCTGCTGGGAGGCCTCAACCGCCTGCGCGATGCGCTGATCGAGATCGCCTCTGGCGGCGGCGACCTGACGCGCACCCTGCCGATCGCGCATCGCGATGAAATCGGCCTCACGGCGGAGGCCTTCAACCGCTTCACGGCGAGCTTGCGCGAGATGTTCCTCGCCGTGCGCGAGCAATCCACCCAGATGGGGAGTGCCGTGCACAGCCTTGAGCAGGCGACCCGCACCTTGTCGACCGATTCGGTGAAGCAAGCAGATCTGTCGACCTCGACGGCAGCGACGATCGAAGAAATCACGGTGAGCATCAACCACATCGCCGATAACGCCCAGGAAGCCGAGCAGACCGCCATCAATACGGGTCGCATCTCGCAGGAATCGGCCACCGCCGTGGATGAACTGGCGGCCGGCATCGACCGCATCTCCGGCTCGGTCGAACAGCTCTCGGCGACGCTCGGCCGCCTTGGCACCAGCTCCACCCAGATCACCAGCATCATCGGCGTGATCAAGGAGATCGCCGAGCAGACCAATCTGCTGGCCCTGAATGCGGCCATCGAGGCGGCACGCGCGGGCGAACAGGGGCGGGGCTTTGCCGTGGTGGCTGACGAAGTGCGCAAGCTTGCCGAGCGCACCGGCAAGGCCACCGTGGAGATCGGCCAGCTCATCGAATCCAATCACCGCGAGATCGCTTCGGCGCTCGATGACATGGACAGCACGCGGCGCTCGGTGGTGGAGGGCGTCAGCACCTCGCACCAGGTGGCGCAGCGCATGGGCGGCATCGATGCGCAGATGAACCAGGTGGTGCGCGGCATCCGTGACATTGCCGAGGCCACCCGCGAGCAGTCGGCCGCCACCAACGAGATGGCGCGGGCGGCGGAGCAGGTGACGCGGATGACCACCGAGACTGACGTGGCCGTCCAGTCGGCCGCGGGCAATGCCGCGCAACTGCATCAGCTCTCGCAGCAACTGCAGGCGTTGGTCGCCCAGTTCCGCTTGTGAGGCGGCCGGGCGTTCTGCCACAGGGCGGCGCGCCCATCCTGAAGCAGGCGTTCGGGCCCTGGAGGCGGCAGAACACAGCGGTGGATGCGTCGCAGCGGCTGAGCCGCAGGCCTTTTTCCGTCCTCGTCCGGCCGGCTGAAGGCGACCCTAAGAAGCTCTTCACGATCTTACTGCGAGGCCGTGATCAGGGCTCATGCGCTGCTCGGAATCCTCATTTATCAACATAAACTCCGGTTCCTGTGCGGCGCTTCACTCTGCTGACGGCCTCTCGCGACAGATCGTGAACAGCTTCTAAAGCATCGCCAGGGCGCGGCGGGTCAGGAAACCATCGACGGCTTTGGACTGTTCCTCGATGCGTTTGAGCAGGCGACGTTTTTCCTGCGGACAGATCAGGATGTGCACCGGCTCGACCACCAGTTGCTGCCCCGCCACTGATGCCGGCAGTCCTTCGGCCCGGATCGCTTCGGCAAAGTTCAGCGCGACCTGGGCGTTGTCGATCATGGCGTGGGCAGAGTAGTCGCGCACCTCGCCGCTGACCGAGATGAAGCGGCAGTCGCTCAGGCGAGGCATCTTGTTGCCCTGCTGCGGCTTGTGGCAAGCCACCGTCCAATAGTTGATGCTTTCCTTCATTGCTGCCGAAAGCGGCTGGCCCCGGCCGCCGCTTTCCCCCCGTCTGCAACTCGTCCTGCGTTCTTGTCGTCACCCGCTCTGGCGATCTGGCGGGGGCTTGTGGCTGCGCGCTCATTGGCCGCTGCCGGCAGGTATATCGACCCTGCCTGCTACGACTTTAGTGTCAGTCTGGTGGCGCGCTGCAAGCTTTGCGCTGGATCAGTCGGCCGCCAGTCTTTCGGCCATCAGGCCGGCCAGCCAGTGCATGAACACCTGGACTCGGCGCGGCAGGTGGCGGCGATTGGCGTAGAGCAGGGAGACCGGCATGGCCGGCGCCGTGAAGGCCGGCAGGATCTCGATCAGGCGACCGGCCTCAAGGTGGCCACGCACGCCGGCACGCGGCACCTGGATGATGCCCAGCCCGGCAAGGCAGGCGCCTTCGTAGGAAAAGGTGGCGTTGACGCTCAACGCGCCGGGCAGGGGAATGCTTTGGGTGTGGCCCTGTGCATCCACATACTCGAAACCGTCCGGGCGGGCGCCGAGGGTCGGCACGTAATTCACCAGCTGGTGGCCGGCCAGCTCGGCCAGCGTGTGCGGCGTGCCGTAGCGGGCGAGGTAGGCCGGGCTGGCGAAGTTGCCCATGCGGTAGTGGCCCAGCGGCCGCGCGATCAGGCTGGAGTCGCTCAGGGTGCCCACCCGCAGTACGCAATCAAAACCTTCGCGAACCAGATCGACGCGCCGATCGGTGGAAGAGAGCTCGATCTCCAGCCCCGGGTGCTCGGCGAGGAAGGCCGGCAACTGCGGGATGACCAGATCGCGCGCGACAGCCTGCGGCATGTCCACCCGCAAGCGCCCGCGCAGCTCCGTGGGGCCGGCGCGGAACAGGCCCTGCAGCTCTTCCATGTCGGCCAGCATGTCGCGGCTGCGCTCGTAGAACACCTGGCCGTCCTGGGTCATCTGGACGCGGCGCGTGGTCCGGTGCAGCAGGCGGGTGCCGAGCAGGTTCTCGAGCTGCTGCACGGCGGCCGAAACGCTGGCCTTGGGCAGGCCCAGTTGCTCGGCGGTGCTCGTGAAGCTGGCCAGCTCGGCAACGCGCACATAGATACGCATGGCGTCCAGTTGATTCATGTTCCGGATCACTGTTCGTGGAATGCGAACAGTTTAGTCAATTTTGTGGTGTTTATCGCTGATGTTCTGGTCAATAGACTGGCTTCACTGGCTCAACCTGAGCCAAGCCCACTCAAGGAGCTCAGCATGACTCGCAAGATCGCCCTCATTACCGGTGGCAGCCGTGGCCTTGGTCGCAGCGCCGCCCTCAAGCTTGCCGCGCGCGGCGTCGACGTGATCCTTACCTATCGCAGCCAGGTGGCCGAAGCGCAGGCCGTGGTGGCCGAGATCAAGGCGCTGGGCGCGCAGGCCGTGGCCCTGCAACTGGAGGCTGGCGATGTCGCCAGCTTCCCGGCATTCATCGCCGAGCTGCGCAATGCACTGCAGACGCACTGGCAGCGCAGTCAGTTCGATTACCTGCTCAACAATGCCGGCATGGGCGTGTATGGCAGCATCGCCGAGACCAGCGAGGCGCAGTTCGACCAGCTTGTGAATGTGCATCTGAAGGGCGTGTTCTTCCTGACCCAGGGCTTGCTGCCGCTGATTGCCGAGGGCGGCCGCATTCTCAATGTGTCCTCCGGCCTGGCCCGCTTCTCCTTGCCGGGCTATGCCGCCTATGCGGCCATGAAGGGGGCCATTGAAGTCTTCACGCGCTACCTCGCGCTGGAGCTGGGGCCGCGCCGGATTGCGGCCAATGTGATCGCGCCGGGTGCCATCGAGACCGATTTCGGCGGTGCAGCCGTGCGCAACAATCCGCAGCTGAACGCCATGATCGCCGGCCAGACTGCGTTGGGGCGTGTCGGCCAGGCCGACGACATCGGCAGCCTGATGGCGCTGCTGCTGTCGGACGAAGCCGGCTGGGTCAATGGCCAGCGCGTGGAAGCTTCAGGTGGCATCCATCTGTAAGCGCATCTGGCATTCGGCGAGCATATGCAGGCGTGGCGTCGGCCACTCCTGCTGTCTGCCACCCTATCAACCGTAGCTGAGGCTGCTGCTCTTGCCGCGGAACACCCAGTAGGAGAAGGCGGTGTAGGCCAGGATCATCGGCACGGTGATCACCGTGCCGATGAAGATCACCGTCAGCGCCGGGGTGGAGGCGGCGGCCTCGAACAGGCTCAGGCGGTCCATGATGATGTAGGGATAGAGGCTGTAGGCGAGGCCGAAGAAACCCATCAGCAGCACGAAGATGCTCAGCACGAAGGGTAGCCAGGCAAACTCTTCGCGGACCCTGGGCCGCCCCAGCACCCAGCCCAGGCCCAGCAGGGCCGCGCCGCAAGCCAGTGGAATCGGCAGCAGGGCGAGGAAGACCGGCATCGCGAACCACTTGGCGCGCACCGTGTCGCTGAGCCAGGGGGTGGCCAGCGAAATCAGGATCAGCCCCAGCGCCACCGCCGGCAGGGCTCGCCGGCCCCAGCGTTGAGCCTTTTCCTGCAGTGCGCCTTCGCTCTTCAGGAGCAGCCAGCAGGCGCCAAGCAGCACATAGGCTGCCGGCAGGGCCAGCGCGATCAGCCCGGCAAATGCCAGCGGCCCGGCGCCTTCGGCAAAACCGCTGATGTAGCGGCCAAGCATCCAGCCCTGGGCGAGGGAGGCCGTCAGCGAGCCGGCGAAGAACGCCAGGTCCCACAGGCCCTGGTGCTGGTCGCGTGCCTTGACGCGGAAATCAAAGGCCACCCCGCGCAGGATCAGGCCGATCAGCATGGCCGTGACCGGCAGGTACAGTGCTCCGAGGATCAGGCCGTGGGCTTGCGGGAAGGCGATCAGCAGGATGCCCACGCCGAGCACCAGCCAGGTTTCGTTGGCATCCCAGAAGGGGCCGATGGCGGCGATCATGGCGTCCTTCTCGGCGCGTGGCACCAGCGGCAGGAGCAGGCCCACGCCGAGGTCGAAGCCATCGAGCAGCACATACAGCAGCATCGCCACGCCCAGCACGGCGAAGAAGAAAACGGGCAGGAACTGGTCGAAACTCATGCGGCATCTCCCGCGGGCCGGCCGGCCTTGCCCGCCATGTAGAACAGCACGCTGACATAGGCGGCCAGAAGCAGCGCATAGGTGATCAGATAGGCCGTGAGCGAGACGGCGATGGTGGCGGCCGGGGCCGGGCCGACCAGATCGGCAGTGAGCAGTTCGCCGAACACCAGCCAGGGCTGGCGGCCGATCTCGGTGACATACCAGCCGGCGAGGGTCGCGACCCAGCCGGAGAAACTCATCGCCGTGAGGAGGCGCAGCAAGGGGCGTGGCAGGGCCTCGGCACGCCCGGCGCGGCGCAGCGCCCAGACTCCGACCCAGCTGGCGAGCAGCATCAGCACGCCCACCCCGACCATGATCCGGAAGGCCCAGAACAGTGGCGCCACCGGCGGATGGCGGCCTTCGAACTCGTTGAGCCCGCGGATCTCGCCGGCCGTGTCATGGGTCAGGATCAGGCTGGCGAGCTTCGGGATGCCGATCTCGAAGTGATTGCTGCGGGTTTTTTCATCCGGCAGGGCGAAGAGCAGCAGCGGTGCGCCGCGCTCGGTCTGCCACACGCCTTCGATCGCGGCGATCTTCCGGGGCTGATGCTTAAGGGTGTTGAGGCCGTGCAGATCGCCCAGCAGGATCTGCAGCGGGATCAGCAGCGCGGCTGCGAAGAGACCGGTGCGCAGCGCTACGCCGGTAGCGGCGCTGGCCCGTCCGCGCAGGATCTGCCAGGCCGACAGGCCGGCGATCAGGAAGGCCGCGGTGAGCCCGGAAGCCAGCAGCATATGGCCGAAGCGATACGGGAAGGAGGGGTTGAAGATCACCGCCAGCCAGCTCGCTACATGGTACTGGCCGCCCTCGACATAGAAGCCTGCCGGCGTCTGCATCCAGGAATTCAGGGCCAGGATCCAGAACGCCGAAGCCGTGGTGCCCAGCGCCACCAGTGCCGTGGCGGCCAGGTGCAGCCGCTCGGATACCCGGTCATGGCCGAACAGCATCACGCCGAGGAAGGTGGCTTCGAGGAAGAAGGCGGTGAGCACTTCGTAGCCCAGCAGCGGCCCGGCGATATTGCCGACCCGCTGCATGTAGCCGGGCCAGTTGGTGCCGAACTGGAAGCTCATGGTGATGCCCGAGACCACGCCCATTGCGAAAGTCAGCGCGAAGACCTTGGTCCACAGCCGGTAGGCTTCCAGCCAGGCCGTGTCGCGGCTGCGGATCCAGCGCCAGCGGAAGAACAGCAGCGCCCAGCACAGGGCGATGCTGATGGTGGGAAACAGGATGTGAAAGCTGATGTTGGCCGCGAACTGCAGGCGGGCCAGGAGGAGGGGGTCGAGGGCGTCCATGTCGGTTCTCTGTGCTGCGCTGAAACGGGGCTAAGTGCGTGGCTTGGCGCCTGTGGCGCGCTTGATCTTGTCGGTGAAGTCGAGCAGCTTGTGGACGGTGGAGCCCATGCCCATCAGCTTGCTGAGGGTGGCGCTGTCGAGGCGCTGGATATCGTCGAACCAGTTGGTGAGCTGCTCGATCAGGCCGTGCATGTCGCGCATGCGCTCCTGGGCGTGGCGATCCTCAGCGCTGGCAGCGTCGTCCATCAGCGCGGCGCGCAGCATCGACAGGGTCGGCTCGATTTCGCGGCGGCGACGCTCTTCCGCCAGGGTGCGGAACACCTCCCAGGCGTCGCCGGGAGCCTCGAAATACTCGCGCCGGTCGTTCGGAAAATGGCGCAGACGCACCAGCCGCCAAGCCTGCAGTTCCTTGAGGCCCATGCTGACATTGGAGCGCGAAAACTCCAGTTCCTCGGCGATCTGGTCGGCATTGATCGGCTCGGCGGAGACGTAGATCAGCGCGTAGATCTGCCCCACGGTGCGGTTGATGCCCCAGCGGGAACCCATCTCGCCGAAGTGCGAAACGAAACTGCGGACAAGGGGAGTCATGCCCAGCTCTCTGTTGTTTATTGATCTGGATCAAGCCTATCACAAGTTTCAGGAATTACTGAAAATTGGAAACTCTGCTCTTGCAGGGCCGGCTTTTCCGCCGGAGGCCGAGGTGGCGTGGAGCCTATGTGGCCCAAACCGTCTTCATGACTCCGACGGGTGCGCCATGACAAGCTCGCGCCGGAGCTCTTTTTTTCGGGCTGGGTTCGGCCGCAGGCACCCTCACAGGCACGGCCCCATCTGGCGCGGTGGGCCGCTGCTCTGGCGAGCAGGCCTGAAGCGGCTCGCCCGGGCATGATCGGGCAATGAACTTTGTTCTCCGGTCTGTGTCACACGCCCGGTTAACGCCGTCCTCCCTCTCTTTCCCCGAAAGCTGCTCATGACCGTCCGCAAGATTCTCGCCGCCACCTGCCTGTTGTGGGGCGCCTGCGCCCAGGCCCAGATGGCGGGCACCAGCGTGTCGCTGGGCCAGGTCCATCTGAATGAAGCCAACCTGTCCGGGGGCGGCTCGACTTCGGTGGAAAACACTCAGCTGTCTTTCTCCCACACCGCAGCGATCGGCGCCGGCACCACGCTGGGCCTGCAACTGCGCGGCGATCACGAATTCTGGTCTTTCGAGGGCACGCGTGCCGCGCCCTGGCAGGATGTGCAGCGTCTGTCGCTGGGCCTGCCGCTGAACCGCAGCCTGTCGGACGGCTGGAGCATGATGCTGACGCCGCGCGCCGAATGGGCCGGCGAGGAGGATGCCAAGAGCAGCGATTCGCTGGCCTGGGGCCTGATTGCGGGCGCCAACAAGCAGTTCGGTCAGGGCCAGCGCATCGGCTTCGGCCTGACGGCTTCGCGCACCCTGGACAAGGACACCGAGTTCTTCCCCTTCGTGATGGTCGACTGGCGTTTCAACGAGCAATGGCGCTTGTTCAACCCGTTGGGCCTGGGCCTGTCCGGGCCGGCCGGCCTCGAGCTGGCTTATCGCGTGACGCCTGGCGTGGAACTGGGTCTGGGCGGCTCCTGGCGTAATTCGCGCTTCCGCCTCGCTGAAGACAATGCCTTCTCGGCCGGCGGCGTCGGTCAGCTGAGCTATGTGCCGGTGTTTCTGCACCTGTCCTGGAAGCCGGTGCCGGTCGTGAGCCTCGACGCCTATGCCGGCATGATGCTCAACGGCCGCCTCAAGGTTGAAGACCGCGATGGCAACGCTGTGAGCACCCAGTACATGGACAACACGCCGTCCTTCGGGCTGGCCGCGAGCTTCCGTTTCTAGGATGCTGGGCGGGTGAGCCCCTCAGGCCTCGCTGATCGCCGGCTGCATGGCCAGCCCGCTTGCGGTGGGGCCGGGCGGTGAAGTCACGTTGTTGAAGACCAGGCCGAGGATGCGCCCGCGCGCACGCCGCAGGCGCCGCAGCGAACGCGCGGAGAGCGGGTGCACGGTGTCGCGGGCCCGCACTACCAGCAGGCAGCGGGTGCACAGCGGGGCCAGGGCCAGCGCATCGCTGACCGGTGCCAGCGGTGGTGAATCAATGATGATGTTGGCGTAACGGGTGGATAGCTGCGCGAGCAGCTCCACCATGCGCGGCGATTGCAGCGCTTCGAGCGGTTCCGTCAGGGGCAGGCCGGCCGGCATCACATCCAGATCGCTGCCGATCAGGCGATGGATGCAGCGTTCCACCGCTACCCCCAGTTGCAGATGATTGCCCAGGCCCGGCAGCTCGCGCTGTACGCCGAGCTGTTCAGTGAGGCCGGCGCGGCGCAGGTCGGCATCGATCAGCAGGCACGGCCCGGTCTGCGCCATGGCGAGTGCCAGATTGGCGCTGATGGTGCTCTTGCCTTCGCCGGCGACGCTGGAGGTGATCAGGGTGCGCCGGCAGCTGAGGTCCAGATCGGCCAGCAATATGCTTGAGCGCAGGCTGCGGATGCTCTCGGCGAGGCGGCTCAGCGGTGCGTCCACCTGAACCGTGGCCAGGCTGCGGACCCAGGGCAGCGACACCCAGGGCAGTTCGGCCAGCACCGGATGGGCAAAGCGTCGCTCCGCCTCGCTGGCGCTGAATACACCGAGCGCCAGGCGATCGCGCAGGATGGCGAGCAGCGCCGCGAGCAGCAGGCCCAGTACGCCACCAGTGAGGATCAGGCGTGGCCGGTTCGGGCTCACCGGGCGCAGCTGAGGGCTTGCCGACTGGATCAGGCGGGCCGGATCGCCGCGCAGATCGCGCTGGGCGCTGACTTCCTTGTTCCGCACGCTGAAGCGAGCGTGATAGCTGCGGTCGCTGGCGACCTGACGCTCCAGCGCGGCCAGCGCGGCTTCATCGCGATTGAGCCGCTGCACCACGGCGCGGGCGCTGTCGAGTTCGGCCTGCAGCATGCGTTCGCTGGTACGGGCACGCTGGGCGTCCGCTTCCAGTCCGGCCAGGGCCACGCTGATCAGGCTGTTCAGGCGCTCCTCGGCGGAGGCCAGCTCGGCCGCTGCTTCGCGCAGGCGTGGATGCTCGCTGCCGTAGCGCTCCTGCAGGCGGGCCAGATTCTGGCGGGCCAGATCGCTTACGCCGCGCGCGTTTTGCACATCGGCATTGCCCAGCACACCGGGCAGGCGCGCGCGCTCGTCGGGGGCGGCTGTGCGGGCCTGCTCCCAGGTGCTCTCGGCACTGATCCGGCGGCTGCGGGCGCTGGCCAGCTGGATGCCCAGATCGGTGATGCGCTGGGCGACGAGGGCCTGGCCGTTGCCGCCCAGGTCCACCAGCCCGCGCCGTTCGCGAAAGGCTTGCAGGGCGCGTTCCGAGGACTTGAGGTTCTGCAGTTGCTGGGCTTCGTGCTGGCTGAGGACTTCACCGGCCTGCTCGGCATTCAGGATACGGGTTTCGAGTAGGGCGCCGAGATAGTTATCCACCACGCCATTGGCCACCCGCGCGGCCAGCGCCGGATCGGCTGCATAGAAGCGGATCGCCAGCAGCTGGCTCTTGCCCACCGGCGCTACCTGCAGGCGGCTGGCATAGCGCTGCCAGGTCACCTCGGTGAGCAATTCAGGTGTCCATTCGATGGCTTCCGGGGTCTTGCCGATGAGCCCCAGCAGGCGGGCGCGCAGGCCGGGGCGGGCACGGCGCGGATCGAACTCGGCCTCGTCCCACAGCTTGAGGCTGTCCACCACGCGCAGGCCCAGGCTGCGCGCGCCGAGGTATTCCGCCTGGGTTACGAAATGACTGCGCCCGCCCTGTACTTCACTGAGGTCGTCGAGGGATAGCAGCTGCCCCGGGTTGTCGCCGATCAGCAGCAGGGCTTCGGCTTCGTGCAAGGGCGTTATGAGCAGGCTGGCGAGGCCCGCCAGTACCGCCAGCAGGACGCCAGCTGCCAGCACCTGCCATTTGCGGCTGCGGATGCTGTGCCAGTAGTCGAGCAGCTCCGGCCTGCCGGGCAGGGCACGCGGACTGTGCTCGAAGCGAAGATAGCGTGGCTCGAATGCCGGCATCGGGGTAGGCCTAGCGCCTGCGGGCGTGCAGCTGACGGGTGAGGGGTTGCTCCAGCCAGAAATACAGCAGGGCAGCGAAGAAGCAGGCAGCAATCACGCTGAGGCTGCCGCCGAGGATCACAACTGTCAGCTGCTCGCCGCCACCGGACTTGAGCAGGCGTGCCAGCGCGATCATGACGAAGGCGTGACTCAGATAGAGCGTGTAGGAGGCGTCACCCATGCGGCTCAGCCAGGCGCCGGCGCGGCCTTCGCAGAAGCTGCCGGAGAGGCTGCAGGCCACCACCAGCAGGGCCGGCAGGCCCCAGGTCCACCAGCGGTAGGTGTCGGCCAGGCCGCCGGTGTATTCGCCGCCGAACAGGCGGGTGGCAAACAGGAAGCACAGGCCGGCCAGGGTCAGCAGGGCGGGGCGCCAGGCGAGCGGGATGCGCAGACCGGAAGCTCCCAGCAGCAGACCGAAACCGAACTCGATGATCAGCGGGCTGCTGTACCAGGCCTGGGCATGCTGCAGGCCGGCCAGCCCTGCCAGCGCCGGCACCCCCAGCATGAGTACGGCGATGCAGGCGGGCCGCCAGCGTACGCGCGGAAAGAGCAGGGTCAGGCTGCACAGGGCATAGAAGTACATCTCGTAGACCAGCGTCCAGGCCACGCCCATGACCATGGGCTCCTCGCGCGCAATCCCCGGCAGCAGGAAGATCGAGGACAGAAAGCGCGGCAGGGAGTATTCGAGCGAGCGGAAGGCCAGACCGCTGCTCCACAGCAGCAGGATCAGGCACAGGAAGGACCAGTAGATCGGGAAGATGCGGCGGATCCGGCGGCGCATGAAATCCCCGGCCGTGACTTCGGGCGAGAAGCCGCGCGTGCTGTGCCACATCACATAGCCGCTGATCACGAAGAAGATGTCGACGCCGCAGGCGCCTACCGTGGTGATGAACTTGGGCAGCATCACCAGCGGGCTGGCGTGCAGCTCTTCGAGCACATGGTGGATCAACACCAGCAGCGCGGCGATGAAGCGCAGCTGCTGCAGGCCGACCAGCTGATCGCGCGCCGGGTTGATCATGCTGGGGCGTATGTCTCGGCCAGTTGCTGGAAGCGCTGGCGGAACTGGGCATGTCCAAAGCGCTCGGCATTGCGCCGGCAGGCCAGTGGATCGAAGCCGGCGCCGGCCTCGAAGGCCTCCACTGCGGCGCAAATCGCGTCTACATCCTGGCGGGCGAAGAACAGGCCGGTGTGCTCGGCTGGGTCCCCGGTGGCAATGACTGTTTCGAGCGCCCCGCCGCGCCCGAAGGCAATCACCGGAGTGCCACAGGCCTGGGCTTCGACCGGCGTGATGCCGAAATCCTCCTCGGCTGCGAAGACGAAGCCGCGCGCGCGCTGCATGTGATCACGCAGCACCTCGAAGCTCTGGTAGCCGAGCAGGCTCACGTTGGGGGTGGCGAGGGCGCGGCATTTCTCGAACTCGGGCCCGTCACCGATCATCACCAGGCGGCGCCCGGGCATCCTAGCGAAGGCTTCGACGATCAGCGGCATCTTCTTGTAGGGCACCATGCGTGAGGCGGCGAGATAGAAGTCCTCCTTGTCGCCGCCCAGGGCAAAGCCGGAGACATCCACCGGTGGATGCAGCACCGCGGCCTCGCGGCCATACACCTTGCGGATGCGCTTGGCGATGAAGGCTGAGTTGGCGATGAAGTGATCCACCCCGTTGGCGGTGCGTACATCCCACAGGCGCATGTAGTGCAGTAGCGCGCGCACGATCCAGGCCTTGAGGCCGCTGGTGAGGCCGGATTCCTGCAGGTATTGATGCTGCAGATCCCAGGCATAGCGGATCGGTGAGTGGCAGTAGCAGATGTGGGTCTGGTTCGGCCCGGTGAGCACGCCCTTGGCCACTGCATGGCTGCTGGAGATGATCAGCTCATAAGCTGACAGATCGAGCTGCTCCATGGCCAGCGGCATCAGTGGCAGGTAGTGGCGGAACCACTTGCGCGCGCGCGGCAGCTTTTGGATGAAGCTGGTGACTGGCGTGCGCCCGCCGAGAAAGGCGCGCTGATTGTCCGGTAGAAAATCCGCTACCGCGAACAGGTCAGCCTCCGGATAGAGGGCCAGGAGCTGTTCGACAACTTTTTCGCTGCCGGCGTAAGTGGCCAGCCATTCATGGACGATGGCTATCTTCATGACACTCTCCTGAGCTCAGCCGAGGCCGAGCAGGCGGTTGATATTCCAGCGTCGTGCCAGTGCCGCCAGCGCGAGCGGAACGCCGATGCCCAGCAATAGCTGGCTGGGCAGGATCAGCCACAGGGCTTCGATGTGCAGCAGTTTGACCAAAGCAATCCGGGTGCCTGCCACGATCAGTACATGCAGCACGTAGATGCTCATGGAGAACTGGCCCAGGCATTGCAACCCACTCAGGTGCTGGCCCCAGCAGCGGCAGGCGAGGATCACGGCGCCCACCCCGGCCAGGGTGGCGGGCAGGATCGGGAGATTGAGGCCGGGCGCGTCGCCGTGGTCCTGCACCAGAATGGAGACTGTGCCGCAGGCCAGCAGCAGCAGCGGCACCAGCACGGGCGCGACGCGACGCAGGGCGGCCTCGCCGGGCCACAGCGGGGCATTGCCGAGGAGGCAGCCGGCGAAGTAGGCCCAGGCCGGCATGGCAGTCCACACCAGGATGCTGGAGCTCTCCGGCCAGGCCCACAGGGCAGCGAGCGACAGCGCGCTGGCTGCACCCAGACACAGGCCGCGCGGGATGTGCCGGCTGAGCAGGGCGAGCAGGTGCAGCAGGAACAGGGCGTAGAGGAACCAGAACTGGGCCGGCGGCTGCCACAGAAAGGAAATCAGGCGCTGCGCGTCGAAGGGGTACTGATGGTTGGTGTAGGCCGAGCCCAGATGGTTGGCGAGGCTTTGCAGGAAGCCCCACAGGAAATAAGGCCACACCACGCCGATCAGGGTGGCCTGGAGGAAGCGCCCGTAGCCCTTGGCGAGTCGTGCGTCCACGAGACTGCCGGCCAGCCAGAAGAACAGCGGCATGTGAAAGCTGTAGATCGCGTAGAACAGGTGGGCGCCGAAGCCGCTCCGCTCGATGAGGCCGGCGTCTCGCAGGCCGCCGAGGATGTGGCCTAGTACCACCAGTACGATGCCGATGCCGCGGGCGGCATCCAGCCAAGCGAGGCGTGCGGGCGTGGCAGCGTGCGTTTCAGGGGGCGCCATGGCAGAGTTTCCGGATCAAGCTGCGCGGGTAGAAAACAAACTGGCCAAGGCTGTGGCGGTTCAGCACGGCATGGTCTAGCAGAGCCGGCAGCAGGATGGCCAGGATCAGGGCCAGCAGCGCCAGCCAGGGAGAGTCGCCGCGGCTGGCTATGGCGTGCTGGAGCATCGGGTGCAGCACCATGATTGGCAGGCTGCTGCGGCCCAGCCAGGCGGCGGGGGCCGCACCGCCTAGCGCGTGGCGTGCCAGCAGCAGGAAGCTGAGGGTGCCGGCGAGGGCGGTCAAGGCCGTCCACGCTGGGGTCGGGCCGATTTGAGCGTGGGCCAGCTCGAGGGTCCACGGCAGCAGCTGACGTGCGGACTGGCTGAAGGCCAGCGCCCACAGTGGCAGCAAGTACCACAGGGCCCGCACGCTGGGCGCGGGCCAGGCCATGAAGCTGCGCCCGAGCAGAATGAAACCGCTGATGAAGGGCACCACATTAGCCGACCAGGGCAGCAGGGCGTTGGATCCGGCGCCGTGCCAGGTCATCTGCTTGAGCGGCGGACTCTTGTCGATGTCATTCAGGCAGGCGGCGCCGATGGCGATCAGCAGCAGGGCGCAGGCGCTGAGCCAGCCCGCCTGCTGAGCGGCCGGACGCTGCTCGCAGAGGCGGATCAGCGGCCAGGCCAGCAGCATGCCCAGGGCCAGGGCAGGCAGGAACCACAGGGTATCAACGCGCAGGCTGGTAGCCGTGCCGTACAGGATGCCCAGCAGCACATGCAGCAGGCGTGGCTGCGGGGTCGGCACGAAATTGCTGTCCAGGCCCAGCGCCAGGGGAAGGAAGGCCAGCGACACGATGCCGTAGATCCATACCAGCGAGCCGATCCGGATCAGCCATTGGCGCGGGCTGAGATTGCACAGGGTGAGGCCGGCGATGGCGAAGAACATCGGCATGTGAAAGGAATAGATCAGCCCGCGTAGCGCGCCATAGCCGACCAGCGGGCTGTGGCCGAGCACCACCAGCACCACGCCGAGGCCCTTGGCCACATCGATCCATTGTTGGCGCGGGCGGCTGCTCATGCGGCCTCCCCGTTGCAGGCCGGCAGGGGATAGGCAGGGCAGGTGCCGAGACGACCGCTTTCGCCATCGTGGCGGGCCGCCTTGAGCAGGCGCAGGCGTTGCGGGCGCCCCAGTGCCAGTGCATAGATCTGCAGGATGAGCCAGAAGAGCAGGCGATTGACGCGCATGACGAGGTCCGGTCTGCGGTTGCGCAGCTGTTCCAGGTGTGAGCGATTGCGGAATTCATAGTACATACGCATGTCGCTGCTGCCGGTCAGCAGGGCCACGAACACGTTCGGATAGTTGGCGGCGGCATGGCCGGACTGATCGACGTCCACGATCCGTGCCTGCCGGTCGAGCACGATGCGGCCACCGGCGTCGGTGAGACGCAGGGTCCATTCGATATCGTCGTTGTAGAGCACGTAATCGGCACGGGGCAGGCCGATGCTCTCGGGCACGGCGCGGTGGAAAAGCAGGCCGCCCCATGGCCCCCAGCGCACTTCGCCGCCCTGTGACTGTGGTGCGCAGCGGTGGCCCAGATGGCGCAGCAGCTTGTGGCCGATATCGGCCACATGAAAACCCAGGTAGCTGCTGCGCTCGCGCTGTTGCTGCGCCAGCGAGCCGGCCACGTAATGCTCGGGGCGGAAGGCCAGTACAGCCGAGTGCGCTGGCGCGCTCGGCATGTCCTGTGCAGTGTAGGTGGCAAGCAGACTCGCGAGGCAGCCTGGTGCCAGCACGTTGTCATCATCAAGCAAGCAGATGAAGCGCTTCGTGCGGGTCAGCGCGGCACGCATGCCGGCCGCGAAGCCGCCGGCCGAGCCGAGATTGGTGCTGTGATGGATGAGCTGCACGCGGCTGTCGAACTCGGCGGCGATGCGTCCGGCGAGGCCCGGCGCGGCGGCGTTATCCACCACTGTTACGCCGCCTGCGCCCTCGCTCAGGGCGGCGCTGATCACTTGGCGCAGCAGTCCCCAGCGCTCGCCGTAAGTCACGGTGACGACTTCGACCTCGCTGGGCGAGAGCGGTGCCGGCTTCATGTCAGGGCTGCCAGCAGTTGGCTGGCTGAATCGCGCCAGCGCCAGTGCGTGGCCTGAGCCAGGCTGCGATCGCGCGCAGCCCGGAGCCAGGCTTCGTCGCGCAGACTCTGCTGCAGGAGGGTGGACAGCGCCTGGGCATCGCCGGCCGGAAAGTAGCGCGCGGCACTGCCGCACACTTCCGGGATCGACGCCGCATTGGCCGCAATCACCGGGCAGCCCAGGGCCATTGCTTCGGCAGCGGGCAGGCCGAAGCCTTCGTAATAGGACGGGAAGACGAAACAGGCCGCGTGCTCGTAGAGCGCGCGCAGCTCGCCATCCGTGACATAGCCGACATGGCGCACGAAGCCGGGCAGGCTGGCGCCGGCGAAGATGCGCGGATCGGTGCCGCCGGCGATCACCACATCGAAGCCGCAGTCCGCCCCGAGTAATTCCACGGCGCGCACCAGGGTGGCGAACCCCTTGTGCGGCACCATGCTGCTCACGGCTAGCACGTACGGCCGGCTGAGCAGCGCATGGCGCTCCAGCAGGCCGGCATCGGCCGCCACCCGCAGCATGTGCTCACCGCTCTCGGCCAGCACCCGGATCTTGTCGGCGCGCACATGGTAGGCCGTGGCAATGGCGCGAGCCGAGAACTGCGATACGGTCAGCACCCGCGGTGCGATGCTGCCCAGCCAGGGCATCAGCAGGCGATACCAGAGGCGGAAGGCGCGGCCATAGGATTCTGGCACC
Organism: Uliginosibacterium sp. 31-12; assembly: GCF_030548425.1. Taxonomy (NCBI): domain Bacteria; kingdom Pseudomonadati; phylum Pseudomonadota; class Betaproteobacteria; order Rhodocyclales; family Zoogloeaceae; genus Uliginosibacterium; species Uliginosibacterium sp. 31-12. The sequence continues at coordinate 270,006 of NZ_JAUOOA010000006.1, read as the reverse complement.
TGCGCCGGGGCCGCATCGTGGAGGGTCACGATCTGCTGGCGCTTGAACAGTGGCGCGGCATTGCACAAGCTCAGCAGTGGCAGGCCGCGGGCGGCCAGCGGCAGCTCAAGCTGCTCCCACAGCAGACCCTGGCGCCGACCGCAGGTTTCCACGGCGAGATGACGGAAACGGGCGCTCACGCCTTGCGGCACCAGGATGCGAAAACGCAGCGTGGGATGCGGCCGCTCCTCCAGCCAATCATCGAGTGCGCGCAGCAGTTCGAACGCGAAGCGGTCCACCCCGGTCGGGCGCCGGCCGAGGAAGCGGCCGTTGATGAGGATCTCGCGGGCCTCAGGCATGGACGGCCTCCATCTGCTCGCCGAGGCTGGCCTCGATGGCTGCGAACACCGCGCTGGCCGGGGTTTCTCGCAGGCAGGCCATGCTTGCGCAGCCGGCGGGCAGGAAGCACGGAGCACAGGGCTTGGGGGTGGTGATGATGCGGCTATGGCGACCTGCCGGGCGCCAGCTGCCGTCCATGATGCCGGGATAGATGCCGACGACCGGAATGGCGTGCGCGGCGGCAAGATGGGTGCCCATCGAGTCGAGGCCGACGAACAGACGGGCCTGGGCGATGCAGCCGGCAAGGCGCGTGAAATCGAGCTGGCCGGCGAGGCTCACGGCCGCTGCCGGCACGCGTGCGGCAATGCGTTGTGCCAAGGCTTCTTCAGCTGGGCCGAAGCCGAGCAGCACGATGCGCTCGCCACGCGCGGCACAGGCCAGGGCCAGTTCATGCCAGGCGGGTTCGGGCCATTGTTTGTGCGCGCCACCAGCGCCAACGTGAAAACACAGGAAGGGCGAGTGAATGCCGGCCGCCTGCAGCAGCTCGCGGCTGCGTGCGAGGGCCGTGGCGGGCAGTGGGCAGGAGGTTTGCAGATGGCCCAGATGCGGGCGGCAGGCCGGTATCTGGGCAAGCAGGCGGCGATGCCACTCGAGGATGTGCTGGCCGGCGCAGTCCCATTCACGCGCATGGCTCAGCAGGCCGCCAAAGCCGCCGCTGGCCCACCCCAGGCGCAGCGGGATGCGGGCACTGGCGAGCAGCGGGATGCTGTTGGGGAAGTAGGCGTAGAGATCGACGGCCAGCGCGTAGTGGTTGGCGCGGAGGGTTTGCAGGAGCGTGCGGCGCGCGCCAAGGTAGCGCAGCAGGCGGCGCCACAGTGATTGGCCGGAGCGGTCCAGCTTCCAGTGGGTCAGGCTGTGGATCTGGCCCAGCTCGGGGTGCTCGGCCAGCAAGTGGGCGGCGGCCGGATGGACCAGGAAATCGATGCGCGCGGCCGGGAAAGCTGCACGCAGCACCGGGATGGCGGCGCTGGCATAAATCAGGTCGCCGATGTGGGCCTGCATGCAGAGCAGGATGCGGTCGGGGGCGAGGCTGGCCGGCATGGGCCGGGCGAGGCTGTGCCGCAGGCCGGTGAGGGCATCGATCAGGCGCATCGCGGTGCGCAGCAGCGGGTTGAAGAACAGGTAACGGCCGCAGGCGAGGCCGGGGCGGGTGGCGCTGGGCGTGGGCAGCGGGACGGAGGCCGTCATGCGAAGACCCCATCACTGGCCATCACCGGCCTTGCCTGCGGAGTGCGGCGCGGCACATACAGCAGAGCCGGGCAGCAGGCGATGGCGCACAGGAGGTAGAACATCACGCCCAGATCGAAGACCGAGGCGACCAGGCTGGCGATGATCAGTGCTGCCAGCACGCCGTGGCGCGCGGCGATGACCAGCGCACGCTGGGTGGCATCGATGCCGGCCGGCAGTTTCGCCAGCAGCACGCGGGCGAGGAAGGCCAGAAACAGCAGGCTGCCGGGTAGGCCTACGTTGGACACCAGTACCATTGGCAGGCTTGAGGCGCGGGCGCTGCCCATGCCGGCACCGAGTCCCCAGGTATCGAGGAAGGCCTGCCAGGAAATCTGGTTCCATTCCCCGCGTTCGATTGCCGAGGAGGAGCTGGATTTGTAGAGCAGGGTGTTTTCGATGATGTCCCAGGCCTGCTCGCGCACGGCCGGCAGCAGGGCCAGGATGGCGCCGATCACGAGCGCCGCCGCGAGGCCGAGGCCCAGGTAATGCCACAGATGGGTGTGCCCGCCCGGGCGCCAGCCCTCGCAGAAAGAGATCACCAGAACCAGCGCGGCATACACGCCGAGGCCGCCGTAGCCGGCACTGGAGGTGGCCAGCAGCAGGGCCAGCAGGCTGCCCAGGGCGAGCGGCCCGCTCAGCCGCGGCCAGCAGCGCTCGCGCCACAGCACGTAGCAGAAGGCCATCAGCGGCAGGGTAAAGCCGGCGAAGGCGGAGGCTTCCGGAAAGGTGCCGTTGATGCGTTTCACATTGCCAAAGGCTGCCTCCGGCATGAAGGCGAAGTTCGCCGTCTGCAGCGGTTCGAGCAGATTGCCAAGGCCGCTGTAATAGCCGCCCAGATCGATCACTGCGGCGATCAGATTGAGCCCGGCCAGCCACAGCATGGCGCGCCCGGCGCGCTCCAGCCCGCCTTCGAGGCGCAGGAAGACCAGGGCCACGGCGAACACCACCAGCTCACCGGCCGCATACACGCTCTGAGTGATGTTGCCAGAGCCCGGCGCGAGTGTTTCGACCGGCACGGCGCCGAGCACCACGCTTGAGCGGTTCATCGACACCACGTCCACCTCGCCGCCGAACAGGCGCGGCAGCACCGCCGCCGACACGAAGCCCCACACCACCAGCATTAACAACGGGAAGCCGGGCTGGCGCGGTGCCATCGCCTCGAACATGCTGTGCAGGTGGCCGAACTTCAGCACGCATAGCGCCAGCAGCAGCAGCACCGCAAAACCGGGCGCCACCGTGGCGCCGCCCAGCGCCGGCAGGCTGAAGGCCGCACTGCCGGCGAATACACAGGCCACGATCTGCAGGCTCAGCAGGCGCTCGGGGGCCGACCACAGCAGGCCGGCTCCCAGCAGCAGGAACACGACACCGATCCATTCGAGGCTCATCGTGTGTCCTAGCGGATGGACAGCACCCGTTCGGGGTGCAGGCGACCGAGGCCAGCATCAACGAGGGCCTGGAAATTGCCGCGCAGGCGGCCGGCGTAATCCTTGCGGCGATTCAGGCGCAGCGAGTTGAACAGGTTCGAGGCCAGGTTGCGGGCCGCCAGGCGGGCGCCGAAGCTGGTCCGCATGCTGCCCTTGCGGATCAGGTAGACCGGATTGGCGATTTGCGAATAGCCAAAGCGCAGGCCGCTGGTGCGCGCGCCTTGAACCCCCATGTGCACCCCGCGGCAAGCCGGCTCGCACACCAGCTTGCCGTAGCGGCGGGCGCGGCCGGCAAAGTCGATGTCTTCCTGCCAGCCGTAGAGCGGCAGCTTCTCGTCGAAGCGTTGGGCAATCGCGATGGGGCCACGATAGGCCATGTTGCAGCCATAGAGGCCGTCGACCAGCTCGGTCAGCTGCTTGCCATGGGCCCAGTGGGATTCCGGCGCGCGTTTGCCGAGCAGGTAATCGCGCGCGGTCTGCTCGTCGTAACCACTGGAGTGGATGCCATCGGCGAGCAGGTTGCCGCACAGGCCGACCACCTCTGGTGACTGCGCGAAGCGCTGGGCGCAAGACACCAGCCAGTTGCTGGCCGGGCGGAAGTCATCATCGAAGAACGCCACGAACCAGTCTGCCGGCTTGAGTTCATCGACCAGCGCGGCAAGGCGATCGAGGCCAGCGTTGCGCTGCAGGGTCAGGCCGGCGCGCCCGCACACGAGAACTTCTGCCTGCCCGCCATGCACCAGCGGATGGCTGCCGAGGCCCGCCACGTCGGCCGCGTCGGCGCCCACCACCAGGGTGCGCAGCGGCAGATGGCTCTGTGCCGCGATGTAGCCGAGCAGGTTGGCGGTTTCGACCGGACGGCCCTTGGTGGCGACGATCACGAAGGCTTGTGGCAGCGGGTTCTGGATCATGGGGTTTTCTCGCTTTCAGGATCGAGCAGGCGCTGCAGGATGCCCATGCGCCAACTGGTGAGCAGCAGCATGGCGGCCACCGCCAGCTCGCCGCCGACACGCGCGGCAGCCATGCCCAATGCGCCCCAGGCAAGGCCGGCCGGGATGGCGCAGAGCAGGCTGAGGCCGGCGCCGATGAGGGTCACGCGGGTCAGCAGACCTTCGCGGTGCTGTGGCACCAGCACATAGGCGCCGATGATCTGGTTGATGGCGGCCAGCGGAAACACGATGGCCAGCAGATGCAGCACCGGGACGCTGGCCTCGAAACCGGCGCCGAAGATCAGGCGCACCACCCAATGCCCCAGCAGCAGGCTGGCCACGAGGCCTGCGAGGCCGATACCGCCCAGCAGCAGGGCGGCCTTGCGCACCATGCGGAAGGCCGCGCCCTCGTCGTGCAGGAACAGGGCCGTGATGCGCGGCACGAAGATCTGGCTGGCCGGGCCCATCACGCTGAGGCCCACACTGACCAGGCGTTCGGCGGCGCCGAAACTACCTACTTCGCTGCCGCTCGAGAGCAGGCTCAGCAGGTAGGTGGAAGAGGCCACCAGCAGGGTCGAGCTGCAGGTGTACACGAACAGGGTGCTGCTGCTGCGCACCAGCGCCAGCCCGGCTGCCGGCGAGAAACGCGCCGGGCTGATCTCGTGGCGTACCCACCAGTGCGCCAGGGCCAGGGCCAGTACGCCGGAAACCAGCAGGCAGGCCAGCACCACCCAGGCATCGCCGGGCGCGCGCACCAGGCTGAGGATCGGGATCAGGCTCAGTACGAAGCCCAGCACTTCCAGCTTCACGGTGTGACGCGGGCGCTCGCTGGCCGTGAAATACCAGCCCAGGTTGTAGGCCGAAACGATGCCCAGCAGCACCGCACAGACGCCGATCACAGGGTGGCTGGCGAGGATCGGCGAGGCCAGGGTGGCGACGATGCCACCACCGAGGGCCAGGGTCGACAGCAGGGCGCGTGCGGACACGTGCTGCCAGAAAATGCCGCCATAGCCGCTGCGCGGCGCGGTGGCGATCTCGCGTCCGCCGGCCGGTACGAAGCCCCAGCTGACGAAGAGCCACACCATGTTCATCAGCGACATGGCGGCCAGCACCTGGGCATAGCCCTCCACGCCGAGCACCCGTCCATAGAAAGGGGTGAGGATCAACAGGTAGAGGTAGCGCAGTGCATAGGCGAGGTACACGAAGAGTAGATCGGTGTGTTGCGAGGGCAGGGCGCGCGCGTTCATGGCTGGCCGCTCCGCTGCGTTGGAGCGGCTGGGGTGATGCAGGCTGGTGCTGTGCCCGGACATGGCGTCGGCCTCATGAACGCGCGCACGCCGGCGCAGTGGCGGGGCGCTCGAGGCTGAGCTTGCCGGCACCCTGCACCGCCGGGTAAGCATCCCAGCGCGCGACCAGGGGCCCCTTGGCATCGCGGAACAGATAGGCCATGGCTGCGCCACTGCCGCTCTGGGTGCTGAGCGGGCAGACATAGCGCGCCTTGCCGAGCTTGGCGTGGAGATCGCGGAAGGCGTAATAGGCCGGGCGCGGGCGGCTGTTGTTGTCGGTCAGGCCCATCGGCCCGTCCACCGAATCACGGGTACTGAACCAGCAGGTCGCCTCGGCACCGGTGGCGGCCCCCAGGACCATAGCCCGTGGCAGGTAGGTGGCCACGGCCTCTTCACTGAGCGGGCCGAGAGGCGCTTTCTCGCCGACTCCCCAGCCCCACTCGGTGATCCAGATTTCGGGGCGCTTGCCGAGTTTCTGACTGCCGAACTCGCGCAGGCGGCGCATCGCCGAGCCGAAGCTGCGGTCCGGGTCTACCACCTGGTAGGGGCGGGTCCAGTCGGTGTCATAGGTCACGGCGGTGAGTTCCGGGATGTCGCCGCCGGTATAGGGGTGGATCGCGAAGCCATCGATCTGGCGTGTCAGCCCGCGCGCCAGGAAGTGGTAGTGGATCACCCACATGTCATCGTCGGTGATGACCCGGATGCTCGGGTCAAAGAGTTTGATGCGCTGGGTAGCCTCGTCCACCATGCGCAGGTAGTGATCCACCCAGGGCGAGGGCGGTGCGCCATTCCAGTTGCCGCCGAATTTGTGGAAGAGATCGTTGTGTGGCTCGTTCCACAACTCGATCACGAAGCGCAGGCCCTGCGTGCGCAGGCGTCGCGCCATCTCGGCAGCATAGCGTCCGTAGGCCACCGGATCGGCCGAGTTGCCGGGCTTGGCCGGGGTGTTCGGATAGGCCTGCGGATTGTCGTAGGCCAGCAGCATGACCAGCCCGATGTCGTGCTGGCGATAGAAATCCAGGCGCTGTTGGAACTCCGGCGGAAAGGCCTGGTACTGCCCCGGCCGCTTTTCGATATCGAACCAGGCGACGGTGTCGCGCACCCACTTCACGCCCAGATCGGTGAGCATCGGCAACTCGGAGAGCGGCTGCCCCTGCGAGAACTTGGCGGTCACGCACAGCGTGTCCTCGAAGCGCTCCGGCGCGGCATGGGCGGGGCCGGCCGCCACCAGGCAGCACAGGCCCAGCCAGGCCAGCCAGCCAGCAGGGAGCGAGCGGCGCTGGTTCATGCACGACTCACTCGACAGAGCGCGTGTGCGGAATCACGGCCACAACCGGGCTGGCCGGAGCCGGCTCGGCAGCGGCACTGGGTGCTTGCGGGGCGCGCGATTGCGACAGGCTGGTGGCGACCATGAAGCCAAAGCAAGCCACGCAGGCAACCAGACAACGGATGATGATGTTCATGAGAGTTCTCCTTGAAACGAGGGGGTAGAGCCTGTTCTTGACGACGTGTTGTTCAGTAAGCGGCGCTGTCTTTTGCGACCAGGCCGACGGTGCGCAGGATGATTCGCAGGTCCAGGCTCAGCGACCAGTTGCGCAGGTATTGCAGGTCGTAATAGATGCGCTTGCTCATGTGCTCGAGATCGTCGCCGCCGCGATAGCCATTCACCTGAGCCCAGCCGGTGATGCCCGGGCGCACCTTGTGGCGCACCATGTAGCCGGAGATCACGGTGCGATATTTCTCGTTCACCGCCACTGCGTGCGGGCGCGGGCCAACGATGCTCATGCGCCCCTGCAGCACGTTGATGAATTGCGGCAGCTCGTCGAGCGAAGTCTTGCGGATGAAGGCGCCAACCTTGGTGACGCGAGCATCGCCCTTGCTGACCTGGGTGTAGGCCTTGTCGCCGTCTTCGGTGACGGTCATGGAGCGGAACTTGTAGACGATCACTTCCTTGCCATCGAGGCCGTAGCGGCGCTGGGCAAAGATCACCGGGCCGGGCGAAGTGAATTTCACGGCCAGGGCCACGCCCAGCAGCAGTGGCGAGATCAGCAGCACGATCAGGCTGCCCAGAACCAGATCCTCGGCGCGCTTGATGATGCCGTTCACGCCTGTGAAGGGGCTTTCGCAGACAGCCACTGCGGGCATTCCGCTGACATGCTCGACGCGGCCCTGGATCAGTTCGGTCACGAACAGGTCCGGCACGAAATAGACCGAGGCGGTGGTGTCGCGCAGGCTCTGCAGCAGGGCCAGGATGCGTGGCTGGGAGGCCATCGGCAGGGCGATGTAGATCTGATTGACGGCGTTTGTCTTGACGTAGCTGGCCAGATTGTCGATGGCGCCGAGTACCGGGCGATCACCGATGTGATGGCCCATGCGTTCGCGCGGGCGGTCGTCGAAGAAACCCAGAAAGCGTGAGCCGGCGTAGCGATCCTGCTCGAAGTGGGCGGCCAGTTCCACGCCGGTATCGTTGGCGCCCACGATGACGACCCTCGAGGGGTCATGGGCCAGCACCCGCAGCAGGCTCTGGCGTGCAATTTCGTGCGAGGCGAGCAGGGCGGCAAGGGTGGCGAGCTGCCAGGTCAGGATGATGTCGCGGTCGTAGAAGTCCAGATAATCGGTGACATAGCCGATGAAGTAGAGCGTGGCGCACAGCACCAGCCAGGCCAGGCTGGCCTTCAGCGCCATGCGCCAGCGGCTCTCCGAGATGCGCAGGATGCCCGGAAAGAGCAGCAGGAAGGTCAGCAGGGAGAGCGCGAAGTAGTGGCGATCGAAGCTGCCCTCGTGTGCCAACACGCTGATGATCAGGGTGACAACCGCCAACACCGGGCCGAGCAGGGTTTCGATCAGCCCAACCAGCGGGAAGCGCGAGCGCAGATTGTCGGTTTCCCCGGACCAGGAAATGGACGACGCGGCAGCTTGCATGGTGGGCCCTCCGTGTGGGATTCACCGTTTTTGCCATGCCCGCATGACACTTGTGCGACGATCACACAGGGGCGGAAGGGCAGGTAAACTTGTTCCAGATCAAGCACGGGTTGTGCCACGCAGCATGGATGCATAGGGATCTATGCGCCGAGTGAGAAGCCCCAGCGCGCGCCAGCTTGGGGAAATCCCGGATTGCTGCCCGGAAGGGCGTGTTGTGCAGTGCGGAACTATTTCACGGAAATAGCCGCTCTAAAAAAGAGGTTTTTGCGCAAGCCTGGTGCTTGGCTGCACGGAAGTGTGCACTTCGGGCGTTTTTAAGAACCTGCTCAGGGCGTGTAGTCGAGGGCATCCTGTGCATGGACGCCCCCCCGCTGCGAGCCCGCTAACGGACGCTCAGGCGGCCGCGAGGCGCTTCAGTTCCGGATAGTCCACCTTGCCCGAACCCAGCAGCGGCAAGGCGTCGAGGTAAACAATACGACGCGGTACGGCCAGCTCCGGGCTGCCCTTGCTGCGAGCCGTGGCGAGGAGTGTTTCGCGCGCGAGGCCGGTGGCCGTGGTGTAGAGCAGGATGGTTTCGCCGCGCTCGTCGTCGCTGAGCGCGATGGCGGCATGCTGGCCCTCCGGTGCAGCCTCGCCAGCCAGCAATTCCACGGCGCCGAGCGACACCATCTCACCGGCCACCTTGGCGAAGCGTTTGACACGGCCCAGTACATGCACGAAACCCTCTGCGTCGATCTCCACGATGTCGCCGGTGTCGTACCAGCCCGGGCCGATTTCGGAGTGCGGCGGCTGCAGGATGCCGGGCGCGTCATGGCGCAGATAGCCGCTCATGAGGTTGGGGCCGCGCACATGCAGCTGGCCGCTTGGCTGGCCATCCTTCGATTCCACGCCGGGCAGGGGCTGGATGCGGTATTCGATGCTGGGCAGGAACTTGCCGACACTGCCCGAGCGATAGGCCATCTGGGTATTCACGCTGAGCACCGGCGCACATTCGGTGGCGCCATAGCCTTCGAAGATGCGCGTGCCGAACTTCTCAAACCAGGCCTGGCGGACGCTATCGGTGATCTTCTCGGCGCCGGCCACCACGTAGCGCAGGCGGTAGAAGTCGAAGGGATGGGCGTGCTTGGCGTAATTGGCCAGGAAGGTGTTGGTGCCGAAGAGAATCGTGCAGGACGCGTTGTAGGCCAGCTCCGGGATCACCCGGTAGTGCAGCGGCGAGGGGTAGAGAAAGACCTTGGCGCCGCATAGCAGCGGGATCATGCCGCCGCAGGTGAGGCCGAAGCTGTGAAAGAGCGGCAGGGCATTGACAATCACGTCATTGACCGAGAAATCCAGCACCGAGCGCAGCTGCGACACATTGGCGAGGATCGCGCGGTGCGAGAGCACCACGCCTTTGCACTTGCCTTCCGAGCCGGAGGTGAACATCACCACCGCCGGATCTTCCGGGCGCGAGGCAGGCACCGCGGCAAGCGGCCGGTGGCGGGCGAAGCACAACCACCACAGGCGGTCAGCGAGGCTGACTTCGCGGCGCAGGTCTTCAAGGTAGATGAATTCCACGCCCTGCAGGCGGGCGAGTTTGTCGCCGAGCTTGAACTGCTCGATGAATTTGCGCGAAGTGATGATCTGGCGGATACAGGCAGCGCTGCAGGCGGCCTGCATGCCGTCCACGCCGGCAGTGTAATTGAGCATGGCGGGCGGGCGGCGGAAGGCGCCAAGGCCGAAGACCAGCGCCAGCAGGGCCGCCACATTTGGTAGCAGCACGCCGAAGCGTTCATTCTCGGCGCTACGTGCGGCGAGTTTGCGGCCCAGGACCAGTGCGGTGCGCAGGATGTCGCTATAGGAGTAATCGACATGTTCCACGTCTCCCAGGAGGCGCCAGTTGCGGCCCTGGATGCGGGCTGCTTCGAGCAGGGCTGCAAGCAGGGTCTGCTCAGCGCGGCCGGCGAACATCAGGTCGGTCATCACCCGGTGCATGGCCTGGCCAGCCAGATAGTGCTGCTCGCCGTGGGCCGCCTTGGCGGTTTCGATGAGTGTTGGTTCCTGCACGAAGAGGCGGATCTTCGGGAACAGCGAGCGCGAATAATGGCCCTGCAGCAGCGAGAAGTAGCTGCGCGCAGCGCCCTCGATGCGAACCGGCAGGAGGGTGGCACCAGACTTGGCGGCGATGAAGCCGGGTCCGTCGTAAGTCTTCATCAGGTTGCCGGTGGTGGTGATACGGCCTTCGGGGAAGATCAGCACCGGCCGGCCGGTTTCGATCAGCCGGATCACCGTTTTGAGTTCCATCGGGTTGTTCGGATCGATGGTGAGGTAATCGACCAGGCCGCGCGCGAAGAAGCGGAGCACACGGCTGCAGCTCGCCGAGCTGTATACGACGACGACCGGCCGTTGCGGCAGGAACAGACCCAGCAGCAGCTCGTCGAGGAAGGATTCGTGGTTGGCCACGATCAGCAGGCGCTCTGCGCGGATATCGGCTTCGCCATGTACCTGCACCCGGAACACGAGGCGGAACAGTGGGCGCAATAGGCCCTTGAGGATCAGACGCAGCATCGGGTCTCCAGCAAATTCTGTTTCAAGCCGCACGCTGCGATGGCGGGCGGACGGGTGTCTCGATGTAGGTGCGACTTCAGTCGCACACCGGGGCCGGCGGCGAACTTAAGTTCGCCCTACGAAACTTGCTCAGGCCGTTTCGGCCCATTGTTTGAGGGTCACATAATCGGTCTTGCCCGAACCGAGCACGGGCAATTCGTCGACCACGACAATCTTGCGCGGCACCGCGATCTCCGGCGAGCCGGCGCTGCGTGCGGCGGCCTGAATCAGGTCACGGGTCAGCATCTTGTCGGTGGTGTAGAGCAGGATGTTTTCGCCGCGCGCCGCATCGGGCTGGCTGGTGGCAGCATGCACACCCTTGTCCGATGCCTGCAGGGCCAGGCGTTCGACGACTTCGAGCGAGATCATCTCGCCGGCCACCTTGGCGAAGCGCTTGAGGCGGCCAACGATGAACAGATAGCCATCGGCATCGATGTCCACAATGTCGCCGGTGTTGTACCAGCCGCTGCCCAGCTCGGAAGAGGGCGGTTCCAGCACACCTGGATTGTCGGCGCGCAGATAGCCGCTCATCAGGTTCGGCCCGCTGACATGCAGTGCCCCGCCCAGCTCTACGCCCGGCACCGGCATCAGCCTGGCTTGCATGCCCGGCAGAAGCTGGCCCACCGATCCGGTCCGATACGCCATACGGGTATTCACGGCGAGCACCGGCGCGCACTCGGTCGCGCCATAGCCCTCCAGGATGCGAATGCCGAATTTTTCGAACCAGTTCGTGCGCACCGTCTGGGTCAGCTTCTCGGCGCCGGCGATCACGTAGCGCAGGCGATAGAAATCATACGGGTGGGCATGCTTGGCGTAATTCGACAGGAAGGTGCTGGTACCCAGCAGGATCGTGCAGTTGCGGTCATACACCAGCTCGGGGATGACGCGGTAATGGAGCGGTGACGTATACAGAAATACGCTGGCGCCCGAAATCACTGGCAGCAGGCCGCCCACTGTGAGGCCGAAGGAGTGGAACAGCGGCAGGGCGTTGAGCAGCTTGTCTTCCGAGGAGAAGTCCACCACCGCACGCGCCTGCTGGATGTTGGCGAGGATCGCGCGGTGCGACAACACCACGCCTTTGGGCTTGCCTTCCGAGCCGGAGGTGAACAGCACCACGGCCGGATCTTCGGCATTACCGCCGGGCGCAGCCAGGGCCGGGAAGCGCAGCGCCCAGAGGATCAGCCAGGCCTTGTCCCAGGCCGTCATCTCGGCTTTGAGGTCTTCCAGATAGATCAACTCGTAATGCTGTTCGAGTACTGAAATCTTGTCTTCCAGCTTGGCCTGTTCGATGAAGCCGCGCGAAGTCACGATGCGGCGGATGGTTGCCGCCTCGCAGGCTGCCAGCATGCCTTCCGCGCCTGAGGTGTAATTCATCAGCGCCGGCACCCGGCGGAAGGCGGACAGGCCCAGGATCAGGCCAAGGGTTGGGGCCAGATTGGGCAGGAGCACCCCCACGCGCTCACCCTCGGCGCACTTGCGGCCAACCAGGCGGCCCAGTGCGAGCGTCATCTTGAGCAGATCGCCATAGCTGTACTCGATCTGCTTGATGTCCTCCACCAGCCGCCAGGAGCGGCCATGGATCGAGATCGCAGACAGCATTGCCTCGAACAGGGTCTGGTTCGGCCGGCTGGCGAAGATCATTTCCTGCATCAGGCGGCGCATGGCCTCACCGGCCTTGCGCCGGCGCTCACGGCTGCTGCCTTCGGAGGGCCACTCGATGCGCGTGGTCGGCTGGATCGAGATCGTGATGCGCGGGAAGAGCTGATGCGGATGCTTGCCGGAGAGGCGCGAGAAATAGGTGCGCGCTGCGCCATCGATGCGCACCGGCAAGATGGTGGCTCCGGTTTTGGCGGCCACGAAGGCGGGGCCGTCGTAGGTCTTCATCAGACTGCCGGTGGTGGTGATGCGGCCTTCGGGAAAGATCACGACCGGGCGGCCGCTGTCGATCACGCGGATGACGGTTTTCATGGCCATCGGGCTGGTCGGGTCCACGGCCAGGTGGTCAACGGTCTTCAGCAGCAGGCGGAAGAACAGGGTCCGGGCCACTCCGGTATGGACTACGAAGAGTGGACGTTGCGGAAGCGTGATGCCCAGCAACAGGCCGTCCAGGAAAGACTCGTGGTTGGCGATGATCAGCAGCTTGCTCGACGAGACGCGCGGATTGCCGCGCACCTCGATGCGGAACAGCACGCGGGCGATGGCCCGCAACATGGTGATACCAATGCGCTTGCCCAGCGTCATTGAAGGACTCCCTCAGTCTTGTCAGGAACTGCACAAACTGCGACGCAGTCGTGACTTTCAGCGCGCGACTTTAGCGCAAACTCCGGCGTATGGCTGCGCTGCACCGCAGCAAGCGCGGATCGCCGCAATTCTGGCAGCCGTCCTCACCTGTGCAGATGCCCGCACATTTTGAAATCTGGCCTATCTGTTGCTTTACGAGTTCCCGTTGCGGTGCTGCGTTTGCGTCGCAGCGGGGCTGTGCTTGATTTATGTCGAAAGTGGAGTGGTGAATTGCCTGAAAAGTAAATGCTGTTGCGCACAATCAAGGCGGATTTGTAAAAAATGTCGAACGACTCTTCTGGCGGGCCGAGCCTTGATCTAAAAGACCTTCGCTTGGCTAAAGCAAAAAACATCAAAACTGTTAGGGGTTTGCCGCGGTGCCGCATGATTGACTTGCCCCAAAGACGCTCCTAAGATGGCGCGGCTCTAGGCTGTAAAAGCCCTACTCGCCGCATTGGTCAAGGATGTTGAAGCTCGTAGCCCTGCAAGCACTTGCAGCCCTGATCGGCGTTGTAGCAGCTGCCCTGCTATTTGGTTTGCGCGGCGCAGCATCGGCAGGTTTCGGAGCTCTGGTCTGTGTGTTGCCGACGGCCGTATTCGCGCTCTGGTTGCTGCGAGCGACGAAACGCACGGGCCAGGCGCAAACAAGCGCATTTTTTACGGGAGAAGTGCTCAAGACACTGCTCTCGTTAGTGATTTTGGTTCTGGTGGCGGCCTTGTATCCGGGCGTTCATTGGGGCGCACTGGTGATGGGTCTGATCATCACCCTGCAAGCGAATTTTTTGGCTTTTTTGGTGAAACCTTGACATGGCTGCTGAACACGACGTCGCCCAGCGCACCGTAACTGCGGGCGAATACATTGCTCACCACCTGACCTTCCTGAACGGAACGGGTGCTGCCCAGAAGAATCTGGTCGATTTTGGCCTGATCAATTATGACACCGTGTTCTGGGTGGTTTTTCTGGCAGTACTTGGCGGCTTCGTTTTGTGGCTGGCCGCGCGTCGCGCCTCCTCCGGCGTGCCGGGGCGCTTCCAGGCCGCCGTTGAACTGCTCGTCGAAATGGTGGGTGACCAGGCCAAGGGGCTGATTCACAGCGCCGAATCGCGTAAGTTCGTGGCGCCGCTCGGACTCACCATCTTCGTCTGGGTGTTCCTGATGAATGCCATGGACTTCCTGCCGCTGGATCTGATTCCGCGCATCTGGGAAGGCCTCTATGCCGGTATGGGTCATGATCCTCACCATGCCTACATGCGTGTTGTGCCGACTGCAGACATCAACGCCACGATGGGCATGTCCGTCACTGTGCTGCTGATCTGCCTGTACTACAACGCCAAGATCAAAGGCATTGGCGGCTGGGCCCACGAGCTGGTCAGCGCGCCCTTCGGCACCAGCAAGAATCCTATTCTGGCCGTGGTGCTGGGTCTGGTGAACTTCGCCATGCAGCTCATCGAATTTGCAGCCAAGACCATCTCGCACGGGATGCGTCTGTTCGGCAACATGTTTGCCGGCGAACTTATCTTCATGCTGATCGCTCTGATGGGGGCTGCCTGGACTGGCGCAAACCTGCCGAGCATTCTGCTGTTCTTTGGGCACTTCGTTGCCGGCTTTGCCTGGGCTGTATTCCACATCCTGGTCGTGGTGCTGCAGGCCTTCATCTTCATGATGCTGACCCTGGTGTATGTCGGCCAGGCGCACGAAAGCCACTGATTTCCAGTTTTACCCACCCTTTCAACGCTTCATCAATCACTTACGCTTAGGAGTCAACATGGAACAAGTTTACGGTCTCGTCGCACTCGCTTGCGGTCTGATCATCGGTCTGGGCGCTATCGGTGCCTGTATCGGTATCGCCCTGATGGGTGGCAAGTACCTCGAGGCATCCGCACGTCAACCCGAGCTGATGAACGCCCTGCAGGTCAAGATGTTCCTGCTGGCTGGCCTGATCGATGCCGCGTTCATTATCGGTACCGGTATCGCCCTCTGGTTCGCGACCTCCACGTTCCTGAAGTGATCTTTCCTGATCGTTTCACTCTTCATCACCAGGAAAGGAATCTGCCGTGAATCTGAACGCAACCTTCATTGCGCAGATCGTGGTGTTCTTGACGTTCGTTTGGTTCACGATGAAATTCGTGTGGCCGCCGATCGTGAAGGCCCTCGACGAACGCGCAAGCAAGATCGCTGACGGACTTGCTGCGGCGGACAAGGCAAAGAACGATCTGGCTCTGACCGAGAAGCGTGTTGGCGAAGAATTGCGCAAAGCGCGCGAATCTGCTGCTGATGTACGTGGCGGGGCCGAAAAGCAGGCTGCAGTCATCGTGGAAGAAGCACGTGCCGAAGCGGCGCGTATTGTTTCTGCCGCGCGTGAAGCCGCCCAAGGCGAAGCTGCCACTGCTGCCCAACGCGCCCGCGAAGAATTGCGCGCCGAAGTGGCCGCACTGGCTGTTGCGGGTGCCGAGCGCATCCTGCGCCGCGAGATCGATGCCCAGGTCCATGCCGAGCTGCTGACCAACCTGAAACAGGAACTTAACTGAGCCATGGCCGAAAACGTCACCCTTGCGCGTCCTTACGCCGAGGCCGTCTTTGCGCTGGCGCGGGATGCGAGCGCGCTCGCATCTTGGGGCGAACTGCTTGAGCGTCTGGCTGCCGTAGCGGCCGATGCGCAGGTCAGCGAATGCCTCGGCGACCCGCGTTTTGCTGCTGCCCAGCTGACCCAGCTGTTGCTGGAAAGCTCGGGTGTGCAGGCCTCGGTCGAGCAGGCCAACTTCGTACGTGTCTTGGTTGAAGCCGAGCGCGCACAAGTCCTGTCCGAGATCAGCGAGGTGTTCGGTCAGCTTAGGGATGCCCATCAAGGCGTCAAGGACGCAGTCGTGACTTCCGCTTTTCCCTTGGACGACGCAGCCCTGGCCCGTCTGTCTGCCGATGTGGAGGCGCACTTCAAGTCGAAAGTGCGCGTTACCGTGCAGATTGATCCGGACCTGATCGGTGGTGTGCGTATCGCCGTGGGCGACGAAGTGATCGATGCCTCCGTGCGCGGCAAGCTTGCCGCCATGGCCGCCGCGCTACAGAACTAGGAGCACATTCATGCAACTCAATCCTTCTGAAATCAGCGATCTCATCAAGAGTCGCATTCAGAACCTGCAACTCGGCGCGACTGAACGCAACGAAGGCACCGTGGTCTCCGTGACTGACGGGATCTGTCGCGTGCATGGCCTGGCCGACGTGATGCAGGGCGAAATGCTGGAGTTCCCGAACAACACTTTCGGCCTTGCTCTCAACCTTGAGCGCGATTCCGTGGGTGCCGTGGTACTCGGCGAATACACTCACATTTCCGAAGGCGACACGGTCAAGTGCACCGGCCGCATTCTGGAAGTGCCGGTCGGCCCCGAGCTGATTGGCCGTGTGGTCAATGCACTGGGTCAGCCGATCGATGGCAAGGGCCCGATCAACGCCAAGCTCACCGACAAGATCGAAAAGGTCGCTCCGGGTGTGATCTGGCGTAAGTCGGTGTCGCAGCCGGTGCAGACCGGTCTGAAGGCTATCGACTCGATGGTGCCGGTGGGCCGTGGCCAGCGCGAGCTGATCATTGGCGATCGCCAAACGGGCAAGACCGCCGTGGCAGTCGACACCATCATCAACCAGAAGGGCAAGAACCTCTTCTGCGTGTATGTGGCGATCGGCCAGAAGGCTTCCACCATCAACAACGTGGTGCGCAAGCTGCAGGAACACGGCGCGATGGAATACACCATCATTGTCGCTGCCTCGGCTTCGGATTCCGCTGCGATGCAGTACATCGCGCCGTACGCCGGCTGCACCATGGGCGAGTATTTCCGCGACCGTGGCCAGGATGCGCTGATCGTTTATGACGATCTGACCAAGCAAGCCTGGGCCTATCGCCAGATCTCGCTGCTGCTACGCCGTCCGCCGGGCCGCGAAGCCTATCCTGGCGACGTGTTCTACCTGCACTCGCGTCTGCTGGAGCGTGCCGCACGAGTTTCGGAAGAGTATGTCGAGAAATTCACCAACGGCGAAGTCAAAGGTCAGACCGGTTCGCTGACCGCTCTGCCTGTGATCGAAACCCAGGCGGGTGACGTGTCTGCCTTCGTGCCGACCAACGTGATTTCGATTACCGACGGCCAGATCTTCCTCGAAACCGACTTGTTCAACGCCGGTGTTCGTCCCGCTATCAACGCCGGTATCTCGGTATCGCGTGTGGGGGGGGCGGCTCAGACCAAGGTCGTCAAGAAGCTCTCCGGCGGTATTCGTACCGACCTTGCGCAGTATCGTGAGCTGGCTGCCTTTGCGCAGTTCGCTTCCGACCTGGACGATGCAACCCGCAAGCAACTCGAGCGTGGCCGCCGCGTGGTGGAGGTGCTCAAGCAGGCTCAGTACGCACCGCTGCAGACCGCTGAAATGTCTGCGACCCTGTACGCGATCACCCGTGGCTATGCCGACGATGTCGACGTCAAGAATATCCTGCCCTTCGAAGCGGCCCTGCATCAGTATTTGCGTGGCAGCCAAGGCGAATTGATGAGCAAGATCGATTCGAGCAAGGATCTGGACGCTGACGCTGAAGCCGTGTTGAAGGCCGCGATCATCGAGTTCAAGAAGAGCTGGAACAACTGATCAGGACACATCATGGCTGGCGGAAAAGAAATCCGGACCAAGATCAAGAGTGTTCAGAGCACCAAGAAGATCACCAAGGCCATGGAGATGGTGGCCGCATCCAAAATGCGCAAGGCGCAGGAAAAGATGCGGCACGCCCGTCCCTATGCCGAGAAGGTGCGTCGTCTGGCGGCTAACCTCTCGAATGCCAACATCGCTGATTACAAGCACCCCTTCCTGACTCCGCGCGAGACGGTGAAGGGGGCTGGCCTGATCCTTGTCACGACTGACAAGGGTTTGTGCGGAGCGATGAACACCAACATCCTGCGGATGACGGTGAACAGCATGCGGGAATGGCAAGCCGAGGGTGTGAAGAACATCGAGGTCACGGCAATCGGCAATCGGGGCTACGGCTTCATGCAGCGCATGGGTGCAAAAGTGGTTTCGCACCTGGTCCACATCGGTGATACGCCGCATCTGGACAAGCTGGTGGGCCCGGTCAAGGTGATGGTCGATAAGTATCTGGCCGGTGAGGTCGATGCGGTCTATATCGCTTACACCCGATTCATCAACACCATGCGCCAGGAACCGGTGATCGAGCAGCTGCTGCCGCTGACCGGTGAGCGCATGGGGGCGCCTGCACACTCCTGGGATTACTTCTACGAACCGGATCCTCAGACCGTCATCGACGAGCTGTTGCTCCGCTACCTGGAAGCCTTGGTGTACCAAGGGGTCGCGGAAAATATCGCGTCCGAGCAGAGTGCCCGCATGGTGGCGATGAAGGCTGCAACCGACAATGCCGGTAACGTCATCAAGGAACTCCAGCTGGTCTACAACAAGACCCGCCAGGCTGCGATCACGAAAGAAATTTCGGAAATCGTCAGCGGCGCCGCAGCGGTTTGAATTTAGTTATTGAGGATATGACAATGAGTCAAGGATCCGTTGTTCAGTGTATCGGCGCCGTGGTGGACATCCAGTTCCCCCGCGAAGCCATGCCGCGCGTGTACGAAGCCCTGGTGCTCGACGCTGCTGAAGAAAACGCGCTGGTGGAGAAGGGTCTGACCTTCGAAGTCCAGCAGCAACTGGGTGACGGCATCGTCCGCACCATCGCCATGGGCTCTTCTGACGGCTTGCGCCGTGGCATGAAGGTCAATGCTTCCGGCAAGGGCATCACGGTGCCGGTCGGTCACGGCACCCTGGGCCGCATCATGGATGTGCTCGGTCGTCCGATCGACGAAGTGGGCCCGGTGGAGTGCGACGAGCGTCGCGAGATTCACCAGCCGGCGCCTAAGTTCGACGAGCTGTCGCCTTCCGTGGATCTGCTCGAAACCGGCATCAAGGTGATCGATCTGGTGTGTCCGTTTGCCAAGGGCGGCAAGGTTGGCCTGTTCGGCGGCGCCGGCGTGGGCAAGACGGTGAACATGCTGGAGCTCATCAACAACATCGCCAAGCAGCACAGCGGTCTGTCGGTGTTTGCCGGTGTGGGTGAGCGTACCCGTGAAGGCAACGACTTCTACCACGAGATGGCTGAAGCCGGGGTCATCAAGCTCGACAACCTGAAGGAGTCCAAGGTTGCGATGGTGTTCGGTCAGATGAACGAACCCCCGGGCAACCGTCTGCGCGTCGCACTGTCCGGCCTGACCATGGCCGAGAAGTTCCGTGACGAAGGCCGCGACATTTTGTTCTTCGTGGATAACATCTACCGCTATACCCTGGCCGGTACCGAAGTGTCCGCACTGCTCGGTCGTATGCCTTCCGCCGTGGGCTATCAGCCGACGCTGGCTGAAGAAATGGGCAAGCTGCAGGAGCGCATCACCTCCACCAAGGTGGGCTCGATCACTTCGATCCAGGCCGTGTATGTGCCTGCCGATGACTTGACCGACCCGTCGCCTGCCACCACCTTCCTCCACCTCGACTCCACCGTTGTGCTGTCGCGTGATATCGCTGCCCTGGGTATCTACCCGGCGGTTGATCCGCTCGACTCCACCAGCCGCCAGCTTGATCCGCTGGTCGTTGGCGAAGAGCACTACAACGTGGCCCGTGGCGTGCAGCAAACCCTGCAACGCTACAAGGAACTGCGCGACATCATCGCGATTCTGGGCATGGACGAACTGGCTCCGGAAGACAAGCTGGCTGTGGGTCGTGCTCGCAAGATCCAGCGTTTCCTGTCGCAGCCCTTCCACGTGGCCGAAGTGTTTACCGGCTCGCCCGGCAAGTACGTCAGCCTGAAGGACACCATCAAGGGCTTCAAGGGCATCGTTAACGGTGATTACGACCACCTGCCGGAACAGGCGTTCTACATGGTCGGCACCATCGACGAAGCCATCGAGAAGGCCAAGACGCTGCAATAAGGGATGGATAAGGGGGAGAGATAAGGACTGGCTTGGCGCCTGACCTTATTCTTCCCTCTGACCCTTCCCCCTTCCCAAGGGGTAAAAAATGGCAATGACCGTACACGTCGATGTCGTCAGCGCGGAAGAGGAAATCTTCTCCGGGCTGGCCGAAATCGTCTCCCTGCCGGGCGAGTCGGGCGATCTGGGCATTCTGCCCGGGCATGCTCCGCTGCTGACCCGTATCCGTCCGGGTACGGTGCGCATCAAGCTCCCGAACAAGAGCGAAGAGGAAGTAATCTTCGTGGCGGGTGGCATGCTTGAAGTTCAGCCGAACCTGGTCACCGTGCTGGCGGATACCGCAATCCGTGGCAAGGATCTGGACGAAGCCAAGGCAATGGAAGCCAAGAAGCGTGCTGAAGAGCTGATGACGGCTCGCCAGGGCGAAGTCAATTACGCCGCTGCACAGGCCGAACTGGCCGAAGCGATTGCTCAGCTGGCTGCGATCGACAAGTTTCGTCATCGCACGCACTGAGCGCAGGCGGAACGCTGTAGCAGACAAAGGCACCTTCGGGTGCCTTTGTTGTTTCAGGGGAGGCGCTTTTCGAGTTTCTGCAGGCGAGTGAGCAGTTCTTCCAGCCTGTTGCTGAATGCGTTCATCTCGTGTTTACCGACCAGTGTGGCGCCCGGCGCGCGCAAGGCGTCGAGTGCCGAGCCGGCGAGGCTCTGCCCGGCCTTCAGCGTGTGGCGGCTCAGGCTGGCAGCAGTCTGCCCGAGTCGATGTGCTGCGACGTCACCGATCAGCGGTGCGAAGTGCCCGGCCAGATCGGGGCGCAAATGCTGCAGCAGCAGCCCCACGCTTTCTGCGAAGCGCGCGTTGCCCTCGATGTGCGCAGCCTGACGCAAGGCCTCCGGCCCATCGAAGAGTTGTGTCAGCACATCGGCGGCAATGCTCAGGCTCAGATCCGCAGGCGCATCCTTGCTCGCGGCATGCAGCATGCCGCTTTCCGTGACGGTGAAGCGTAGCGACAGGCCCCCGAGTTGCAGCGCCGCCGTCTGGCCGGCGTGTGGTCGCAGCAGGTCGGCAGCCCAGCGCTCGGCAGCTAACAAAAGATTGATCAGGGATAGCGGCAGGGCGTCGAACATGGCGGTGACAGAAATGAAAACGGCCACCGGAGGATACCCCGGTGGCCGTCTGGATGGCGCGTTCTTGTTTAGCTGAGCTGCTGAATGCCGGAGAGGGTCCAGCCTCGATTGCCGTCGACTGGCTTGGCGAGATGCCAGATTTCATCGAAGGCTTGCGGGGCCGCCGCATCATCCTCACGTAGCGAGCCCGAGTAATGCACGCTGGCAATGTATTGGCCGTTTTCTTCCACCACCTCGAGCACTTCGGCGTTGAGAACGACGACATCGGTCTTCTGAGCCTTGCCACCGCGCTCGTCGATGCCCAGCTTGATCTCGGCGAAAATCTCTGGCGAGGTGAAATCGCGAATGTCAGCAAGGTTGCCGGCATCGTTGGCCGCTTGCAGACGGATGAAGTTCAGCTTGGCCTGACGTTCGAAGGCGGCCACATCAAAGCCTGCTGGGAAACGAGCTTCTGCAGCTTCAGGGCTCGCTCCAGCTGCGCCGCCAAAAGCGGCTTGAGGGGTGGCCTCACGTTGCATCGGGCTGACGTTGCCGGCGCCGGCAAAGGCCGGTTCAGCCTGCTGCTGGCGGGCGCCACCCATGAAGCGGCGCAGCAGGGCTACGACAACGACGACGGCGAGAATGGCGAGCAGGATGCCCGCGAACTCGGCCCCTACTCCCATATGCGAGAGAAGGGCGGCGAGGCCGATACCGGCGGCGAGTCCGGCGAGCGGGCCGGCCCATTTGCGCCAGCCGCTGGGCTGTGCGGCCGGAGCCGGCTGGTTGGCTGGACGCGCAGCTTGAGTGGGCGCAGCCTGCTGTTGCGGGGTGGCCGTGGGCGTCGCCTGACGCTGGGTGGGTGCCACCTGGCGCTGGATCCCGGTATTGCGGCCGCCGCCGAGACGCTTGGCTTCGGCCACTTCGATGCTCGCGCCGACAAGGGCTGAGACGAAGGCGATGGAAAGCATGAGGTTCTTGAACATGGGTTTTCTCTCTGCGAGCGAATGCGCGCAAGACGCGCGCTTCCACTTAGATGGAGTGCTTCCGGAAAGGTTTCAAGCCTTGCGCCAAATCAGAGCTTGTAACCACGATGCAGGGCGACGGCGCCAGCGGCCAGATTGAAAAACTCGACGCGCTGCAGGCCGGCACTTGTAAGCATTCCCGCCAGAGTGGGCTGGTCCGGATGCATGCGGATCGATTCAGCGAGGTACTTGTAGCTCGCAGCGTCGTTAGCAATCTTCTGGCCCAGCCAGGGCAGGACCTTGAAGGAATACACGTCGTAGGCCTTGGCCAGTGGCTTCCAGATCTGTGAGAACTCCAGCACCAGGAGGCGCCCGCCTGGCTTGAGCACGCGGCGCATTTCAGCCAGGGCTACATCCTTGTGGGTCATGTTGCGCAGGCCGAAGGCCACGGTGACGAGATCGAAGTGGTTGTCCGGGAAGGGCAGCTTCTCGGCATCACACTGGGCGACCGGCAGCAGGAATCCCTTGTCTGTCGTGCGGTCGCGCCCGACGCTGAGCATGGCGTGATTGATGTCGGTGAGCCAGACCTGACCGGTCTGGCCCGCTCGCCTGGCGAAGGCGAGTGACAGGTCCGCGGTGCCGCCCGCTACGTCCAGCACTTTTTCGCCCGGGCGTACGTTGGCGAGTTCAATGGTGAAGGCCTTCCACAGGCGGTGCATGCCGGCGGACATCAGATCGTTCATCACATCGTATTTCTGCGCGACGGAGGAGAACACGCCGCGCACGCGGCCGGCCTTCTCGCTCTCCGGAACCTGCTCGAAGCCGAAATGGGTGGTCTTGTCGTTCATGGCAGTAGTCTCAGTGCTTGCCGCAGGCTTTGGCCGGGGCGGCGGGGCGAAGATGATCGGGGACCGGTGCAGCCGGATCCCGGCTGGCTCCTGCGGCGGCGAGGCGGGCCAGATAGTCGGCCCACAGGCCTTCATGTCGGCTGGCCAGCTCGTGGAGGTAATCCCAGGAATACAGGCCGCTGTCGTGACCGTCGGAGAACACCAGCTTCACGGCGTAATTGCCGATCTGCTGGATGTCGATCAGCTCGACGTCCTGTTTGCCGAACTGCAGCACCTCCTGGCCGGCACCATGGCCGCGCACTTCGGCGGAGGGTGAATACACCCGCAGCAGCTCGTGACTCAGGGTGGCGCTGAGGCCATCCTCGAAGCTGATCTCGAGGGTACGGGCGCGCTGATGCAGGGTCAGTGCAGTGGGCAGAGGGGTATCGGGGTTCAGGCCAGCCATGTGGAGATGCCGTAGCAGCGGTGGATGCAGCGATTATCCTTCAAAAGCCGTGATCGGGCGCGCCTCGTCCGGCTGTTGGCGGAACCGCTTGTGTTGCACAATGCTTACCTGTCACAAAACAGTCATGCATTGGCAATAGACTGCAGGAATCGAACGCACGAAGGGGAGTGCCATGCCTGCGAACATCCTGCTTGTTGAAGACGAACCTGCGATCCAGGAACTGATTGCCGCCAACCTGACGCGCGCCGGCCATGCCGTGATGCGGGCCAGCGACGCCGAGACCGCTTCACGCATCGTGCGCGAAGCCCTGCCGGATCTGGTGTTGCTGGACTGGATGCTGCCCGGCATGAGCGGCGTGGAGTTTGCTCGTCGCCTGCGCAACGAGGAACGCACCCGCACGATCCCGATCATCATGCTGACCGCGCGCAGCGAAGAGCAGGACAAGGTCATGGGTTTGGAAATCGGAGCGGACGATTACGTGACCAAGCCTTTCTCGCCGCGCGAGCTGGTCGCCCGTATCAAGGCTGTGCTGCGCCGGCGGGCTCCGCAGGTAACTGAAGATGCCGTGGAGATCGGTGGCCTGCGCCTCGACCCGGCCACCCACCGCGTGACTGCTGGCGGTGAGCCGGCCAATCTCGGCCCGACTGAATTCCGCCTGCTGCATTTCCTCATGACTCACGCCGAGCGGGTACACTCGCGGGCACAGTTGCTTGATCAGGTGTGGGGTGATCATGTGTTCGTGGAAGAACGGACCGTGGATGTACATATCCGCCGCCTGCGCAGTGCCCTCGAAGCCAGCCGCCACGACCGCCTGATCCAGACCGTGCGTGGCAGTGGTTATCGTTTCTCGGCCGAGTTGCCTGCGACCGCAGACCAGGAGTAAAGAAGATTCTTGCCGGGCGTTACATCCTGCTGGCAGCGGGCGAAACGGTTCTCCTCGTGCTCGGGGCGGGCGGTCTGCTGTGGTTGTTCTTCGATCCGCTGACGGCCCTGCTGTTGCTGATCGGCCTGCTGCTGCTGATCCTGCTGCACCACCTGCGGCACATGGCCCGGCTGGTGAACTGGGCCCAGAAGCCGCTTGGTACGCCTACGCCAGTGGCCTTTGGCGTTTGGGACTACATCTTTGCCAGTCTGGCGCGACGTGCGCGCAGCGAACGCGAGCAGCGCGAACGCCTGGCGCATAGTCTGGCGCGGTTTCGCGAGGCCAGCCAGGCCTTGCCGGATGGCGTGATTTATCTGAGCCGCCAGCACACCATCGAATGGATCAATGCCGCCGCCGCGGGCTATTTTGGACTCGATGGCGAACGCGACATGGGCCGTGCGATTACCACCCTGGTGCGTGAGCCGACTTTCGTGAATTACCTGCGCGCGCCGGCCGAGCTCACGCGCGAGCCACTGGTGCTGCACAGCAGTCGTCAGGAAGGGCTCACCCTCGCGGTGCAGGTGATTCCTTTCGGTGATGATCAGGAAATGGTGCTGGCGCGTGACATTACCCAGCTCGAACGCCTGGACACGATGCGCCGCGACTTCGTGGCCAATGTGTCGCATGAACTGAAGACCCCGCTCACCGTGGTTAATGGCTTCATCGAGACCATGCTGGATGCGGGTGAGGACATCACGCCCGGCGAATCCGAGCATTATCTCGGGCTAGCGCTGCAACAGTCGCAGCGTATGCAGCGTCTGGTTGACGATCTGCTTCAGCTCTCCACCCTGCAGGCCAATCAGCTGACCAGCGTGGAAGATCCGGTAGATGCCGGCGCACTGGTGCGCAGCGTGCTCTACGAGACCGAACAGCTGTCAGCCGGAAAGCATGCCATCGTGCTGGATGCAGTAATGCCGGCAACCCTGCTGGGCTGCCAGAAGGAACTGCACAGCGCTTTCTCCAACCTTGCCAGCAATGCCGTGCGCTATACCCCGGAAGGCGGCACGATCCGCCTGAGCTGGCGCGTGGCGGCCGATGGCTGCGGGGAGTTTGCAGTGGCCGACAACGGCATTGGTATCGGCCCGGAGCATATCAGCCGCCTGACCGAGCGGTTTTACCGCGTGGATCATGGCCGCTCGCGTGAAACTGGTGGAACCGGCCTTGGTCTGGCCATCGTCAAGCATGTGCTGAACCGTCACCAGGGGCTGTTGCTGATCCGCAGCCAACCGGGTGAGGGGAGCTGTTTTACGGCGCGCTTTCCGGCGAAGCGACTGCGTCTTCCCGTACAAAGCTGACCCGGTCGAAATTCGCGCCACGCGCGATGAGCTTGATCATGCGTGCTACCCAAGGAGTTTCGGCGCGCACCTCGACGCGGCGATCCGACACATACCAGCCTGCCGGTACGATCAAGCTCGGTTCGGTCTTCAGCGCGGTGACGCCCGGGATCAGGAAACCTAGTTTGAAGCGTTCGCGCAGGGATTTGCGTTGCGGATCGATCAGGCGCACCGGTTGTACCGTGGGTGGCCCCGGCATCAGCGAGATGCCGCAGCACAGCGCGCCGTTCTGCAAGTATTGCAGCCAGCAGATCTCGGCCAGCAGGATCCGCTCTTGCGCGTTGGTGCGCACGCCGATCAGTTGGCGGTGATCAAGGCGTGATTCGCCCTGCGCCCGCATCAGTCGGAAGCCCGCCACGGACTGATCCAGCACATCCCATGGCTCCAGTACGTAGCCCAATTTCAGGGCATGTTCGGTGAGCTGGGCATCCGTCATTTCAGCCTGCTCGACGCGCTCGCCCAGCGCCAGCATGGCTTCGGTGCGGGTGAAGTCGTTGTAGTGGATCTGCTCGTCTTCGGGTTGCTCGAAGGCCTTGCCGGTGAGGAAATAGGCCACGCCGACCGGATCGGTACACACCTCGACTTGGCCATGGAGCAGCTTGCGCGGGAATTTGCGGCCGGAAGAAGCCAGCCCCCAGGGGCGGTAGAGCGATACGATGAGGCGGGCGCAGGCCGGCTGCACGCAGTCGTCACCAAGGCCCAGCGAAGCGGCTGAAACACCGCTCTTGAGCTGACTGACGACGGCCTGGATGTGGCTTGCGAGCTTGGTGGTGTCGAGGCTGCGGACGACTGCGGCGGGATCGACCGTGCCGGCCGGGCGCAGGCCGTGGTCACTGTCGGGTTCCAACAGGTAGAGGTTGGTGTTAGTGCCCACTCCGCCAGTGTGCAGAGTGCAGTAGGGCGCAAAGCGCTGGGCCCAGCGCACGACCCACAGGAACTCACGCGGGGTGCGACTGTAGGGGCTGGCCGCATCGGTCAGCAGCAAAGCAACATAGGCTTCGAGCGGACTCTGGGCGCCCCAGGTTTCGTTCAGTGCGTCCGGTACACGGGTGCTGGCCACGCCGCTGCGCTCTGCCGAGGCGAAGAGCTGGTGCAGATCCAGCCACAGGTTTTCCGGCATTTCCTGGCGGGCACGGAAGTACTCGGTCATGGCCAGGGCGTGATAACGGATGCGGCGCTGGGCGATCAGGGCGCGCTTGTCGTCCACACTGCCATCGCCGGCCAGTGTGCCGCGCTGGGCCACGAAGCCGTAGTTGGTGGCCATCAGCGACCATAGCCGTACGACCTGACGCAGCGTCTCCTCTTCGTGGCTGGAAGGGGGGAGCGGGCGTGAAGCGTAGCGTTTTGAAACCTCGCCGAGCACGTAATCGAGGGTCTGGCGGGCTTCTTCCAGTACCTGTAGTTGGGCCAGTGGGGGCGGGCTGGCTACTGCCATGCCCTCAAGCAACTGGATCAGGGTGCGGCCGGCCTCTTCCAGATCGGTGACGCTGATCCGCCGCAGCAGTGCCTGGCACTGGGCGGGCTGATTGAAGTCGATATTCGCCGGAGCCTTCAAGGGCATGAGGTTCATGCGCCGATTCCTGGTAATTGAACTGCCTGACGCCAGCCGGCAAAGCTGCTTGCCTGCCTCGCAACATCCGGGTTGAAGCCGCTAGCATTGCTGCCTCGGTTTACCCGCCCGTCTTAGTATGGTTGACGGCGCAAAGGGACGTAGATTGAGTCCTGATGCGCTGCCCGTAAGGGTGAGCCCTAATGGAATATAGACTCCCGTCGGACGCGTTCGGGCGGGGTTTGGCTGCAAGCGTGAAATGGATCACGCAATTACGCCTGTTGCATACCGGGGTGACGTGGCAGGGCGCCACGCAAACGTTTAGATAGAGGCGTCCGGCTGGGCTGAGCAGAAGGCGGAGAAGGCTTTCTCCAGCACGCTGCGGGGCAACTCGCGCACGATGAAGACAAGGCGGCTGCGCCGGTCTTCGTCCGGCCAGGCAGGCAGCTGGCTGTCTGGATAGCGCTCGTGCTGCACGGCATGGATGACTCGCGGGAGGTCTTCGCCCTCGACAGCCACGAGGCCCTTGATACGCAGGATGTGTTCGCCAACGACCGACTGGAGGGTATCCAGGGCGCGGGCGAAGTCCCCCCAGGCGAAGGGTTCGCTGAAATGCAGCACATGGGTGCTGATGGCTTCGTCGTGCAGTGCTGCGGCCGGAGCGGTCTGACCGAACACGCCGTGGCGGGCATTCAGGCGCTGCTGCTCGCGGATGGCGGATTCATTCAGCCAGTGGGCAACGTCCGGCATCTTGCCTTCCGGCGCATACAGGCTCATGCCTTCGAGCAGGCCTGACGGCAGTTTGCCGGGCTCGCCGTGCCACAGATCAGCCGCCGGATTGAGTTCGCGCACGCGTTCTTCGGCTTCGGCAATCATCAGGCTGTCCGCCAGATCGCACTTGGTGAGCACCACGCGGTCAGCCATCGCCACCTGCTTGACGGCTTCCGGGTGCTGGCCGAGTTGCCAGTGCACGTGGCGCACATCGACGGTGGTGATCACGCCTTCGAGGCGGAAGCGCTCGGCGAGGAAAAAATCCTTGAGCAGGGTATGGATCACCGGTGCCGGATCGGCGAGGCCGGTGGTTTCGATCACCACCCGGTCCAGCGCGCCGATTTCACGTCTCAGTCGGCGCATGAACAGGTCACGCAGGCTGCGCGACAGATCGCCGCGCACGGTGCAGCACAGGCAGCCGGATTCGAGCAGGGTGATGTCTTCGGAAACCTGCTCGACCAGCAGGTGATCCAGCCCCACCGCGCCGACCTCGTTGATCAGCACCGCCGCGCCGGCCATCTCCGGCGCCCGCAGCAGGGTGTTGAGCAGGGATGTCTTGCCGCTTCCCAGAAAGCCGGTCAGCAGAACGACCGGGATGCGTTTGTCAGTGGCCATGGCCCAGCGAACCGAGGGCAATCACGGCGATGCCGGCGAGCAGGGCCACGGTTTGCCAGATCGAGGTGTGGCGATGCGGTTCATGGCGCAGCATCGGCAACAGATCGGAGATCGCGATGTAGAGGAAGCTGGCTGCAGCGACGGTGAGGATGTAGGGCAGCAGGCCTTCCATGCCGGAGAGCGCGAAGTAGCCGAGCAGGCCACCGGCAATCGAGGCGAGGCTGGAGACGCCGTTCCACAGCAGGGCGCGCCGGGTGCTCATGCCGGCGGCACGCAGGATGGCAAAGTCACCGGCTTCCTGTGGCACTTCGTGAGCGATCACGGCGAAGGCGGTGCTCCAGCCGAGCACTGGATCGGTCAGGAAGGCCGCAGCGAGCAGTACGCCGTCGACCAGATTGTGAAAGCCATCGCCGATCAGCACCGAAACCACGGTGTGGCTACCCACCGCGTGATGATGGTGGCCGTGGTTGGGACAGTGGTGGTCATGGCCTTCTTCGTCCACATGCGCATGGCGCCACAGGGCGATGCGTTCGAGCCCGTAGAAGCCCAGCAGGCCAGCGAGCAGGGTGACGAACAGGGCGTGTGCTTCGACACCGGACTCGAAAGCCTCCGGCAACACGTCAAGCAGCGCCACGGCCAGCAGTACGCCGGTGGCAAAGCCAACCAGGCGCGGTAGCCAGCGTTGCGGGAAGCCTGCGATCAGCAGACCGGCCGCGATGACGCTGAGGAGGCCACCGGCAAGGGTGGCGGCAAGGATGGAGAGCAGGGTCATGTGGATTCTTTTTCGTCACAGCGGGCACATTGCCCGGTGATGCAGTACTCGACGGCGCGGCCGGCAAAACCGGCGGGCAGTGTCGGTTGCGGGGCGGGGATGTCAGCCAGGCAGAAAACCTTGCCGCAGCAGTCGCAGCGAAAATGGGCGTGCTCGCCGTGGGCGGCGGCATCCGGCGCGGCCAGACTGAAACGGAAGACCCGCTCGACATCGGTGATGCGATGGGCGAGGCCGGCTTCCACCGCCCAGTCGAGCACACGGTAGAGCGTGACGCGATCGAAGCCGGCGCCCAGCGCTTCTTCGATCTCGCGGTGACTCAGGGCGCGCTCGGCTGCTTCGAGCAGCTTCAGGACGGCGATGCGCGCCGGCGTCGCACGCGCACCGAGGGCGTGGATGCGCTCGATCTGGCTGGAATTGGCGGTGACTTGGGCAGGCATGGGGCGGATTGGAACATGTGTGCTGGTCAGATGCAACCCCGTTGCATCAGTCGACGCGAGCCGGAAGCAAGCCGTTCATGAAACCTTGTACGCGTGGTGATGCCTCTTCGGTCCGGGTTGCCAGGGCCATGCACACTTCTGCGCCAGGGTCAGCCAATGGAATGAATCGCACTCCCTCCACGCGGATCAGGGCCAGCGGTTCGGCCAGTACCGCCACCCCTATACCGGCTGCAACGAGGCCGATCTGGGTCTGTGCTTCACGCGCTTCCTGGGTGATGTGCGGCTCGAAGCCCGCGTTGCGGCAGAGCGCCTGCAGGTAGTCCACCAGACTGGCACCGGCACCGGCCGGGTAGCCGATGAAGGCCTCGTTGCGGCACTCGGCGAGATGGATCCGTGGCTGCGAGGCGAGCGGATGATCGTCCGGCAGGATCAGGCACAGGCGGTCGCGGCGCAGCAGCTGCAGACGCAGGCCGGCCGGTGCGGCAGGTTCGTTGTAGCGTACGAAGCCCACATCCAGCTCACCCGCGATCAGGGCGGCAAACTGGGCGTGGGTATACATCTCGGAGAGGCGCAGGCTCACGCCGGGGTAGCGTTGGCGATAGGTCTTCAGGGCACTGCGCAGCTCCGGGATCAGCAGGCCGCTGGAGGTGAAGGCAATGCGCAATTCACCGCTCTCGCCGCGTGCGATGCGCTGCAATTCGGCCGCCACGTCCGTGCTGGCGGCGAGGATGGTGCGTGCCCGCTCGAGCAGATGCCGACCAGCCTCGGTCAGTTGCACGCTGCGTCGGGTGCGATGAAACAGGCTCACACCCAGCTCCGCCTCAAGCGCCTGGATCTGCTGCGACAGGGGCGGCTGGCCAATGTGCAGGCGGGCCGCGGCTCGCGTGAAATGCAGCTCCTCGGCAACGGCCACGAAGTAGCGCAGGTGGCGCAGCTCCATTCATATCTCCAGGCGATCAATTCATCCTGAAATATATATTGGACAGCTGGTTAGCCCAAACCTAAGATCCGCCATCCCCGAACATTGCAGGAGTCGCTCCATGACTGATCGCTACGCCATCATCGGCAACCCCATCGCCCAGGCCAAGTCGCCGGCCCTGCAGACCGCCTTTGCACAGCAGTGCGGGCAGGACATGGCGTACGGCGCGATTCTTGGTGAGCTGGATGGCTTCGTGGCTGGCGTGCGCGAATTCCAGAAGAGCGGCGGCAAAGGCATGAACATCACCATGCCCTTCAAGCTCGAAGCCTTCGAACTGGCGGATGAGCTGACCCCGCGTGGCCGCGCGGCCGGCGCCATCAACATGTTCACGCTGCGGGACGACGGCACGATCCTCGGCGACAACACCGACGGCTTCGGCATCATGCGCGACATCACCCACAACCTCGGCCGCTCGCTCAAGGGGGCACGCGTGCTGCTGCTCGGCGCCGGTGGCGCGGTGCGCGGCACCCTGCTGCCGCTGTTTGACGAGCAGCCGGCCGAGATCTTCATCGCCAACCGCACCGCCAGCAAGGCCGTCGAACTGGCCGCCGAGTTTGGCAGTGAGGCCGGCAGCATCCAGCTCGCAGGGGGAGGGTTTGCCGATATCAGTGGCCGCTTCGATGTGATCATCAACGGCTCGGCGTCCTCTATGACCAATGACGTGCCGCCCCTGCCGGCTGGCGTGTGGGACAAGGAGTCGCTCGCCTACGACATGGCCTACAAGAAAGAGCCGACCGCCTTCGTGCTCGCCGCGCGAGCCGCCGGTGTGGGCCAGACGGCTGATGGTCTGGGCATGGTGGTGGAGCAGGGCGCCGAATGCTTCTTCCTGTGGCGCGGCCAGCGCCCGGATACCGCACCCGTGATCGCAGCGTTGCGCTCTGCATGATTCCTGTAGGTGCGGCTTCAGCCGCACGCCACATGTGAGTGGCGGACTCAAGTCCGCCCTACATCATCACCCCATACATCGCTTCCCGAACAGTGACCCACGAACTCCTGATCCTGCTGCCCATTTCCTTCATCACCGGGGCCATCAATGCGGCTATCGGTGGCGGTGGCCTGATCGGTATTCCCGCTTTCTACAGCGTGCTGACGAGCTTCTCACCGGCCCAGATCATGGGCGTGGACAAGTTCTCCTCGGTGATGGGCCATGCCATGTCGATCCGCCAGTACGCGGCGAAGATGGACCTGCCCTGGCGCCTGATGCTGCCCACCGTGATCACCGCCTTTGCCGGCTCCTATCTCGGTGTGCGCATGCTGGACCTGATGCCCAGTCAGTGGATGCGGCCGGTGATCATCGTGGTGCTGGCCATCATGCTGGTCTACACCTGGTTCCGGCCACAGCTGGGGCATCTGGATACCAGCCGCACCCCGACCCGCGCCGACCTGATCAAGGGGGCCGCACTGGGCCTGGCGCTGGGCTTCTACGATGGCTTCATCGGCCCCGGTACTGGCAGCTTCCTGCTGTTCCTGTTCGTGCGCTTCTTCCACTTTGATTTCCTGCGCGCCACGGCTTGCGCCAAGGTCGTGAACTTCGGCACCAATGCCGCCACCCTGGTGTTCCTGGTGCCGGCGGGCATGGTGGCCTATGAGCTGGCCGTGCCGCTGGGAGTGGCCGCGATCTGCGGTTCGGTGGTCGGTTCGCGCCTGGCCATGCGCGGCGGGAATCAATGGATCAGGCGCTTGTTTCTGATCCTGGCGGTGAGCCTCCTGGCCAAGCTGGCCTGGGAGACCTTGCGCGGGTGGCTGTAAGGCAAGACTTGCTTTGCAGCTAAAACGCGCAGGACGTTCCCGCGCTACCGAAAACGCTGCCGCTTGATGCGGTATTTCAGCGCAACCAGCCCTTCTTGTTGAAGTACCAGAAGGGGACGAGCACCGAGAACAGCATCAGGAGCAGGGCGAAGGCGTAGCCGTGGCTCCACTCCAGCTCGGGCATGTACTTGAAGTTCATGCCGTAGAGGCTGGCGATCAGGGTCGGTGGCAGCATGGCCACGCTGGCCACCGAGAAGATCTTGATGATCTTGTTCTGGTTGATGTTGATGAAGCCGACCGTGGCATCCATCAGGAAGTTGATCTTGTCGAACAGAAAGGCGGTGTGGCCGTCCAGCGACTCGATGTCGCGCAGGATCTGGCGTGCATCTTCCTGCTGGTCCTTGGATAGGAACTTGCCGCGGATCAGGAAGGACAGGGCCCGGCGCGTGTCCATCACGTTGCGTCGGATGCGGCCGTTGAGATCTTCCTCGGCGGCAATCGCGGCGAGGATCTTGGCGGCCTGGGTGTCGGTCATCTCGGTGCTGAGCACCTGCTTGCCGACGGCCTCGAGCGAGGCATACACATCTTCGAGGGTGTCGGCGGAGTACTCCACATCGGCGGCGTAGAGGTCGAGCAGCACGTCCTTGCCGTCGGACACATAGCCCGGCTGGATACGTGCACGCAGGCGCTGCAGGCGGAACACCGGCAGCTCTTCGTTGCGGATCGAAAACAGGATGCCGTGATGGAGCACGAAGGCCACCGCCACGTTGCGCGATTCATCGGCCTTGTCGAGCAGGAAGTCCGAGTGCAGATGGATCTGCTCGCTCTCATCCTCGATGTAGAAGCGCGCCGATTCTTCAAGGTCGGTGAGGTCTTCCGGATCCGGCAGGGAGAGGCCGAACACCTGCTTTACCCACTCCAGCTCTTCCTTGTCCGGCGCGATCAGGTCCACCCAGATCGGCTTGGCGGCAGCCAGCGCGGCGCGCGTCTCGATGTTGATCTGACGCAGGCGCCCGTTGTGCAGCTCGAAGGCGTTGAGCATCAGCGGCTTGCGCTCGGGCTGCTCGGGTTCCGAGGTGAGGGTGTCGCGGAAATCGTCCGACGAGAGTTCGTCGAGAATTTCTTCCCCGCGCGCGGCCTTGACCAGCTCCCACACCACCACGCTCTCGTTGTGCGGCAGGGCTTCGAGGATGCGGGCGATCTCGGCGGCGTCGAGGGTGTCGAGTTTTTTCTGCAGCTCGACCAGATTCTGGCGGTGTACGAGGCCGTCCACCAGGTCGTGGCGGGGCATCTCCTGGCGCCTGACCAGGTCCTCAACCAGGCGATGACGGCCGAGCAGGCCCTGCACTTCCAGCAAGTGTTGCTGGAAGAGCTCGTTTTCATCGACTTCGGGCTGGAGGTCTTCGTTTTCGGTCATGGCGAGGCCTCGTTATAAAGGCGGAATTCTACGCGTGAATGTCGCGATGCAGCAGTTTCCTGGCGGCCTTTGCCAAGGCTGCTCAGGGCACTTCGGAGCCCGCCATGCGTGCTTGCACGCGCGCTGCGTGGGCGGCCAGGCGCGGCGAGTAGTTCTTTTCGTATTTGCGCGGGTTGGGCAGCATCACGGCAAGGCGTGCGGCCTGGGCCGGCGCGAGCTGGCCCGCACCGGTGCCGAAGTAGCGGCGCGCAGCCGCTTCTGCGCCGAAGATGCCATTGCCCCATTCCACCGAGTTCAGATAGACCTCGAGGATCCGGCGCTTGTCCCACAAGGCTTCGATCATCAGCGTGGCCGGTACTTCCAGCGCCTTGCGCGAATACTTCTCGAAGCGCGTGCTGCCGGACCACAGAAACAGGTTCTTGGCCAGCTGCTGGCTGATGGTGGAGCCCCCCGCCACCACCCGGCCTTTCTTGTCATTCTTTTCTAGCGCTTTCTGGATACCTTCCAGATCGAAGCCATCGTGATCCACGAAAGTGTCGTCTTCGGCTGCGACCACGGCTCGTTTCAGATGGATCGAAATCTTTCCGTAAGGCACCCACTGGTGCTTGAGGCGGGCCGCCGGATCCTTCACCTGCAGCTCGGCCAGGCGAATCAGCATGAAGCTGGTATAGCCCGGATCGACCCACTTCCACCACAGAACCCAGCCCAGCAACCACAGGTGCCAGGCCAAGAGGAGGAGCAGGGTTGCCAGCAAGAGGCGGCGCACCCACAGGAGGAGAAGTTTCATAAGGGCCCGAACAGCGGAAGGCAAGCAGAGGAAAAGCGGCGCCAAGCATTGCAGAGCGGGCGCCTTGAGGCAAGCGTCGGAGCGCTTGCACGGCCCTCGCGCTCTACCCGGGTCAGGTCAACAACTCGCTTGGGAGTCCCTGTATCCTTCGGGGTTTCCCTTGGTGGTAGCGCTGTTCCGGCTGCCGCCTCTCAACGCCAGGCCCTTACCGACCATGACGCAAACAATCAAACCCATCGATTTCAAGAACGACTGGCCCAAGCTGGGCTTGCCGGCGCACGTCATCGAAGTGCTCAGTGCCGCTCCGGCCATCTACGTGGCCGAATGTCGCGAAGATCTGCTCAATTGGGCGCTGAACCGCAAGCCGGGTGAGACGGACTGGCGCCACGCTAACCGTGAAGACAAGGGCGAGGTCGAGGTCGGTTTCGACGTGCCGGGCAAGGGCTATGTGGCGGAGGCCACCGTTACCAAGGCGCGCAACGGCATCTGCATCAACTTCATCGATCCCAAGATGCGCCGCCGCGATCCGGATGCGATGGTCATCGGCGACAAGCTGCCGACCGACAAGCCGACCTATCAGGAGCGTTTCGGCGAGAGCTTCGACAAGATGCGCCAGAAGACGCTCGACTGGCTCAAGACCCAGGAACTGATCGTCGTTCCGTTTTACGCCGGCCCCGATGAACTGGGCTATGGCGCGCTGGCTATCGTGCCCAAGGGCGCGGCTTTCTTTGCCGGCGCCCTGGCTGACCTGCAGGGCATGATCCCGAACAGCCAGGTGCCGTCCAACTTCAAGCTTGCCGGTGGCGCGATCTTCATCGCTCCGCCCTTCCGCCATACCCATTTCGATGGCAAGCAGGTGGTGGTGCACGCACGCTCCGAGACGCATCAGGAAATCTTCGCCTACAACCTCTATCCCGGTCCTTCGGCCAAGAAGGGCGTGTACTCGCTGCTGCTGGACATTGGTGAGCGCGAAGGCTGGACCACCAACCACTGCGCCGCGGTGGGCGTGGTTACCCCCTACGACAACCAGACCATCATCATGCACGAAGGCGCCTCGGGCGGCGGCAAGAGCGAGATGACCGAGCATGTGCACCGCATGGAAGACGGCCGCCTGCTGCTGGGCAAGAACGTCGTGACCGGTGAGCAGCGCACCCTGAACCTGCCGGAAGCCTGCCATCTGAACCCGATGGCCGACGACATGGCCTGTGCTCACCCGCACTACAACGAAGGCCAGACCAAGCTCAACATCAAGGATGCGGAAGCCGGCTGGTTCGTGCGCGTCGATCACATCAAGGGCTACGGCACCGATCCGCACCTTGAGCGTCTGGTGATGCACCCCGAGCGTCCGCTGATCTTCCTGAACCACTACATCGTGCCCGGCGGCCAGGCGCTTTTGTGGGAACACATTGAAGACTCTCCGGGCAAGCCCTGCCCGAACCCGCGCCTGATCATTCCGCGCGATATGGTGCATGACGTGCAGGAAGGGCCGGTAGCGGTGAACATCCGCTCCTTTGGTGTGCGTTGCCCGCCCACCCACAAAGATAGTCAGCTCTACGGCATCCTCGGCATGCTCCACGTGCTGAGCCCGGCACTGGCCTGGCTGTGGCGTCTGGCTGCGCCGCGCGGCCACGCCAACCCGTCGATCCAGGATTCGGCGGCTGGTGGAATGCAGTGCGAAGGCGTGGGCTCCTACTGGGCCTTCTGTACCGGTCGCCGTGTCGATCAGGCCAACCTGCTGCTGCGCCAGATCGTCGCCAATACTGAAACCCGCCATGTGCTGATCCCGAACCAGAACATCGGCGCCTGGCACGTGGGCTTCATGTCCGAGTGGATCGTGCGCGAATACCTGGCCCGCCGTGGCTCGGCGCGTTTCCACCGCGAAGAGCTGGTCGAGTCGCCGTGCTCGCTGTTGGGCTATGTGCCGCGTCAGGTGAAGGTTGAAGGCTCGATGATCCCACCGGTGCTGCTGCATGTGCAGACCCAGCTGGAAGGTGGCCCAGAAGTGTTTGAACATGGCGCGCAGATGTGGCGCGAGTTCTTCAAGCGCGAGCTGACCCCCTTCCTTACGCCGGATCTGGACCCGCTGGGCCGCAAGATCATCCAGGCCTGTCTGGACGATGCTTCGCAAGAGGATTACTGGAAGCTGATTCCGCACCAGATGTTCAAGGGCTGATCGGCCCCGAAAAACCGGAACGCCGCTTGTAACCGTCCAGGTTTAAAATGGCGTCATTCAAACAGCCGGCTTTGCCGGCTGTTTCATATCCAGAACCTCCGCGTCAGAACCACGAGAGACCCCTGCCATGAGCACACTCGCCGCCCAATTGCAGCAGATGGAAAGCCATCGTTCCGTCTTCGAAAACGAAGTTCGCCAGCTGCCCCTGCCCACCTGCAACGCCTTTGGCACGGCGGCAGCGCCCCAGGCCATCGCCTTTGCCGCGAGCAGCCAGGTGCTGACGACCAAGGATAGCGCCACCGTGGCCCAACACTTCGCACAGAGCGTGAAGGCCTCGGGCAATGCCGTGCTGCGCGTGGCCGGCCCGGCGAGCCCACGCGTTTCCGGCAAGCGCGTTGCGGCCCTGTTCTCGGGCGGCCCCGCCGCGGGCGGGCACAACGTGCTGTGCGGCATCAAAAAGATGCTTGGTGCAGACAACACCCTGTTCGGGGTGAAAGGCGGCCCCAAGGGTTTGCTGGAAGGCAAACTGTTCGAGATCACCGATGCCGATGTGGCCAGCATCCTGAATACCGGTGGTTTCGACTTCCTCGGCACTGATCGCACCAAGATCAAGACGCCCGAGCAGTTCGAGCAAGTCAAGCAGACCTGCATTACGCACAATCTGGACGCCATCGTCATCATCGGCGGTGACGACTCCAACACCAACGCCGCGATCCTCGCCGAGTTCCTGTTCTCAGGCATCAAGGCCGACGGCTCCGGCGTGCAGGTGATCGGCGCGCCCAAGACCATCGACGGCGATCTGCAGGTGCCCGGCCTGCTGCCGATTTCCTTCGGCTTCGACACCGCTACGCGCATCTATGCCGAGCTGGCTGGCAACATCCTGCAAGACACCCGCTCCTCGATCAAATACTGGCACTTCATCAAACTGATGGGTCGCTCCGCTTCGCACGTGACCCTCGAAGTCGCGCTGCAGGTGAAGCCCGCCGTGACCTTGATCTCAGAAGAGGTCGCTGAGAAGAAGCTGTCGCTCTCCGCCATCGTCGAGCAGATTGCCAACGCGGTCATCGATCGTTACCGCAGCAAGAAACTCAAGCACGGTGTGGTCCTGGTGCCGGAAGGCTTGATCGAATTCATCCCCGAGATGAATGCGCTGATCGCCGAACTCAACGACAGCCTTGCGCATCACGCCGAGGCCTTTGCCGCGCTGCCGGTGGATGCCCGCCCGGCTTTCGTGGCCGCCAAGCTTTCGGCCGCCAACAGCGCGCTGTTCAGCTCGCTGCCCGGCTACATCATCAACATGCTGCTGGCTGATCGTGATTCGCACGGCAACCTGCAGGTGTCGTTGATTCCCACCGAGCAACTCCTGAGCGACATGGTGCGCGCACGCCTGCAGCAAGTCGCGCCGGAAGTGCCCTTTGCCACCCATCACCACTTCTTCGGCTACGAAGGTCGCTGTGGTGCGCCGACCCTGTTCGATGCCGCCTACACCTGGAACCTGGGCCTCACCGTGGGTGCCCTGATCCTCGACGGCCGTACCGGTTACATGGCCAGCGTGTCCGGCCTCAGCGCCGGTGGCGAGCCGCTGGCGATCCCGCTCTCCGGCCTGCTCAACATCGAGCGCCGCCACGGCAAGGATGAATACGTGATCGAAAAGGCGCTGGTACGCACCAGCGCGCCGGCGATGAAATTTTTCGTTTCGCGCCGCGAAGCCTGGGCGGCGGATGATCTCTTCGCCTCGCCCGGTCCGCGCCAGCTGTGGGGCCCGGCGGCCAAACAGATGCCGATGACTGTGGCATTGAACGATGGCGCTGACTCGCTGCTCTTCAAGATCGGCGAATAAGCCGCTTCAGACGCCGGAAAACGAAAAGGCCCGTTCGAAAGAGCGGGCCTTTTTCATGGTGCGGAGGAGGCGTCGGGCGTTGGAAAACAGAACTACCTTTCCGGCCACTTCCAGCGCCCGGCGTCCAGCAGCGAAGCACCCTGCAAGCGGGTTTCGCCATGCTCCTTGATGAGCTGCAGGGTGTTGCAGTCCGGATCATCTTCCAGTGCGGCCACCAGGCGCGCGGCGTGCGAGACGACGATCAGCTGCGAATGCTGTGCTGCATGACGGATAAGTCGCCCCAGCGCCGGCAGCAGATCGGGATGCAAACTGGTCTCGGGTTCGTTGAGCACCATCAGCTGCGGCGGGCGAGGGGTGAGCAGTGCAGCTACCAGCAGCAGGTAGCGCAGCGTGCCATCCGAAAGCTCGGCCGCTTCCAGCGGACGCAAGAGACCCGCTTGATGCACCTGCAGTTCAAAGCGCCGGCCGGCCCGACCGATCTCGATCGAGGAGCCCGGGAAGGCATCATCGATGGCGGCTTCAAGTGCGTTTGCGTCACCGATTTCGCGAATGGTCTGCAGGGCAGCGGCCAGGTCGGCGCCATCGTGCCCCAGCACCGGTGTATAGGTGCCGATCTGGGCCTGCCGCGCAGGTGCTGCGGCATCCGTGCGGAAATGATCGTAGAAACGCCAGGAGCGGATGCTCTCGCGCAGGGCCAGCACTTCCGGCGCACGTTGCGGATCGGCGAGCCGGCTGAAGAGACTCTCGAAGGCGGGCAGGCTGCTGTCGAGCACCTGCCACTCGCCATCCTCGCCGCGCGCCTGCACGAAATTGCCATGGCGCTCGACCAGCATGGCGGCCGGGCGCGGCCGGGCACCGCTCCAGATCGACTCCAGTTTGATCTGCGGGTCGCCACTGAAGGCTGAGAGGCTCGGCACCGGCAGGCCCAGCTCGAACGCGCAGGAGAACGCCTCGCCCGCAAAACCGAGCCTGAGCGCGACCGGCCTGTTGCGCCGCGTGCCCTGGAGCGGGAATTCCCCGCGCCGCACGGCGGCCGAGGGATTTTCCGGCCCCGCCCAGAGCGTCGAATCAAAACCGCCCTCGCGCGCCAGCGCAGCGATCAGCCCACCCTGTGCCGCCTCGGCCAGCAGGCGCAAGGCACGATACAGGCTGGACTTGCCACTGCCGTTGGCGCCCGTCACAACATTCAGACGCTGCAGTGGAACGGCCAGCTCGCGAATCGAGCGGTAGCCACTGATGGCCAGGGTTTCGATCATGGGCGGTGCCCCCGCTCAGTCGTGATACGCCGCGATCTTGTTGCCATCCGGATCACGGAAGTAGGCGCCGTAGTAGCCGCTGCTGCCGCGCGGGCCGGGTTTGCCTTCATCTGCTGCGCCCAGTTTGATGGCTTTGGCATAGAAGGCATCCACTGCTTCGCGGCTGGGCATGACGAGCGCCACCATGGTGCCGTTGCCAACCGTTGCGGGCTGACCGTCGAAGGGCTTGATCACGCCCAGTGCGGGGCTGCTGTCATCCATGCCCCAGGCGGCGCTGCGTTCGGACTCCCACTGGCGCTTGGCGCCGATGCTGGCAAAAAGCGCATCGTAGAAAGCCGAGGCGCGGGCGAGGTCCTGGGTACCGAGGGTGACGTAACCGATCATGCTGAACTCCTTGAGGTTTGAAGCGGGGGCGCTGCGCGCTCAGCGCAGGAACAGTCGGTAGGCCGGGTTGGCAGTTTCCTCCACGCAGTCGTAGCCGACGCGGGCGAGGAAAGCTTCGAACTCGGCCGCATCCTCGGGCGGCACCTGCATGCCCACCAGCGCCCGGCCGAAGTCCGCGCCGTGGTTGCGGTAGTGGAAGAGGCTGATGTTCCAGTCCGAGCGCAGATTATCGAGAAAGCGCAGGAGGGCGCCGGGGCGCTCGGGGAAGATGAAGCGGTAGATGCGCTCGTTCTGCGCATGCGGCGCACGGCCGCCCACCATGTAGCGGGTGTGGGTCTTGGCCATCTCGTCGTCGGTCAGGTCCAGCGCCGGCAGGCCGGCAGTGGCGAGCTGCGCGACCAGCTCGCTGGCTTCCGCGCGCCGGGCGATCGAGACGCCGACGAAAACGTGTGCCTCGGCACCTTCGCTCAGGCGGTAGTTGAACTCGGTGACATTGCGCCCGCCGAGCAGGCGACAGAAAGCCTTGAAGCTGCCGGGCTGCTCGGGAATCGTCACCGCCAGCACGGCTTCGCGCTGCTCGCCAAGCTCGGCGCGCTCGGCCACGAAACGCAGGCGGTCGAAATTCATGTTGGCGCCGCTGGCCACTGCCACCACGCTGCGTCCGCTGCCGCCTTCGCGTGCCAGCCAGGCCTTGGCTCCGGCCAGCGCGAGTGCGCCGGCAGGTTCCAGGATCGAACGGGTGTCCTCGAACACATCCTTGATCGCCGCGCAGATCGCGTCGTTATCCACGAGCACGATTTCATCCACATACTGAAGGCATAGCCTGAACGTTTCTTCGCCCACCAGCTTCACGGCCGCGCCGTCGGCAAACAGGCCGACCTGGGCGAGCTGGATGCGCTTGCCGGCGGCCAGTGATTGCGCCATGGCATCGGAGTCCACGGCTTCGACGCCGATCAGGCGCGTACCCGGGCGGATCCGTTTGATGTAGGCCGCCACGCCGGCGAGCAGGCCGCCGCCGCCCACCGCGCAGAACACGGCGTCGATATGGCCTGAGTGCTGGCGCAGGATCTCCACACCTATCGTGCCCTGCCCGGCGATGACATCCGGGTCATCGAAAGGATGAACAAAAGTCAGACCGTCGCGTGCTTCGAGTTCGCGCGCCCGGGCATAGGCGTCGTCGTAAGAGTCGCCGGCCAGCACCACTTCGCCGCCGCGCGCGCGCACCGCCTCCACCTTGATCGCCGGTGTCGCCAGCGGCATCACGATCACCGCGCGGCAACCGAGCTTCTGCGCGGACATCGCCACGCCCTGCGCATGATTGCCGGCCGAGGCGCAGATCACGCCGCGCGCGCGCTGCTCCGGGCTAAGCCGCGCCATCTTGTTGTAAGCCCCGCGCAACTTGAAGGAGAACACCGGCTGCATGTCCTCGCGCTTGATCCACACCTGATGGCCGAGGCTGGCCGAGAGCTTGGGGGCGAAGTCGAGCGGGGTTTCGCTGGCGGCTTCATAGACGCGCGCATCGAGGATGCGCACCAGGTAATCGTCGGGCAGGTGTTCGGAGGGCATGTCGCGGAGCCAGCAGGGAATGCAGGCTCCATTATGGCGACTTGGCGTGCCGAGCACATGCGCACAGCAGACCCTTTTGCTAGCATGCGGCTCCCGCCCCGTTTCCATCCTGCCCGCAGGGCAAGCCTGGCGGCTGAGCCTTCTCCCTCTCGCGCCGCATGCACCCCTCTGCTTCCCGCCCCAGTCTGCTGCTGTCTGTGCTCGCCTTGCTGGGCAGCATGGCTGCGCTATGCATCGGTTCGTCCTTCGCCAAGCACTTGTTCCCAATGATTGGTGCTGCGGGAACCACGGCCTGGCGCCTGACCGGCTCGGCCTTGCTGCTGGCCTTGTTGTGGCGGCCCTGGCGGCACTGGCCGGCGCGTGCCGAGCTGGGGCGGGTTCTGCAGTACGGCGCAGCGCTGGGGGTAATGAACCTGTCCTTCTATCTCGCCTTGCGCAGCCTGCCATTGGGCGTGTGTGTGGCGATAGAGCTCACCGGCCCGCTGGCGGTGGCGCTGCTCTCGGCCCGGCGCGCCGGGCACTTTGTGTGGGTGCTGCTGGCGGCGCTGGGCATTGTGCTGTTGCTGAACCCTTTCGCGCACGGCGCGCGGCTGGATCCGGTGGGCGTGGGGTTTGCAGTGCTGGCGGCCGTGTTCTGGGCGCTCTACATCCTGGCCGGCAAACGCGTGTCGCACCTGCACGCCGGCTTGTCAGTGTCGTTAGGCATGCTCACGGCGGCCGTGCTGGTGGTGCCTTTCGGGGCCTGGAGTGCGGGCCCACAATGGTTCAGCCTAAGCGTGGCGCTGTGGGGGCTGGGCGTGGCGCTGCTGTCGAGCGCGCTGCCTTACTCGCTGGAGATGATCGCGCTGCGCGGCCTGACGACGCGCGCCTTCGGCACCCTGGTGAGCCTGGAGCCGGCTATCGGCGCGCTGGCGGGTTTCGTGATCCTGGGCGAGCGCCTGACCGGCCTGCAGTGGCTGGCCATCGCCGCCGTCATGGCGGCGTGTGCGGGGACGGTGGGGGCGGCGGCAAGGGAGTAGACCTGGCGCAACCCGGGCCTGGAGCGCTCGCGGCAGTCCCGCCAGAAGTGGCCACAGATCCTGTAGCTGCGACTCTCTGAAGGGGGAACCCGCCTTTTACAATTCAGTCGAAGCCTGACCCTGACAAGAGCGAGTACGACGATGCGGATAGTCCGATACCTGAGCGCGGGTCTTGCCAGCCTGAACGCCCTGGCCGCTGAAGCTCCGCGCTGTGATGCCGTGGCAGCAGTGCCGAGCCCGGGGCGCATCCAGCTCACGGAAGTGGCACGCGGGCTGGAGAACCCCTGGGCGCTGGTCTTCCTGCCCGATGGCCGCATGCTGGTCAGCGAACGCCCCGGGCGGCTGCGTATCGTGACATCGCAGGGCCAGCTTTCGGCTCCGCTCGCTGGCGTACCGGCGGTGCTGGCAAAGGGGCAGGGCGGGCTGCTGGATGTGGCGCTGGATCCGGATTTTGCCCGCAACCGTCTCGTCTATCTGGGCTACGCCGAAGCGGGCGAGGGGGGCGCCGGCACCGCCATTGCGCGCGCCCGGCTGGATGAAGCGGGCTTGGCCTTGCGCGAGCTGCGCGTGATCTACCGGCAGACGCCCAAGGTTTCCGGTAACGGCCACTTTGGCGTGCGTTTCGCGTTGGGTGCCGACGGCAAGCTCTACGCTGCGCTGGGCGAGCGGCAGAAATTCGAGCCGGCTCAAGACCCGCAACAAAGCCTCGGCAAGGTGATCCGCCTGAATCCGGATGGCAGCGTGCCGGCCGACAATCCCTTCGCGGGCAAGGCCGGCTGGTTGCCGGAAATCTGGTCGTTGGGCCATCGCAATCCGCAGGGCTTCGTCCGCCAGCCCGGGAGTGATCGTTTGTGGCTGGTCGAACATGGTGCGCGAGGTGGCGACGAGATCAATCTGCTTGCTGCCGGCACAAACTACGGCTGGCCGGTGATCAGCTACGGCACCCACTACACCGGGCTCAAGATCGGCGAGGGTCAGGCGAAGCCCGGCATGGCCCAGCCGCAATGCTATTGGGATCCTTCCATCGCGCCGGGCAATATGAGTTTCTACAGTGGCGACAAAGTCCCGGGCTGGCGCGGCAACCTGTTCGTGGCGGCGCTGAAGGATCAGGCGGTGCACCGCCTGACGCTGGATGGCACGCGCATCAGCGGCGCCGAGCGCATCCCGGTCGGCAAACGGGTACGCGATATCCGCGTGGGGCCGGATGGCTGGCTTTATCTCATCACCGACGAGTCCGAGGGCCAGATCCTGCGGCTGAGCCTGCAATGAAAAGAGCCGGCACGTGGCCGGCTCTTTTGATCTGCGTGAGATGCGTTCAGACGGCGGCCAGCGCCTGATCCAGATCGGCGATCAGGTCGTCGATATGCTCAATGCCGATCGACAGGCGCACCATGTCTTCCGACACGCCGGCCTTCTTCAACTCCTCGGCCGAAAGCTGGCGGTGCGTGGTGGAAGCCGGGTGGCAGGCCAGCGATTTCGCATCACCAATGTTCACCAGACGCGTGATCAGTTGCAATGCATCCTGGAAGCGCGCGCCGCCTTCGCGCCCGCCCTTCACGCCGAAGGTCAGCAGGCCCGAGGCCTTGCCGCCGAAATACTTGTCGACCAGCGGTTTCGAGGGATGATCGGCAAGGCCGGCGTAATTGACCCAAGCGGCCTTCGGATGCGTGCGCAGGAACTCGGCCACCTTGGTGGCGTTCTCCACATGGCGATCCATGCGCAGCGCCAGCGTTTCCAGCCCCTGCAGGATCAGGAAGGCGTTGAAGGGCGAAATGCA
Organism: Uliginosibacterium sp. 31-12; assembly: GCF_030548425.1. Classification (NCBI taxonomy): domain Bacteria; kingdom Pseudomonadati; phylum Pseudomonadota; class Betaproteobacteria; order Rhodocyclales; family Zoogloeaceae; genus Uliginosibacterium; species Uliginosibacterium sp. 31-12. The sequence continues at coordinate 225,318 of NZ_JAUOOA010000006.1, read as the reverse complement.
GGCGCCCATATTGCGCAGCGGCACCGTGCGGGCACGGCCGATGAAGGCCGCCGGGCCCAGCGCCTCGGTGTAGACCACGCCGTGGTAGCTCACTTCCGGCTCGTTCAGGCGCTTGAAGCGCGCCTTGTGCTCGGCCCACGGGAATTTTCCCGAGTCGACGATGATGCCGCCGATGCTGGTGCCATGGCCGCCCATGTACTTGGTCAGCGAATGCACCACGATATCTGCGCCGTGCTCGATCGGGCGGGTCAGGTAGGGCGAAGGCACGGTGTTGTCCACGATCAGCGGCACGCCACCGGCATGCGCCACTTCGGCGAAGGCGGCGAAATCCACCACGTTGCCAAGCGGGTTGCCGATGGATTCGCAGTAGATCGCCTTGGTGCGCTCGTCGATCAGTGCGGCAGCGGCCTGCGGATCAGACGCATCGACGAATTTCACCGTGATGCCGTACTGCGGCAGAGTGTGGGCGAAGAGGTTGTAGGTGCCGCCGTAAAGCGCGCTGGTGGCGATGATGTTGTCGCCCGCCTCGGCGATGGTGAGGATCGCGTAGGTGATCGCCGCCTGCCCCGAGGCCAGCGCCAGCGCACCTATGCCGCCTTCCAGCGCGGCCACGCGCTGCTCCAGCACGTCGGTGGTGGGGTTCATGATGCGCGTGTAGATGTTGCCCTTCACCTTCAGGTCGAAGAGGTCGGCGCCGTGCTGGGTGTCGTCGAAGGCGTAGCTGGTGGTCTGGTAGATCGGCACCGCCACGGCCTTGGTGGTGGGGTCCGGGCTGTAACCGGCATGGATGGCCAGCGTATCGAAGCGCATGAATATTCCTCCGTGATGAAGGAGGTGGATTCTGCGCGGTGGGACCGGTACTGGAAAGCCCCTGTTTTGAATGTCCTTATGCCTGTGGGCAATAACCCGCAGCCCGCTGCGGTAAAATCGGGCCACTCCCCTCTCTGCTGGACTCACCATGGCCTTCATCGACGACCTCGCCGCCGCCTGGCAAAAGAACAACTCCCTGCTCTGCGTGGGCCTGGACCCGGATCTCGCCAAGTTTCCCGCCCATCTGCAAGGCAAGCCGGACGCGATCTACGAGTTCTGCAAAGCCATCGTCGATGCCACCGCCGACGTCGCCTGCTCCTTCAAGCCGCAGATCGCCTACTTCGCCGGCGAATCCGCCGAGGCCCAGCTTGAAGCACTGATCGACTACATCCACGCCGAGTACCCGGACATCCCCGTCATCCTCGACGCCAAGCGCGGCGACATCGGCGCCACTGCGGCCCAGTACGCTCGCGAAGCCTTCGTGCGCTATCAGGCCGACGCGCTCACCGTGAATCCCTACATGGGCTTCGACTCGGTCGAGCCCTACCTCGAGTACCCGGATTGTGGCCTCATCGTGCTCTGCCGCACCTCCAACCCCGGCGGCTCCGACCTGCAGAACCTCACGGTCGATGGCGGCAAGAAGCTGTACCAACACGTTGCCGGGCTGGTTGCCGAGAAGTGGAACAAGCACGGTCAGGCCGCGCTGGTCGTTGGCGCCACCTTCCCGCAGGAACTGGCTGACGTGCGCGCCATCATCGGCGACATGCCCCTGCTGGTGCCCGGCGTCGGCGCACAGGGCGGCGACGTGCAGGCCACAGTGAATGCGGGCAAGACCGCCGCCGGCCTTGGCCTGATGATCAACTCCTCGCGCGCCATCCTCTACGCCGGCAAGGGTGAAGACTTCGCCGAGCAGGCCCGCAAAGTCGCCATCGCCACCCGCGACGACATCAACCAGTACCGCTGACCCACGCCGCTTCGTGCGGCAGCATCAGACGTGAAAACGGGCCGCATGGCGGCCCGTTTGCTTTGCATCGGATGGGCAAGAAAGAGGGCTCTCAGTCGAACAGCTCCTCGAAGAAGCTCTTCTTGCGCTTGTGGCGGTAGTGCTCGTCGTGCTGTGGGCGCGGTGTGTGCTGAGGAGGTGGTGCAGAGGCTGGCGCGACGGGGCGTGAAGCGCCGGCGGGCGCCTGCTCGGCGGCATTGCGCTCAATGATCTTGTCCAGCTCGCCACGATCTAGCCAGATCCCCCGGCAGCCAGGGCAATAGTCGATTTCTATACCTTGGCGCTCGCTCATGATCAGGGTTTTGTCGGTACAGACGGGGCATTGCATGAGTTTCTCCGTGTGTGGCTGCAAAGTGGCTGATTGGACTGCTGGGGCTGCCGCCGGTTCAGTGCGCGGCATGTTTCGGCCGTCTTACGAGGCGTTCGCGCAGTGGAGGTGACTCTGTAATGGAAGGTTAAGACGGTTGTTATTAGCAACCATCTTGCTAGACTGTTGCGTATAGCAACCAAAGAATCTCCCCATGCCCTCCCTCGATCCAAAGCAGGTTCTCGCTCAGCAGCTGCGCGAACTCATCCGTCTCTATCTTCTCGACCAGCGCCGCCACACGCACGCGCTGGGCTATTCACAGCACCATCGCTTGCTGATGCTTCTGCTGCGCAGCGGGCCGCTGACGCAGGGGGAGTTTGGGCGCGTGGCCGGGCTGGACAAGAGCTGGATCAGCCGCATCGTGGATCGCTTTGTGGAGGAAGGGCTGGTCACGCGCGAGCCCTTGCCAGAGGACCGGCGTTGCCTGCAACTGCACCTGACCAAAACCGGACTGGCCGAGGCGCGCAAGTTCGATGCGCTGCTTACCGCGCGGACCGAGGGCTTGTTTGCCGGCATTCCGGATGATCAGCATGGCTTGATCGGAGCCGCGCTGGAGTCCCTGGTGCAAGGGCTGCGAGTCCGCAGCGAGGAGCTCTGAAATGGAACATGCACCCCGCTCTTTCCGTGCCTCGCTGGCCGCAATGCTGGGCATCTGTCTGGTGATCATCCTGATTGCGCTGGATTCGACCGTGGTCGGCACCGCGATGCCGCGCATCGTGGCCGAGCTGCAGGGCTACGATCTCTATCCGTGGATCGCCTCGGCCTATCTACTGGGCAGCGCAATCACGATTCCGATTGCCGGGCGGCTCGGCGATCTGTATGGCCGCAAGCCTTTCGTGCTGGCGGCGATCATCACTTTTACGGTCACTTCGGCAGCCTGCGGCTTCGCCGGCAGCATGACGCAGCTGATGCTGGCGCGCGGTCTGCAGGGCATTGGCGGTGGCATGCTGGTGGGCGTGGCTTTTGCCTGCGTACCGGATCTGTTCCCGGACCGCGCCCAGCGCGTGCGCTGGCAGGTGCTGCTGTCGGCCAGTTTCGGCGTGGCCTCGGCGCTCGGGCCGACCCTGGGTGGCTGGCTCACTGAGCATTTCGGCTGGCGTTCGGTGTTCACCATCAATCTGCCGGTGGCCGTGCTGGCGCTGCCTATGGTGTGGCGCTATCTGCCCCACATCGTGCATCACGAGGAGGGCGACCGCAGCATCGACTGGCTCGGTGCCCTGCTGCTGGCGGTGAGCGTGACGACCCTGTTGCTCGGCTCGGAAGCGATCCAGACCCATGGCTTTGCCGACTGGCGTGGCCCGGCCCTGATGTTGGGCGCCATCTTTTGCGGGGCGCTCTTCGTGTGGCATCAGCACCATTCCGCTTCGCCGATCATTCCGCCGCGCCTCTTCGCCAATCGTGATGCGCTGAAGCTGATGGTGCTGGGCTTGCTGACCGGGTTGTCGATGTTCGTGCTGGTGTTCTACTCGCCGCTGCTGCTGCAAGGCGGTTTTGGCTTCTCACCCAAACAGGCCGGTTATCTGATGACGCCGCTGCTGGTGTGCATCACGCTCGGCAGCATCGTGAATGGCCGCATTCTGCCGCGCGTCGCGCGCGCCGAGCGGGTGATTGCCTGGGGCCAGATCGGCACGCTGGTCAGCTGCCTGTGCCTGAGTCTGCTCGGGCCGGGCGCGCCGAACTGGCAGATCCTGCTGCAATTTGCCCTGTGCGGCTTCAGCCTGGGCTTTCAACTGCCCAACCTGACCCTGCAGATGATGGCCGTGGCGGGCAAGCGTGATCTGGGCGTGGGCTCGGCGCTGATCCAGACCACCCGGATGATCGGCAGCATGCTCGGCGTGGGCATTGCTGGCGTGATGGTCAATGCCCGCTACGCGCACGATGCAGGAGGGGCGGTGGCAGCCCTGAAGCTGGAGTCAGCGGCACTGGAGAGCCTGATGGATACGCCACAGATTCTGATCCGGGCGGCTGATCAGCAGGCGTTGGCCGAGCTGGCGGGCAGGCTGGGCTTTGATGCAGCGGCGCTGATCGAGCAGGCGCGTCACGCACTGGTGGGCGGAATCCACCTTGGCTTCGTGCTCTGCGCGATCATGGCCGCGCTGAGCATTGCAATCAGTTTGCGCTTGCCGCGTTACGAGATCGCGAAAAAAAGCTAGGATTGCGCGCAGCAAGCTTCCGAAGCATTTCACGGACAGCCGGGCGCGGTTTGCCAGGCTGCTGCCACCCACCCGTTTCCCGAGGCAATTCCATGGCGATCTATCAGGGCATCGAACACGTTGCGGTTTTTTCTGCCGACACCACGCGCCTGCGTGACTGGTATGTGAAGAATCTCGACATGAAGTGCATCTTGGATAACGGCGCAGGTGTGTATTTCCTGCTCATGGCCAACGGCTCGATGATCGAGCTGGTGCCGAGCCAGGAGCCTTCGCTGTGTGCCGGCAAGCCCCAGGTCAAGGACAGCGGCTTGCGCCACATCGCGCTGGCGGTGGATGCGCATGATTTTGGTGAGGCGGTGCATCGCCTGGGCGAAAGCGGCGTGGAAACCATTGGCAAAACGCCACACCAGTTCCCGGAAGGTCTGGCGACTTATCACTTCCGTGATCCGGACGGCAACATCCTGCACCTGATCTCGCGCCCCAACCGCCTCTCGCTGGCGATGCCGCCGCGCCTTGCCGACGCACCGAAGAACGTGCTGATCCAGGGCATCGAGCACACCTGCATCATCGCCAGGGATCCGGAGGCGCTGCGCGCCTGGTATATCGACGCGCTCAAGTTCCAGCTGATCGTGCGCGACGATGGTCATGGCACGGCCTTTGTGCTGGCAGCCGATGGCAGCTCAATCATCGAGTTCATCCAGGCCGAGCGTGAGATCGGCACCGAGCACTATCGCGCTCAGGGTATCCGTCACATCGCGCTGCGCATGAATGCGGCGGATGTGGCCGAGGGCGCTGGCCGCCTGAAGGGCCGTGGCGTCGAAGTGCTGGAGGACTACAAGGCGCTGGAGAATGGCGTGCAGCTGTTCTTCTTCCGCGACCCAGAAGGTAATGTGCTGCATCTGGTTGGCCGCACCGAGCCGCTCGCAAAATAAGGATTCCATGAGCAAAAAGTTGCATGAGCGCTCGGTCAAGCAGGCCGAGCGCACCCTGTGGGTGAGTGTCGCAGTCGGCGTGGTGTGTCTGGTCTTCGTTCTTTTAGGCGGCAATCTGGATGGCACTGGCAAACAAGTCGTGGGTGGTCTGATCGTGGCCATCCTTGCCTATCAGCTGGTGCGCCGTTTCACGCGTGGGCCGCTGGTGGGCGTGGCCATCATCGAAGTACTCGACGGCTTCCTGTATTTCCGCAATCCGGCCAGCCGGCCGATGCGCGTGGATCGCATCGCGCTGGAGAAGATCCACTCGATCCGTCTGATGGGCGAGGATCGTCTGCGCTACTTCGACTGCAAGCTCATGAACGGCGACCTGGCCCACATCGGCCCCTTCGAGCGCGGCCAAGGTGAGCTGGTGATCGCCGAATGGTTCTATCAGAACCTGCCGGAGACGCCTTTCATCGTCGACACCTCGGCCACCGTGTTCGAGGAAATGCAGCGCCCGCCGGGGCTCTAGCAAGAATCGGGTGGCGGCCGGCGCTACCGGCTGCGACACTTCGCGCATGCCATCCGATCTCCCCATTCATTCTGCGGCCACTCAGAGCGAGGCTTACGCCACCATCGCGCAGGCCATTCGCTTCCTGCGCGAACATGCCCGCGAGCAGCCCGATCTAGCTGTGCTGGCGGATGCGCTGGGCTTGTCCAGCTTTCATCTGCAGCGCCTGTTCAGTGCCTGGGCGGGCGTGAGCCCCAAGCGCTTCCTGCAGTTCCTGAGCAAGGAGGAGGCGCGTCGGCGCCTGCGGGCTTCCGCCTCGGTCCTGGAGGCCAGTCTCGCCAGCGGATTGTCCGGCCCTGGTCGTCTGCATGACCTGATGGTGACCTGCGAGGCCGTTACGCCCGGTGAGGTGGCGCAAGGCGGGGCCGGGCTGGACATTCTCTATGGCAGCGGCCTTACGCCCCTTGGCCAAGCTTTCGTGGCCCTGACCCCACGGGGCATCTGCCGCCTCGAATTTCTGGCGGAAGCGGCTGCCCTGGCTGTCTTGCGTGAGGAATGGCCCAGAGCCCGTCTGTGCCATGAACCGGATGCGGCCCAGCGCACGCTGAATGCAGCCTTCCAGCGGTTGCCGGGCTCGGCACCCCTGCATCTGCTGCTGCGTGGCAGCAATTTCCAGATTCAGGTCTGGCAGGCCTTGTTGCGTATTCCGCCGGGCGATCTGGCCAGTTATGGTCAGATCGCCCGTGCTCTGGGCAAGCCACAGGCCGCCCGCGCTGTTGGCAGTGCGATTGGCGCCAATACCATTGCTGCGCTGATCCCCTGCCATCGGGTGATTCGTGAGAGTGGAGATTTCAGTGACTATCGCTGGGGCATCGAGCGCAAGCAGGCCTTGATTGCGCTCGAAGCCGCACAGAATTGGCTCTGATCAGAGCATTTCGCCCAGATTCAGCAGGGCGGCCATGCCCAGCGCAGCGAAAATCAGCGCGCAGACGATGTGCACGACCTTGATCGGCACAATCTTCGTCAGCTTGTCGCCGAAATACACCACCGGCGCATTGGCCAGCATCATGCCGACGGTCGTGCCGGCCACCACCCAGGCCAGTGCGGAATACTTGGCTGCCAGCGCGACTGTGGCGATCTGGGTCTTGTCACCCATTTCGACGATGAAGAAGGCGATGGTAGTGGTCAGGAAGGCGCCGAAGCGCGCCGGCTTGGGGGCATCGTCGTCATCCAGCTTGTCCGGGATCAGCATCCAGGCGCCCATGGCGAGGAAGGACACGCCGAGGATCCAGCGCATGGCATCCGCGCCGAGATGCAGGGTGATCCATTGCCCGACAGCCGCTGCGCAGGCGTGATTGACCAGTGTGGCGGCAAGGATGCCCAGGCAGATCGGCAGGGGCTTCTTGAGGCGTGCGGCGAGCACGAGGGCGAGCAGCTGCGTCTTGTCGCCCATTTCGGCGAGGGCGACGATGCCCGTGGAGACGAGGAAGGCTTCCATGTGAGTCATTACGAGGCAGGCCGACGGACGAACACAATGACTGCCGCGACCCGTCGACCTGCATCGACACCGCAACAGTCAAAGGTCTCGCCGAACCTGGCTTGGCTCCCAGCGCCATGGTCTTGCGACCAAGTCTGTTGACGCTGGGCCCGCTTGCTGCGGGTGGCTACTCCCCGATGACGGGGCGGATTCTACGGGATTTTCTGGCGACAAGGCGGCGCCGGCGCGATTTCTGCGCAAAACGCATGCTGATTAGCAGCTTGAAAAACTCGCTGAGCGTGACTTTCATGCTGATCTTGCAGCGCACAAAACTTGATCTTTCTGACGAGCGCAGTTTGCGTTTTTTAAGGCCTGATCTAGCCTGAATGCACCGGAAGGGGTGTCATCCCCCCGGTGCAGTACAAAAAATGGCGCATGAGCGCCAGACAATAAATCTCAGGAGACAAGCAATGACAATCAAGTACTTCATGCTGGGCTTGACGGCTCTGGCAAGCATTGGTGCGGCCCAGGCGGCCAACCGCCCCGCTGGTTATGTCACGATCTGCAGCGAAGGTAAAACCTGCAGTGTGCCGGCCAATACGAGCGTGGCTTATGGCCGTGCGGACAAATTCACCTACAAGACGCTCTCGGGCAGTTTCGTGTGTGGTGAAGTCACCTTCGGCACGGGCACCAAGGTGGCCGGCGGTACCAATGAGTGTTCGGTGCCTTCCGGCACTTCGAGTGCCTCCAGCGCATCCAGCGTTGCTTCGAGTGCTGCTGCTTCGAGCAGTGCGACGGCTTCCAGCGCTGCGTCATCGAGCAAGGCCAGCTCGGCGGCTAGCAGCGCCGCATCCAGTGTTGCCACCAATACATGCGCGCCTGGCAGCACCATCGAAAATGCTACCGTCGATTGCGGTGGCATCACTGTCGGGACTTCCTGCAATGGCGGCAGCGAATCCCAGCAACCGCTGTTCACGCTGAAGAATGCCACCATCAAGAATGTACGCATCAACGCCAATGCGGCCGATGGCATTCACTGCGTATCTGGCAATTGCCGGGCTGAGAATGTGGTGTGGGAAGACGTGTGTGAGGATGCTGCGACCAACAAATCTGAGGGCGGTACCTTCACGATCTCGGGTGGCTCGGCCAATGCTGCGCAGGACAAGACCTTCCAGCACAACTCGAAGAACAGCACCTTTGTGATCGAGAACTTCAACACCTATGGCGCGGTTGGCAAGTTGTGGCGTTCCTGCGGGGACTGCACCAGCAACGGCGGTCCGCGCTATGTGCAGATCAACAACGTAACCATTAATGGCACGATCAGCAGCACCGTAGTGGGCCTGAACCGTAACTATGGTGACAAGGCCACGATCCGTAACCTGAAGGTCAAGGGCCTGGTGTGGACCTCGGCCATCACCTCCAAGCCGCGGATCTGCGAGGAGTGGAAGGGCATCGAAAAGGGCAATGGCTCGACCGAGAAGTACGGCGAGTTTTTCAACACTGCTTACTGTGATGTCAGCCCGTCGGACGTGACGAGCTTCTGATCCGGCAAGCCTGAGTAAAGCTCTGCGGGAGGCTTCGGCCTCCCGTTTTCATTTCGCGCTTACTCTGCTGCGCAGCTGAAATGCAGGTTCATTTCGCTCAGGCCCTGTGTGCGGTCGGTTGCACCCAGTACCAGCCGCTTGTGCGTGTTGCCTGAAAGACTAAAGCGCTCTTGGCTCAGGGTTTCGCCCGCAAGCTCGCTGTGCCAGGCGACTCGCATCGAGGTGCAGCCACAGGCCGCTGTTGCTTGCTTGATCCGGAAATCCGCCTCCAGTATCAGCTGCTGGTGTCTTGATTGCGGCGGCGTCATCTCGATGCTCACACACTTGGCCAGCGCGTTATGCAGCCTCAGTTGCGGCGCGGCCATTGCCATTCCAGGCAGCAGCAGGGCCAGCGTGACTGTCTTGATCAACGAACGTGCCGGCATGGGCATCCCTAGGTCACTGGTAGATGGATTGCGTGACAGGCCAGTTTAGGGGCAGGCCAGCTTGTTAAGCGGCCGGATGTCGGAAGAGGGGGCAAGAAAAATCGTAGCCGGCTAGCGGTTTCCCCTCCCGCGCCCGCCGGACTACAATGGCGGACTCAGAATTTTCCTTCTTCACTGGAGTCTGCCGTGAAACCCACCATCAAACCGAACTCGCCGAACTTCTCTTCGGGCCCCTGCGCCAAGCGTCCTGGCTACTCGTTGGCCAATCTGCCGAAGGACATTCTCGGCCGCTCGCACCGCAGCTCCCTGGGCAAGGCCCGTCTGGCCAAGGCCATCACCGAAACCAAGCGCCTGCTGGGCATCCCGGCGGACTACCACGTCGGCATCCTGCCGGCGTCTGACACGGGTGCGTTCGAGCTGGCCATGTGGAACCTGCTCGGTGCCCGCCCGGTGGACACCTTTGCTTGGGAATCCTTCGGGGAAGGCTGGGTGACCGACATCGTCAAGCAGCTCAAGCTCAAGGACGTGCGCAACTTCAGCGCCCCTTACGGCGAACTGCCGGATTTCGCCCAGTGGGATGCCAAGAACGACATCGTGTTCACCTGGAACGGCACCACCTCCGGCGTGAAAGTGCCGAACGGCGACTGGATCCCCGCTGACCGCGAAGGCCTGACCCTGTGCGACGCCACCTCCGCCGTGTTCGCCATGGAAATGCCGTGGGACAAGCTGGATGTCGTTACTTACTCCTGGCAGAAGGTACTGGGTGGTGAAGGTGCTCACGGCATGCTGATCCTGTCGCCGCGCGCCGTGCAACGCCTCAAGGACTACAAGCCGAGCTGGCCGCTGCCGAAGATCTTCCGCATCGCCAAGGGCGGCGAGCTGATGACCGAAATTTTTGAAGGCGCCACCATCAACACCCCGTCGATGATCGCCAACGAAGACTATCTGGATGCGCTGGCTTGGGTCGACTCCATCGGTGGCGTCCCGGCACTGATCAAGCGCAGCAATGACAACCTCGCCGTGTTCGAGCGCTTTGTCGCCAAAACGCCGTGGATCCACTTCCTCGCCAAGGACGAAGTGTCGCGCTCCAACACCTCGGTGTGTTTCTCGCTCGACGCCACGCCGGATCAGGTCAAGGCCCTGGTGAAGCTGCTCGACAAGGAAGGCGTTGCGTATGACATCGGCGCTTACAAGGATGCCCCGAGCGGCCTGCGCTTCTGGTGCGGCGCCACGGTGGAAACCGCCGATCTGGAAGCCGTGCTGCCTTGGCTGGAATGGGCCTACGCGGAAGTCACCAAGGCTGCGTAATTTCCGCCTGTCGAATGAAAAACGCCCGGACTTGTCCGGGCGTTTTGTTTTCAGCGCGTGCTTACTGGCACAGCGGCGTGCCACCCGCTTGCCAATAGCTGGTGGTCTGGCTGATCAGGTTGCCGCCGTCGCTTTCCGGCGTGGTCTGGTTGCTGTCGCCGGCACCGAAGAGCAGGGCGACGACCTTGGCGTTGCGGACCTCGGTCAGGTGGCTGAACAGGTAGTCAACACGATTGTCCTTCCAGTGGTTGGTCGTATTGGTTTGTGCCGCATTCCCCAGCGGGATCTGCCACATGACGCTGGGTTTGCCCACGGTATCGGAGACGGCTTTGCTCCAGGCCAGATAGGCGGCTGCGCTGGTGTCGGTCCACCAGCGGTTCTGGCCAATGCTGTCGTAGTAGCCCGCGTCGCGATCCGATGGATCGGTGACGACGAAATCGCCATCAGCTGCGCCGAGCGCCACCATGAAGTTGCCGGTGGCGATGCCGTCGCCACTTGTACCACTGAGCCAGGGTGAGGCGTGCAGGCCGACCTTGGCGTTCGGGGCGTACTTGCGCACCATGGCGATCATGCATTTGGCCAGACCGGTGGCGGTGTTGGCCTGTGAGCCGCAATCGGTCGGATTGGCGCTGCTGACCTTGGCCGGCACCAGTTGCGGACTAGCATTGCTCTGGCGGACGAAACCCCAGAAATCCGGCTCGATATGCAGCAGGGCCTGGTTGCCACCGATCGTCTGCAACAGGAAGCGCCAGTCGTCGAGGTAGCGGGTAAGGAAGGCCGCGTCGTTGATGGCAGCCACTTCCGCAGCGCCTTCGCTGGTCTTCGCGCCATGCAGGAGTTCGTAATAAGTGATGGCCGGAATCTGCGCACGGGCCTTGCCTTGCCAGGTCGCGCTGCCGGTAGTCTGGATATGGCTCAGAATGTACTGGCCAGGTGCCTTGCTGGTGTCTTGCCAGCACCCCCACCAACTGCCACAACTGCCGTCGCAACTGGCGGTGCATGAGCCTGCATCGCGGATGCCGCCGGCCAGATAGCGGTAGCGTACATCGAAGGGGGCCGCCGTCGCGGTAGCGTCTTCCATCTGTGCGCCGATTAGCAGCTTGCTGTGACCCATAAAACTGCCGCTGCAGGCAGCAAGCGAACTTGCTGCAGCCGAGGAGCCTGCACTGCTTTGGGTGGCCGTGCTGGAGGTTTTGCTGCTGGCAACAGAGGCTGCCATCGAGCTGGCACTGGCGGCGCTGCTCGCGGCTGCGCTGCTCTGCCCCGAACTGGTGGTGGAACTCCCGGCTGCCTGACCTGCGTTGCTGCCACCGCCGCCGCCGCATGCGGCGAGCAGGCCCAGCGACAGCGTGAGCGTAAGCAAATTTCTGAGCATGTTTTTCTCCCTGATGCCATCTTCTTGTCAGGGAGGATTGTTGCAAGCGGGCGCGTGCGCGGGCGCTGCGGGCCGGCGCGGTGGAAGTGCACGGCCGACGTAAGGAGCGGAACTTACCCGCAGTCCGGCATGGCCGGACCCGGGCAACGGTGCTCAGGGCGTGTTGCCGAGCCCGGGCGAGGTGGTGAGAATGGAGATCAGGGTCTGGGCGTGTTCGGCGGCATGACGGCCGAGCGGAGTCAGATAGCCGCCATCGATCTGGGTGATCAGGCCCTTGTCATGCAGGCGCTGGGCGGAGGCGGCGATGGCTGCAGGTGCATCATGGTGAATCTTGATGCCTTGCTGATTGGTATCGAGATCAAAGCGCAGCAGGGTGTTGAGTTCATCGAGCAATTCGGGGGTGACGGGCATGAGCCTCTCCTCGGGTGATGTATGCGCATCTTAGGCTTTCGATGGGGCTCATGGGCAGTTCGGACAAGCCCTGCTTGAGTTAGCTCAGGCGGTTTGCACCCGCTCGGGAAAACCGCAATGGCCCAGCATGAAAAAGGCCGGGCACCAAGGCCCGGCCTGCTGGTCGGTGTTGTATTTACTGGGAAACTTTGCCGAAGATTTTCACGCCGTACAAGCCGAGCGATTTACCGGTGGTGGTGGCAGAGCCAGAGGTGTTCCAGGGGTAAATGCGCAGGTAGAGCGTGCCAGTTGCGGCGACCTGAATCGTGGTGCTGTACTCAAGCTTTGTCATGGTGTCCTTGCTGAACGCCAGGGTTGTCGAGTTGAGCTTGGTCCAGCTCACCTTGTCGGTGGAATAGTCCATGTCGGCAACAACGGTGGAGCCACCGCTGGTGGTGAGATAGGCCGAAATCGCCGAGACGCTGAAGGCCCCGCTGGGGGTGACCGCGAACTCCAGATACTTGCCTTCGTCCCGACTTGCCCAGGTGTTCACCGAGTAGCGGGCAACCGTTGTGTCCTGTCCATCTACCGCGATGACTTTCGAGGTTGTGGCGGTCAGGTCGCTGGCCAGCACATCGGAAGCGGTCACCAGGCCATCTGTCACGGCTGTCACTGAGGTCCCCGCCGTAAACCAGGTGGCGTAGGAGTCAACGCCCGCACCTGCGGCTACACCGCTGCCGCTTACCGCCACGGTTCCGAGCGAACTCCCTGCCTGGGAGAAGCTGATATTGCCGCTGTAGTCCTGCACCGCGGTCGGCGTAAAGCGCACATAGAGCGTCTTGGTAAAGGCGGCGTTGGTGTAGTTCACCGTGACCGCGTTACTCCAGGTCGTCTGGTCGAGTGAAAGCTCGAAGGCGCTGGAGGGCGATGTGGCGGTGACGGTTCCGGCGGCAGGTGCCAGATCAAAAGCCGAGAGCGTGATCGACTTGGTCGACGCCACATTAACGTAGCGGGTGCTCCAGGCGAGTGAGCTGGGGCTGGCCACCAGCGAGCTGACATCCACCATGTAAGGCTTCAGGATGTTCAGGCTCTTCATGCCTTCGACAGCTTTTTTGGCGATCAGCGTGGCGAAGAGAACCTGCGGGTGCGTGCTGTCGGCGGCGATGTAGAGGTTGGCGGTTGCAGCGGTATCACCATAGCTCTCTACGATGCTCTTGGTTTCTGCGGTCAGGTCGACAAAGGGCACGCCGTACTTGGTGGCCACGGCTTTCATGGCTGCGGGGTAGTCACCGCGGACATAGGTTTCGGTGCCCTTGATGGCGACATTGTGCTGGCCTTCGGCCGTGATTGAGCTACCGCTGAAATACTTGCGCACGATGGGCGACATCAGGATGGGGTAGGCCCCCTTGGCCTTGATTTCAGACACATATTGCTTGAGGTACTGGTAATAGGAGTGCTCGTTCTTCTGAGCGCTGCTATCCAGTGCGTCAACTGCACCCGTGCAGGCTTCACCGTCGCCGCTGCCGTCGCTGCAGAAGGCGTAAGTGCCATAGACGGCGTAGTCCGAACCGTATTTCTGGTCGTTGTGAGCGAACTGGATGATTACGTAATCGCCGGCATTGATGACGGGCAGGATTGCCGGCCAACGGGTTGCTTCGTTATAGAAGCTGCGCGAGCTGCGCCCGCCCAGAGCCCAGTTCTTTACGGTCACGCTGCTATTGAAGAACATGGGCAGCTTTTCGCCCCAGCCCATCTGCGGCCGACGATCTTCGGTATAGATCGTCATCGTCGAGTCACCCAGCATGTGGATGGTTACGCCGCCGGTCGTAGCGCTGCTTGAGGCTGTGCTGGAGGTGGCCGAACTGCTGGAGTCGCCAAGCGAACTGGAGCTGGTCGCCGCTGAGCTGGCGGCGAGAGAGCTGCCACTCGAGGCTGCAGCGGAGGATCTGGTTGAGCTGGCTGTGCTGCTGGTAGCGGTGTCGCCTGAACTGCCGCCACCGCCGCAGGCAGTGAGCGTCAGGCTGAGCAGCAAGGAAGCTGCCAAGGCTGGGAATTTCTTCATTTTTGTCTCCGTATTATTGATACCGTGCGACTGAAAAGTCGCCGGTTACCGGTCACACTAGAGACGTGATTCTGATTTTTCTTGATCGGGATTGCGGTTTTTTTGAGTCGTGCGACTTAGTGGGCAGTTGCTGGCTGGCAATCGTGTTAATAGCACCGGCTAGTTGCATTTGGCGCGACAATCGACGCTCTCCCGCTTGCTCGATGCCTGCCATGAATACCGCCGCCACCGCCCTTGCCAATTCCTCTTTTCGTGCCAGCTGGCTGGATCACGCGCGCAAACACCCTTTTACCGCGGCGGGTTTGTTGCTGGCGGGGGGGCTGGTCTTGCTGTTGCTGGTGCAGAGTGTTGTCAGCCTGTTTGCCGGTGTGGCGGCGCCCGGGGTGCGGCAGGGCATGCTGGCCGGTCTGGCGGGGTTTGCCACGACCGCACTGGGGGCTGCGAGTGGCCTGGTGCTGCGTAATGTGGGGCAGAAAGCGGAAGACTGCATGCTCGGTTTTGCTGCCGGGATGATGCTGGCCGCGAGCTCCTTCTCCTTGATCCTGCCGGGCATCGCTGCCGCCGAAACGCTTACCGGGAGTGGCGTATTAGGGGCGTTGGTGGTCGCGGGGGGGCTGGGGCTTGGGGTTTTGCTGATGCTGGGTTTGGACCAGTTCACGCCGCACACGCATGAGAGCTGCGGTGATTGCGGGCCGGGCGCGGAACGCTTGAACCGGGTGTGGCTCTTCGTGCTGGCGATCACGTTGCACAACCTGCCCGAAGGCATGGCAATGGGCGTGGGCTTCGCACGTGGCGATGTATCGGTCGGCTTGCCGCTGGCGACGGCGATTGCGATTCAGGATATTCCGGAAGGGCTGGCGGTGGTGATGGCGCTCAGGGCTGCGGGGGTCGGCAATCTTCGTGCCGTGCTGCTGGCCATGCTGTCCGGTCTGATGGAGCCGCTGGGAGCCGTGCTGGGGCTCGGTCTGGCCGGGGGCTTTGCCTTGGCTTATCCCGTGGGCCTGGGACTGGCGGCCGGGGCGATGATCTTCGTGGTGTCACACGAAGTAATTCCGGAAACCCACCGCAATGGCCATCAGACGCCGGCCACACTGGGCCTGATGGCGGGTTTTGTTCTTATGATGGTGTTGGATACTGCTCTGGGCTGAGGCCGGGCTGGCGAAACCAAAGAAAGGGGGCGCAGCCTTGTGGCATGCGCCCCTTTGCACATGGGGTCGTCGTTTAGCGCGGTGCCTTGTCCAGGCGCGCTTTCACATAGCTACCCGGTGCATCTTCGAGCACCGGTAGTTTGCCCGTGGCGGGATCACGGGCGGCAACCTGGCCCGGATCCTGTGCCTGTGCCCAGGCCTGCCAGTCGGTCCACCACGAGCCGGCCTGGTGGCTGGCATCCTTTAGCCAGTCCTCGCTGTTGTCCGGCAGCTTGCCGTCTTCACGCACCCAGAAGCCGTACTTGTTGGCAACTGGCGGGTTGACGATGCCGGCAATATGGCCGGAGCCACCGAGCACGAAGCGCGGTGTCTTGCCCAGGCGCAGCGCACCGAGATAGGTGCTCTTCCAGGGCGCGATGTGGTCTTCGATGGTGGAGATGAAGTAGCAGGGCACGTTGATTTTGGAGAGATCGATCTTCACGCCACACAGCTCGATGCCACCCGGCTCGCTGAGGGCATTCTCGAGATACATCTTGCGCAGGTAGAAGCTGTGCATCTTGGCCGGCAGGCGTGTGGAATCCGAGTTCCAGTAGAGCAGGTCGAAGGGGAAGGGGTCCTTGCCCATCAGGTAGTTGTTCACCACGAAGGACCAGATCAGGTCATTGGCACGCAGCATGTTGAAGGTGGTAGCCATTTCGCTGCCTTCGAGATAGCCGCGCGCGGCCATTTTCTTTTCGAGGCCTTGCACCTGCGGCTCGTCGATGAATACGCCCAGCTCGCCCGGCTGGGAGAAGTCCAGCAAGGTGGTGAAGAAGGTCGCCGAGGCGATGCGCTTGTCTTTCTTGGCGGCCATGTAGGCCAGGGTGCTGGCCAGCAGGGTGCCGCCCAGGCAGTAGCCGGCGGCATTCACTTCTTTTACGCCAGTCTGCTCGAGCACGGCGTCGAGGGCGGCCAGCACGCCTTCGGAGAGATAGCTGTCGAAACTCTTTTCAGCATGGCGGGCATCCGGATTTACCCAGCTGATCACGAACACGGTATTGCCCTGATCCACGGCCCACTTGATGAAGGAGTTCTTGTCGCGCAGGTCGAGCACGTAGTACTTGTTGATCCAGGGCGGCACGATCAGCAGCGGGCGGGTATTCACCTTGGTGGTGCTGGGGGTGTACTGCAAGAGCTGCATCATGTCGTTCTGGAACACGACTTTGCCCGGCGTGGTGGCGACGTTTTTGCCGAGTTCGAAAGCGCTGGTGTCGGTCATGCGGATGCGCAGTTTGCCGTCCCCTTCTTCTACATCACGCAAGAGGTTGTTGAAGCCCTTGATGAGATTCTGGCCATGCGAGCGCATGGTTTCCTGAAAGACTTCCGGGTTGGTGAAGGCGAAGTTGGAGGGGGCCAGTGCGTCGATGTACTGGCGCGTGTAGAAGTTCACCTTCTGCTGGCTCTCTTCGTCCAGCCCGTCGACGCTGGATACGGTGTCGTGAATGTGGCGGGCAGTGATCAGGTAGCTTTGCTTGATGAAGTCGAACAGGAAATGGTCCTGCCAGTCTTCATGCTTGAAACGCTTGTCGGATTTGTCGGGCGCCGCCACCGGCGTTGGCGAGAGACCCCACAGGCGCTGCATGGAGTGTTGCCACAGCGAGAAGTAATCCCACACCAGATTCATCTGCGCCGTGGCCAGGCGGTAGGGGTCGGCCAGCAGCTTGTTCATCATGTCTAGGAAGGCCTGCGCCACGCCCAGCTCATCCGAGGGCGGCTGGATGCCGCGCTTGCTCTCGCGCTGCATGTGCTCGGTGAGCAGCTTGGAGGCGCGTTGAGCCACTTCAGCGTAGGTTCGAGCAACTTCCTGCGGGTCCGGCAGTTCGGCTTTGGGCGTTTCGGTCTGGGGGGCTGCCATGGTGAACTCCTGAAAGAGCAAGCGGGGGTTTCAATCCAGAGCCTGATAACGGATCAGGCCCTCTGCTTCTTCAATGCGCTGGGCGCGGCCTTGCTGGCACAGATGGTTCAGGTGGGCGATGGCTTCGCCCAGGGCAAACATGAGTTGGTGGGGATCGAGTTCGCGCGGGAAAAGCACCGGCAATAACTCTGCTGCACTGCGGCATTCCCGCATCGCTGCGAGCATAGTGGCATCGCGTTCGGCGTGGTGTGCGACGAGCTGGTCCACTCGGGCAGGTATGCCCCGGAAGGGCAGGCCATGAGCAGGGAGCACCAGCGTGTCGGCAGGCAGCGGGCGGAAGCGTTCGAGCGAGCTGAGGAAGCGACCGACCGAGTCTTCCTCGGGCATCGCGGCCGGGACGCTGATGTTGGTGGAGATACGCGGCAGCAGCATGTCGCCTGAGATCAGCAGACCGGCTTCGGCGCAGTGCAGCGCGATGTGCTCGGGCGAATGGCCGTAGCCGGCAATGGCGTGCCAGCCGCGGCCACCGATTTCAAGCACATCGCCGTCGATCAGGCGGCGGTAGCGACTGGGCAGGGTGGGCACGCCACGCCGGTAGATGTTGCCGCGCGCGTTCATCTTCGCGAGCCGGTCTGCGTCCAGGCCGTGGCGCTGGAAGTGGGCGTGCTGACTGGCCATGTCGAAGCCGCTGGTCTGGGCGTGCAGGGCATGGGCCAGCAGGTATTCCGCCATCGAAATCCAGATCGGCGCTCCGGTCGCGGCCGAGAGCCATTCGGCGTTGCCTAGGTGATCCGGATGGTAGTGGGTGGCGACGATCTTCGTGAGGGGGCGACCGAGTTGTTCCAGCACCGCTGTCCATAAGCCGCGCGAGGGCGGATCGCCCAGGCCGGTATCGACCAGCGCCACGCCTTCCCCGTCGTCGAGCAGCCACAGATTGATGTGATTGAGGCTCCATGGCAGGGCCATGCGCAGCCAGCGCACACCTGCTGCCACTTCAAGCAGGGCCGGCGCTTCCGGGGCGAGGGTGAATGGATATTCGATGAGGCGGCTCATGGTGGCGGGCTCTTGTGCTGGATTGTGCGCCGCACAAACTGTGGCGGCAAGACGTCGGGCGCCCGAGTCTACCCTTCCCGCACATGAGCGCCCATAATGAGGCGGAACATGACAGGGGCACATGCCTCTAGCTGACAGGAACCTGCGAAATGAGCAAGACCGTGCTGATTGCCGGTGCCAGCCGTGGCATCGGCCTGGAGTTTGCCGTGCAGTACGCGGCCGAGGGCTGGCGGGTGATCGCCTGTTGCCGCTCGCCCGAGCAGGCGCGTGGCTGGCTGCCGGCGGATGTGGATGTGCAGGCGCTGGACGTGACGGACCCGGAATCGGTCGCCGCGCTGGGCTGGCATCTGGACGATGAGCCACTGGATCTGTTGATCTGCAATGCCGGCGTGTTCGGCCCGGACACCGGCAGTTTTGCCGCGCCCGGCGACGCGGCTTTCGATGAAGTGATGCATACCAACGTGCTCGGGCCGATGCGCCTGATTCAGGTGCTGGCTCCCTGCGTGGCACAGGCCAAGGGTGTGATTGCGGTGCTGTCGTCGAAAATGGGGTCGATCTACGAGACCAGCGGGGCGGACGCACTGGCGTACCGCTGCTCCAAGGCGGCCTCGAACATGGTGGTCAAGGCGGCGGCCAACGAGTACGGGCCGCAGGGCGCAACGGTGATCGCGCTGCATCCGGGCTGGGTACGTACCGAGATGGGCGGGCCGAATGCGCTGGTCGGTGTGAGCGAATCGGTGGAAGGTTTGCGCCAGGTGATTGCCGATGCCGGTGCGGACGATAACGGCTGCTTCCTTGATTACACCGGCCGCAATTTGAGCTGGTAAACATGGCTGCTGAGTTGCCGGCCTCACCCTGTGTGCGCGAGTGCTGCCTGGATGGCCGCACCGATACCTGCGTCGGCTGCTTCCGCACGCTGGATGAAATCACTGGCTGGCATGCTGCCGATGCGGCCGAGCGGGAGCAGATCCTGGCGCGCTGCGCTGAACGCCGAGTCGCGTACCAGACCATACATCAAGCCTTGCGGCGCTGAAATTCGCTATCCTCTGCGCAGACTCATCCAGCAGGTCCCCGCATGCAACTCACCCTGATCAGCGGCCTTTCGGGCTCCGGCAAGAGTATCGCCCTCAAGCTGCTCGAAGACACCGGTTATTACTGCGTCGATAACCTGCCCGCCACCCTGTTGCCGCAACTTATCGCGCAATTGCAGGCCGAGGGTTATCAACGTGTCGGCGTCGCGGTGGATGTGCGCGCAGGTGCTTCCATCGAAGCCTTGCCCGAGGTGATTGCCCATGTGCGTGGAATGGTCCCCGACCTGCGCTTCATTTTTCTTGACGCGCGTGATGAAGCCCTGATCGCGCGTTACTCCGAATCGCGCCGGCGTCACCCGCTGGCTGAAGACCAGACCACGCTGAAGGAAGCCATCGATCGCGAACGCGAACTGCTGGCGCATGTGGCCGAACTTGGCCAACGCATCGATACCAGCGCCCTGCATCCGAACGTGCTGCGGGCCTGGATTCGCGAGCTGATCGAGTCTGCTCCAACGGTCGGGCCGACTCTGTTGTTCCAGTCCTTCGGCTTCAAGCATGGCCTGCCAGTGGATGCGGACTTCGTCTTCGATGTGCGCTGTCTGCCCAATCCTTACTACGATCCAGCCCTGCGTCCGCTGACCGGGCTGGATCAGCCGGTGATTGCCTTCCTCGAAGCTTCGGATGACGCGCGTCGCATGGCGCAGGACATTCGCAAGTTCATCGCTGACTGGCTGCCCAGCTTCTGCCATGACGGCCGCAGCTATTTCACCGTGGCGATCGGCTGCACTGGCGGTCAGCATCGTTCGGTGTATCTGGCGGAGTGGCTAGCGCGTGAGTTTGCCCAGCAGGCGCGCGTGATCGTGCGCCATCGCTCGCTGGATGCTGGTCTGAAGAAGACCTGAGGGATGGCTGTCCGTGCCTGGCTGGCCTTGCTGCGCCCCGGTGATTACCTGACCGTGCTGGTCGCCGTAGCGGCTACCGTGCTGGCCGCACTGCAGCTGTGGGGGCCGGATCGCCCGAGCCTCGCAGTGGTACGGGCCGGGGGCAAGACCGTAGCCAGCCTGCCGTTGGATCGGCCCGGGGGCATTGAAGTCATGGGGCCGCTGGGCAAGACCTTGATCGAGGTACAGCCAGGCCGGGCGCGCGTGGTTTCGGATCCGGGACCACGCCAGTATTGCGTCAAGCAGGGCTGGCTGACGCGTTCCGGGGCGGCGGCCATCTGTGCGCCGAACGAAGTCAGCCTGCAACTGCAGGGGCGTAGCGAGTCCTACGATTCCCTGAGTTACTGAAATGGCACAGATCACCTTCCAACCCGATGCTTCCGACTATCGCGTGGCGCGCTACGCGGCTGCGGCCATCGCCCTGAGCGTGGCGGAGGCGGCCATTCCCACGCCCTTGCCAGGAGTGAAGCCGGGCCTGGCGAACATCGTGGTGCTGTTGGTGCTGATGCGGCACGGCTGGCGCGAGGCGGCCTGGGTAGCGCTGCTGAGGGTGTTTGCAGCAAGCCTGCTGCTGGGTCAGTTGTTCGCGCCTGGCTTCTTCCTGAGTCTGGCCGGCAGCCTGTTGAGCCTGGCAGCGTTGGGGCTGGCGCAGTGGCTGCCACGGCGCTGGTTCGGTGCGGTGAGTCTGTCGCTGGTCGCGGCGTTTGCGCATATTGCCGGGCAGATGCTGTTGGCGCGCGTCTGGCTGGTGCCGCATGAGGGCTTGTGGGGCTTGTGGCCGGTGTTTTCGGCCACTGCCACGGTATTCGGCGCGATCAATGGCCTGATCACGGCACGCCTGCTGGTCGAGCCTACAAACCCGGATCTGCCGCCGAACCGCCTCTGAGCGCGGCATCCACCACGTTGCGCTGCAACTGTGGCGCGAACATCTCGATGAAGGCATAGGCGTAGCCGCGCAGCCAGGCATTCTTCGGCAGGCCGATGCGGGTAGTGGAGGATTCGAACAGGTGAGAGGCATCCATGGCCGCCAGTTCGCGATCTACCAGCGGATCGAAGGCCATGCTGGCGATGATGCCGATGCCCAGGTCCATGTTCACATAGGTCTTGATCACATCCGAATCGATGGCGGTGAGGATGATGTTGGGCTTCAGCGCACGGGCCAGGAAGGCTTTGTTGATCAGGCCGCGCCCGGCAAAGGCCGAATCGTAGGTGATGATCGGGAAGCGGCTGGCGGCTTCCAGGGTGAGTGGGCTTTCCTTCAGGATCGGGTGCCCCTTGCGTGCGATCACGCTGCGGTTCCATTGTTTGCAGGGTAGCAACACCAGATCCGGCAGATCGCTGGCGGCTTCCGTGGCAATGGCGATATCCGCCTCGCCTGCGAGCACCTGCTCGCAGATCTGGCGTGGGTTGCCCTGGTGGATATGCAGTTGCACCTTCGGATAGCGGCGCATGAAATCGGCTACGACACGAGGCAGGGCGTAGCGGGCCTGGGTGTGGGTGGTGGCGATCACCAGGCGCCCGGCGTCTTCGTTGCGGAAGTCCTGTCCGACCTGGCGCAGGTTGTCGGCCTCACGTAGCAGGCGTTCGGCCACGGCCATCACCTGCAGGCCCGGCTCGGTGATGGCGGTGAGGCGTTTGCCGTGGCGCACGAAGATCTCGATACCCAGTTCGTCTTCGAGCAGGCGGATCTGCTTGGAGACGCCAGGCTGCGAGGTGAACAGTGCCTCGGCCGCTTCAGAGACCGACAGATTGTGACGGGCGACTTCGAGGACGTAGCGCAGTTGCTGGAGGTTCATGGCGGCGTTCCCAAGAATTTTAAGGATCTATATCACCAAAAGTTCTAAGCATCCAGAAAAGAACCCGGGTGTTTGAGATATCTCAGCCTCTAAGATCCGCTTTCACAAGGACAGGCTTGCGCATTGCCAGCCCCTGAGCACACAAGAAAGCATTTCATGGACTTGATGTATCCCCTCGCCGGTTTTGCGGTAGGAGCCATTGTCGGATTGACCGGTGTTGGCGGCGGTTCCCTGATGACGCCGCTACTGGTCCTGCTCTTTGGCGTGTCGCCCTCTGTTGCTGTCGGTACCGATCTGCTCTACGCGGCCGTGACCAAGGCCGGCGGCACGGTGGCCCACAGCCTCAAAGGCACCGTAGACTGGGCTATTACCCGGGCGCTGGCCTACGGCTCGATTCCGGGGGCGGCGCTGACCCTGCTGCTGGTCCATCGGTTCTTTCCGGGCGGCATCGGCGGCGCCAGCAAGCTGATCTCTTTGTTCCTGGGCATTGCGCTGGTACTGACGGCAGGTGCGTTGATCTTTCGCAAGAAGCTGCAGGCTTTTGCCCAGCGCCACGCACCGGCCCAGCCTAACCCACGCCGTACTTTCTGGCTCACCGTGCTGACTGGTGCGGTGCTGGGTGTCCTGGTCTCGATCTCCTCGGTGGGAGCAGGGGCTCTGGGCGTAACGGCACTCTTCTTCCTGTATCCTTCACTCCCCGCGCATCGCATCGTGGGCTCGGATATCGCCCATGCCGTACCCCTGACCCTTGTGGCCGGGATTGGTCACTGGCTGCTGGGCAGCGTCGACTGGTTCTTGCTGGGCAGCCTGCTGCTCGGCTCCCTCCCCGGTATCTGGGTGGGCAGCCAGATTTCCGCCAAGGTTCCCGAAAAAGTATTGCGCCCCATCCTGGCCTGCATGCTGGTGCTGATCGGCTCCAAGCTGATTGCGGCACATTGATTCATCAGAGAGACTCGAATGTACAAGTACGACGAATATGACCAGCGGATCGTGGATGAGCGCGTGGCGCAATTCCGCGACCAGACCCGCCGCTACCTCGCTGGCGAGCTGTCAGAAGACGAATTCAAGCCGCTGCGCCTGCAGAACGGCCTCTATATCCAGCGTTATGCCCCGATGCTGCGTGTGGCGGTGCCGTATGGTCTGCTCAATTCGACGCAGATCCGCAAGCTCGCGCACATTGCTCGCACCTGGGACAAGGGCTACGCCCACGTCTCCACGCGTCAGAATTTCCAGTACAACTGGCCTGAGCTGAAGAATGTGCCAGATATTCTTGCCGAACTGGCTACGGTGGAGATGCACGCTATCCAGACCTCCGGCAACTGCATCCGCAACGTGACCACCGATCAGTTCGCCGGCATCGCGCCGGATGAAGTGGTGGATCCGCGCCCGCTGGCCGAAATCATTCGGCAGTGGAGCACTTTCCATCCGGAATTCGCACTGCTGCCGCGCAAGTTCAAGTTCGCCGTGAGTGGCTCCAGCAATGACCGCGCCGTGGTGCAGATGCATGACATCGGTCTGGAGTTTTATCGTGATGGCGCGGGCGAATTGCTGATCAAGGTGTGGGTGGGGGGCGGTCTGGGCCGCACCCCGATTCTTGGCGAAGTCATCGAGGCCGCACTGCCCTGGCAGCATCTGCTGACCTATGCGGATGCCATCATCCGGGTCTATAACCGCCACGGTCGCCGTGACAACATCTACAAGGCACGCATCAAGATCCTGGTGAAAGCCTTGGGTATTGAAGAGTTCAAGCGTCAGGTGGAGGCTGAGTGGGCGCACCACAAGGATGGCCCGAACACCATCACCCAGGCTGAATTCGATCGCGTGGCGAAGTTCTTCACCGCCCCGGCCTACGCAAAACTGGCCGACGGCGATGCCGCCATCGAAGCCAGGGCTGCTGCCGAGAAGGCTTTTGCCAACTGGCTCCAGCGCAACGTGCATGCCCACAAGCAGTCGGGTTATCGTGCCGTGACCCTTTCGCTCAAACCCACCGGCATTGCTCCGGGCGATATCAGCGATAAGCAACTCGAAGTGGTAGCAGACCTCGCTGACAAGTACAGCTATGGCGAGCTGCGCACCACGCACGAGCAGAACATCGTGCTCTCTGACGTCAAGCTCGGTGATCTGTATGCGCTGTGGCAGGAGGCCAGGGCCGCAGGTCTGGCGACACCCAACATCGGCCTGATCACCGACATCATCTGCTGCCCAGGCGGTGATTTCTGCGATCTCGCCAATGCCAAGAGCATTCCGATTGCCGCCTCGATCCAGCAGCTCTTTGACGATCTGGATTATCAGCACGACATCGGCGAGCTGGAACTCAACATTTCCGGTTGCATGAACTCCTGCGGCCATCACCACGTCGGCCATATCGGCGTGCTGGGCGTGGATAAAGGCGATTCCGAGTGGTATCAGGTTTCCATCGGCGGCAAGCAGGGCAACGACGCCAGCCTTGGCGCCGTGATTGGCCCGTCTTTTGCGGCCGATGAGGTCGCCGGCGTGGTCAAGCGCCTGATCGAGGTGTATCTCGAAAACCGCAGCGTGGATGAGCGTTTCATCGACACCGTGCGCCGCCTCGGGCACACGCCCTTCAAGGAGCGGGTGTATGCCGACCGCCAGCCGGGCAAGCAGAAAGTGGAGGCCTGAGCCATGAGCAATCTGATCAAATTGCAAGCTGGTGTGACCAGCATCGTGACCGACGACGCCTGGCAGATCGTGCGTCTGCCCATCGTGGAAACCGAAGTGAAGAAGCAGGCCGGCAAGGTCGTGCTGTTCAAGCTCACTGGCGCCGAAAGCGCCACCGCCGAGCAGATTGCCGGCACCGAAGTACCTGCGGGCAAGGTATTGCTGCCGCTGTCCGTGTGGCTGGCGCGCAAGGCCGAGTTCGCCGCGCGGGTGGCCGTCGGCGAAATCGGCGTGTGGCTGGAAACCCATGAACTGGTCGAGACCCTGGCTGAAAATCAGGCGGATCTGAACGTGTTCCCGGTGATTGCCGTGTTCATCGAGCGTTTCGCTGATGGCCGCGCCTATTCCACCGGCGCTCTGCTGCGATCGCGCTTCGGCTTCAAGAATGAACTGCGCGCCTTTGGCGATGTGCTGCGCGATCAGCTCTTCTTCCTCAAGCGCTGTGGCTATGATGCCTATGACATTCGCGCTGATCGTTCGGCCGAAGATGCACTGGCTTCCCTGAAGGATTTCTCCGAGCCCTATCAGGGTGCGACCGTGATCGAGCAGCCCGTGTGGCGCCGCTACGCCCGGGGCTGATATGGCGGAAACCGTTTCCTTCCTCAAGCCGCGTGCAGCCAATCCGGCCACGAATCCGGTTATCGACGAGGTCGTGCGCGCCAACATCGCGGTGAAGCGCGCCAATGCGCTCGAACTGCTGCACGCGATTGCTGAAGAGCATGGTGCTCAGTTGGGTCAGGTGACCTTCGCGAACAGCTTTGGCGCCGAGGACATGGTGCTGACTGACCTGATCCTGGCCGAGAAGCTGCCGATCGAGATCTTTTCGCTCGATACCGGCCGCCTGCCGGCCGAGACCTATACGCTGATGGGCGAGGTCGAGAAGCGCTACGCCACCCGCCTGAAGGTGTACTTCCCGGATGCGACGGCGGTCGAGACCTATGTGCGCAGCCAGGGCATCAACGCCTTTTACGAATCAGTGGAGCTGCGCAAAGCGTGCTGTGCGATCCGCAAGGTGGAGCCGCTCAAGCGCGCGCTGGCCGGCAAAAAAGCCTGGGTGACCGGCATGCGCGCCGCGCAAAGTGCCACGCGCACCGAGTTGCCGGTGCGCCAGTTCGATGATGCCAACGGGCTGGAGAAGTACAATCCGCTCTCCGACTGGAGCGAGCAGGAGGTGTGGGCCTATATCCGGATTCATGGCCTGCCTTACAACGCCCTGCACGACCAGTTCTATCCCAGCATTGGCTGCGCGCCCTGCACCCGCGCGATTGCCGTGGGCGAGGATGTACGTGCCGGCCGCTGGTGGTGGGAGGACCCCGCCAACAAGGAATGCGGCCTCCACAAGAAATGATTTCAATGGCCCTGCGGCTACGCTGAAGATCCAACCATGACGACTCTGAGCAAACAAACCCTCTCTCACCTCGACTGGCTCGAAGCCGAGGCCATCCACATCATGCGTGAGGTGGCTGGTCAGTGCGAACGCCCGGTGCTGCTGTTCTCCGGCGGCAAGGATTCCATCTGCATGCTGCGGGTGGCTGAAAAGGCTTTCCGCCCCGGCAAGTTTCCTTTCCCGCTGATGCACATCGATACCGGCCATAACTACAAGGAAGTGGTCGACTTTCGCGATAAGCGCGCGGCCGAGCTGGGCGAGCGCCTGATCGTGCGCTCGGTCGAAGATTCGATGAAGCGCGGCACCGTGGTGCTCAAGAGCGCGGACGAATCGCGCAACAAGCATCAGGCCGTGACCCTGCTCGAAGCCATCGCCGAATTCGAGTTCGATGCCTGTATCGGTGGCGCCCGCCGCGATGAAGAGAAGGCCCGCGCCAAAGAGCGCGTGATGAGCTTCCGCGATGAGTTCGGGTCCTGGGATCCGAAGAACCAGCGCCCGGAGCTGTGGAGTCTGTACAACGCCCGCGTGCACCGTGGCGAAAACATCCGCGCCTTCCCGATCAGCAACTGGACCGAGATGGACGTGTGGCAATACATCGAGCGCGAGAAACTCGAACTGCCCTCGATCTACTTCTCGCATAAGCGCGATGTGGTGATGCGCGGCGGCGCGATGATGCCGGTGAACGTGCAACTGGCCAATGGCGAGATCCTCAACGTGCCGAAGGCTGGCGAAGAGGTGATCAACCAGACCGTGCGTTTCCGCACCGTGGGCGATATCCCCTGCACCGCACCGGTGCTGTCGGACGCTGACACGGTCGAGAAGATCGTGATCGAAACCGCCACCACCACGATTACTGAACGCGGCGCGACGCGCCTCGACGATCAGACTTCCGAAGCCTCCATGGAGCAGCGGAAGAAAGAAGGGTATTTCTAAGATGTCTGCACACGAAAACATTCAAGACAACGGCCTGCTGCGTTTCATGACCTGCGGCAGCGTGGATGACGGCAAGAGCACCCTGATCGG
Organism: Uliginosibacterium sp. 31-12; assembly: GCF_030548425.1. Classification (NCBI taxonomy): domain Bacteria; kingdom Pseudomonadati; phylum Pseudomonadota; class Betaproteobacteria; order Rhodocyclales; family Zoogloeaceae; genus Uliginosibacterium; species Uliginosibacterium sp. 31-12. Next base: position 198,027 of record NZ_JAUOOA010000006.1, on the reverse strand, counting down.
GCGCCTGCTCTACGACACCAAGACCATCCTCGCCGACACGCTCAACGCCATCGAGAAGACCTCCGCCAAGCGCGGCATGGAAGCGGTCGATCTGTCGCTGCTCACCGACGGCCTGCAGGCCGAGCGCGAGCAGGGCATCACCATCGACGTGGCCTACCGCTACTTCTCCACCGGTACGCGCAAGTACATCATTGCCGATGCACCGGGCCACGAGCAGTACACCCGCAACATGGTGACCGCTGCCTCCACCGCCGATCTGGCCATCATCCTGATCGACGCGCGCAAGGGCGTGCTGACGCAAACCCGTCGGCATAGTTATCTGGCCCATCTGGTGAACATCCCCCACGTTGTGGTGGCGGTGAACAAGATGGATCTGATCGATCACGATCAGGCCAAGTTCGACGCCATCGTCGCCGACTACAAAGCCTTCATCGCCAAGATGGGCCTCTTCAACGACGGCCGCGACATCCAGTTCATCCCGATGTCGGCACTGAACGGCGACAACCTTGTTGATCGCTCGGAAACCATGAGCTGGTATCAGGGCCCGACCTTGCTGGAGTTGCTCGAAGCTGCGCCGAGCGCGCATCAGGGTCACGCCGAAGCCTTCCGCTTCCCGGTGCAGTTCGTATGCCGCCCGCAGGATTCCGCCAACCCCGAGTTGCACGACTACCGTGGCTTCCAGGGCCGCATCGAGTCCGGCTCGGTGAAGGTCGGCGACCTGCTCACCGCCCTGCCGAATGGCCGCGAGAGCCGCGTGAAGGCGGTGCAGATCGGCGGCGTGGATATCGTTGAAGGCCAGACCGAACAGTCCGTCACCATCCTGCTCGAAGATGAAATCGACATCTCGCGTGGCGACATGCTGGTCAAGAGCGGTGAAGTGCCGGAGCAGAAGAAGGAAATCGAAGCTATGTTGTGCTGGCTCTCCGAGACCCCGCTGTCGCCGGCCCGCACGTACCTGATCCGCCACACCACGCGCACCACCAAGGCCAAGCTCACCGGCGTGGCTTTCAAGGTGGATGTGAACTCGCAGGCGCATGTGGAAGCCACGCAGCTTGCCATGAACGATATCGCCAAGGTTGGCTTCAAGCTGGCTCAGCCCTTGTTCTCCGATGCCTATAGCGTGAATCGTGGCACCGGGGCTTTCATCGTGATCGATGAGAGCAACAACAATACCGTTGGCGCCGGCATGATCCTCTGATCCAGTCAGCTCCTGCCAGGAAAACAGGCCTCCACCGCAAGGTGCAGGCCTGTTTTTTTGCGCCGGATTTGAGCACGCGCGAGTTCCGGACATGTCCTCTGAGCCATACTTCGCTCCGAAACTAGGGTTTTCCCTAGGTTTTGAATGCACTTCCCGGATCTGGTTACCGTTGCAGCAGGAGCATGAACATGGCAGGAAAACATCCCGATGGAAAAATGTCGCAATACCGCTGGGCTATCTGCTCCTTGCTGTTCTTTGCGACCACGGTCAATTACCTGGACCGACAGGTACTGTCGCTGACCTGGAAAGATTTCATTGCACCAGAGTTTCACTGGACCAATAGCGACTACGGCAACATCACGGCGCTGTTCTCCATCTTCTACGCGTTCAGCATGTTGTTTGCTGGCCGCTTTGTTGACTGGATGGATACCAAGAAGGGCTTTCTGTGGGCGATCGGAATCTGGTCGTTGGGGGCGGTGTTGCATGCCTTCTGTGGCATTGCGACTTCAGGTGTGGTGGCGGGCGAGTGGCTGGTCGGTTTTGAAGGGGCCAAGGAAGCCATCGCTGCGGTGGGGGATGCCGGGCTGATCGTTACCGTCAGTACCAGTCTGTTCGTCTTTGCGCGTTTCGTGCTGGCGCTGGGCGAGGCGGGTAACTTTCCGGCGGCCATCAAGGCTACGGCCGAATTCTTCCCCAAGAAGGACCGGGCCTTTGCCACCAGCATTTTCAACGCCGGCGCGACCGTCGGAGCACTGCTGGCACCGGTCACCATTCCGGTGATTGCCCGCCACTACGGCTGGGAAATGTCTTTCGTGCTGATCGGTGCCCTGGGCTTCGTGTGGATGGGGTTCTGGGTGTTCATGTACAAGAAGCCGCATCAGCATCCACGGGTGAATGCCGCCGAGCTGGCGTACATCAGTCAGGACAAGACCGCTGAAACCCTCGCCAATAACAATGTTGAGCGCATCGAACGCAAGATCTCGTTTGCCGAGTGCTTCCAGTACAAGCAAACCTGGGCCTTCATCTTCGGCAAATTCATGACCGATGGCGTGTGGTGGTTCTACCTGTTCTGGACGCCGGCCTACCTCAGCGATGTGTACGGCCTGAGCTCGGATTCGCTGATGGCACAACTGCTGCTATTCGTGCTCTACGCGATCACCTTGCTGTCCATCATCGGGGGCTGGCTGCCGTCCTATTTCGTGACGAAAAAAGGCATGGATCCTTACGCCGGGCGCATGCGGGCGATGCTGATCTTCGCCTTCTTCCCCCTGCTGGCGCTCCTGGCCCAGCCGCTGGGGCATTACTCCTACTGGTTCCCGGTGATCATCATCGGGATTGCTGGTGCAGCGCACCAGGCCTGGTCCGCGAACATCTTCTCGACCGTTGGCGACATGTTCCCGCGCACGGCGATTGCCACGGTGACGGGCATAGGTGGCATGGCTGGTGGCGTGGGTTCCTACCTGATCAACAAGGGCTCGGGCGTGCTGTTTGATTTTGCAGCTACGAACCAATGGAAGCTGCTGGGCTTCGAAGGGATCAGGGCGGGTTATTTCGTGATCTTTTCGGTGTGTGCGGTGGCCTACCTGATCGGCTGGGGCGTCATGAAGCTGCTGGTGCCCAAGTACCGGCCGATCGTCGCCTGAGCGGCGGCCGACACGCTGCAAGCGGGCCTCTCGCTCACGCGGGAGGCCCGTTTTTCATGGCTTGGTCGTTTGCGGCCCGCCGCTCAGAAGGTCTTGCCGGTCTCGTCGATCACGACGCAACGACCGTCGCGACTGACTTCGGCTGACAGGCTGCGCGAGATGCCACCGCTGTAATCGACACGCCAGCGAGCGCTGTCGTCTGGCGCATCACTGCGCAGCACGACGATGCCGCATTCGCCGGAGGGATGCACCATGCGGTCGCCCTCCATGATCGGGTTGCCGTCGAAGTCGGGCCAAGGTGCGGTTTGTCTCATATTTCCCCCAGTTTGGGTTTCGTTTGCCGCGCAGGAGTACCCATCTCACTCTAAGGGTTGTGCCCGCGCAGCACAACCGCATTCGGCTGGCTTCCGACGCGTTCGTGCAAACCTCGCCGCCACCGCTTCGGCTAGGATGCGTGCCATGTTTGCGTGGAGGAGTGCTGCGATGCCTGCCCTGGAGTTGCTGGTCGCCTTGTTGAGCCTGGTGGTGTGGCTGCCTGCGCAGGCGGGCATCATCCTTCATGTTGCGGCCGGTACGGATGCCAAGCTGGCGGCCGAAGTGCAGCGCAGCATCGATGCTTTCAACGGGATTGCCGCCGAGCATTTCGGGGTGACGCTGGACAAGCCGACCTTCGTGAATCTGTGCCCCAGCGAGGCCTGCTACATCGAGTCCCTGCGCGTGGAGCGCGGTTATTCGGCGGACAAGGCTGAGCAGGTAGGGCGGCTCACCAGCGGGCTGGCGACACCGGGCAAGAACACCGTCTTCCTGAAGCTGACCAATCCGGCCGGGTTGGCCAATGCACGTTTCACCATGGCGCATGAGCTGACTCACATGTTGCAGGGCCAGCTCGTCGGGCAGTTCGGCGGCATGGAGCGCGCCAATCGCTGGATCAAGGAAGGCATGGCGGACTGGATGGGGGCGCTGGTGGCCAAGCGCCTGGGTAGTCAGAGCCTGGAGAAGTGGCGCCTCGATCGCGTCAACCGCCTGCGCGGGGCGAGCGATCCGGTGGCTCCCGGCGAGATGGATGGGCTGAGCTTTGATGCCTGGACTCGTCTGATGGACCAGAAGCGCCTGCCCTACGAGATGGCCGATCTGATGATGATGGCGCTGGCTGAAAAGAAGGGGGAGGGCATCTTCCCGGCACTGGTTGCCTACATGCAATGCATGGACAGTTTTTCGCTCGAGAGCACCTGCTTTCGCGAGCACTTCGGCCTTGCCCAACGGGAGTTCTATGCCGGTTTCGAGGGGTGGTATCAACAGGCGATGAAGGGAGGCAAGGCGCTCGAGATGGTTGCCGAGGGAGATATTCCGGAAGCCTCACAAGCGCTCGTCGAAGCAGCTTTCGGGCAGGCGCAAGGCTTGCTGCGCGAGCGGCTGGGCAGCGCGCTGCCGATCACCCTGAGAGTCTTCCTGCTGCCGGATCGGGCTGCCATGAGCGCGGCGATTGCGCGCGAGCTGGGGCGTAGCCAGGAGGAAGCGGACAAGCTGGCACGCGGCTCCAGTTCGCTGTGGCAGGACAGTGTGGTGTTCTTCGATCTGGGCCGTCTCGACACGCCCGAGCGCCTCGCGGCGATCACCGCCTCCACGGTGACTGGGCGTTATCTGCAGGTCGTGGGCAGCAATAAGGGGCAGCTGCATTGGCTGGGCAACGGCTTGCGTGATTACATCGCCAGTGCGGCACTCGATGCGCTGGCCTTGCGCAGCCTGGCCGAGAGCCACAGGCTGCGTAGCGACAACCTGCGCCTGGCCGGCAAGGGCCTGCCGAGTCTGGGCGAATTGCAGACGGCGGAAAGCTATCGCAAGGCGCAGGGGAAATATGGCGCGAGTGTCGTCGTACACTACGCGGCGGCAGCGGTTGATCAGCTGGTGGCGGACAAGGGCGCCGCCACGCTTGGTAAATGGGTGCGCGCCAGCAAGGCCGGCGGCGATCCCGCAGAGACATTTTCCGGCAGCTTCGGCGAGTCGGCCGGGGCCGTGGGCGAGGCCCTCGATGTACGCCTGAAGGGCGCTATTGCGGGCTGACTCCGCCAGTGATGTGAATCTCTTCACCGCCGTGCACGCGCACCACGTCGCCAGCGCGCAGCTTGCGCGTCTTGCGTTGCTCGATCTCGCCATTCACCTTCACCAGCCCTTCGGCCACCATGACTTTGGCAGCGCCGCCCGAAGAGGCGATGGCGAGGAATTTGAGCAGGTTGTCGAGGGTGATGAACTCGCGGTCGAGTTCGAAATGCTGCACGTTCATGGCTGGATCCTGGAGAGGGTCTGGACGACTTCGAGCGCCATGCTCTCGCCTTGGCCAAGCAAACGCAAGCCCGGCATGCCGGCCCGGCCGTGGGCGGCGGTGATGTGGGTAACCGGCTCGTAGCAGAACCACTCGTCGTGGGTCGGGCGATACAGGATGGCGGTGTCCAGCCCGGCTGGCTGGGTGGTCTGCCAGTCCAGGCGCAGATCGATGTCCGGTCGTTCCATTGTCATGCGCCCGTCGCAGCCGTGGAAGTTGTGGTCGATCAGGCCGGAGCCGATTTCGCGCAGCTGATTGAAGTTCCACTCCGCTGGCAAGGCCTCGGCGTGCTCATGCGGCAGGCCGTCACTGGCTGGCCAGTAACCGGCGGCACCGAAGCGCAGGCGCAGGCCCGGTGCGCGCAGGATGTAGGGATGAAAGCCGAGGCCATAGGGCAAGGGCTCCTCGCCCAGGTGAGTAACTTCCAGGCGCATGCGCATCTGCGCAGCATCGAGCTGGTAACGCTGGCGGGCCTGGTAGTGAAACGGTGCATCCTCGGCCTGGCGGGTCTCCATGCTCATCTCTATCTCACTGGCCGAGATGCGGGTCACCAGCCAGCGCTGGCGCCAGCCGGTGCCGTGGGAGGGCATGGGGTTCTCGGGCAGCGGGTTGTGCACTGGATAGAAGCGGCCGTTGAGCTCGAAGCCGCCGCCAGGAAGGCGGTTGGACCACGGGACGAGCGGGAAATTGGCAATGATGCGGCGTGAGCCGGAGGGGGCATAAGGGCGCCAGATCGGGCACCAGGGCGAATTCCGCTCATCCCGTCGTACATCCCAGAAGGCGGCGCTGCCGCCGAGTGAGGGCAAGAGGCCAAGGCGTTGGTGGTCGTTTTCGAGGGTGATCAGCGAGCCGGGCATGGTAAGACTAGTTCATAAGTTGCCTGACAATATTATACGGTAGCGCATGGTGCTCCGGGCCCTCCTCTCCGTGACCTCCTGCCGTGTTTCAGAAGCCCTCTGCGGTGAGCCAGGCCGCGATGCGCTCGGCGCCCGGCTGCCAGTGCGGCTCGAGCATCAGGGCGTGGCCGGCATTGGCGATGAATTCGACCGGCAGACCCAGCGCGCGGCCAGTTTGCTCGACCTGTGAGGGCGGGATCAGGGCATCTTCCGCTGCACCGAGGATCAGCATCGGCGGGCGGCGCATGCGTGCCGGGCGGGGCAGGTCGAAACCGCTCATGTCCCACACGGCGCGCATCGATTCGGGTTGCATGTGCATGAAGCACTCGTTGAGCAGCGCCCGGCTGACTGGTTGGTGAAAGAGGGCCTCACGCACGCTGTCGAGCTGCGGCTCACCGCCGCCGATGATGCGATTCAGATCGAAGAGTACATTCGGGCGCGAGAAGATCAGGTTCAGGGTGGCGCCGAGCAGGCCTTGCGGTGGTACCGAGCAGAGCAGCACGGCGCCCGGCAGGTCGGCACTTTCAAGGTATTTCTGCAGTACCAGCCCACCCATGGAGTGAGCGATCACGATAGGGGCGACCGGCATGGCGCGGATCACGCCGGCCAGATCGGCAACGTAATCGGCAATCGAAAAACTGTTCAGGCGATCCTGCCCCGGGCTGGCGCCGTGGCCGGAGAAGGAGAAGGCGTGGCAATCCCAGCCGAGGCCGGCAAACCAGGGCATGTAGTGGCGCTGCCACAGCCAGGCGCCGGCATAGGCGCCGTGCACGAAGAGCAGCGGATGCGGGCGTGGCTGCCCTTGGGGGGCGGTGTGGAAGACTTCGAGCGAGCTGTTCATCGTTCCTGACTCTCGGGGGCTGGGTGAACTTCGAATTCGATGGCGTGAAGGATTTCACCGCGCCCATCGCTGATCGCCAGGCGGTGCTGGCCCGGCTGAACATTCCACAGCAGGCGCTGGCCTTCGCCGAGCGGGTGGCCATCGAGCAGCCAGCGCAGGGCGGTACTGCTCTCGGCCTGCAGGATCCAGCGCTCGCGCGGCCGGCCGGTTTCGTCCAACACATGGTTGAGACCGGCCGCCGGGAAGATTATGCGGCCACGCCGGCCGTCTGCCAGCACCGTGACGGTTTCGATTTCACTGCCGCGCAGGAAGTACTCACTGCGAGGGGTTTCCAGGGCGGGTTCGAAATACACGTTCTGGGTAACGAGGCCGGGCGGCGCTGGCGGCGGCCGAGAGTCGCCGGCCGCCGCCAGCTGCAGACGTTGCCACAGCCCCAGCGGATCGTTGCCGGTGGTGGCCAGCGCCAGGGTGTAGCGCTCGCTGTGGCCAATCAGCAGGCGGCTGCCGTCTTCGCTGGCGTGGCTTTGCCACAGGCTGGCCCAGCCGGCCGGGCCGGGGCTGGCGAGCAGGTCGCTGAGGACGAAGGCGGTGTCGGCGCGCCAGGCTCGCCGTGGGTTGCTTTCCTGCGTGGGCAGCCAGCGTGCGGCCTGCCATTGGCCGTTTGCCGCGAAGGCTCGCCAGGCGCTGGCAAGCTGGAGCAGGCTGGGCGCGGCCGGGGTGTCGCCGTCAGGCTCGAAGCCGAGCAGGCGCAGGCGCTCAAGCCAGGCCTCGCGCTCCTGGCGGGCGTGCAGGCCGATCAGTGCGGCAGGCTGGTGATCGCGCAAGGCGAAGCGCAGGCTCATCCAGCTGGGGGTGGCGGCGCGTGCGTCACGTGGGTCAAAGATCACGGCGCCCAGCGGCAGCGGGCTGGCGGCCGTCCATTGGCGCTGCTCGATGCCCAGCGCCGTGGCGTAGGGCCACCACCAGTCCGGTGCCAGGCGCGGGCGGACGACGCCATCGGCGCCGAGCGGGTCCAGAGCACCGATCCAGGCCAGCACTTCGCCGCTGCTGTTGTCCAGTACCAGCACTGCGCTGGCGGGATCATCCTGGGGTGTGAAGGCGGCCAGCAGGCGTGCCTGAAGGTGGCCATCGAGCAGGCTGGTGCTGCGCTGGCCGCCTTGCTGCAGCACGCGGCGCGCCAGGTGCGGGGCGAGGCGGTAGCGCGGCATGTTGCGCGGGGTGTCGAGCTGGCTCTGGGCGAGGCGGGTGATCTCGCCGCACTGGTTGTTGCGACCGAGGCTGGCGGCAAGCCGGCAGGCACGCTTGGCCACCAGTGGCGGGGCGGCGTTCGGGCCGCGCAACAGGGCTGCGAGCAGGCTCGCTTCGCTCGGGCCGAGGCGGCTCGCCGGCAGCTTGAAGATCAGCTCGCTGGCGGCGGAGATGCCCTGCAGATCTCCCCGGAAAGGCGCGAGGTTCAGGTAGGCCTCGAGGATCTGTTGCTTGTTCCACTTCGATTCAAGCTCCAGCGCGGCGCGGCTCTGATCCCATTTCTGCGCCACGCTGCGGCGATTGGCCGGCATGCGCAGGGCCGGGTCGAGCAGGCCGGCGAGCTGCATGGTCAGGGTTGAAGCGCCGCGCTTGCCGCCGCCCCACAGGTTCTGCCAGGCGGCTCCGGCGAAGGCCACCCAGTCCACGCCGCTGTGGGCGAAAAAGCGGCGGTCTTCAGCGGTCAGCAGCGCGTCGCGCATGGCCGGTGAGAGCTGGGCCAGCGGTACCCAGTCGAGCCGGCGCACGCGCGTGTCGAGGCGCAGATCGGCCAGTGGCAGCCCTGTGCGGTCCAGCAGCAGAGCGTCGGAACTGAGATGGCTGGCGCGCACCTGTTCGAAGGCCGGCAAGGCAAAGCCTTCGGCGAGGGCGGCGAGCGGGCTGAGCAGGACAAGGAGGAGCAGGCAGCGGAACGGCTTCATGGCAGCAGCGGGAGGCGAGGCGCTATTGTGCGCCATGCGTCGCGGGCCTGGCACTCGTCTTGCCCGCTCAGCGCAGGCCAGCGAGCGCCGCGGCGACGGCAGCTACGCGCGCTTCATGCACGCGCTGCGGGATCTGGCGCTTGTCGGCAAGCGCTGCTGCAATCGCGCCGGCATTCACGCCGCGGAAGGCGGCGAGCAGGGTTCGCCACGGGGCGGTATGCGGGTCAGCCTGTTGTTCGAAGCCGGTGCGGCCGTGAAAGTCGCAGGCAGCGACTTCGAGCAAGCCCTCGAAGCGCTCCGGGCGGCGGAGCGCATCGCTGCGCTCCAGCAGTTTGGTGAGGGTGTCGGCACGCATCTCGCCGATTTTGTGGATGTTGCCGTGCTCGCGGGCGGCCAGTAGCGCCAGTTCGCGGCAGTCCACCGGCACCTTGAGGCGTGCGCAGACGGCTTCAACCAGCGGTAGGCCGAGCGCTTCGTGGCCGTAGTGGTGCGGCCAGTTCTCGCGCGGGGTGCCGCCCTTGCCGAGATCGTGCAGCAGTGCCGCCCAGCGCACTGGCAGGCTCATGTTGCGTGCCGCAGCCTGGTCGATCACCAGCAGCAAGTGGCGGCCGGTATCGATTTCGGGATGGTATTGCTCGGGCTGGGGCACGCCGAAGAGGGCATCGAGTTCCGGCAGCAGGCGAGCCAGGGCGCCACATTCGCGCAGCACTTCGAGCATGCGCGCCGGGTGCTGATACATCAGGCCGCGCGAGAGCTCCTGCCATACGCGCTCGGAGACCAGATGATCGACTTCGCCGGCCGCCACCATCTCGCGCATCAGGGCGAGGGTTTCTGGCGCCAGTGTGAAGTCCGGCAAGCGCGCGGCAAAGCGCGCCACTCGCAATATGCGTACGGGATCTTCGGCGAAGGCCGGGCTGACATGGCGGAAGACGCGTGCTGCGAGATCGCGCTGGCCGCCATAGGGATCGATCAGCGAGCCGTCAGCGGCCTGGGCGATGGCGTTGATGGTGAGATCGCGCCGGATCAGGTCTTCTTCGAGCGTGACATCGGCATCGGTGTGGAAGACGAAGCCCTTGTAGCCGGGCGCCGTCTTGCGCTCGGTGCGGGCCAGGGCATATTCCTCGTGCGTGTGCGGATGAAGGAAGACCGGGAAGTCCTTGCCGACCGGCTTGTAGCCTGCGGCGACGAGGGCTTCGGGGGTGGCACCGACCACGACCCAGTCGCGGTCCTGCACCGGCAGGCCGAGGAGGCGGTCGCGCACGGCGCCGCCGACGATGTAGCTGCTGAATTCCTGGGTCATTTTTTGGCGGGTGAAGCAGTGGGCCTGGCAGTGCCCGGTTCGTAGCGCAGATCCGGGTGCAGCAGTGGACCTTTGAGGCGTAGCGGAATCGGCTTGCCACGCAGGGCGGTGAGCTCGCGTGGTGCGGCTGGCAGGAGTTCGGCTTGCAGGCTGAAATCCATTTCGCCGCGCGGCAGGTCGGCTTGGCCGCTACCGCCAAGCTTGAGCCATTTGCTGCGCGTTTCGATGCGTTCGACCGCGAGCTTGCCTTGCTCAAACACGAAGCGGCTGTTGGCGCTACCCAGTTCGCTGCGTTCATCCGCGGCCGGGCTGCGGGCGGACATGCGCCCGGCGCCGATGGCGGGGCCCAGCTCCTGCAGACTGCGCTCGAGGTCCACGCCTTGCAGGGTGGCGTCAGTGAGGTTCCAGCGGATGGCGCCGCTGAGTGTGGCGAGCGGGGCCTGGTTGGCTTGCTGCAGCCAGCCGAGGCGGTAGGAGCCGCTGGCTTGGCCGCCCAGCGGCAGGGGCAGGCTGCTCTCGCGGGTGATGTCCGAGAGTGGCAGCGCAGTGAAGTCGCCTTGCAGGCTGACCCTGCTGCTGGCCGGCTCGAGCAGCAGCTTGCCGGAGACTTCGCCGCCATGAATCCGGGCCAGGAAGCCGTCGGCATTGAGCTGGCCCTTGTCGATCAGCAGCGGGCTTTGCAGGCTGGTAATCTCCACGCCACCGATGCGCAGGTGGGCGAGTTTCAAGCTGCCGCCAAGGCTGTGCTGGTCCAGCGCGGGCAGGGTGAGCGGTGGCAGGCTGTTGCCGGGGCGGGCTTCCGCGAGCAGGCGATCGACATCAAGGCGGGTGGCTCCGAGCTCGAAGCGCCCGCTCAGTGGCCACAGTTGCTGCAGGCGGGCCTTGAGTTGCAGCGCATCCTCGCCGAGCAAGGCCTGCAAGGTGAGCTCGCTGTTGCCGGCTTGCAGGCTGAAGCTGCCGTCGAGGCGTGCGCGTGCGGCCGGGGTGTGCAGACGTGGGTGTTGCAGGCCGATTTCGCCGGCAACCCGCTCGGCACGCAGCAGGCCGCTGAGCGGTTCGGCGTAGAGATCCAGCTTGAGCTGGCCTTCGCTGCCCAGCGTTTTGCCGTACTGCTGCTTCCAGTCGAAGCGTGCCTGAGCGGTGTGGAAGCCGCGTGGGGCGGTGGCCTGCATCTCCGGCAGGTTCAGCCGCAATTCGCTCTGCCCGTCCACCGTGCGCAGGGCCAGCGTGGACTGGAAGTCGCGGCCCTGCAGAGTTTCGTCCAGCCAGCCTAGGTCGGGCGCGCTGGCGTTGAAATCCAGTGCCTGAGCCCCGGCAGCACCGCGCAGGCGGGCCTGCAGATCGGCCAGGCTGCCTTCGCGGCCGTAGCGTGCCCATAGCAGGCGCTGGGCGTCGAGCTGCAAGGTGGCACCCTGTAGGCCATGACTGTTGCCATCGAAGTAGGTGTGCAATTCGTCGAGGCTGCCGGAGGAGAGCCCGTCCTGCAGCTTAAGGCGCGCATCCCCGCGGAACTTCAGCTCGCTGGTGCTGGCCGCTTCGCTGAGCTCGCCTTGCCAGCTGAGCTTGCCGGCCATCTCGCCAGCGGGCAGGCTGGCGTCAAGCTGCAGGCCACGCAGCAGGATACGTTCGTTGCCGCCCTGCCGTTCGATAGCAAAGCGCGCTTCGTCCAGGCGCAGACGCTCAAGCCTGAGCTGCCATTCCGGCAGGCCTGCCGAGGCGGGCGGATCGATCAGGTCGGTAAAGTTCCATTCGCCCTTGCGGTTGCGTTGCAGGCGGACACTCAGGCCGGTGACCCGCACGCCCCGCAGTTCGAAGATGCCCTGCAGCAGCGGCAGGGTAGCCAGCTCCAGGCGCAACTGGGTCACGCTGGCAAAGGCCTCGGAGCGGCCGGCCTCGGTCAGCGAGGCACGCTTGAGCAGCAGCGCTGGGCGCGGCCAGATGGAGAGTTGCGGCGGCTGGCTCATGAGCAGGCCGCGCTGGTGCACATCCTTGAAGTGGCGCGTGAGCGCTTGAGCGGTGTGCTCAGCATCGAAGCTGATCCACACCCACATGGCCAGTGCTGCCACTACAGCCATGATGCCGCCGAGGGTGAAGCCAAGCACGCGCAGGAGGATTGCCAGACGGATCTTCAAACCAGTGCTTCCGGAGCAGGGAGCGGCAATCATACTCCAGCCGCAGGAGCGCTTTCCTGACGCAGGTCGGCTGTGTGAGGTGAGTTTGCCGGAGACAAAAAGGGCCGCCCGAGGGCGGCCCGCAAGCTTTGACTGTGCAGCGGGATCAGTTGCAGCTGAGCGTGGCGTATGCCTTGCCCACGCCCGCGACGCTGGGCAGGTTGGCCTTCACGCAGGCCGGTGTGTGCGGCGTGTAGGTGTAGGGAAGGGTGATCGGGAAGGCGCCAGTGGTGGTCCAGTTGGAAGCACTCTTGTCACCGCTGGAGGGTGTCGACCAAGTGATGTTGTAGGTGGCGAAGTCAGCTGTGCTGGTGATGTTGTTGTTGCGAAGATCCCAGAAACCGCAGTTGCTGCCGCTGTCATAGAAGCACACCACCGGATTCTTGGCGTTCTGGAAGTAGTTGCTTTCGATCAGCGCGTAGCCGGCCTGGCGGGTGTTGATGCCTGAGTCGGTGATACCGTCGTACAGGTTGTTGTACACGTGGATCCAGCCACCGCGTTGCAGCGGCAAGCGGGCGTTCACGTTCTTGTAGTAGTTGTGGTGGTAGCTGATCTCGCGGCCGCCATCGATGTCGGACGAGGAGGAGCCATCCAGGCCGACTTTCTTGCTGTCGTGGATGTAGTTGTACGACACGGTGATGTTGTGCGAGGCCTTCTTGATGTCGATGGCCGACTCGAAGGTCAGATCGCCGTCGGGCGAGCCGTTGCATTCGTTGTTTACGGCGAACATCTCGTTGTGGTCGATCCACACGTTGGAACCGCCGTCGATGCGGAACATATCGGCATCGTTTTTGGCTCCGCCGAGTGCGCCGATCTTCATGTTGCGCACGATGACGTTGTTCGAACCACCGTTGATCACGATGCCGAAGTTGGCCGAGGAGCCGTTGGCGCCCTCGATGGTGATGCCTGCGGTGTAGTTCTTCACCTCGACATAGCGGTAGGCATCGTTCCAGTGCGGCGCCGGGCAATCGTGATTGGCGTCAATGGTGGAGTCCGCGACGATCTGGGCTATCAGTGTGTCTTCATTGCCGGTGTAGGTGATGTGCAGCGGATATGCTCCAGTACTGACTTCTTTACCCGCATCGTTGAAACGCGCGTTGGCAATGATGGTGTTGATTTCAGTGTGGCTGGCTGCAGTGAATTTGCGCGCGCTGGCAACGTTGCCGCCCGTGGCAGTGGAGAAACCACCGGAAGTCGTCGCGGCGGCGCCGCCGGCAACGCTTGAAGCGGCTGCTGCGCTGGATGCGGCCGTGCTGGAGACCGACGACGAGGCCTTGCTCGATGAGGTAGCGGCTGTGCTGCTGGTCGCGGCGCTGGAAGCTGCTGTGGATGAGGTGACCGAACTCGAAGTGGCCGAGGCGTTCGTGCTGGAGACTGACGACGAGGTTTTGCTCGACGAGGCGGCGGCTGTGCTATTGGCCGCGGAGCTGGCCGAAGTTTGACTTGGGCTGCTGCTGGTAGCGCTGTTGGTTTCGCTGGATGACCCGCCACCACCACCACCGCCACAGGCGGTGAGCGCGACGCTCAGGATGGATGTCAGAAGAGTGGCTTTCAAGCCATGAGAGAGCTGCTGCATGATTCCTCCAGTTCCTTGCCGGCTTGTTATCAGGACGGGAAATGTAGGAAAAATTCCGACAAGGTGTCTGGATGTTAATCTGACAATTTTTGGCAAAAACGTGAAATTTGTCACGACCCGACGAGCGGTAGCAGGCGCGCGCCGGGCGACCGTTCGATAGCGTATGGGCGGCTATTCCGCGTCGGTTTCGTGCTTAGACCGGATGGCCTTGAAACGCGCCAGGGTGTGCTCACGCGCGGTGGCGTGATCGACGATCGGGGCCGGATAGTGGCGGCCGATCACGCAGCCGATGGCGCGCTGCTCCGCGGGTTTGAGTTTCCACGGGGCGTGGATGAGTTTGTCTGGCACAGCTGCGAGCTCCGGCACATAGCGGCGGATGAACTTGCCTTGTGGATCGAACTTCTCCGACTGGGTGATCGGGTTGAATATGCGGAACCAGGGCTGGGCATCGCAGCCGGTGGAGGCGGCCCATTGCCAGCCACCGTTGTTGGCGGCCAGATCGTAGTCGAGCAGCCACTGCGCGAAAAAGCGCTCGCCCCGCAGCCAGTGAATGCCCAGGTCCTTGGTGAGGAAGCTGGCGCTGACCATGCGCAGGCGGTTGTGCATGAAGCCGCTGGCGAGCAGCTGGCGCTGCGCAGCATCAACCAGCGGGTAGCCGGTGCGGCCTTCGCACCAGGCATCGAACAGGGCATCGGCAGCCGGGCCTTGTTCCCAGTGCAGCGCGTCGAACTCCGGTTTGTAGGCATGCTCGACCACGTGGGGATGGTTGAACAGCAACTGCTGGTAGAACTCGCGCCAGATTAGTTCCGACAACCAGCTTTCGGCTCCGGCGCCACTGCGCGCGTGGGCATTGCCGGCCAGTGCGCGGATCGATACGGTGCCAAAGCGCAGGTGGGTGGACAGGTAGGAAACCCCCTTTACAGCGGGGAAGTCGCGCGCCGCGTGGTACTGGTTGATGCGCCCGGTGAATTCCTCCCACAAGGCTTCGCCGCCACGCATGCCGGGAGTGACGCGCAAATCGCAGGTCTCGAATCCGAGTGCACTCAGCGCCGGCAGGTGGCTGCCTTCCGGCGGCGAGGCAAGATGACCGGCGAAATCGGCAACCGGCCAGGCTCCCAGATCGCGCGGCTGCACACTGCGCAACCAGGCATTCTTGTAGGGCGTGAATACGCCGAAGGGCTTGCCGGACTGGGTCAGGATCTCACGTCGCTCGAAGATCACCTGATCCTTGAAGGAGCGGAAGACAATGCCGCTGTCCTTCAGGCTGTTTGCCACGCGGGTATCGCGGGCGATCGCGGCCGGCTCGTAGTCATGGTTGGCGAAAACCGCCACCACTTTCAATTCGTTCGCGATGCGCGGAATTTCTTCCTCTGCGCGGCCATGACGCACGATCAGGCCGCCGCCCTTTTCGCGCAAACGGGCATCCAGCTCGGCGAGGCTGGCATGGATGAAGCTCACCCGTCTATCCTGCCGGGAAGGTAGCGCGTCGAGGATGTCGGTGTCGAACACGAAGGCGCAGAACACCTTGGCGTGAGCCTGCAAGGCATGGGAGAGCGCAGCGTGATCGAAATCGCGCAGATCGCGGCGGAACCAGACGAGGGCGGCAGGGTCGCGGGACATGGCTTCAGGTGATTGCGGGCCGGAACAGGGCGCGGGCAAACAGGTTAAAATGGAATGGTGCAAAACGTGAACCTTACCCATCATTTCCTCATCGCCATGCCTGGGCTGGCCGATGGCCCTTTTGCCAAGGCACTGGTCTATCTGGCCGAACACAATGAGGACGGCGCGCTGGGCGTGGTAGTCAATCGCCCGCTCGATCTGGACATCAAGGAATTGATGGAGCGGATCGAGATCCCCCTTCAGCATGCCGAGCGCGGCGATGAGTCGATCTACTTCGGCGGTCCGGTGCAGACCGATCGTGGCTTCGTGCTGCATCGCCCGCATGGCGACTGGCAGTCCAGCCTCAAGGTGACGCCCGAGATCGCCCTGACCAGTTCCAAGGACATCCTGCAGGCGCTGGCTGAACGCGGCGAACCGCAAGAATTGCTGATCACGCTCGGCTATGCCGGCTGGGGGGCCGGCCAGCTCGAGGAAGAGCTGGCGCAGAACTCCTGGCTCACGGTGGCGGCCGATCCGCGCATCATCTTCGAGCGGCCGGCTGAGGAACGCCTGGACGCCGCTGTTCATCTATTGGGCATCGACTTCGCGAATCTCTCGGATGTGGCGGGGCACGCGTGAAGTGCGTCTTCCCGCTTTCCCGCCTCCTCTCCCTCAAGGGGCGAGCGGAGTGTAGAACGCTTGTGTTGCGGGCATCTGCATGATGGGTACCCTGCTCGGCTTCGACTTTGGTACGGCCCGCATCGGCGTGGCTACCGGCGAAACCGAAACCCGCCTGGCCCAACCGCTCACGACCATCCACGGTGAGGCCAATGATCTGCGTTTCGGGGAGATCGAGAAGCTCATCAAGGAATGGCGCCCAGTGAGGCTGGTGGTCGGCTTGCCCAGCGCACTCGATGGCACGGCCACCGAGATGACGGCGCGCTGCAAGCGCTTTGCCAACCAGTTGAATGGCCGCTTCGGCCTGCCGGTAGCGCTGGTGGATGAGCGCCTGTCATCCGCGGAAGCTGAAGAAATGTTGCGCGAAGTCAGCCGCAGCTGGCGCGAACGTAAACAACATCTCGATGCGCTGGCTGCCCAGCGCATCCTGCAAAGTTTTCTGGACACGGACAATCACGATGAACCTGCCTGACGCCAATGTGCTCTGCGAGCAACTCGCCACCCTGATCCGCTCGCAACTGCGGCCTGATACTGCACTGGTTGGTATCCACTCCGGCGGCGTGTGGGTGGCTGAGCGCCTGCACCAGTTGCTGGGCATTGCCGAACCGCTGGGCAGCATCGATGTGTCTTTCTATCGCGACGACTACGGCTCGCGCGGCCTGCATCCGCACCCGCAGAAATCCGGGATCCCGTTCGACGTGAGCGAGCGTCACATCATTCTGGTGGATGACGTGCTCTACACCGGCCGCACCACGCGTGCTGCGCTCAATGAACTCTTTGACTACGGCCGCCCGGCCTGCGTGGATCTGGCTGTGCTGGTCGATCGTGGCGAGCGCCAACTGCCGATCGGCCCGACCTGGTGCGCCTGGCATCTGCCGGAGCGCCTGCCCGCAGGCAGCAAACTGGATCTGAAGCGCGATGTGGCCGGCAATCTTTCCCTGGAGGTGAAAAGTGCTTAATCCTCAGCTCACCAAGGATGGCCGCCTGCGCCATCTGCTGACCCTCGACGGCCTGCCCAAGGCCATTCTCACCGAAATTCTCGACATCGCCGCGCCCTTCACCGAAGTGGCCGAGCGCGAAGTGAAGAAGCTGCCGCTCTTGCGTGGCAAGAGCGTGTTCAACGTGTTCTTCGAGAACAGCACGCGCACCCGCACCACCTTCGAAATCGCCGCCAAGCGTCTGTCGGCCGACGTGATCAATTTGAACGTGTCGACCAGCTCCACCAGCAAGGGCGAGACCCTGCTCGACACGGTAGACAATCTCTGCGCCATGGGCGCGGACATGTTTGTGATGCGCCACGCCTCCAGCGGTGCGCCCTATCTCCTGGCCCAGCACCTGCGCAACACCGGGCGCGATCACATCAGCGTGGTCAATGCCGGCGACGGGCGCCATGCGCACCCCACGCAGGGCTTGCTGGATATGTACACCATCCGCCACTACAAGCAGGACTTCACCAAGCTGACGGTGGCCATCGTCGGCGATGTGCTGCACTCGCGCGTGGCGCGTTCCGAGATCGCCGCGCTCACTACGCTGGGCGTGCCGGAAGTGCGCGTGATCGCGCCGAAGACGCTGCTGCCGACCGACGTGGAACGCATGGGCGTGCGCGTCTTCCACGATATGGAAGAGGGTTTGAAAGGCGTGGATGTGGTGATGATGCTGCGCTTGCAGAACGAGCGCATGAGCGGCGCGCTGCTGCCTTCCAGCGGCGAATACTTCAAGTTTTACGGCCTCACCGAAGAGAAGCTGGCGCTCGCCGCCAAGGATGCCATTGTGCTGCACCCGGGCCCGATGAACCGCGGCGTGGAGATTGACTCGGCCGTAGCCGACGGCGCCAACGCAGTGATCCTGCCGCAGGTGACCTTCGGCATCGCGGTGCGGATGGCGGTGATGAGCATGCTGGCAGCGGGGAACTGAGAACATGAAAATCCAGATTGCAAACGGCCGCGTGATCGACCCGGCCAACCAGATCGACGCTCAGCAGGATGTGTTCATCGAGAGCGGCAAGATCGTTGCCCTCGGCAGCGCTCCGGCCGGCTTTGTGGCCGAGAAGGTGATCGACGCCAAGGGGCTGATCGTCGCCCCCGGTCTCGTGGATCTGTCGGCCCGTCTGCGCGAGCCTGGCTTCGAATACCGCGCCACATTGGAGTCCGAAATGCAGGCAGCGATGGCTGGCGGCATCACCAGCCTGGCCTGCCCGCCGGATACCGATCCGGTACTGGATGAGCCGGGTCTGGTCGAGATGCTGTGCTTCCGCGCCAAGAAGCTGCACTGCGCCCACGTGTATCCGGTCGGCGCGCTCACCGCCAAGCTTGAAGGCAAGCGCATCACCGAGATGGCCGAGCTGGTCGAAGCCGGTTGTGTGGCTTTTTCGCAGGTGAATACGCCGGTGCTCGATACCAATGTGTTGCTGCGTGCCATGCAGTACGCCGCCACCTTCGGCTTCCGCGTCTGGCTGCAGCCGATTGACCCCTATCTGGGCAAGGGCGGCGTGGCGCACGATGGCGAAGTCGCCTCGCGCATGGGCCTCACCGGGATTCCGGTGGAAGCCGAGACCGTGGCGCTCGAAACCTACCTGAGCCTCGCGCGCATGACCGGCGTGAAGCTGCACATCACGCGTATTTCCTCGGCTGCCGCATTGGAATGTATTGAGCGCGCACGCGCTGGCGGGCTGGACGTGACCTGCGACGTGGCCGCCCACCACCTGCACCTGTGCGACATCGACATTGGCTACTTCAACCCGCAGTGCTACGTGGTGCCACCGCTGCGCAGCCAGCGCGACCGCACGGCGCTGCGCGCCGGCCTCGCCAGCGGCAAGATCAACGCCGTGTGTTCAGACCATACCCCGGTGGATGACGATGGCAAGCAGATGCCGTTCGCCGAAGCCGAGCCGGGCATGACCGGCCTCGAAACCTTGCTGCCGCTGGTGATCAAGTGGGCGCAGGAAGATAAGGTGTCCCTGCCCGACGCGCTGGCCCGCGTCACCGCCAGTGCCGCCAGCATCATGGGCATCACCAAGGGCGGCCACCTCGGGGTGGGTGCGCGTGCCGATGTGGTGATCTTCGATGCTGAAGCCGATCAGGTGCTCACCCGCGAAGCGCTCAGGAGTCAGGGCAAGAACACGCCTTTCCTCGGCATGCCGCTGCCAGGCGTAGTGAAGCACACGCTGGTTGAAGGCCGGGTAATGTTTGGTTGATGCGTGCTTGATTTATGAAAACGCCCGGCAATCTGCCGGGCGTTTTGTTTTGGTGCCCCGGGATTTCAGAAACGGGTGCTCCAGATCATGCCGACCGAGGCATCGTTATCCCCCTGGATGTTGTTCGCATCTTTTCGGTAGCTGGCTTGCAGTGTCATGTCGCTGAGTTTGCCAGTAGGCAAGGCGTAGGTGATGCGCTGCTCCAGCTCCCTGCCATCTGGCCGCAGGCTGGCTGATTCATGCACGAGGTATGCCTCGCCGTCTTCCGCGATCATGGTGCTCGTCACGTTGATGTTTCCCTGGCTGACGCGCAAGGGCTGACGCAGGCTCAGGGTCAGGCGGTCACGTGACGCTAGCAGTTTGGTTTGCTGGTAGCTCGCGCTCCAGAACGTTGAGCGGATGCGGCTAGTTCCGGCAAAGAGGCCATCGGCCTGCGCCGCCGAGCTGCGTGCGAAGCCGCCTTCGAAGAGTAGGTGATGATTTGCACTTAAGCGCATGCCCAGCGTGGCCGCGTAGCTCATGCTGTTGTTGCGGCCCAGGCTCATTGCGGAGTGTGTGTCATACGTGCTGCCGAGCAGACCATGCTGCTCGGTCAGTGCGCCGATCTTCACTCCGGTGCTGAACATCTGGGTGAGCTGGTAATTCATGCCCAACTGTATGCCTTGTGCTTCGGGGGTCGCCCAGGAGGGCGACCAGTTCCCGTTGCGGCCTGCTTCGGTTGCCGCCGTGTTGCTCCAGCTGGCAGCAAAGCGCAGCGACTGACTTAATGGCAGGCCAGCCGCAACGAGTGCGCCGCCCTGGCTGAGGTTCATCAGGTCGGGGAGTGCGCTGTCATGTGAGAGCCAGGCCAGGTTTTCATCGCCGGTCATGGCGCGCGTGAAGGCGTACTGTGCCGGATAGCCGTAGCCCATCGCGATGCTGGTGCCGCTGGCGTCGGTGAACATGGCAAAGCCTTGCTGACGTTGCGAGGCCAGTTCCTCGTTGAAGCCGAATTCACCCAGGTGGTCTCTGGGGCTGTCACCGGGGCCCTGCCAGTAGGCGAGTTCGCGCCCGTCCGCGAGTTTGATTGCACGAGGGCCCTTGTTGACGTTCGTAGGCAGCGCATTGAGGCTAGCTTTGGCGGCGGGGGATTTGATCAGGCCAGAGAGATTGACCGTGAAGTTGCGCAGATAGGTATCCAGCGCGGTGTAGCTGGCGAGTTTTGACTGCACTGAGGCCATGCTGCCCAGCGCGCCGCTGCTGATCATGCTGCCGGTGAGGCTACTCAGGGCGATGGTGCTGCCATTGGCACGGGTCACGCTGAGAGTGCCATAGGGTTGAAATGCGCGGCCCAGATTTACAAGCCCGACGCCATAGGTGCTGTCAGCGCCTGCAGGTCCCAGGTCAGTGGCCGTGGCGAGCAGCAGGTCGATACTGGTGCCGCGAGTTTTCAGGATCGGCCAGGCCGATTGCAGCAGCAGCAACGAACCGCTGACGACAGGGGCCGCCATTGAGGTGCCGGACCAGTAAGACCAGGTACCGGTACCGGCTGTCGTGTAGGGGGCGAGAATGGACTCCCCCGGTGCGACCAGCCAACGCAGCGAATAGCCCGTTGCCTGGCCATTGGTATTGACCAGCTTGCCGCTGCCGGGGGTATTGCTGAATGAGGACTTTGCATTGGTCGGGCTCACCGAGCCCACGAATACCAGTCGGCTGATGGCTTGGGCGGTCAGCCCGTTGGTATTGGCACCATTCAGTAGTGCGACATTGCTGTTGCCACCCGCCCAGACGATGAATGCGCCCTTGGAGGCCGCATAGTTGATGGCGGCAACCATGTCGGCCGTGTTGCCGTAGGTGATTGAGACATTGATTACGCTCGCGCCGGCATCGGCAGCCTTGCGCACCCCGTTGGCCACGTCAGTGCTGTAGCCAGACCCGGAGGCATTCAGCACTTTTTTAGCAACGATGTTGGCGTTGGGGGCGACGCTGATCACGCTCCCTGCGGTCGTGGTGTAGCCGCCATAGCTTGCGTTCCAGGCGAAGGGTTTGTTGCCGGCCGCGATGGCTGCGACTGCCGTGCCATGGCTGTTGTCATCACGGAATCCGTTGCTGCAGCGAAAGCTGACAGCGGCGCAGGTGCTCAGGGTCTGTGAAACCTGCCCTGTGGCAAACGAAGGGTGGGTTGGATTGATTCCGGTGTCGACCACGCCGAGCAGCTGTCCGGTTCCCCAGTTGGCGGCCGACATGATTGCATCATTTACACCAATCTGCCTGAGCCAGGGTGCATAGGTTGCCGCTTGAGCAAGGCCTGCCGGAAGAAGCAGTGTCAGCAGGAGGACACCGTTACGGCGGGGTTGGTGACTTTTGTTTTGCGGCGCACTCATGCAGGTCTCCTGAATGACTGATCAATCCGGAGGGAGCAAGCATGAACGGCAGGGCGCAGCCCAGTGATGGGCTGTGTTCTGGCGGTCCCGCTGTCGTAGGTTGCCCCTTAGACCGGAAACTTTGCGACCCCGTCTTTCGACGGGTGTGCCTTTGTCGGACTTAGCTCTAATCAAGGTAAATCACGGGTGCTCAGGTAACAACCCGACCCACAGAATTTGACAAAACGCAGGTTCTTGCAGGAGGAGGTCCAAAGCAATCCCTGTTCCGCTGCCTTTCGCTGGGTTTGTTTGTAGAATGCCGAACTGATTCCCCTGAAAATCCTTACAAACCAAGGACAAATACATGACCAAGCTGTTCATCGAAGATCTGGACCTGGCCGGCAAGCGCGTACTGATGCGCGTGGACTTCAACGTGCCGGTGAATAACGGCGTCGTCGAGAGCGACAAGCGCATCCGCGCCGCCATCCCGACCATCAAGTACGCGCTGGACAAGGGCGCTTCCGTCGTCCTGATGTCACACCTCGGCCGCCCGGATGGCAAGGTTGTCGCCAAGTGCACGCTGGCCCCGGTTGCTGAGCGTCTGGAAAAGCTGCTGGGCAAGCCGGTGAAGTTCCTGTCGGACTGCGTCGGTGCTGAAGTCGAAGCTGTGACCAGCAAGCTCGCCGCGGGCGAAGTGGTGCTGCTCGAAAACGTGCGCTACCACCTCGAAGAAGAAGGCAAGGTCAAGGACAAGGAAGGCAACGTCACCAAGGCCACGCCGGAAGCTGTTGAAGCCTTCCGCGCAGCCCTCTCGCGCAACGGCGACGTGTTCGTGCTGGACGCTTTCGGCACCGCTCACCGCGCCCACAGCTCGGTGGTCGGCATCAACCTGCCGCGCGCTTCCGGCCTGCTGCTGAAGAAGGAACTCGATTTCCTTGGCGAAGCCGTGAACAAGCCGGTGCGTCCGCTGGTCGCGATCATCGGCGGCTCCAAGATCTCCGGCAAGATCGACGTGATCGAAGCCCTGCTGCCCAAGGTCGACAAGCTGCTGATCGGTGGCGGCATGGCCTTCACCTTCCTCAAGGCCCAAGGCCATGAAGTCGGTAATTCGCTGTGCGAAAACGACAAGGTCGAACTCGCCAAGAGCCTGATGGCCAAGGCTGGCGACAAGCTGGTACTGCCGATCGACACCATGGTCACCAAGCGTCTGGACTTCGGCGCCCGTACGCTGGATGGTCTGGTTGAAGTCGCCTCCACCGCGATTCCTTCGGATCAGGAAGGCGTGGACATCGGCTCGAAGAGCGCTGCACTGTATGCAGACATCATCCGTGGCGCGAAGACCGTGCTGTGGAACGGCCCGATGGGCGTGTTCGAAATCGACGCTTCCGCTGTCGGCACCTACGCCGTGGCCAACGCGCTGACCGAAGCCACTGCCAAGGGCGCGATCACCATCGTCGGTGGTGGCGACTCCGTGGCAGCGGTTGAGAAGGCTGGCCTGGAAGATCAGGTCTCGCACGTCTCCACCGGTGGCGGCGCTTCGCTGGAATTCCTCGAAGGCAAGGCTCTGCCTGGCGTGGAAGCGCTGTCGGAAAAGTAATCCTGGCTGTTTCCGGATACAGAAAGGCCGACCCACGGGTCGGCCTTTTTCATGCGTGTGGGGCTTAGCCCGGCGCACCGGCAGCGCGGCGATCACGACGCAAATCGCGCTTGTCCTGATGCAGGTCGCGGCGATCCGTGTGCAGATCATGCCGTTCGGCCCGTACGCCACTCAGATCTCCGCTGCGGCGCTCGTGGCGCAATTCGCGGTGATCGGCATGCACGGCCTGTTTGTCGGAGCGGACTTCGCGACGGTCCTGGCGGATTTCGGGGGTGCGCGGAGTGCTGGCTGCAAAGCTGCTGGCTGTGCTGAGCAGCAGGGCGAGTGGGATGAGCAGGGAACGGGCTTGCATGATGATCTCCTGAGTCTGAAGGCGGCGGCCTGCCGTCTGTGCAGATTAACGAAGCCCTGCCGCACCGGCTGACGCGTGCTTGCAAGCAAATGTAAGCGTCGTCCGAGTGGCCCCAAGCCCCTGCGGCCTTGCTGGAGAGCGCTTCCGGCGGGGCGGGCGCTAGCGCTTCGAAACATTTTGTTGCATCTGGCGCGCCTAGGGGCAGGCTGGCAGGATCGCCATGCGCAGCGGCCTATAGTCAAATCATCCAGGCATCCTCGGGAGGCGATCATGACTGTCGTACTGACAGGAGGTTGTGCTTGCGGAGCAATTCGTTATGAATGCGAGGCGAAGCCGGTTGTGATGCTCAACTGTCATTGTCGGGATTGTCAGCGCAGCAGTGGCGGGGCTTTTGCGCCGCTGGTGGTGGTGCAGGCCGATCACTTCTGTCTGAGGCAGGGTGTGCCGAAGTATTTCGTGTCGGTGGCGGATAGCGGCAACACGGTGCGGCGAGGTTTCTGCGCGGAGTGCGGTTCGCCCTTGTTCATGTCAAGCGCGGCATTGCCCGGTTACATCGCCCTCAAGGCGGGCAGCCTGGACGATCCGACCCTGTTCCGTCCCGCTGCAGATCTGTGGACCCACAGCGCTCAGTGCTGGGACAGCATGAACCCGATCCTGCCCAAGTATGAATACGAGCCGGGGCATCCGCAGCAGAAGGTTCCGGAACACGCCTGATCGGGGGGCTTAGCGTCGGGTCGGGTACTCTTCCTCGATCTTGTCCTGGTAGTAGCCCATCGGTGAGCTGCTGGCGAGGAAGCGCTGGGCGATCTCGTCGCCCACATTGGTGTGCTGGAGCACCTTGCCGCTTGAGAATTCAATCTCAAGCACGCGGCTGGCCCGATCATAGCCGGCGGATTTGATGCCGCCACGGTTGATCGGTTTGCGACTGATGCTCATGACCTCTCCCGTGACTTACCAGCGCAGGCGCTCGGCACGCTGCTCGGACAGGCGCAGTTCGCGCCCGGCGAGCTCGCGTTCCAGGCGTAGCCGGGTCAGCTGATTTGAATACTGGCGCAACTCTTCTTCGTTGCGAGCGCCTGGCATGCGAACTTCGATGCTGCGCTGTTCCTGCTCCAGATAGTCGATGTGCTCGCGGGCGAGGTGGATCTCACGCCCGGCTTCAAAACCGCGCAGGAAAGCCGCTTCGGAGCGCTCCGGGCATACCCCGGCATAGCGCTCTCCACGTCGGCCGGCGGAGAGGCCGTTGGCCGGTGTGCAGTAGAAATTCAGGCCGCGCTCGCGCCCAAGACGCCAAGCCGTCTCGTCCGGCTCCAGGCGGTACACGCTGCAGGATTTGCGGTGCGTAGAGATGCGCTCGGGCGCTTGGCCGTTCTGGCCGTCACGATAGCCGACGCGTTCCCAGTCTCCCTGCCGGCACTCGTCTTCGCTCAGCGTGGAGCAGCCGGCAAGGAGGCAGACGAAGAGCAGGGGCAGGGCGGCGGGATGCAGGCGGGGCATAGAGGCGTTCCGATGAAGGCAGCGCAAGTGTAACGCTTCAGCCTTCGCTGGGGCTGACAGGGCGTCCACAGGTCGCCCAGCCTCGGCCCGTCGCTCAGTGCCCGCAGCCGCAGCCCCCACTCTTGTTGCCGCCATGGCCGCCGCAGCCACCCCCTTCATGTGCGTGCCCCTTGCCACCGCAGCACTCATGGTCTGGGTTGTCATGGCCTTTGCCACCGCAGCATTCGTGATCGTCTCCGTGAGCGTGACCGCCACAGCCTCCGCCCGCTTGTTCGGCATGCGGATCGAAGGGTGGTGCGGCTTCCAGCTCACCAGCCTGGAACTGGGCGAGAGCTTCGGCCGCGGTGGCCGCTTCGCAGCCATACACCTGGATACCGTTGCGCTGCAGCTCGAAGAGCAGGCGCGGATGGATTTCACTGCACAGGATGCCCTGGATGCCACTGACCAGCTCCTCGCTGATCGATTCGGGCTGAGCCCGGTCGAGCACATGAACGGCTTCGCCATCCACGATCACGAGATGCTGGGCGGCGCCGAAGTCGGCGTGCAGGGCGCTGGAGAGCCCTTCCGGGCTGGCGACGGGGATGCAGAGTTTCATGGCATTGCCTTCAGTACTTGGGTTAAATCGACAGGAGACGGCCCCGTGATTGCGGCCCTCTCCACCAGATCCTCTCCCGTGGGCGGGTGAGGAGGGCGTTGAGCCTCGCCCTGCGATGTGGATGAGATTCGCAGGGCCTTGCCGTTGAGCAGGGCATCGGCAATCTTGTGACGGGCGCGGGCGAGGATGTTGCCGATGGTCTGGCGCGAGACGCCCATGCGCAGCGCGACCTCGGTCTGGTAATGGCCGTCCAGGTCCGCCAGGCGCAAGGCCTCCAGCTCGTCGAGCTCCAGAGCGATTTCGTCCAGCGCGTGCAAGGGCACACCGCGTGGCTTGAAGTAGTCTGAAACCGGCGCACATCGGATGCAGCGCTGCTTGGGGGGGCGAGCCATCGAAGCTTGATTATTGGCAAAAGCCAATTATTGTTTGGCGGCGAGAATCTCGGCGTTGATGTGGATCAGACTCTAAGGAGACCGAAATGCTGAAGAAGCTGTGCCTTGTAGCCCTGCTGGTTCTGACTGGTGGGCTGGCCAGTGCGAAAACGGTGCTGATCGATGTGCGTACGCCGGAGGAATATGCCGCGGGCCATCTGGAGGGGGCGCTGAACATTGATCATCAGCTGATCGGCCAGCGCATTGGCATGGCGGGCGTCAGCAAGGACGACGAAGTGCAGCTCTACTGCCGCTCTGGGCGGCGCTCCGCCCTCGCCGCGCAAACCCTCGCTAGCCTGGGTTATCGCAAGCTCATCGATCTGGGCTCGATGGAGGCGGCCCGCGCCAGGCTGTGCGCGGCCCAGGGCAACAAGGCTTGCTGAGGCGGGAATGAAAAAGGGCGGCCAGCGGCCGCCCTGATGAAGCGCGGTGCGCGGTGCTTACTTTTTCAGCGCGTCACGGATCTCGCGCAGCAGCAGCACGTCTTCCGGCGTGGCGGGCGCTTCGGCCGGGGCGGCGGGCGCTTCGCGCTTGAGGCGGTTGATCTGCTTGATCATGATGAAGATCACGAAGGCCAGGATCGCGAAGTTGATCGCGATGGTGATGAAGTTGCCGTAGGCCAGCACCGGAATACCGGCCTTCTTCAGCGCGGCGAGATTGTTCTCCACACCCGCCGGTACGGTGCCCAGCACGAGAAACAGATTCGAGAAATCGATCTTGCCGACCACAGCGCCCACGATCGGCATGAACACATCGCCCACCATCGAATCGACGATCTTGCCGAAGGCCCCGCCGATGATCACACCGACCGCCAGATCGACCACGTTCCCCTTGAGGGCGAACTCTCTGAATTCGCTGAAAAAGCTCATTTCCTGCTCCCTGTGAAGTGTTTATCAGTTGCTATTTGTGCCCAGTGGCATACTCCGAGTGTGCCCGAGCCGCCCCCTCGCGTGCAATTCCCGCCCCGTTTGCCGAGCTTCCCGATGACACTTCGCCACACATTCCTGCGCCGCCTGCTGCTGGCCGCCAGTTTCCTGCCTCTGTCGGCGCTGGCGGCCCCCGCCGGCGAGACGCTTGAGCTGCAGATTGCCGAACACGACACCCTGATCAATATCAGCCAGCGCCTGCTCGCCCGCCCGGCGCAGTGGCCACGCCTGCAGGAGCTCAATGGCATTGCCGACCCGCAGCGCCTGAAGCCGGGCAGCACCCTGCGCATCCCTTACGCCCTGCTGCGCAGTGAGCCGCAGCAGGCGCGCGTCGAATCGGTGCTGGGCGAGGTGCGTGGCAGCAAGGGGCTGTTGGTGGCAGGCGCCCAGTTGGCCGTGAATGAAGTGATCAGCACCGGACCCGGCGCCTATGCCGTGCTGGTGCTGCCGGATGGCTCGCGCTGCATCGTGCAGCCGGACAGCCGCACCCGCATCGAGCTCTTGCAGCGCTTGCGCGGCACCGAGGTGCAGCAGAGCAGGCTGGAGGTGAGCCGCGGGCGCATCGAAACCAAGGTGCAGCCGCAACGTGGTCCGGCGGCACGCTACGAAATCCGCACTCCAACGGCCGTGATCGGTGTGCGCGGCACCGAATTCCGTGCTGGCTACGATGGCACGGCAGCGCGTGTGGAAGTTACCGAGGGTGCGGTGGCGGCCAATCAGCAGCAGCGTATTGAGGCCGGAGAAGGTGCGGTGGTGGATGCGCGCGGCGTGCACACCGAAACCCTCTTGCCGGCGCCCGCTACGGCCGCCATTCCAGCGCTCTTTGAGCGCCCCCTGCTGCGCATTCCGCTGCCTGAAACGGCGGGGGCCGCAGCGCACCGCGTGATCGTGGCGGGCCCGGCTGGTTTTGCTTTGCCAGCGGCAGAGCAACTGGTGAGCGGAGGCGAGGCGCGCTTGGCCGATCTGCCCGATGGCGATTACCGTTTACGTCTGCGCGCCGTGAGCGCCAGCGGACTGGAGGGGCAGCACAGCGAAACCGCTTTCCGCCTTAAGGCGCGGCCTGAGCCACCCTTCGTGAGTGGTGAGCGTTCCGGCAACATCATCCAGGCAGAGCGTGTCGAATTCAGCTGGACGCGCAATCCGGAGGCGGCACGCTACCGCCTGCAGGTCGCCGGCCCGGCCGGTTTCGAAACACCGGTGTATGCACGTGAGGATCTGAGCGGCAGCAGCATCAATGTGGCGCTGCCGCCCGGCGAGTATCAATGGCGCCTGGGCTCGGTGCGGGCGGATGGCGATCGCGGCCCGTGGAGCGATGTGGTGTCCTTCACCCTCAAGGCCCTACAGGATCCACCTGCCGCACCAGCCATCAGTGACGAGGAGCTGGTGCTGGCCTGGCCGGCCGAGCCGGGTCAGCGCTTTGAAGTCGAGATGGCCCAGGATCTGGCTTTTAGCCAGATCCATACCCGCCGCGAGACGCAGGAGGCGCGTCTGGTCCTGCCCAAGCCCGAACCCGGGCAATGGTTCGTCCGTGTGCGGGCCACCGATCCGGATGGTTTTGTCGGCCAGTGGAGCAGCCCGCAGCAGTTTGAGATCGAGGCTTACCGGCCCTGGTGGCTGCTCGGCGTGCCCGTGCTGCTCCTGTTGGCCCTGTGAGTGATTGAGCGTGCAGCCGGCACAGCGCATCCGGCTTGAATGGGCGCTGGTCAGCGGCGTGCTGGCGCTGCTGGCCCTGGCATGCGCGCTGCAGGGCTGGTTGTGGCGCTTCGATCTGCAATTGCATGACATCGCCCTGAGCCGTGCTGAGCATCCGGCAGATCAGCAGATCGTGATCGTCGCCATCGATGACGCCAGCCTTGCCGAGCTTGGGCGCTGGCCTTGGCCGCGCAGCCTGCATGCGACGCTCGTCGACCGGCTGAGCGCGGCAGGCGCCACGGCAGTGGCGCTGGACATCATCTTCAGCGAGGCCGCTGCCGAGGATGTGCAGCTTGCCGCAGCCTTGCGCCGCCATGCCCGGGTGGTGCTGCCGGTTCTCCAGCTTGAGCAAGACGAACTCATCGTCGGCGAAAACCTGCCGGCCCCGGCCTTACGCGCGGCAGCAGCGGCCCTCGGCCATATCCAGATGGAATTCGATCCGGATGGCCTGGCGCGCAGCGTGTATCTGCAGGAAGGCTGGCAGCGGGCCGCGCATCCCCAGCTGGCCTTGGCGCTTGATCGTCTGGCGCGTGGCGAGGCGCAACCGGCGCCGCTCAATCCGGGCCCGGGCTGGCGCCGCAGTGGCTGGTTGCGGATCCCCTTTGCCGGGCCACCCGGCAGCTTTGCGCGAGTTTCCTATGCCGACGTGATCGCCGGGCGGGTGCCGGCGGAGCGCCTGCGCGACAAGCTGGTGCTGGTTGGCGCCACTGCACCGGGCCTTACCGATTCCGTGCCGGTGCCTGGCTCGGGCTTCAGCCGCCCGATGCCCGGCGTGGAGGTGCATGCCAATGTGCTCGCTGCGCTGCGCGCGGGCAGTGGCATTGCGCTGATGCCGCCCTGGCTCAACGCCGCTTTTGCATTGTGCGTGAGCCTGGGCCTGATGCTGGGCTTGCGCCGCAGCAGCGCGCGCAGCGGTTTGTTATGGACACTGGCGATGCTGCTTGGCGTGCTGCTTGCGAGCTGGCTGGGTCTGCGCCATCTGGGCTTCTGGCTGGCACCGGGAGCGGCCCTGCTGATCTGCCTGCTGGCCTACCCCCTGTGGAGCTGGCGGCGCCTCGAAGCCACGCAACGCTATATGGATGGCGAGCTGCAGGCCTTGCAGCGCGACAGCCTGCTGCCACCACCCGAAAGCGGTCCGGATCCCTTCCAGCAGCGCCTGACCCTGCTGCGCTCGGCGGCAGCGCTGGGGCGCGAGGCGCATGCCCTGGTCGAGGCGGTGATTGCCCATCTGCCGGTCGGCGTGATCGCCCTGCATGGCGATGGCAGCCTGCGGCTGGCCAATCCCGCCGCGTACAGCCTGCTCGACCTGCCCGCCGGGGCAGACCTGACGATGGCTCTGCGTCAGTTGCGCTGGCCTGCCAGCTTGCAGCCGCAGGCGGGCTTGCCAGCCCGTCCGGCCGAGCCGCTGGAAGCCGAGCTGCAGAGCGGCGCTGGTCGCCCCTTACTGCTGCGTCTGGCCGCTCTGGGAGAGGGCTGGGTGCTGGGCCTGGCCGATCTGAGTCATGTCGAAGAAGCTCGCCAGGCCCGGGAAGACACCCTGCGTTTCGTGACCCACGATCTGCGCGCGCCGCTGGCCTCGATCATCAGCCTGATCGACACGCCGCCGGACAATTTCGAGCCGCTGCCTGCGATCCGAGGTATCTCCGAACGCGCGCTGAACCTCATTGACGAGCTCTTCCGCTTGAGCCGGGCTGAAGCCGTGAGCGAGGGAAGCTTCGAGCTGACAGACCTGCAGACCGTGATCGTGGATGCCTGCGAGCTGTGCTGGAGCCAGGCGCGCGCGGCGCGGGTGACGTTCCAGGTGGATGCCGGCGGTGATGCCGAAGCCTTGGTTCGCGGCCATCATGAGCTGCTCTATCGGGCAGTCGCCAACCTGCTCTCGAATGCCATCAAGTACGGCGGCCCCGAGCGCACGGTGGAGATCAGTCTGCGGGCAGAGGGCGCCCATTGGCTGCTGGCGGTGCGCGACCATGGCCCGGGCATCCCCGAGGCGCAGCGTGGCCGCCTCTTCGAGCGTTTCGCCCGCCTGCCGGATGCAGTGCGGCGCGGCCTGCCCGGCTCTGGCCTCGGCCTGCTGATGGTGCGTACCGTAGCCACCCGCCATGGTGGCCGGGTGAGCGCCGAGTTCCCGGCCGACGGCGGCTGCCGCTTCATCCTCGAATTGCCGCAGACCCATCAGGATCTGCCCTGAGGGCACTCAAGTTCGGTGAGCTTCATGCCGTGAAAGCACAG
Organism: Uliginosibacterium sp. 31-12; assembly: GCF_030548425.1. Taxonomy (NCBI): domain Bacteria; kingdom Pseudomonadati; phylum Pseudomonadota; class Betaproteobacteria; order Rhodocyclales; family Zoogloeaceae; genus Uliginosibacterium; species Uliginosibacterium sp. 31-12. The sequence continues at coordinate 167,002 of NZ_JAUOOA010000006.1, read as the reverse complement.
ACGAAGAAACAAAATTTCACGTCTGGAGCACGCCATGCGCATCGTCGTATTGGAAGACAACCTTACTCAATCCACCCTGGTTGCCTCGCTGTTGCGCGGTGCCGGCCATGACGTGCATGAATTTGCGCTGACCCGCGAACTGCAGCGCTTCTGTAGCCGCGAAAGCGTGGACCTCTACCTGCTCGACTGGATGATGCCGGACATCTCCGGTGAGGAATTCCTGCGCTGGCTGCGCGAAGAACGCCATGACAACACCCCCGCAATCTTCATCACCGCCCGTGACACCGAGGATGACATCGTGACCGGCCTGTCTGCCGGGGCGGATGACTTCATGGTCAAGCCGATCAGCCAGCGCGTGCTGATGTCGCGCATCGAAGCTGTGCTGCGGCGGAGCAAACCGCGAGTGGCCGGTGAAGTGCTGGAGCTCTCGCCCTACACCATCGATACCGCCCAGAAGCGGATCCGCCTGCAGGGGGTGGAAGTCGAGCTCACCGAAAAGGAGTTCGATCTGGCCCTGTTCCTGTTCCGCAATCTTGGCCGCCTGCTCTCGCGCGGCCATCTGCTCGAAGCCGTGTGGGGGCGCAATCCGGATCTGGCGACCCGCACGGTGGATACCCATGTCTCACGCGTGCGCGGCAAGCTGCAACTGCGCCCCGAGAATGGCTACCGCCTGGTGCCGACCTACAACTTCGGCTATCGCCTTGAGCGCGTTGAAGCCGGCGAGATCGAGGCAACACCGCAGGTCGCTGCCTGAATACCCGTCGCAGCGGTTTCAGCCGCGCGCCGTACCTCCTGCCGGGCCCTGGTGGCTGAAGCCGAGCCAGAGCCTGATGACTTCAGCCCTCCTGCCCGTCCACCCGCGGATGCCACAGCATCGGCGCGTACTTCCACAGATACAGTGCGAAACATGCCGCCCACAGGGTGGCCGACAGGTGCAGGCCCGGCATGTAGGCGGCCGGCCACAGCAGCGCCGGCAACACGCGTGCCAGCAGGGCCAGCTGGAGCAGCACGTAGCAGCTGGTTTCGAGGCGACCGGCCTTGAGCAGGCGGCCGGTATGGCCCAGCGCGGTGCGCGTGATCATGCCCAGGATCAGGCCAGCGATCAGGCCTACGGTCAGCACGTGTACTGCGGCCGTAAGCTGGCCGGCAGCCAGCAGCAGCAAGGCCACGATCAGCCAGCCATGCGCCAGATGCAGGCTCCACAGCAGCGGCACGCGTAAGGTCGGGCCCGGGCGCCAGCCCCAGCAACGCACCGCCTGGGCCATGGCGGCGATAAGCGCCAGCGGCGTCAGCACCGCGGCCGGGGCGGATACGGCCCAGGCCAGCAGGCTGGCGACGGTGGCAGTAATCGCGATGCGGTCCGCCCAGGCATTCTTCCAGGGCACCGTCTTGAGCGCATTGGCGGTGAAGCTCGGCACGATGCGCCCGGCGATCACGGTGCACAGCGTGGCGATCAGGGCAATCGCCAGATGCAGGCCGAGCAGGGGCGAAACTGCCAGCCAGCCGTGTGCACCGGCGTGACTGAGGGCATTGGCGAGGGTCAGCGCGGCGAGGATCAGCAAGGCAAAGTAATTGCGCCGGCTGCCGGCACGGATCAGTACACGCGCCAGGGCGATGCCTGCCAGCGGCAGGAAGGCCAGGTCGATGACGGCGGCCACGGCCGGTGGTGCCAGCAGCAGGGCGATGCGCCCGGCCAGCCACAAGCCGGCCAGGGCGGCCAGCGGCCAGCCGGTGGGCGTGGCCAGACCGGTCCAGTTCTTGCCGGCGGTAAACAGGAAGCCCACGATCACCGCGCAGGCGAAGCCGAACACCATCTCGTGGCCGTGCCACAGCAGCACTGGCAGGGCCGGATTGAGGCCACCCACGCCGGCCAGCTGCAGCACCCACAGCGGTACGAAGAGTACGGCGAGGATCGCCGCGAGCAGGTAGAAGGGGCGAAAGCCCAGCGCAAAAATGGCACAGCCGCGCGGCGGGGCGGCGGGCTTGCGGCGGGGTTCGGTGAGGGGGATGACGGCCATGGCGGCTCCGGTTTCTTCTGGGGATGCTGGCATTGTCGGCAAGCGTGCCGCCAGTCTGCCTTATCGCGCGTCAAGTAGCCGGAATGAGGACCGGACTGGAGGGGCGGAAATGCAAACGGCCCGCATGTGGCGGGCCGTTCAGTCCGGAGCAGAAGAGGATCAGGCCTTCTTGATCCAGGCCGAGCACCAGCCCTTGGCCGAAACCAGCTTGTTGCCCAGCGCGACACAGGAGCCTTCGTTGGCATTGGCAGACTTGTAGAAATTACAGTTGGCACAGGTGTTGGTCTTGGCCCAGGTCTTGAACTTGGCGGCATCGACCTTGCTGCCATCAGCCTTGTAGCCCAGCGCCTTGGCGGTGGGATCGTCTTCGGTGACCTTGGCCTGGGCGGCAGCTTCACGCGAGGCCAAGAGGCCCAGGGCAACAGCGGGGGCGGCGAACAGGATGGAACGGCGGCGGCTATCCATGTGGAACTCTCCTAGGGGAAAAAGAAAACAGCCCTCAAAGCATCGTGGCTACTCTTTGCTGCGTCAAGTCAGAATTTTGTGCGCGGCCTGCTCGCCCCACCAAGCCGCTTCTTCGAAGACTGACAGACCCGAGAGATCGGCATGCGCAAACAGGATGCGCTGGTCCGCCGCGCGCAGGGCCGCTATGCCAGGGCGCTGCAGGAAGCCCGGCGCCGGAATGGCCATGGCATGGCCGCGCAGGGTGAGCTCTACCTGCTGGATGCGCCGCTCGAAGTCGCGCCCGTAGGTGGCGCGCAGATCACGCCCGGCGAGCTCCAGCAATTCGTCCTGCGGTGCATTCTGCAGCCACAGCCGGCCGGTGGTTGGTGGCAGGGCGTGGTAGGCGCTGAACACGGTCTGTGCCGGGCGCGCCGCGCGAATCCACTGGTGCGTGGCCACCACCCAGCCCAGGGTGTCGCCACCGTAACGCAGGTTGTCCCAGGCCAGCGGATGCTCTTCGCTTGCCTCGCGCGGAAAACCGTCGAGCAGGAAATTGCTGACCAGCCAGGACGCGCTCTGCGGCAGATCGCGTGCCTTGTCGAAGCCGAACTCACCGAGATCCAGCACATGCGCCGCCACATGCAGCGGCATCGCCAGCACTACGCGCTTGGCACGCAGGCGGAAGGCTTCCGCCCCGTTCAGGCACAGCACCTCGACGCCCGCCCCGCGCGGCGTCACACGCAGGGCCATGCCCGGCAGCAGGCGCTCGGCGCCAATGGTTTCGCCCATCTGGCGGGTTAACGTGGCGAGGCCGTCCGGCCAGGTCAGCACCGCGCCGTCTTCGCCGTTGGCGGCGTGGCCGCCCCGGCTGGCGAAGTAGTGGATGCCGGCCCAGGCCGACACCTGTTCGATGCCGGCGCCATAGTCGTCGCGACAGCAGTAGTCCGCATACCAGCGCAGCGCCTCGGCGCTGAAACCTTCACGCGTCAGCCAGCTGGCGAAACTCTCATTGGCCAGCGCGCGCCAGGCGGGGTCTTGTGAAGACAGGGCCAGCGGCATCACGAAGGCGCGCCGCCCATCCGCTCCGCGCGCCTCGCGCAGGGTCTGCATGCGCGCCGTGAAGCGCTCGATCTGGGCCAGCGCTTCGGCCTCCAGCCCGTGTTGCGGCAGCAGCCCCTCCTGCCACACACCATTGATAAACAGGCGCTCTTCCGGCGCATGCACCAGTACGTTTTCATCGAACTCCGGGCGTGCGGACGACGGATTGCCGCGCAGCACGCCGAAGGCCGCCAGCAACTCGCGTACATGGCTCGATTCGAGCGAGGGCAGCGGCAGGTAGTGCGCGCCACGCGGGCAGGGGATGCCGCCGAGCGCGCTGCCGGCGGCGTTGCCCTGTGGTTCGGGGCCAGCCAGTACGCAGAAATTGCGATAGCCCTGCTGTGCCAGGCGCCAGCCCGCGAATAGCCCGGCCACGCCGCTGCCGAGTATCGCCACTTCAACTTCGCGCTCGCGCGCCGGATCGGGCGGCGGCAAGCCATCGCGCAGGGCGTGGCCGGCGGCCATGCCGGGGCGCAGCACCGTCAGCGGCGGCGCTTGCCAGGGCAGGCGCAGCTCGCAGCCGGTGAGGCTGGCGGCTGCGGCGAGTTTCAGGAAGTGGCGGCGCTGCATGGCTCGGGCCCCGGCGATCAGCGGATCACCCGCCGCCAGTCTTCCTCGAAGTAGCGCACCAGCGCCTGGTTGTTGAGGTGATTGGCTTCCACCACCGGGCGCGGCATGTCGGCCGGGAAGCGGAACATGCTCGCCGTCTGCTCCGCGTCCAGCCAGCGCAGCGGCACGCTGTAGGCCGTGGGCGGCTGATAGCGACTGTGGCGGTCGGCCAGCACGAAGCCCCACACGCCGAAGGACGGCACATGGGCCTGATACGGATAGGTGTGGAAGCCGGCCTCGTCCAGCGTGGTCACCACGCACCAGAAGGCGTGCGGCGCGAAATACGGCGAGGTGGATTGCACTACCAGCAGGCCGGTGTCGCTCAGGTGGCGGCTGACCAGGCGGTAGAAAGGCTCGGAATAGAGCTTGCCGAGGCCGTAGCTGGAGGGGTCCGGCAGATCGATGATGATGGCATCGAAGCTGCCGGGCGCAGTTTCCAGCCACTGGCCAGCGTCGGCATTGATCACCTGCACGCGCGGGTTGCTCAGCGAATGCTGATTCAGCGCGGTGAGGGTGGCCGAGGTGGAGAAAAGCTGGGTCATGGCCGGATCGAGGTCGACCAGGGTGATCGCTTCCAGACCTGGATACTTGAGCAGCTCGCGTAGTGCGAGGCCATCACCGCCGCCCAGCACCAGCACGCGCCGGGCGCCGGGCAGGGCGCCCAGTGCCGGATGCACCAGTGCCTCGTGATAACGATGCTCGTCGCGGCTGGAGAACTGCAGGTTGCCGTTGATGTAGAGGCGCAGGTCATCCTTCCACTGGGTCACAATCAGGCGCTGGTAAGGCGTGGTCTGGGCATGCACGATCTGGTCGCCGTAGATGCCGCGCTCGCTCCAGCGCGTCACGGCTTCCGCAGCCACGAAGCCGGCGATCAGGGCCAGCAGCACGATGCTGGCGCGCAAGCGCAGCGCCGTGGCTTGACGCAGCTCGGCGCGGAAGGCCTGTGCCGCCACCAGCGCCACGCCGGCATTGGCGATGCCGAAGAGAAAAGCGGTGCGCGCCAGCCCCAGTTGCGGTGCCAGCACGATCGGGAAGAGCAGGGAAACGACCAGTGCGCCCATGTAATCAAAGGTCAGCACCCGGCTCACGATCTCGGCGAACTCCGCCTTGCGTGCATTCAGCACCCGCATCACCAGCGGGATCTCCATGCCTACCAGCACGCCCAGCGCGAAGACCAGCGCGTAGAGCACGACACGGAAGGGCGCGGCGACCCAGGCGAAGATCACGAACAGCAGGGTGGCCGACACGCCGCCGATCAGGCCCACCAGCAATTCGATATCGATGAAGCGCGCGAGCAGGTCTTCATCCTTGATGTATTTCGACAGGTGCGAGCCCACGCCCATCGCAAACAGATAGGTGCCGATGATCGACGAGAACTGCAGCACCGAATCGCCCAGCAGATAGCTCGCCAGCGCGGCGGCCACTAGTTCGTAGGCGAGGCCGCAGGAGGCAACGATGAAGACCGACAGGATCAGCAGGCGATGGGGCATCGGGATGGCGGGGAACGCAGTTTTGGTGGCAATATCCGGCTGGAATTATGCGGGAAACCAGACCCCCGCCGGAGAAATGCACATGTTCATCCAGGCCCTCGGCAACTATGTGTTGCATCTCTTCACCGGCTTCGCGCTGGTGGGCGCTTTCGTATGGGTCTATCTGCGTCTCACGCCTTACTGCGAGATCAGCCTGATCCGCAAAGGCTGTGTAGCCCCGGCGCTGTCCTTCGGCGGCACCCTGATCGGCTTCTCGCTCACCGTCGCCTCCGGCCTGCTGCACCTGCCGGACTACCTGCTGTTCCTCGCCTGGTCAGCCGCTGCGATGTTGATCCAGCTCGTCGCCTTCCTGCTGCTGCAGCGTGCCTTGCCCGAGATGAAGCGCGCGCTCGAAGACAACAACGTCGCGATGGGCGCCCTGATCGGCGCGGTGGCGCTGTCCATCGGCCTCATCAGCGGCGCCTGTTTGTCCTAGCCGTCGAAAAAAATGGTTCTGGCTGCGTTGCGCCTCCTTGCCGTACTGCTTGTACTGTCTTCGTCGGCGCGCCTTGCCAGAAGCACTCCGCTGCGCTGCGTTCCATTTTTGCGACTGCTTGGCGTCCGTTGAAATGAGCCCGCTGATCCTGAGCGAACTCGCCGACCACGACCTCGACGCCCTGCTGGGCCTCTACGCCGAGCTGCACCCGGCCGACGCGCCGCTGCCCGCGCGCCATGACGTCGAAGCCATCTGGCAGCAGATGCGCGCGGCCACCGGCCTGCAGCTGCTGGGCGGTTTCGTGGATGAGGCGCTGGTCGTGAGCTGCACGCTCGCCATCACGCCCAACCTCACGCGTGGCGGGCGGCCCTATGCGCTGATCGAAAACGTCGTTACCACCGCCAGTCAGCGCCGCAAGGGCTACGCCAAAGCCCTGCTTGAACACGCCAAGGCGTTGGCCTGGCAGGCTCGTTGCTACAAGGTGATGCTGATGACCAGCCGGCAGGATGCCGCCACCCGGGCCTTCTATGAATCCGCCGGTTTCGATGCGCACACCAAACAGGCGTACTACGCTGCGGCACCCGCGCAGCACGACTTGAATCCGTCACGCCCGCCTGCGCGGGAATGACGACCCGAAACGCGACTCACAGGAGAACACCATGGGCCTCACCGATTTCATCAAGAAGCAGTTCATCGACGTCCTGCAATGGAACGAAGACGGCGACGGCGTGCTCGCCTGGCGCTACCCGATGCAGGATTTCGAAATCCAGTACGGCGCCGCGCTCACCGTGCGCGAATCGCAGATGGCCGTGTTCGTGAATGAAGGCAAGGTGGCCGACGTGTTCGGCCCCGGCCTCTACAAGCTCACCACCCAGACCCTGCCGGTGCTCACCTACCTGCAGAACTGGGACAAGCTCTTCGAATCCCCCTTCAAGAGCGACGTCTACTTCTTCTCCACGCGCCTGCAGATCGGCCGCAAGTGGGGCACCCAGCAGCCGGTCACGATCCGCGACAAGGATTTCGGCATGGTGCGCCTGCGCGCCTTCGGCATCTATTCCTACAAGCTGGCCGACCCGAAGAAATTCTTCACCGAACTCTCCGGCACGCGCGAAACCTACACCGTTGAAGACATCGAGCAGCAGCTGCGCAACCTTGTTGTCGCCAACATGACCGGCCTGTTCGGCTCCAGCGAGTTGCCCTTCCTCGACATGGCCGCCAACCAGATGTTGCTCTCCGAAAAACTGAAAGAGAGCATGACGCCGGTCTTCGAGCAATACGGCCTGGCGCTGGATAACTTCGCGGTCGAGAACGTCTCCCTGCCTGAAGAGCTGCAGAAGGCCATCGACACCCGCATCTCGATGGGCATGATGGGCGACATGAGCAAATTCACCCAGTACCAGATGGCCAACGCCATCCCGCTCGCCGCCCAGAACGAAGGCGGCCTCGCCGGCATGGGCGCCGGAGTCGGCGTAGGTCTCGGCATGGGCCAGATGATGGCGGGCACCATGGCGCAAACCATGGCCGGCGTGGCTCAACCTGCTGCAGCCGCGCCTGCGGCTGAAGACCCGAGCGCCAAGCTTGCCAAGCTCAAGGCCCTGCTCGATCAGAACCTGATCACGCAGGCGGATTACGATTCGGCGAAGGCGGAAGTGCTGAAGAAGCTGATGGAGTGAGGGCTTGGTAGGGTGTGCAAGCCTCTGGCTTGCGCACCGTTTAACGCCTTGGTCGCGTACGCCTATCTGATACGTGACTTTGAATAAGGTGGCCTGCTTCCTGATAGTGGTAACAATCAACGGAAAAGGAATTTAGTGCATGGCCGACCAGAGTTCCCCTCTGACTTTCGACAATCGTGACGATTTTCAGCGCCGCCCGATTGCAGAAAAGGTGATCCGCTTGCTGACCTCTGAAGCAGACGTTTCGCCGTTGGTAATTGATGGCGGCTGGGGGACGGGGAAGAGTGAGTTCTGTCAGAAGCTCATCCATCTCGCTAACGAAACGGAAGCCTCATTTCGAGCTGTTTATGTTGATGCTTTTCGGGCCGATCACGCTGACCAACCTTTGATGACATTGTTCGCGGCGATTCTGAGCCTGATGCCGGAAGCAGATCGCCCCAGCTTGATTCAGAAGGCCCTTCCGGTGGTGCGTTTTGGAATAAAGACGGCACTAAAGGCCGGAGTGTCCTGGGTCCTCAAGCAGGATGCCGCTGATATTGCCGATGATTTTGATAAAGACCTGAAGGCGGCAGGTGACGAGGCTATTAACCAGTCCGTGCAAGCTTTGCTGGCAGATCACGTTAAGGCCGAAGAAAGCCTGCGGACGCTTAAAAGTGCATTGGAAGAGTTGGCTTCAGAAAAGCCAATCGTTTTGTTTGTCGACGAGCTAGATCGATGCCGGCCTGACTTCGCGGTGTCCATGCTGGAAAACATCAAGCACGTTTTCGATGTACGCGGCGTGCAGTTTGTTTTGGTAACCAATACAGCTCAACTGAAAGCCTCTATCAATCACTGTTATGGTGGTGCGGTTGATGCGCAGCGTTATCTGGAGAAGTTTTTACGTTTTAGCTTCAAGCTTTCACCTGACTCCAATAGGAGTGATCGTCGGATGTCGCTTGCATCGCAGCACTACTTCGACGACCTGCTTGATAAATCAAAGCTTCTGAAAGAAGTTCCTCGGTGTTCATGGCGCGATGGGGTTGCTGCACAACTTATCTCGTCAAACGATCTGTCTCTGCGAGATGTCGAGTCGCTTGTTCGGCATTTGGATATCTATCAGTCACTGACTGACCGTCGCGGCTTTCCCGACAACATGATTCCTGGCTATCGTCATCTTCGATTTCTAGGCGTATTTTTATTTTGCTTTAGACCTGACCTAGCCTATTCGGTGACTCAGGGGCGCATTGCAGGGCCAGAGATCACAAAGGTTATCGGGTCTCCAATGTTTTACCAGAACTTCACATCTCCATCCGCCGCTGACTTACTAGCAGCCATGATAGGTTTTAATTCTTCGGAGCCATTTTTCGAGTTCAACGAGGACGAGAAAAAAGAGTGGGATGAGCGCATCGCTCGCATGTTTGAACTTGGAACCTACTGGGATAGATACAAACCAACAGATGTCGTAGCCGATGTGATCAGGGCATTAATGCTTGTCGATGTTCGAAGCTAAACCCGACCGCGCACGGCGGACTCGTAGGGTGCGGTGAACACCGCACCGCATGCGTTGATCGGAGTGGCGGAGTTGGCACTCCGCCCTACGCCAGCGACGCCAGCTATGTCAGCGAGTAGCCCGGATTCCGCGCCGCGCAGGATTTGCCCTGCAAGCTGACCCGCTCCGTTTTTGCCTCAGCAGCATTCCTGTTCGATGCGGTCGAGCAGGGCGAGGGCTTCGGGGTCGGCCTTGTCTTCGAAGAGTTCGCGGATCTGGTTCAGATTGCTGTGGACCAGGAACAGGTCGTCCGGGCGCGGGCCGCTGCCGCCTTCGGCTTTCTTCTTGAAATACTCCCAGAAGGCGTTGCTGTGCGCGGGGTCGTCGATATAGCGCCGGATATGGCGCATCAGTTCGGCGGCCTTGGCGTCGCAATCGAGGCCGACAAAGCTGACATAGCGTTCGGGCTTGGTTTCCTTCTTGCCGGCTTCGGCAGCGGGCGGGTTCTGGCAGGGGCAGCTCATGGTGATCACAGGCAGGAGATGAGGAAGGCCTCATCCTAGCCAGCCGCGCGCTGCGGCATTGTCGGCTAGCCGACAGTTCCGCCGCTGCGCTCTTCCTCCCCTTCCTGCCAGCGCAGCAGGGCCTCGGGCTGGAGCACGATGAACTGGTGGCGGGCCGGCCGGGTGAGGATGGCTTCGCGTTCGAGACGTTTGAACAGGCTGGACACGGTCTGGCGCGTACAACCCAGCAGCAGGGCGATCTCACCGGCCGAGAGATCCAGCCCGAAGCGCATCCCGGGGGCGGTGGCGACGCCTTGCTGGCGGGCCGAGACGAGCAGGAAGCGGGCGAGGCGGCCGGCCACATCGCGGAAGGCGAGGTCTTCGATGAGGGCGATGCTGTTGTCGAGAATGCGCCCCAGCACCGGCATCACCAGGGCCAGCATGCCCGGCTGATGGGCCATGCTGCGGGCAAAGTCGGCGGTGGGCATGGAGAGTACGCAGCAGGCGCTATCGCAGCGCAGATAGGCGCGGGTGTGGGTGCTGAAGAGTTCGCCGGCGCTGAGGTAGGCGAGGGTTAGCTCCTTGTCTTCGCTGGCCACGAAGACGCGGATGCGGCCTTCGCGCAGCAGCAGGATGCGGTCCTTGGGCGAGCCGGGCGTGCTGAGCAGGTAGCCCGGCGGCAACTGCTGGCTGCTGAAGCGTGCCAGCAGTTCCGGGGGCAGGCCGGGGCGGGCAGGGGGAGCTGACCTGGGTGGAGGCGCGGACATGGGGCGAGAAGCGGACTGGAACAAGGCTTTCAGCCTCGCAAGGAATATGCCTTGCGGCCGCCGCCATCCGCACAAACCCCTGTTGTGCCCGCACCACGCCGCCAGCAGGGCGCAGATTGGCGGCGAAAAACAAGCGGGACTTTGCTGCAGCGGGCGTGTAGGGTGTCGCGAAGCGCGGGGCATCCGTTCCGCGCTGCAACCCGGAAACCTCCATGAATCCTGCCAGCCCCCAGATGACCGAAGCGCAATTGCTTGCCGCACCGGCGGATGAATACATGTCGCCGGCCCAGCTGGCCTTTTTTCGCGCCCGCCTGGTGGCTGAACGTGATTTGTTGTTGAGCTCGGCGCATGAAACCACCGAGCACCTGCAGGATTTCGTGGCGACGCCGGACCCGGCTGACCGCGCTTCGCAGGAAGAAGATCACACCCTGGAGCTGCGCGTGCGCGACCGCGAACGCAAGATGCTGCACAAGATCGATGAGGCCATCGAGCGGATCGACAAGGGTGAATACGGCTGGTGTGAGGAGAGTGGCGAGCCGATTGGCATACCGCGTCTGCTGGCCCGCCCGACCGCGACTTACAGCGTGGAGGCGCAGGAGCGCCACGAAATCCGCCGCAAGATGAAGGGCGGCTGAGCTTCAGCTCACAGCCTCTGAGGAGGCCGGGCCGCAGCCCGGCGTCTGGCTGAAATCGCACCGGCGCTTGGCGCCGGAATGCGCCCTGGCACCCCTATTTTCCGGGCCGTCTGGCGGCGGCTGGTTTGGCGCACAGGCCGGTCTTTGGATCCCAGGGGTTGAACCAGACTTCCTTGCGCTGCAAGGGGGTGCCCGGTGTGAGCAATGGGTTCTCGATGCGGAATACGCGGCGCTGGCAGAAGTTGGTGCGCCGGATCATTTCCTCGTGGTATTCGATCAGCATTCTCTGGAGGCTGCCGTCGGCCACCATCATTTCCATGCCTTCCCGCAGGCGCTGATGCAGGCGTGGTGTTTTCGGCGAGACGAAGATGTAGGTGGGCAGCGGGAACTCGATGAGCATGCTGTTCTCGATCGCCAGATCGGGATTGTCGGCGCTGCGCGCATCGAATTCGACGAAGACTTCGTTCATGCCACGTGGGAAGTAGTCGAAACGCCCGGCCATCAGCATCTTCAGAAGTGGGTCGAAGCTTTCGCCGGTAACCAGGTTGAAGCCATTGGCTTCCATGATCTTGCGCGAGGACCAGGCAGCGCCTACGCCTACTGGCAGGGCCTTGAGGTCGGCCAGCTTGCGCACGGCGGCGATGCGTGCCTGGGCATTACGGTGGGTGAGCGAGATGCGGTAGTTGGAGAGGCCCATGTCCACCGGAATCCAGATCGGCAGCAATTGCTCTTCCCAGCTGGGCTGGCTGGCGATCACGGTGGTGTTGAACTGTTCGCCGCTGAGCATTTCGAGGAGCATGCGTTCGCGGGCGAGAGTGCCGCCGATCCACTCGATGCGATAGGGGCCGTATTTGTGACGGGTGCGGCGCATGGCTTCGGCCAGGACCCGATCGGTATATTCGAGGCGCTGCCCAACGCCCATGGTGGGGCGATTGCGGATCAGCACATCCTCGGCCTGTGCGGGCAGGCCGCCCAGCACTAGGCTCAGGCCGAGCCCGCAGATCAGTGTTTTCATGCTTCGCATGGCGGCCTCCTGAGCTTTTTTTTCCGCATAGACACGTGTCTGCCCTCAGCAATCTGATGTCTGGCTGAGGGGCGGGAGCGCCTCGCTGCGTGTCGGGGCGTCGCCGGTGGGGGCGTGCAGGGGAAGCTCCAGCACAAACTCGGCCCCCTGCTCGGGCTGGCTGTTGACGCTGATCCGCCCGCCGAGCATGCCGGTGACGATGTTGTAGACGATGGCGAGACCGAGGCCGGAGCCACCCCGCCCGAGGCGGGTGGTGAAGAAGGGGTCGAAGATGTGTTCGCGCACCGTGGCGCTCATGCCAACGCCGTCGTCACGCACGCTGATTCGCACCATGCCGTCGTCGGCCAGCGCGGCGCTGAGCCAGATGTTGCCGCTGCTGCGGCCATCGAAGCCGTGTACCAGGGCGTTCAGCTCCAGATTGCTGATGACCTGGCCGAGTGGGCCGGGGTAGCTGTCGAAGATCAGGTCCGGCGGGATGGCAACATGCACCGTATAGGCGCTGCGCTTGAAGTTCGGGCTCAGGGTCAGCTGCAGTTCGGCCATAAAAACGGCCAGATCGAAGCGTCGGCGCTGCTCGCTGGTCTGGTCTACGGCGACCTGGCGGAACTTGTCGACCATTTCCACGGCGCGATTCACGTTGCGTTCGGCGATGTGCAGGCCTTCGCCGAGCGTGGCGAGAAACTCGTCGAGCTGGCTGCGGCGCAGCGCCGCCTGCCCCACAGCCCGACTGAGGCTGCGATGGTGATCGAGCAGGGTGCTGACCATGGTCAGGCTGGAGCCAAGCGGGGTGTTCAGCTCGTGGGCGATACCGGCCACCATGCGCCCCAGCGAGGCGAGGCGGTCGGCTTCGATCAGCTCGCTCTGGGCGCGCGACAGATTGTTGATCACTTCGGACAGGTGAAGGTTGCTCTCTTCCAGCTCGCGGGTGCGTTCGGCCACACGCAGCTCCAGTCCGCCGGCGTGTTCGCGCAAGGCCTGCTGGCTGGCGGTGAGTTCGGAGAAAGCGCGGGCCAGCGCGACCCGGGTGGCTTCCATGCTCTGGGCGAGCTGGCCCAGCTCGTCGCTGCGTTGCAGGTGGATCGGTTCGTCCAGTGCCTGGCGGGCGAGGCGGCCGGAGGCGCGCTTGAGATATTCGATTGGGCGCACCAGACGCCACTGGAGGACGATGAAAGCCAGCAGCAGCGAGCTGGCCAGGCTGAGAGCGGTGCGCAGCAGAATGCCGCGCTGGGCCGCTTCAGCACGCTGGCTGGCCTGCAGGGTGGAGAGGGAAAGCTCGAGGCTGCCGACCGGGCGGCCCTGATAGAGTACTTCGCGCTTGAGGCTGATGACCGCTTCGCCGGCTTCGAGTGGGCGCTGGTGCTCGAAGAAGGGTTTGCTGCCGCGCGAATCCTGGACTCGCATGAGCTTTACGCGCGGATCGCGGAAGATGGCCTGGATGATCGGCTCGCCCAGCTCCGGATAGATCTGCCAAAGGGCTTCGCGCAGGCTCTCAGCCCCCAGCTCGGTGAGTTGCTGCAGATCGGTCTGCAACTGCAGCATGTTTTCTTTCTCGATGGCCTTGGCTTCTTGCAGCGCCACCAGCCAGCCGGGCACGGCGAGGCCGAAAGCCACCGCCAGCATGATCAGCATGCGCAGGCCGAAGAGGCGCTCGAGCCAGCCGGTGCGGCCGATCGCTGCGCCGGGGGGCGCCTGTTCTGTGGAGGGCTGGAAAGGGGGCGAGGCGTTTGTCATCCACGTAGGCGTAGCGGTCCGGAAGCGGGGGAAGCCCGCTCGTGCAGCTTAGTGTCATCTGCGGGGGGCAACCATTCAGGTTTCCCGTAGGTGGCCTTCCTTGCAAGACCCGTGTGAGCCTTGATCGCAGTCCTTTCGCAGGGATGGGCCGAGGCCGGAATGGGCCCGGTTTGAGGGTTTGCTGGGTGGGTCTGGCAAGCCTGTACTCATTCAGGTGGGAGCGCTTCGCGCAGGCAATCGCGGCCGGCTTCCTTGGCGGCGTAGAGCGCGATATCCGCCGCGCGCAGGAGTTCTTCGGCGGTCGAGCCATGTTTGAAGGCTTCGGCGAGGCCGGCGGAGAAGCGCACCGGCGGAAGGGTGGCGTGGGCCAGATGGATCGGGGTTTCACGGACCGAGCGCGCGACCACTTCCATGCGCTCACGGGCTTCTTCGAGGCTGGCGCCGGGCATTACGACGACGAACTCCTCGCCGCCGAAACGACAGGCCAGATCGGAGCTGCGCAGATGGCCGCGCAAGGTGATGGCGAGCTGGGCCAGCACCGCATCGCCGGCTTCGTGGCCCCAGCTGTCATTGACCTGCTTGAAGTGGTCCAGATCGAGCATCACCACGGCCAGCTTGCGGTGCTCCCGGGCGGCGCGGGCGAGTTCGCGCGGCAGGGCTTCATCCAGGTAGCGGCGATTGAGCAGGCCGGTGAGCGGATCGCGCGTGGCCTGCTCATGCAGGGCTTCACGCAGGCGCACGTTGGAGAGGGCGAGCTTGAGGGTTTCGGCCACCATGCTGGCCAAGTGATTGATGCGCGCCCATTCGGTTTCGCTGCATTCGGCGGGGGCATGCATGCTGAGCAGGCCGAGGGTGTCGCCGAGTACGCGTAGCGGCAGACACAGGGTGGCGCCCGGAGGGCTGCCTTCGAAATGTTTGCACAGCGGGCCTTCATCGGCGAGGCGTACGGCGTGACGCTGACCACGGCGCATGCCCCAGCAACTGGTGCATGCAAAGTGGGCGGCAATGTGACCGCCATCGCCCCAGCGCGCTACGGTGCGCAGTTCGCTGTTGCCGGCATCCAGCACGGACAGTGCGCCGCCGCTACCGATCTTGAGGCGGGCTAGCACGTGTTCGACCACTTCAAAGGCTTCGCTCGAGTTCAGGCAGCTCTGCAGGCTTTCGTTGAGTTCGTTGAGACGGGTGAGATCCGCCGCATGGCGCTCCAGCGCGCCGAGTGAGAGGGTGAGCTGCTGATTGGTGTCGCGCAGTTGTTGCTGGGCCGCCCGCTCTTCGGTGATGTCGCGCACGATGCCCACCAGGCGCAGTGCTTCGCCGGGCTCGCCGCGTACGCATTCAGCGGTATTGGCCAGCCAGTGCACCGAGCCATCCGGCCACACCACGCGATGCTCCAGTTCGTAGAGGCTGGTGCCGCTGCGTACGGCTTCGAGGTGGCTGCTGATGCGCTCACGGTCATCCGGATGTACGCAGGCCATGAAGGCTTCGTAGCGATTGCTGAGATCGCGCAGGCGGAAACCGAAGAGCGGCTCAACTTCATCGGACCAGTTCATCTCCAGCTGGTCGAGGTCCAGCTCCCAGCTGCCGATGCGTGCGGCGCGCTGGGCCATGGCATAGCGGGCCTCCGAGATGCGCAGACGCTGATAGGCCTCGGTCAGTTCGCTGCTGCGCCGGGTGAGGTTGTCGTTCAGATCGTTGAGTGCGTCGAGCACGATCACGAGCGACTCGGTCTGGCCCGCGATTGAGAGCTGGTGGGCGGTTTCGGCGGATTCGCCACGCTGGCGGGCGAGCACTTCCTGAGCCATGCGCATGTCGGTGCCGAGCACATGGAAGATCAGCCACTTGGTGAGGAAGGGCAGCAGCCGGCCAATCGCCACGCCGGCCTGCAAGCCGGCCGTTTCGGCCACTTCGCGGACGATGCGGACTTGCTCGCGCAGCGATTCATGGGCGTGGATGTGCGCCGCAGTGGCTTCCGGCTCCAGCGCGTATTTCGCCATGAGGTCTTCCTCGGTGCGGAAGTGGTAGCCGGTGTAATCCTGCAGCTCGTCGAGCAGGCCCAGCAGGCGGGTCGGGTCCGAGCGGCCGGCTGAGATACGTGCGAGTTCGTTGATGAGCTGGACGAGACGGGCATGTTGCTGGTCAACCTCGTGCAGCCCGGTTTCGAAGCGGGCAGACCAGCTGAAGATGTCCTTCATTTCGGTGACATCACCCACGGTGCAGATCTCCTTGCAGGGGACGGTGAAGGCATCCCCATGAAAATCAACGGTTTGTTGTGGGAAAGCTTTAATTTTGATCGCCGTGAGGGCATTGCCGGAGGCGCGGGTGCGGGCTATCGACTCCCGAATCTCCCCGCCCGACTCCCTATAATGGCGCACCCCCGCAGAAACCCCGGAAAACCAGAAAAATGTCCTCCACTTTGCTCCGTCGCCCCGAGCTGTTGGCCCCGGCCGGCTCATTGGCCATGCTCGATACCGCCCTGGCCTACGGTGCCAACGCGATCTATGCCGGCCAGCCACGCTATTCGCTGCGCGTGCGCAACAATGATTTCGGTGATCTGGCGGTATTGAAGTCCGGCATCGACCGGGTACATGCGGCCGGCGGCCAGTTCTACCTCGTCTCCAACATCTACCCGCACGGCGCCAAACTCAAGACCTATCTCCGCGACATGGCACCGGTGATCGCGCTCAAGCCGGATGCGCTGATCATGTCCGACCCCGGTCTGATGATGATGGTGCGTGAAGAGTGGCCGGAGCAGGCGATCCACCTCTCGGTGCAGTCCAACACGGTAAACGCGGCAGCGGTGAAGTTCTGGGCGCGGAATGGTGTCTCCCGCGTGATCCTGTCGCGCGAGCTGTCGCTCGACGAGGTGGCCGACATTCGCCAGGCCTGCCCGGACACCGAGCTCGAAGTCTTCGTGCATGGCGCCTTGTGCATCGCCTATTCGGGGCGCTGCCTGCTCTCGGGCTACTTCAACCACCGCGATCCGAACCAGGGCAGCTGTACCAATTCCTGCCGCTGGGATTTCAAGGTGCATCAGGGGCGTGCCGACGCCAGTGGTGACGTGTTCCTGATCGAGGAGCGCGAGCGTCGTTCCGGCAGCTACAACGTGATCGAAGAGGATGAGCACGGCACCTACATCCTGAACTCAAAAGATTTGCGCGCCATCGAGCATGTGCAGCGGCTGGTGGAGATCGGCGTCGATTCGCTGAAGATCGAGGGCCGCACCAAGAGCCCGTATTACGTGGCCCGCGTGGCCCAGGCCTATCGCGCTGCGATCGACGCCGCGGTGGCGGGGCAGCCACTTGACCCGGCCCTGATCGACTCGCTCGACGGGCTGGCCAACCGGGGTTATACCGGCGGCTTTTTCGACCGCCACCAGGAGGCTTCGGCCTATCAGAACTATGCGCGCGGCAGTTCGGAATCCTCACGCAGCCTGTATGTGGGAGACGTGGTGCAGTACGACGCGGCACGCGGCCTGGCCGAAGTGGTGGTGAAAAACCGCTTTGCCGTGGGGGACCGGCTGGAGCTGGTGCAGGCACAAGGCAACCGCGTGCTGGAACTCGAGCGCATGGAGCAGGCCGATGGCAGCGCCACGCCGATCGCGCCCGGCAGCGGCCACCGGGTGTGGATCCCCTTGCCGGCAGACAGCGTGGGCGCCTTCCTGACCCGCTTTGTTAATAACGAGATCCCGGCGGCATCGCTTGACGAGGGCTGCGGCTCGGGGGCGTGTGAGGGCTGCGCCTGAGTGGACGCGGCGGCGCGGCACCGGCGCACGTTCAGCTCTCGACCTTGCCCCGTCCGGCCTTCACTGAGGCGCGGCGGGCCTTGCCCTCCAGTCGCCGCTTGATTGAGCCGCGCGTGGGGCGGGTCGGCCGGCGAGTTTTGTGGGTGATGGCCGCGCTGGCAATGATCTTCTGCAGGTGGCGCAGCGCGTCTTCGCGGTTTTGCTCCAGGCTGCGGAACTGTTGCGCCTTGATGATCAGCACGCCCTCCTTGCTGATGCGCTGATCGCCCCGTTGCAGCAGGCGCTCACGCAGCCATTCCGGCAGGGAGGAGGCGGCGATGTCAAAGCGCAGATGCACCGCCGTCGAAACCTTGTTCACGTTCTGCCCGCCTGCGCCCTGGGCGCGGATGGCTGTGAATTCGACTTCTTCGGGACGCAGGTAATCCGGGGGAGCGGGCATGCGGATAGCTTCTCGGGCCGGGGATGGAGCCCAAGCATACGTCTGCGGGCACAGTCTGCAAGGCCAATGCGCTGATCCGGCCGGGCCTTGAGTCTGCTGCGAGGCGTGCGCGCTGTGGGCTAAGATCTGCCCACACTCATCCGGGGAGGCTCACATGAAGCGCGTAGTGGTTTGTCTGCTGGCCGCGATGGCCAGCCTGGCGGTGTCTGCCGAAGAGTTGGGTGAGCGCAATGCGCTGACGGTGTATGGCGGCTACCGCGTGGGGGGCAGCTTTACGGAAGTGGATACCGGCAACAGCCTCAAGCTGCAGAACTCGCCCGCCGTATCGCTGGCCGTTGATGTGGGCCTGGACCCGCAGCGGCAGTTGCAGGTCTTCCTGTCACGGCAGAGTTCGCATGTTGATTTTTCCCAGGTTGCAGCGCCCAAGACGAACACGCTGGGCACCACGCGCCTGCCCTTCACGGCGACCTATCTGCATCTGGGGGGCACCTATTTCTTCGATGGCCCGATCGGTCAGGGGCCTTACGCTGTGGGCGGCCTCGGCGTGGCCGTGCTGCAGCTCGATGGCCCCGGCTATGGCGAGGAGGTGCTGCCCTCGATGAACCTGGGCTTTGGCTACCAGTGGTTGTTTGCACGCAATCTTGCGCTGCGCCTCGAAGGGCGTTATTACGCCAGCCTCATCGACAGCAGCGGCAGCCTGTTCTGCTCGGGGGGCTGCGTGGTCTCGATCAGCGGCCAGAGCCTGGGCCAGGGGGAGCTGCTGCTGGGGCTCTCGGTGCCGTTCTGAGACGCTCAGCTTTCCCGGACCGGGCTGACGAGGGTCACCGGCAGGGGCTGGCTGGCGTCCAGATGCACGTCGCGCTGCGGATAGGCGATGACGATGCCCTGCTCGGAGAAGGTGTGCTCGATCATCCGGCGCAGATCGCTGGCCACCACCCGTGAGGTGACATTGGGCCCCATCTCCAGCCAGTAGTGCAGCGCGAAGACCTGCGCATCAGCCCCGAAATCCTCGAAGATCACTTCCGGCGCGGGGTCCTTGAGGATCAGGCCGTGGCGCTGGGCGGCCTCGTCGAGCAGTTCGATCACGCGTTTGACCGGTGCGCCATAAGCCACGCCGACCCGTACCGTGAAACGCACACGCGGTGAGCTGTAAGTCCAGTTGGTGAGGTTCTGCTCGATGAAGCTGGCATTCGGCACGATGGTTTCGATGCCGTTGGCGTCGCGAAGGGTGGAGGCGCGGATGCCGATGTCCATCACGGTGCCGCTGATACCACCGATCTCGATGATGTCGCCAGGGCGGAAGGGGCGCTCGCCAAGGATCATTACGCCACTCATGAGGTTCTTGAGCAGGGTCTGCATGGCGAAACCGGCACCGATGGCGATGGCGCCGCCGAGAAAGGCGAAGACCGTGAGCGGGATGCGTGCCCAGGCCAGCACGATGATGCCCAGTACCATGAATTCCACCGTCAGCAGCCAGCGCCGCAGGATGCGCGCGTTTGAGTCGCTCCAGCCGAGCCGCGAGATGAGCAGGCGGCAGATCTGGCGCGCGAAGAGCAGGCAACCAATGATCCCGGCCACGAAGGCGAGCAGCGCCGCCAGCACCTTGCCGATGGTGATCGAGCGTTTGCCGGTGATCTTGTTGCCATCTACTTCGATGACATCTTCGACTGTCATCAGTTCGTAGTTCCAGGCCGCTTGCGCCCATTGGGTGAGGCGCAGCTGCCACTCATCGAGGCGTTCCGAGGCGCTCAGCTCCTTGCGGGCCGTGCCGAGTTCTTCGTCGGTGTACACCAGCAAGGCTTCCATGCTTTCAAGCAGGGAATAGGCGCTGCGCTGCAAGGGCAGGGCTTCCTCGGCTGCGTTACGCAGGGCGATGAGGTGCTTCTGGGCGAGCGGATCGCTGGTGTCGGCAAGCAGGGCGTCGAGGCGCTGCAGGCGCAAGTCCAGCACGGTGCGCTGTTGCTCCAGGCCCCGGCGCCACATGCTGATGAAGGGGCGCACCGTTTCGAGTGCTTCGCCAGCTTCCAGGCGATCACTGGTTTCGTCGCGGTGCAGACCCTGGTAACGGGCATTCCAGAGCCGGCGGTGGAGGCGCTGGGCGTCCGCCATGCCGCGCAGGAATTCGCCGCCATAGGTGCTGGCTTCGACGCGGGCGTTGGCGAGTTCCAGGCTGCGCGCTGCTTCGGTGAGCTGTGGGCTGGTATCGCCCCGATTGCGGAGCTGCTCAAGTCTGGCCTGGGCCAGTTCGGCATTGTTGCTGCGCTGAAGCTGCTGCTGGGCCAGGGCCGTCCGCCGTTGCTCGATGCGGCTGAAGTCGGCATCCAGCTCGTTGTTGATGGTGGCGAATTCCTCTGCACTGAAGCGGTAGTCGGCGGAGGCTAGCTCGAGTTTGCGGCGGGCAAACTGGAGCTGATCCTGGGCGACGCCCAACTCGGCCTCCTGCAGTTCCCCGATGGTCTGCAATGTGGCTGCCGCGATCTGGGCCGTCTGGAGCTGGATCTGACTGAGCTCCCGGGCCCAGCCCTGATGCCCGGGGCTGGCGCCGAGGCCGAAGCGGCGTTCGGCGCTTTCGGTGAGCTTGCGGATTCGCGCTTCGGATTCTTTCACTTCGCGGCTGGTGCGCTCGCTGAAAGTCTTCACCAGGGTTTCGCGGGCGCGCAGCGCGGTGAGGGATTGCTGGGCGTTGTCGCGTTCGGCGCGGAAACGATCGAGGAGGCGGATCGGGTAGGGCGGCGTTTCGCTGAGGCCGCTCCAGGCATGGATTTCCTTGTCCAGCGCAGCGCGGCTGGCGCGCACTTTGGCAAGGCGGGCGAGGTCGGCCAGCTGGCGGTCGATCAGGCTGACGGAGAAGGCGATGCGCAAGTGGCGTTCGTCGAGCTCGGCCGCCGTGGCATCGCTCGGTGCGCCGCTGGCGAGGCCGTCCGGCGCTTCGAGGCGCTGCAGGATCTTGAGCAGGGCAGCCTGCTTTTCGCGCAGACGGCTGATCCGGCTGGCCGTGTCCTCAGCCTGGCTGACTGGTGCGGACTGAGGCGCTGCCGTGTGAGGCAGCAGTTTGAGCAAGCTCTGGGCGCCGGTCGGGGCACTCAGCAGGCCACAGCACAACAGGGAGGAGGCCAGCAGGGCAAGACGTTTCATGCGCAGAAGATTCCAGCGGGATACGAGTGCCAGTGTAGCCCAAGGTGCCGCGCCCTAATGACAGAAGCGGCGCACGTCGTTCTCGGCCACCTCGCGGTCGTACTGGTCGAGTGGTTTGCCGTTGGCGTGCCGCACGGCACCGCTCAGGATGTCGCGTGCCAGCCTGCAGCGTGAGGCGTCGGAACCATCTTCGGTGCCGTTCGAGAGTGATTTCGGCCGATCAGGTGTGCGCGAAGCCGGCGGTGTGGCGTACTGTTTTTCAAGCTGACGGCGACGTAGTTGGGCTTCTTCCTCTTCCCAGTTGCGGGCCGGCTGCGAGGTGGAGGCCGCAGGTGTCAGCTTGAGCTCGGTGAGCTTGTTGCCCTCGCTGCCTTCCTTGCGCTCCGAGTAGTGGGTCTTGCCCTGGGCGTCCACCCACTTGTAGACCTGAGCCTGGCTGAATGTGGGCAGCATGCAGCCGGATAGCAGGAGGAGCAGTCGGGTGGCTTGGAGGAAACGCGTAGAGATGAGCATCATTGGCCCTGTTGCGGCCGTTGCCTGCCGCGAAAGATGTCCGCACAGGCGGGCGCTATTTGTGGCTGCTGCCACCGCTCCAGCCACTGCCGCCGCCGGAGCTGTAGCCCGAAGAGCTGCCCCAGGAGCGATAGCTGCCACTGGATATGTTGTCGACGTGTGAATTGATGCCGGTGGTGGCGAGCACCACGATGGCGGCATACAGGAAATAGACGATGCGGTGCATCAGTCGTCGCCTCCGCCAGAGTCGCTGTCTGAACTATCCGTATCCCAGTCACCACTGCCGGAATCGCTGCTGCCCGCCGTGCCGCTGGTGACCCAGGTCGGCAGCCACAGCAGCATCAGCGCGAGTGCACTAACGATCCAGACCATCGGACTGAAGCTCACGATCTGGTCGAAGTTCAGGCTCAGCAGGATCAGGCTGGCCCCCAGCGCGTAACTCTTCAGTTCCGACGGAGGCTCTTCCACACTCGGCGTCGGCAGGCTGTCCGCCGGTTTGCCGAACCAGCGCGCGACCTGCGCGGCATCTACCTCGCGGCTGCGCGACCAGGTGACCTCCTGTGCCGTCACTTCCTCGCAGAGGATGCCATCCGGGCCGTAGTAGTCGGTCACACGGCTCTGATCGCCGATCTTTACGCGCCAATTGAAGGCGCCAGCGGCGTAGATCACTTCGGAGCCGTAAGTCCATTTCTTGGTGTAGCCCTTGCCGCCAAAGCGCAGGCCGGCGCCCCCGGTGATTTCCGGCAGGGCGTTGAGCACCTCGGTGCGGCTCCAACCTTGATGACTTTCCACCAGCCACAGGAAACCCTTGCTGGCGTTGAAGAGCAGGTACTCGGTCCACGGCGGATCGGGCTCTTCGCCGGTTTCACGCACCCGCATGAGGCCGATCAGCTGCCATTTTGAGCGATCGATAGTGGCCTTGTCGCCGAGCTGCAGAGTGCTTTTGAACTCCGTCAGCTCCTTGTGCAAGGCCAGCACCTCAGCCTTCTCCGCCGAGAGTGCCACTTCGGCGTGGCAGGCCGGACACACCAGATGCTCGGCGCGGCCTGGCACCGTGTCGATGCCGCTGCCGCAGGCGGGGCATTCGAGCGTGCGTGCCTTGCCCTTGAGCTTGCCGGCGCTGCTTGCGACCTGCTCTTCTTCGCGCAGCAACTGGCACTTGAGGGCTTCGAGGCTGGTGGCTTCGCCGAGGAAAACCTGCGGGGTATCACTCTCCGAATAATCGAGGGTCAGGAATTTGTCGCCGTTGCGGAAATCCGCCACCCGCGCCTGCCAGCCGGCACCCACCTGGAAAGGCAGCTCGCCCTCGCCGCCGGTACATTGCGCCGTGCGCACATCGGTGGCGGTATACCGTTCATCCTTGAAGGGGATCGTGGCATTAGGGCGGATCGTTTCGAAGGCCGGCGCCTTGCCCGGTGTGCCGCCTGGTCGGGTGATCACATACTGGCCAGAGCCATCCGCCAGCCAGCCGGCCGAGCCATCGTCGAACAGCAGGTACCACTCGTTCCAGAAGCCATCGTCATAGCGCAGCTGGATCCGCCCGACCACGCTGAAGTTCGTTCCCTGATACTGGCCGCAGCTGGTGATCTGCAGGCGGGTGTGGTCCTCGACGATATCGGACATGCGGCCGATCGAGCGCACTGCATCGGCCTCGCGCAGCAGGGTGCTGCGGCAATAGGCGCACACTGCCATCACCGAGGCGGCAGACCTGAATTCGACTTGGGCCCCGCAGGCGGGACAGGCGCACTGATACATGAGGCGGTGGAGGATGGCCGGCTTTGTTATCCTGCGGGATTGTGAACGCTTTTGCGGAATTCCTCCATGATCGGACGCCTCTCCGGACTGTTGCTTGAAAAGAACCCGCCCCAGATCCTGATGGATGTGAATGGCATCGGCTACGAGCTGGAGGTGCCGATGAGCACTTTCTACAACCTGCCCAATCTGGGCGAGCGAGTGACCCTGGTGACCCATCTGGCCGTACGCGAAGATGGCCACTTCCTCTACGGCTTTGGCGCCGAAGAGGAGCGTGCCACCTTCCGCCAGCTGCTGAAGATCTCCGGCATCGGCGCACGCACCGCGCTGGCCGTGCTCTCGGGCATGTCAGTGAGCGATCTGGCGAGCGCCGTGGCGCTGCAGGAAACCGGGCGGCTGGTGAAGATTCCGGGCATCGGCAAGAAAACGGCCGAGCGCTTGCTGCTGGAGCTGAAGGACAAACTCGCCAAGACCTTGCCGGGCGTGACCGCCGCCGGCCTTAGTAGCCCGGCCAGCGCTCAGGGCGACATCGGCCATGCCTTGCTGGCGCTGGGCTACAACGAGAAGGAAGCGGCCGCGGCACTCAAGCAGCTGCCGGCCGACATCGGCGTCTCCGACGGCATCCGTGCCGCGCTGAAGTTGCTCTCCAAGGCATGAGCAAGCCCATGGATGCACTGCTGATCGGCCTCGTACTGCTGGTGATTGCGGTGGCCAGCTGGTACGCCTGGCAGCAGCAGCGGGCCAGTCAGGCCTGGCCATCGGTGCAGGGCGAGATCCTCGCCGCGCGCATTGAGCGCACTGATGACGGCAGCAACAATCCGGAAACCAGCGTGCGCTATCACGTCGAGCTGGAGTATGCCTATGTCGTGGATGGCCAGCGCTTTATCGGGACCCGCATCCGCATCACCCGTGAGGGCTGGCGCAGCGAAGACGAAGCGCGGATGCAACTGGCGCGCTATGCACCGGGCAGCAAGCTGCAGGTCTATTACGACCCGACCCGGCCAGCTTCCAGCGTGCTGGAGCCGGGCTGAACGTCTCGGCTGTAGCTCTGATGGCGGAGTGCGTACTCCGTCCTAGCTTTGCGGGTGTTCCGCTCGTAGGGCCGGGGGGGCAAACCCCGCCGGATATTTCTCAGCGCCGGCCCTTGCGCTTGGCGCGTTGCGCGCTGCGCTCCATGTCGCGCAGCAGCTTGGCAAATTCCAGTGGATGTTTCGCTTCCAGCTCGCGTGCACTGCGCCCGAGGCGCTGCCAGTCAGGCGGGAAGGCTGGGTCCTTGAAGGCATAGACGATGCGGTTGCCATCGGCCATCACATCCACCACCACCACGCGTTCGGCAAATACCTCGCGGATCAGTTCGATGTGCGTCTCGGCCGTCAGGCTATGGCCGGAAATGTTCGTCACCAGTACGCCACGTGGCTTGAGATGGGCGCTCACCTTTTCGTAAAAGCCCAGAGTGCATAGCTGCGGGGCGAGGCCATCTTCCACATAGGCGTCGAGCAGGATCGCGTCGGCCCCGTCCGGCTCACCGGCAAAGTAATCCGCGGCATCGGCCTGCACGATCTTCAGGCGTTCGTCATCAGGCGGGATCAGGAACCAGTTGCGGCAGGCGATCACGCCCTCCATCAATTCCACGGTGGTGACCCGGCTGCGCGCCAGATTCCGGTAGCAGTACTTGGTCAGCGAGCCGCCGCCGAGCCCGACGATCAGCACATGCTTGGGCAGTGGCTGGAATAGCAGGAAGCCCAGCATCGCCCGGGTGTAGGCAATCGCCAGCTCGTCCGGTGCATCGAGGCGCATCTCGCTCTGCACCAGCTTGAGGCTGAAATGCAGGCGCCGCACCTTGCCATCGTCGATCACGAAGGGATGCGGATAGATGCCGTCCATGAGCTGGCGGATCAGCAACTGGCGGTTCTTGTCCGCCGGCTCGCGCAGCCAGATCTGACCGGATTCGTTGAGGTAATTGGCGGGTAGGCTGAGCCAGCCAGCCGGTGGGAGAGTCATCGTGTAGCCCGAAAGGAAAAAGGCCTCCATTTCTGGAGGCCTTTGCAGCTAGCGCAGGTGTTGATCAGCGCGGCAGAACGGTCGAGCCCATCAGGAACTGGTCGACTTCGCGGGCGGCCTGACGACCTTCGCGAATCGCCCACACCACCAGCGACTGGCCGCGACGGGTGTCGCCCGCAGCGAAGACCTTGGCGACGTTGGTGGCGTAGCAGCCCAGGCCATCGGTGGTGGCCTTGGCGTTGCCACGACCATCCTTCTCGATGCCGAAGCCTTCGAGCAAGGACGCCACCGGGTTGGTGAAGCCCATGGCGAGGAACACGGCCTCGACCGGGATTTCGCGCTCGGAGCCGGCGACTTCGGTCATCTTCATCTGGCCGGTCTTCTCGTCCTTGGCCCACTCGACGTTGGCCAGCACTACGGACTTGAGCTTGCCGTTCTCACCCTTGAATTCCTTGGTGGTCACGCCCCACTCGCGCTGGCAGCCTTCGTCATGCGACGAAGAGGTGCGCAGCTTATTGGGCCAGTAGGGCCAGGTGGTGGACTTGTTTTCCTGCGCCGGGGGCTTGGGCATGAGCTCGATCTGCAGGATGCTCGCCGCGCCGTGGCGGTTGGAAGTGCCCACGCAGTCGGAGCCGGTGTCACCACCGCCGATGACCAGCACGTTCTTGCCCTTCACGCTGATCGGGTTGGCGCCGTCGCCGGCGACTTCCTTGTTCTGCGGAATCAGGAATTCCAGCGCGTAGTGCACGCCGGCCAGCTCGCGGCCCGGGATCGGCAGATCGCGCGGCACTTCGGAGCCGGCGGTGATCAGCACGGCATCGAAATCCTTCATCAGCTTCTTCTGGCTGATCTTTTCCTTGGCATCGGAGTTGATGCCGCGGGGCAACTCGGCCTCACCGATGTACACACCGGTCTTGAAGACCACACCCTCGGCTTCCAGCTGCTTCATGCGACGGTCGATGATCGACTTGTCGAGCTTGAAGTCAGGAATGCCATAGCGCAGCAGGCCGCCGACGCGCGAGCTCTTCTCGAACACGGTCACGGCATGGCCGGCACGGGCCAGCTGCTGAGCTGCGGCGAGGCCAGCGGGGCCGCCGCCGACGATGGCGACCTTCTTGCCGGTCTTCTCGGCGGCCACTTGCGGCACGACCCAGCCGTTTTCCCAGGCCTTGTCGACGATGGCGTGCTCGATGGACTTGATGCCCACCGGCGCCACATTGATGCCCAGGGTACAGGCGGCTTCGCAGGGGGCCGGGCAGATGCGGCCGGTGAACTCGGGGAAGTTGTTGGTGGAGTGCAGCACTCCGATCGCCTCTTCCCACTTCTGCTTGTAAACCAGATCGTTCCAGTCCGGAATGATGTTGTTCACGGGGCAGCCGTTGTTGCAGAACGGAATGCCGCAGTCCATGCAGCGCGCGCCCTGAACCTTGGCCTGCTCATCGCTCAGGGCGATGACAAATTCCTTGTAGTTCTTCTTGCGCAATTCGGGGGCCGGATAGCCCTCTTCCTGGCGCTCGAATTCAAGAAAGCCGGTAACTTTTCCCATTTCTATTCCTTCCCGATTCTCAGGCGGTGGCTGCTTCGGTCTTGGCGCGCGCAGCGACGGCCAGTTCCTTCAGCGCACGACGATATTCCTTCGGCATGACCTTGACGAAAGCCTTGCGGGATTCGTCCCAGTTCTCGAGCAGTGCCTTGGCACGCAGGCTGCCGGTGTAGCGGAAGTGGTTCTCGATCAGACGCTTGAGGATCACGTCATCGGCTTCACCCACGCCGCCACGCTTGACGGCATGCCACACGTCGCGATCGATCTTGTCTGTCTGCTCGGCTGCGGGCAGCACGGCCTCCAGATCGACCATCGCGGTGTTGGCCCGCTTGGCGAACAGCGCTTCCGGGTCATACACATAGGCCACGCCACCCGACATGCCAGCGGCAAAGTTGCGGCCGGTTTCGCCCAGCACGACGACGGTGCCGCCGGTCATGTATTCGCAACCGTGGTCACCCGTGCCTTCGACGACGGCTGCGGCGCCCGAGTTGCGCACCGCGAAACGCTCGCCACCGACGCCGTTGAAGTAGGCCTCACCGGCGATGGCACCGA
This sequence comes from Uliginosibacterium sp. 31-12, assembly GCF_030548425.1. Classification (NCBI taxonomy): domain Bacteria; kingdom Pseudomonadati; phylum Pseudomonadota; class Betaproteobacteria; order Rhodocyclales; family Zoogloeaceae; genus Uliginosibacterium; species Uliginosibacterium sp. 31-12. The sequence goes on along the minus strand of NZ_JAUOOA010000006.1, from coordinate 139,390 downwards.
ACAGCACGGTGTTGCCGACGATGATGTGCTCCGGGCCGAAGCCACGGAAGTCGTTCGGGCAGCGCACGATCACGCGCCCGCCGCAGAGGCCCTTGCCGACGTAGTCGTTGCCTTCGCCGACCAGATCCAGGGTCACGCCGTGGGCCAGGAAGGCGCCGAAGCTCTGACCGGCGGTGCCGGTCATCTGCACATGGATGGTGTCATCCGGCAGACCTTCGATGCCGTACTTGAGCGCCACTTCGCCGGAGAGCATCGCGCCGACCGAACGGTTGACGTTGATGATCGGCTGGATGAAGGAGACGCGCTCGCCCTTGTCCAGTGCCGGGCGGGCCTTCTCGATCAGCTTGTGGTCGAGCGACTTTTCCAGCCCGTGGTTCTGGCTGGCCACCACACGCAGCGGCGAATCCACCTGCGGCACGTGGAAGATCTTGGCGAAGTCCAGACCCTGAGCCTTCCAGTGCGAAATCGCAGCCTTCTTGTCGAGCAGATCGGCACGGCCGATCAAGTCTTCGAACTTGCGGATGCCCAGCTGAGCCATCAGCTCGCGCACTTCTTCAGCAACGAAGAAGAAGTAGTTCACCACATGCTCGGGCTGGCCGGAGAAGCGCTGGCGCAGCACCGGGTCTTGCGTCGCGACGCCGACCGGGCAGGTGTTGAGGTGGCACTTGCGCATCATGATGCAGCCTTCGACCACCAGCGGTGCGGTGGCGAAGCCCATTTCATCCGCGCCGAGCAGGGCGGCGATGACAACGTCACGGCCGGTCTTCATCTGGCCGTCAGCCTGAACCACGATACGGTCGCGCAGGCCGTTGATCATCAGGGTCTGCTGGGTTTCGGCGAGACCAAGTTCCCAAGGCGAACCGGCGTACTTGATCGAGGACAGGGGCGAAGCGCCCGTGCCACCGTCGTGACCGGCGATCACCACGTGGTCGGCCTTGCACTTGGCAACGCCTGCAGCCACGGTGCCGACGCCCACTTCGGACACCAGCTTGACCGAGATGTCAGCCTTCGGATTGACGTTCTTCAGATCGTGGATCAGCTGGGCCAAATCCTCGATCGAGTAGATGTCGTGGTGCGGGGGCGGCGAGATCAGGCCCACACCCGGTACCGAGAAGCGCAGCTTGCCGATGTATTCGGAGACCTTGCCGCCGGGCAGCTGACCGCCTTCACCAGGCTTGGCGCCCTGGGCCATCTTGATCTGGATCTGATCAGCCGAGGTTAGGTATTCAGTGGTCACACCGAAACGGCCCGACGCCACCTGCTTGATCTTCGAGCGCAGGGAGTCGCCTTCCTGCAGCACGATGTCGCGCTCGATCACGTTCTTGCCCACGATGCCGGCCAGCGTTTCACCCTTCTTGATGAAGATGCCCTTCATCTCGTTGCGGTAACGCTTGTCGTCCTCACCGCCTTCGCCGGTATTGCTCTTGCCGCCGATGCGGTTCATGGCAATCGCCAGCGTGGAGTGCGCTTCGGTGGAGATCGAGCCGAGCGACATGGCGCCGGTGGCAAAGCGCTTGACGATGTCCTTGGCAGACTCGACTTCATCCAGCGGGATCGCCTTGGCCGGATCGAACTTGAACTCGAAGAGGCCGCGCAGCGTCATGTGACGCTTGCTCTGATCGTTGATGATCTGCGCGTATTCCTTGTAGTTCTGGAAGTTGCCGGTGCGCGTGGAGTGCTGCAGCTTGGCAATCGCGTCCGGGGTCCACATATGCTCTTCGCCGCGAATGCGGAAGGCATATTCGCCGCCTGCGTCGAGCTGGTCTGCCAGCACCGGAGCCGCGCTGAAGGCGTCAGCGTGCAGCTTGATGGCTTCTTCCGCCACTTCAAAGATGCCGATGCCTTCGACGTTCGACGGGGTGCCGGCGAAGTACTTGTCGATCAGATCCTTGTTGAGGCCGATGGCTTCGAAGATCTGTGCGCCGCAGTAGGACATGTAGGTCGAGATGCCCATCTTGGACATGACCTTGCACAGGCCCTTGCCGACTGCCTTGATGAAGTTGTAGATGGCCTTGTCGCCATCCACGTCGGCCATGCCGAGCGCCATTTCGCGCAGGGTTTCCATGGCCAGATACGGATGCACGGCTTCGGCGCCGTAGCCGGCGAGCAAGGCGAAGTGGTGCACTTCGCGCGCCGAACCGGTCTCCACGACCAGACCGGTCGAGGTGCGCAGGCCTTGCTTCACCAGATGCTGGTGGATCGCGCTGGTGGCGAGCAGGGCCGGGATGGCCACGTTCTGTGCATCAAGCTTGCGGTCCGACACGATCAGGATGTTGTAGCCCGAGCGCACGGCTTCTGCCGCTTGCGCGCACAGCGAGGCGAGACGGGCTTCGACACCTTCCTTGCCCCAGGCCACCGGATAGCAGATATCCAGTTCGCAGGACTTGAACTTGTTGTCGGTGTAGGCGCCGATGTCACGCAGCTTGGCCATGTCCTTGAAGTCCAGCACCGGCTGGGAGACTTCGAGGCGCATCGGCGGGTTGATGTTGTTCAGGTCCAGCAGGTTCGGCTTCGGGCCGATGAAGGACACGGTCGACATCACCAGGGCTTCGCGGATCGGATCGATCGGCGGGTTGGTCACCTGCGCGAAGAGCTGACGGAAGTAGTTGTAGAGCGTCTTGTGCTTGTTGGACATGACGGCCAGCGGCGAGTCATTGCCCATCGAGCCGATCGCTTCTTCGCCGGTGGCGGCCATCGGTGCCATCAGGAACTTGAGGTCTTCCTGGGTGTAGCCGAAGGCTTGCTGACGATCGAGCAGGGAGGTGCTGGACTCGATCACCGGCTCCGGACCGTCGACTTCGTCGAGCTTCACCTGGATGCGGCTGATCCACTCGCGGTAGGGCTTGGCATTGGCCAGCGCGTCCTTGAGTTCCTTGTCATCGATGATGCGGCCGGCTTCCATGTCGATCAGGAACATCTTGCCCGGCTGCAGACGCCATTTCTTGACGATCTTCGATTCAGCCACCGGCAGCACGCCGGCTTCCGAGGCCATGATGACGATGTCGTCATCAGTGACGATGTAACGAGCCGGGCGCAGGCCGTTGCGGTCCAGCGTGGCGCCGATCTGGCGGCCATCGGTGAAGGCAATCGCGGCGGGGCCGTCCCACGGCTCCATCATGGCTGCGTGGTATTCGTAGAAGGCGCGACGGTTCTCGTCCATCGTGGTGTGTTGTTCCCAGGCTTCCGGGATCATCATCATCGCGGCCTGTGCCAGCGGGTAGCCGGACATCGTCAACAGTTCGATGCAGTTATCGAAGGTGGCGGTGTCGGACTGGCCAGCGTAGGCGATCGGGTAGAGCTTCTTGAGGTCGTCGGCCAGCACGGCGGACTTCATCACGCCTTCGCGGGCACGCAGCCAGTTGAAGTTGCCCTTCACGGTGTTGATTTCGCCGTTGTGGGCAATCATGCGGTAGGGGTGCGCCAGCGGCCATTCCGGGAAGGTGTTGGTCGAGAAACGCTGGTGCACCAGCGCCAGCGCGGAGATACAGCGCGCATCGGCCAGATCCTTGTAATACACGCCGACCTGATCGGCCAGCAGCAGGCCCTTGTAGATCACGGTGCGGGCGGACATCGACGGTACGTAGTACTCGGCGCCGTGCTTGAGCTTGAGTTGCTGAATGGCGTGGCTGGCCATCTTGCGGATCACGTAGAGCTTGCGTTCCAGCGCTTCGGTGACCATTACGTCCGGGCCGCGACCGACGAAGATCTGGCGGATCACCGGTTCCTTGGCACGCACGCGCGGCGACATCGGCATTTCGCTATCCACCGGCACATCACGCCAGCCCAGCAGCACCTGGCCTTCGGCACGTACGGCACGCTCCAGCTCCTGCTCACAGGCCAGACGAGAAGCGGCTTCCTTGGGCAGGAAGACCATGCCCACGCCGTATTCGCCGGCCGGTGGCAGCTTTACGCCGGCAGCGGCCATCTCTTCACGGTAGAGCTGGTCCGGAATCTGGATCAGGATGCCGGCGCCGTCGCCCATCAAGGGGTCCGCACCCACGGCACCGCGGTGATCGATGTTCTTGAGGATCTGCAGCCCCCCCTGAACGATCTCATGGGTCTTCTTGCCCTTGATGTGGGCAACGAAACCCACACCACAGGCATCATGTTCGTTGGCTGGGTCGTAAAGTCCCTGGCGCTCTTGCATGCTCATACTCCAGATAAAACCGGAAAATCTGCGGCTCGCTATACCAAAAGGCGTAGCTTCCGCAACCGTAAGGGTTTGAACTATAGGACGAGCGCCCACCCCCCTCAAGCACTATAAAACGGGGTCAGAGTGTAATTTGATTCTTGCACACTTGCGGTGCATTAGATAATGGGGACATAGTTGTTTGATGCATTGCGGGGCCTGCTGTCTGGAGCTTTCAAGGCTGCGGGCAGATCAATCATGGCGAGGGTGGGAAATGAATTGCTGATGGATCCAGCACGTCTGGCGCAATCAGGCTGCAGAATATGTACGCGCAGATGCTGACCCGCTGAATCTGTCCCGATTCCGCCCCGGCGCAGCCGCAGCAGTGCTTCTTCAGCAAAAACCAGGACTCGTCACCCGTCATGAAACGCCTGCTAGCCTTTCTGTTTCTTGCCAGCCTGATCACCCCGGCCGGGGCGAGCGCCGCCTGCCCGCCTCCGCCCCCAGCTGTGCGGGATATCCGTGCCAATTCCTATTACTCGGATGCCGCTGGCTCCATCATCGATCCGGCGCTGCACGCCCAGTACAAGCGCAATATTGATCCGATCACTGATTTTCATCGCCGCGTGCTTGAGCGCGCCGATGCTTTCGTCGCCACCGGTGATATTGCGCAGGCCCGCTGCACGATTGACTGGCTGAGCGCTTGGGCGCAAGGCGGGGCACTGCTCGGTGCACTGATCAACGAGCGGGGCAGTCAGGCCAACTACATCCAGAAATGGACCCTCGCCGGCCTTGCCATGGCCAGCTTCAAAGTCCGCAGTCAGCTGACGCCTGCCGATCACGCCTTGCTCGACCCCTGGCTCAAGGCCCAGGCCGAACGCAGCCTTGTCTTCTGGGACGATGCTCGCCACAAGCGCAACAACCATCTTTACTGGACCGGCCTGGCTGTTGCCGCTACAGCGGCTGCGACCGACGATGCGATTCTGTGGGGCCGGGCGCGAAGCATCTACGACGAAGCCCTGGCCCACATCGCCGCCGATGGCACGCTGGAGATGGAAATGGCTCGTGCTGGCCGAGCCCTGCACTATCACAATTACGCCTTGATGCCGCTTGCGGCCATGGCTGAACTGGCGCACAGCCGCCATGAGGACTGGTATGCGCGCGGTGATGGCCGCCTGCTGCGTCTGGCCGAAAAAGTCACCGACGGCGTGCTGGATCCGGCCTGGTTCGTCGAGCAGACCGGCAAGCGTCAGGAGCTGCCCGCCGAAGGCTACCTGGGCTGGAGTGTGCTGCTCGCCGACCAGCCCCTGCGCAATCGCGACAAGCTGCAGGCTCTGGCCGCTCGCGGCCCCTTCTTCAATGCGCAGATGGGGGGCAATCCGGCCCTCACCCGCCAGAGCGCGCGGAACCAGCCCTGATCACGGCTTCGCAGTAAGATCGTGAACAGCGTCTCAGAGCATTTTCTCGGGCCGCACCCAGGCATCGAACTGCGCCGCGCTCACGTAGCCGAGGGCCTGCGCCGCATCCCGCAGCGATAACGCATTGGCATGCGCGTGTTTGGCGATTGCGGCGGCGCGGTCGTAGCCGATATGCGGACTGAGGGCCGTCACCAGCATCAGCGAGTGGCCGAGCAGCTCGGCAATGCGTGCCCGGTCCGGCTCGATGCCCTGCGCGCAATGCGTGTCGAAACTCGCCATCGCGTCACCAAGCAGACGCACGCTCTGCAGGAAGTTGTGCGCGATCAGCGGCTTGAACACATTCAGTTCGAAGTTGCCCGAGGCTCCGCCGATACTCAGAGCTACGTCATTGCCCAGCACCTGACAGCAGACCATGGTCAGCGCCTCGCACTGGGTGGGATTGACCTTGCCCGGCATGATCGAACTGCCGGGCTCGTTCTCCGGCAGGCGTAGCTCGCCCAGCCCACAGCGCGGGCCGGAGGCCAGCCAGCGCACATCGTTGGCGATCTTCATCAGCGCCACGGCGAGGGTCTTGAGTGCGCCATGCGCACTGACCAGCGCATCATGAGCCGCCAGCGCCGCGAAGCGGTTGGCCGCGCAGCAGAACGGTAAGCCGGACTCCGCGGCGAGGCGTGCCGCCACTTCGGCACCGAAGCGCGGGTGGGTGTTCAAGCCGGTACCGACCGCTGTGCCGCCCACTGCCAGCTCGAACACGGCCTCCAGGTTCATCCGGATGGCACGCTCGGCGTGCTCCAGTTGCGCTACCCAACCAGACATTTCCTGCCCCAGGGTGAGTGGCGTGGCGTCTTGCAGATGAGTGCGGCCGATCTTCACAATGTCGGCAAACGCCAGAGCCTTCGCTGCCAGGGTCGTGCGCAGGGTCACCAGCGCCGGTAGCAGCCGCTGGGTCAGTTCGACGGCCGCGGCCACATGCATCGCGGTGGGAAAGATGTCGTTGGAGGACTGGCCGAGATTGACGTGATCGTTCGGATGCACGCAGCGCGCCTCCCCCCGTCCGGCGCCAAGTAGTTCAGAAGCGCGATTGGCCAGCACCTCATTGACGTTCATGTTGCTCTGGGTGCCCGAGCCGGTCTGCCACACCGAGAGCGGGAAAGCGTCGGCATGGGCGCCGGCCAGCTGCTCATCCGCCGCACGCGTGATCGCCTCAGCCAGCGCCGCGTCGAGCAGACCCAGCTCGCCGTTGACCTGGGCACACGCCCGTTTGACATGCAGCAGTGCCTGCACCAGCGCTAGCGGCAGGCGCTCGGTGGAAATGCTGAAATGCTCCAGCGAGCGCTGGGTCTGGGCCGCCCACAAGGCTTCGGCGGGAACGGCGATGGCGCCGAAAGAATCGTGCTCCAGGCGGTGGTGGGGGCTCATGGCGAAGACTCCGGTGGCGGTGTGCTGATTCAGTCTAGCCCCCTGGTGTTCAGCTGGCTCGTACTGTTCAGGCGCTTGTCATCCCGCTGGGCTGTTGCAAAGCCGAGTCTGGTACGGCGGCGAAGCGCTCGTCAGTGAATGATCTGCTCTGGCCGTGCAAGCCCCCGTAGCCTGGCTTGCCCATGCTGATCGCGACAGGCCTGCCGTTCCATTCGTCAGTGTGAGCGCCGAGCTTGAAGTCGCCCGCCTCAGTCGCGATGCCCGGCCGGAAGGCGGCAAGCTGTTTTTAGCTGCTGAAGCGGCTGCGGAGTTCAGTCTCGAGGGCGTCGGAGTGCCGGCAGGAATGATCCGGTGCAAAGCAAACAAGGCACTCACTCTTGCGAGCCAGTGCCTTGTTTTTTCCGATGTTTGTGGTGGAGAGGATGAGGATCGAACTCACGACCTCGTCATTGCGAACGACGCGCTCTCCCAACTGAGCTACCCCCCCACGTTCAGCTTGGATTCTAATGATGATCTGGTGTGCTTGCCAAGGTGCGCGTGCACGACGCTTGAATTCAGGGAGATCGGTGTGGGGAATTGGGATCATCTTGTCGGCGCCAGCTGGCGCGGCGAGTGTTGGGCGGGGGCGCGGGCTGAGTTGCCGCTGCTTCTGGGGGTGCTCCCTTTCGGCCTGGTGTATGGGGTGCTGGGCTTGCAGGCCGGTTTGCCGGGCTGGGCTGTGGTGCTGATGTCGTCGATCGTGTTCGGTGGTTCTTCTCAGGTGGTGTTTGCGCAGTTGTGGGGGGCGGGTGTGCCGGCCCCGGTGATCGTCGGCACGGTGGGTGTGGTCAATCTGCGGCATGCGCTTTACAGCGCCAGCGTGGCCCAGTTGCTGGCCGAGCTGCCACTGCGCTGGAAGCTTCTGCTGGCCTATCTGCTGACTGACGAGGCCTATATGGCAGCGGTAGGCCGTTTGACGAGCGGGCCGCGCAGCGCAGTGCGCCACTGGTTTCTGTTCGGCACCGGTTTCACGTTGTGGGCAGGCTGGCAGTTGTCCACCCTGGGAGGGGTATTGCTGGGGGCGACGATTCCGGCCGGCTGGGCGCTGGACTTCTCGATTGCACTGACCTTTATTGCTTTGCTGGTGCCTTCGCTGCGCCGGCGTAGCGAGTGTGTGGCGGCTGCGGTGGCTGGCGCAGTGGCCTTGCTGGCTCAGGGTGTGCCCTACAAGTTGTGGATCCTGCTGGCGGCGCTGGCCGGGATGCTCGCCGGGATGCTGGCGCAGGCACTGCAGCGAGGCAAATCCCATGAGTGAGAATCTGCTGTTGTGGCTGTGCATGCTGGCGGGCGGGTTGCTGACCTTCGCCACGCGCGCCGCCTTTCTGCTGGGGGGCCGGCGTTTTCATCCCGGACCGCGCTTTCGTCTGATGCTGGGCTATGTGCCACCGGCAGTGCTGGCGGCCCTGATTGCACCCGAGATTTTCGTGAGCAAGGGCGTGTTGCTGAGCGATCCGGCCAATCCCCGTTTGTGGGCAGCGCTGGCGGCGGCGCTGGTGGCGTGGAAGACGCGCAGTGTGCTGGCGACGATTGCTGTCGGTTTGCTGCTGGTTTGGTGTTTGCCGTACTTGCCCGGTTTGCTTTGAGTGTCGATCGGGGGCGATATTCTTCGTGGCTTGTAGGGGAAAGCACTGATGCCCGAAAGTGTGAACTAATTCACGATTGCCCACTTTGTGCACATGGGATCGTCGGGAGGGGCCTGACGGGGTGTGCGGCAAGGGAGTGGCAACGTGGTACGTAGAAGCATTGCAGGGCTCTGGACATGTGGCCTGCTGGCCGGTCTGGGGATGGCGCAGGTTGCGGCCAAGGATCTGGTTCTGGCTGAAATCCATCCGCCGGGGCATGTCATCGTGCAGTCGGAGGAAGTGCTGCACAACAAGCTGGCCGAGCTGACCAAGGGGGAGTTGCAGGTCCAGGTCAAGCACAGTGGCCAGGCAGGCAATGAGGCGCAGGCCTGGGACAAGGTCAAAGCCGGTACGCTGGACATCGCGCGCGTCAATCTGGCGATGCTGGCGAAGGACATGCCGGCGGTGAAGCTGGTCAGCCTGCCCTATCTGTTCCGCTCCCGCGAGCACATGTGGCGCGTGCTGGAGGGTGAGTTCGGCAAGCGCATCCAGAGTGAGGCGGAGAAGGTGGGCGCCGTGGTGTTGACCTATTACGACAGCGGCACGCGCTCCTTCTATTCGACCAAGCAACCGATCCGCAGCCTTGCTGATTTCAACGGCTTGCGCGTGCGGGTACAGGATTCACCGGTCTACAAGGATCTGATCCTGCAGTTGGGTGGCACGCCGGTGGTGCTGCCGTATGACAAGGTGGGCGAGGCTTTCCAGAAGGGCGAGATCGACGCGGCGGAGAACAATGTGCCGTCCTATGTCTCCAGCGGCCATTACAAGCTGGCCAAGCACTACAGTTTCGACGAACACTCAGCGGTGCCCGAGGTGCTGGTGGTGTCGCGCAAGACCTGGCAGGGGCTGAGTGTTGCCCAGCAGCAGGCCTTGTCGAGCGCCGCTGCGAGCTCCTCGGCTCAGATGAAGACGCTGTGGGCTGACAGCGAGCTGCAATCGCTGGCCAAGGCGAAGAAGGAAGGGGCGGTGATCACCGACAAATCCCGTATGTCGATGTCCGGCATCGAGGGTTTCGCAGTGAAGCTGTACTCGAAGTACATCACCGATCGTGATGAACTCGAGACGGTGCTGAGTATCCTGCGTACCAAGTAAGGCTTGCGGCCTGTCCGCGGGGCTTCAGCCCGGCCACGAGCCGGGCTTTTTCATGTTTGCGTCAGCAGCAGCTTGAGATCGGCAGCCACGCGCGCTGCAGTTTCACCGTGGCGGGCGAAGAGGCGGGCCCGGCCGTCCGGCCCGAAGAGGTAGCAGCCGGCGCTGTGGTCGATGGTGTAGCGGCCGCTGGCGATATCGCCCTTCTTCTCGTAATACACCTTGAACTCTTTGGCCACGGCGGCGATTTCAGCGTCCGAGCCGGTCAGCGCCAGGAAGCGCGGATCGAAGGCGTTCATGTACATCGTGAGGCGTTCGGGAGTGTCGCGGGCCGGATCCACGCTCACGAAGAGCACCTGAACGCGTTCGGCCTCGGCCGGGCTCATCAGTTGCAGGGCTTCCTTGAGCATCATCAGGCTGGTCGGGCACACGTCCGGACAGTTGGTGTAGCCAAAGAAAATGGCCACCACCTTGCCGCGAAAATCGGCGAGGGTGCGCGCCTGACCATGCTGATCCTTCAGGCGCAGCGCCGGGCCGTAGCTGGCGCCGGTGACGTCGGTGGTATTGAAGCTCGGGCCCTGTTCGCAGGCGCCCAGTATTAGCAGGGCCGGCAGGCTCAGCAGGCTGTGGAGCAGAGTGCGACGCTGCATTTCAGGCGCCTGCCTTGAGTGCATCAAGCAGCTTCTCATGCACGCCACCGAAGCCGCCGTTACTCATCACCAGGATCTGGTCGCCGTGCCTGGCTTCCTGAGCGACTGCGGCGACCAGCGCGGCGAGCTCATCGAAGCTCTGTGCCTTGTCGCCGAGCGGGGTCAGGGCCTCGGCGGCATCCCAGCCGAGGTTCTTGGCAAAGCAATACACCTTGTCGGCCTCGGTGAGGCTGACCGGCAATTGGGCTTTCATGGTGCCGAGCTTCATGGTGTTGGAGCGCGGCTCCAGCACTGCCAGGATGCGCCGCTTGCCCACACGCTTGCGCAGTCCGGCAAGCGTGGTGGCAATTGCCGTAGGGTGGTGGGCGAAGTCGTCATACACGGTGACCCCGCGAGCATTGCCGCGCGCTTCCAGGCGTCGCTTCACGCCGGCAAAGCGCGACAGCGCGTCGGCTGCTGTGGCAGGTGTGACGCCCACATGGCGGGCGGCGGCCATCGCGGCGAGCGCATTCAAACGGTTGTGCTGGCCGGCCAGCGGCAGGATGCACTGGGCGGCTTCGCGGCCGCTGAGGCTGAATGCGACCTGGTCGCGGCCGTCATCTTCATGTACCTGCCAGATCCCGTCGCCACCGAAATACTCCAGCTCACTCCAGCAGCCGCGTGCGAGTACCCGGCGCAGCGAATCTTCGTTGCCGTTGGCGAGGATGCGGCCGTGTTGCGGGATGGTTCGCACGAGGTGATGGAACTGGGTCTCGATGGCGGCCAAGTCCGCAAAGATGTCGGCGTGGTCGAATTCGAGGTTGTTCAGGATCACCGTGCGTGGGCGGTAGTGCACGAACTTGCTGCGTTTGTCGCAGAAAGCGGTGTCGTACTCGTCGGCCTCGACCACGAAGAAGGGGGTGTCGGTCAGGCGTGCCGAGATGCCGAAGTTACTGGCCACGCCACCGATCAGGAAGCCGGGGTTGAGGCCCGCATCTTCGAGGATCCAGGCCAGCAGCGAAGCGGTGGTGGTTTTGCCGTGGGTGCCGGCCACAGCGAGCACCCACTTGCCCTGCAGAATGTTGTCCGCCAGCCATTGTGGCCCGGAGGTGTAGGGCAGGCCGCGATCGAGGATGGCTTCCAGCAGCGGATTGCCGCGCGAGACGGCATTGCCGACCACGAAGAGGTCTGGTGCCATGGCCAGCTGGTCCGGCGAATAGCCTTCCACGAGGGCGATGCCCTGCTCGGCGAGCTGGGTGCTCATCGGCGGGTAGACGTTGGCGTCGCAGCCGGTCACGGTATGGCCGGCGGCACGGGCCAGCAGGGCGATGCCGCCCATGAAGGTGCCGCAGATGCCGAGGATGTGGATATGCATGGAGCTGGAGCCTGCCTGTGTACAATGGCCTCGATTCTACCTCTCGCGAGCCGCCCGCATGCCTGCCCGCTCGAATACCCCGGATACCGTCGTTGGCGATCTGCGCCGCAGCATCGCCCACCAGGCCGCGCGCCTGATTGCTGAAGAAGGCATCGAGGATTACGCCTTCGCCAAACGCAAGGCTGCGCGCCAGCTGGGCGTACCGGAGCGGGATCTGCCGAGCAATGCCGAGATCGAAGGAGCGCTGCGCGAATGGCGCACCATCTTCAGTGATGAAGATGATGCCGAGCGCCTGCAGCAGATGCGCGCCGCGGCGCTGGTGGTGCTGCGTCTGCTGACACCGTTTCGCCCGTATGTGACGGGGGCGGTCATCGACGGCATGGTGGATGCCTTCTCCGAAGTCGAGGTCGAGGTCTATGCCGATAGCGCCAAGGACGTGGAAATCTATCTGCTTGGCCGCGATGTGCCCTATGAGCATCAGGAAGTGCGCAGCACTGGCCACGACGCGCCGGAGGCGATTCTGGTCTTCGAGTGCGATGAGGTTCCGGTCAAGCTCTATGTGCACAATCACGTCGCCGAGCGCACGCCGCGTCGCAACCATGCCGGTGCCATTCAGGAAAAGTTACGCCTGGACGCATTCGAGGCTCTGCTCGGGCTGCAAAAATGAAGCTGGCGCGCGTGGCGGGACTGTTCGCTGCGATTCTGTTGAGTGCGCTGCTGGGGGGGCTGCTGCGTGAGCGGATGACTCAGGCTGGGCCGGAGCAGGCTGATGCTGCATTGCAGAAACTCCTGGCGCGTGAGTGGCCGGATGTGGCCGGACAGCCCCAGCCGCTGGCCCGCTGGCGCGGACAGCCGCTGCTGATCAACTTCTGGGCCAGCTGGTGTGGGCCTTGCCGCGAGGAAATGCCACAACTGGAAGCCTTCGCGCAGGATAAAGCCCGCCACGGTGTGCAGGTGCTGGGCCTGGCCTGGGAGAATCCGGCCAGCGCTGCGGCCTTTGTGCACGAAACGCAGGTTTCCTATCCGGTTCTGGTGGCTAACGGCGGCGTACGTGAAATTCTGACAGCTTTGGGTAACCCTGCTGGCGGCCTGCCTTTTTCGCTGCTGGTGGATGCCGGCGGACGCCTGCAAGCCGTGAAACTGGGGGCTTTCAGGGCAGGCGAAGTGGCCCGCCTGGTAGCCCAGCATGCGGAAGCGAATGGGCGTAACTTGAAGTGAAAGATGGACAACGTGCAGCGAAGTGCGGCAAACTCGCGGCCATGAAGAACAGCTCGACCAAGAAGACGAAGAAGTCTGCCGAGGCCCAACAGGCTGACGTTTCGTCCCACGCCGCGCGCATTCTGGTTCTGCAAGGCCCGAACCTGAACATGCTCGGTGTGCGGGAACCGGCCGTCTACGGCAGTACTACTCTGGCTGACATCCATCGCGCCATGGAAGACCGCGCTCGCGCCTCCGGTGCGCTGCTCGAATCCTTCCAGAGCAATCACGAAGGCGAGCTGATCGATCGCATCCAGGCGGCCTACACCGAGGGTGTGGACTTCATCATCATCAACCCGGGTGGCTTCGGCCATACCAGCGTGGCTTTGCGCGATGCGCTGGCTGCCGTTTCGATTCCCTTCGTGGAAGTTCATCTTTCGAACATCCACGCTCGTGAGCCCTTCCGCCACCACACCTACCTCTCGGCGATTGCCGTGGGGGTGATCTGTGGCCTCGGTGCAGAAGGTTACCAGTACGCCCTCGACTACGCGTTGAACAAGCTGCTGGCACGCTGAATCCCGATTCAACTGGCGCCGCCTTGCTGCTGCGCCATCTTTACCATTGGAGTGAGACATGGACCTCAGGAAACTCAAGAAACTCATCGACCTCGTGGAAGAGTCCGGCATTGCCGAACTGGAAGTGACCGAGGGCGAGGAAAAGGTACGCATCGCCAAGCATGTGGCGAACAGCGCTCCGATGAGTTACATGACCCAGATGCCGGCCGCTGCGCCTGCTGCCCCGGTTGCCGCTCCGGTGGTTGCCGCCCCGGCCGCTGCTGCCCAGCCTGAAGGCCATGTCGTGAAATCGCCGATGGTAGGCACCTTCTACCGCTCCTCCTCGCCGGGCGCCAAGCCTTTCGCCGAAGTTGGCCAGAACGTGGCCCAGGGCGAGACCGTGTGCCTGATTGAAGCCATGAAACTGATGAACGAAATCGAGGCCGATGCGGCCGGCGTCATCAAGGCCATCCTGGTTGAAAACGGCCAGCCGGTCGAATTCGGTCAGCCGCTGTTCATCATTGGCTAATAGGAGGAAGAGGGCAGGGATCTGAGGTCTGGGGACTGAGTTGAATCCCGGTTAGCGTTGCTGACCGCCAACATCACTCAGTTCTCCGTCCCCGGTATTCAGTCCTCAGAAAAACCATGTTCGACAAGATCCTGATTGCAAACCGCGGCGAGATTGCGCTGCGCGTGCTGCGCGCCTGCCGCGAGATGGGCATCCGCACCGTGGCGGTGCACTCCGAGGCGGATGCCGAGGCCAAGTATGTGAAGCTGGCCGATGAGTCGGTGTGTATCGGTCCGGCCTCTTCCGCCCAGTCCTACCTCAACGTGCCGCGCATCATTGCCGCCGCTGAAGTGACTGATGCCGAGGCGATTCACCCCGGTTACGGTTTCCTCTCCGAGAATGCCGACTTTGCCGAGCGCGTCGAGTCCTCTGGCTTCGTATTCATCGGCCCGCGGCCGGAAACCATCCGCCTGATGGGCGACAAGGTTTCTGCCAAGCAGTCCATGATCGAAGCTGGCGTGCCTTGCGTGCCGGGTTCGGGTGGTGCCCTGCCGGATGATCCCAAGGAAATCGTCAAGATCGCCCGGGCCATCGGTTACCCGGTGATCATCAAGGCTGCTGGTGGTGGTGGTGGTCGCGGCATGCGCGTGGTGCATACCGAAGGCGCGCTGATTTCTTCCGTGGCCATGACGCGTTCGGAAGCCGGTGCTGCCTTTGGCAACCCGACCGTGTACATGGAGAAGTTCCTCGAGAACCCGCGCCATATCGAGATCCAGGTGCTTGCCGACCAGCATGGCAACGCGATCTATCTGGGCGAGCGCGATTGTTCCATGCAGCGCCGTCACCAGAAGGTGATCGAAGAGGCGCCGGCTCCGGGCATCGACCGCAAGCTGATCGCCAAGGTGGGCGAGGCCTGTGTGGCCGCCTGCAAGCGTATCAACTACCGTGGTGCTGGCACTTTCGAGTTCCTGTATGAAAAGGGCGAGTTCTTCTTCATCGAGATGAACACCCGCGTGCAGGTGGAACACCCGGTCACCGAGCTGATCACTGGCATTGATATCGTGCAGGAGCAGATCCGCGTTGCCGCGGGCGAGAAGCTGCGCAACACGCAGAAGGAAGTGCACCTGCGTGGTCATGCCATCGAATGCCGCATCAACGCGGAAGACCCGTTCAAGTTCACGCCCTCGCCGGGCAAGATCCTCACCTGGCACACGCCGGGTGGCCCCGGCATCCGCGTCGATTCGCACGTGTTCACCGGCTACACCGTGCCGCCGCATTACGATTCGATGATCGGCAAGGTCATCGCTTACGGTGACACCCGCGAGCAGGCAATTCGTCGCCTGCGCATTGCGCTGTCGGAGATGGCGGTCGAAGGCATCAAGACCAACATCCCGCTGCACCAGGAAATGCTGATGGATACCCATTTCGTGCAAGGCGGTACCAGCATCCACTACCTGGAAAAGAAACTCGCCGGGAATACCTGATCGATGTGGCACTCCGTCTCCCTCAAGGCTGCAGCAGAGCAGGCCGAGGCATTGTCCGAAGCCCTGATGGAGGCGGGCGCATTGTCCGTCTCGATCGAGGATGCCGATGCCGGTACCGAGCGCGAAACACCGCAGTTCGGTGAGCCCGGCAGCGTTAACGAGAAACTCTGGGATCACAGCGTGGTGATCGCGCTGTTCGATGCCGGTGTCGATCTGCCGGCGGCGCTGGCTGCAGCGGCTGACGAAGCCGGTCTCGATGATGTGCCGCCCTTCACGGTCGAGGATGTGGCCGAGCAGAACTGGGTGCAGCTCACTCAGGCTCAGTTCGACCCGATCCATATCACAGACCGGCTGTGGATTGTGCCGTCCTGGCACCAGTCGCCTGACGCGAATGCCATCAACATCGAGATGGATCCGGGCATGGCTTTCGGCACCGGCTCGCACCCGACCACCCGTTTGTGTCTGCAGTGGCTGTGCGATGTGGTGACGCCCGGCGCAACCGTGCTCGATTATGGCTGTGGTTCCGGCATCCTCGGGATTGCTGCGGCCAAGCTCGGTGCAGGCACGGTGACCGGTTGCGACATCGATCCGCATGCCGTTGAAGCCAGTCATGCCAACGCCGAACGGAATGGCGTTACGAATGCAACGTGGCAAAATAGTGCCAAGCATATCGCTGGCGAATTCGATCTTGTGGTGGCCAACATTCTCACCAATCCGCTCTGTGTTCTGGCTCCCGGTATCGCCGCTCGCGTGAAGACCGGTGGCCGTCTGGCTCTCTCCGGCGTGCTCGCCATCCAGGCGCAGCAGGTCATTGACGCCTATGCCCCGTACATTGCGCTGACGGTGGGCGCCGAGCATGAAGGCTGGATTCGCCTGGAAGGCCAGCGCGCATGCTGACAACGCGCTGCCCGCACTGCAGCACCCAGTTCCGGATTCGTCCGGAACAGCTCTCGGTGCGTGGCGGGCGGGTGCGTTGTGGCCACTGCCAGCAGCCTTTCTCGGCGCTGGCCCATCTGGAAGAACTCGACGACGAAAACGATCCGGCGCCGTCAGCACCCGCCGGCGCCCCTGCGGGTACGCCGCCAGCTGCGCCAGTCGTCGTGCAGGCCGCCCCGGTCACGCCTGCGCCTGCTGCCCGGCCTGTGGCCCCGGCGCCAACTGCGACCATCGCGTCACCGGCCGTTGCGCAAACCGCGGTTTCCCGTGCCAAGCCGCTGGTGCCTGAGGCTACGCGCAGCAATTCGATCACCATTCCGGCTGAAACGGCGCATCCCCGGACCCCGTCAGTCAGTGCCGCGCCTGTAGCTCAGGTGACCGAGCCTATCGAGGCGCCCGCGGTAGGTGACGATTTCACCATGAACATCCAGCTCGACGGCCCTTCGCCGGCCGAGGTCCGCGCCGAAATGGCGGGCGGGCTGGACTTCGATATCGACGGTCTGGACGAGGCTGATGTCGCTGCGGCGCCGCCGGAGCCCGTGGCTGAGGTGCGCAGCGAGCCCTATGTCTCGCAGATTGCCAAGGAACTCGGGGTCGGGCGTTACGATGCGTCCGCCGACATGGTCTTTGGCCAGACAGTCATGCTTGAAGAGCCGATCGACATCCCGGGTATCCCGGATGGCGAACCGGATCATGGCCCGGCTTCCCTTTTTGATGAACGCCAGCGCCAGCTCAAGACACCGCCGGCCCAGGTCGAAGACCGTCGTCGTGGCCAGCGCCATTGGGTGTGGGCCGGCGGGCTGGCTCTGCTGCTGTTGCTGGGCAGCCTGCAGTTCGCCTGGCTGTTTCGCAGCGAACTCACGCGTTGGGTGCCGGAAAGTCGTCCGCTGCTCGAAAAGGCCTGCGCGCTGGCCGGCTGCAGCGTGCCTTATCCGCAAGTGATCAAGGCTGATGGCGACGATCTGATCGTCATCGAATCCAGCAGTTTCACGCCGGACAGCACCCAGGAAACCAGCTTCCGCCTGAATGCTACGGTGCTCAACAAGGCGGGCTTCAACCAGGCTTGGCCACACCTCGAGCTCACCATCACGGATCGCTTCGACATCGCCATCGCGCGCCGTGTGCTGGCGCCTGCCGAATGGCTGCCACCGGCCTATGCCAGCCTGCCGGCCTTCGAGTCGCACAGCGAAGTCACCGCTAACCTGACCCTGAATCTGGGGCAGTTACCGGCTTCTGGATATCGTCTCTACGTCTTCTATCCGTAACGTGGCGTGCCCCTGCGACGCCTGCGCGGGTTGGCAGTATCTGTCCTGAAGATCCTTCTCCGTGCCGGCTGCAGAAGCGCCATGTTCCTGCAGAACACTTTCCCCTGTTCTGCGCGGGGTTGGCAAGTGCCTGATCATCCTTCAGGATTCAGGCTTCGCGTACCCGCGCGATTCCCCATTTGACGAGAGCAAACAAGATGACGACTGTGACCCTGGGTGGCAACCCGATCGAAGTGGCTGGTTCTTTCCCCAAGAAGGGCGATGGCGCCGCTGAATTCAAGCTGGTCGGTGCGGATCTGGCTGAATACGGTCTGGCCAGCTTTGTCGGTCAGCGCAAGGTGCTGAACATCGTGCCGAGCCTTGATACCGGTGTCTGCGCGGCTTCCACCCGCAAGTTCAACGAGAAGGCCTCCAGCCTGGCCAACACCGTGGTGTTGGTGATTTCTGCTGACCTGCCATTCGCGGCCAAGCGCTTCTGCGAAGTTGAAGGCCTTGCCAACGTGAAGACCCTGTCCACCTTCCGCGATGCCGCCTTCAAGGGCGCTTACGGCGTGGATATCACCAGCGGCCCGCTCGCCGGCCTCACCGCCCGCGCTGTGGTGGTGCTGGATGCCGACAACAAGGTCCTGCACGCCGAGCTGGTGCCGGAAATCAAGCAGGAACCGGATTACGAAGCCGCACTGGCGGTGCTCTGAGCTTTCCCTGCTTGAATGAAAAACGGCCGCTGATGCGGCCGTTTTGTTTGGTTCAGCGCCAGAGCAGGGCGTGGATCAGCCAGGTGCTACCCATCGTGGCGAGCCAGAATCCCAATCCAGCCCAGAAAGCCCATGGGCTCTCCAGCTCGGTATCGCGCCGGAAGCGCTGACAGAGTTTTTGGCCAGGCCAGCGGAGCACGATTTCGCCCACAAATTCGGCTACCCCTCCGATGAGCGCTTCCGCGATACTTCCTAATGGCACGACGTTCAGCGCGCGAGATAGGCAGAGCAGGCGGTTTTTACCTGCTCCAGCGTAATGCCCTGCATGCATCGCGCCTCTGCGCACTGAGCGGGCTGCTCACCGAAGCTGCGTGAGCAGCGCTGGATCCAGTCGCGATGGCGGCGGAAGGTGTTGGTCTGGTTGCGGCAGGCGATCTCGATCGACACTGCGGTGAAGGGGCTGGTCGCCCAGTACTTGCCGGCGCCGCTGATGAGGCTCGAACCGGGACCGAACAGCGCCACGGTGGGGGTGCCGACGATGCGGGCCAGGTGTGCCACACCCGTGTCCGGGCAGACGATCAGACTTGCGCCGGAAAACAGCTGGGCGAGCTGGGCGAGGTCGAGCTGACCGGCATAGCTGGCAAACCGCCCTTTGGGATCGGCCGCCGTGACCAGCGCGGTTTCCCTGGCTCCGGCGCTCCATACCGGGGTGCTACCTTGCGCCGCGAGCCAGTTGGCCAGCGCGGACCAGCGTTCGCTCGGCCAGTATTTGAGGGGGGAGGAAGCGCCCAGATGGAGCACTACATAGGGCGTGGGGGGAGCGCTGAAAGGCGCTGCCGCAGGCAAGGGCCAGTCTGTTGGTTGATAGTGTTGCGCCGGCCCTTCGACCAGATCGGCGCAAAAGTCACCGAAAGCAGCAGGTGCGTCCGGGAAGGGACGTGCTTCGTCGAGCAGCCAGTTCTTCCAGCGCGGTGTGTCGTCGGAAAAACCGAGCACCCATTGGCTCAGGGCACGGGCCAGCGGGCTGTAGCGATTCTCTGTCGGGATGACCACCAGATCGAAAGGGGCCGCTGCCAATATGCTGGCAATGTCGCCCTGGCGCGGGTTCCAGGGCAGGGCGGTGAAGCCGAAGGGCTGCCCGGCGTAGAGTGGCGCCAGTGCGGTCGGGCAGCTCAGACTACGCCTGGCCTGCGGGTAGCGGGCGGCGATGCGGGCCAGCAAGGGCGTGAGCATCAGGGTGTCGCCCAGCAGCAGATGGTGCAGGACGAGGATGCTTTGCGGCGCCTCGGGCTTGCGGCGCCGCCAGGCGCTGGGATTGAGAAGCTGACGAGCGAGGCGGCCGAAAATGCTCAGCCGCGCGCGGGCCCGACTCATCCGGCCACGCGCTGGAAGGCTGCTTCCATGCGCGTGATCATGCGCTCAAGACCACAGTTTTCGACGGCGAACTCGCGTGCAGCGGCACCGAGCTTGTCGGCGTCCTGCGGATTGTCGAGCAGCTTGCGGATTGCGCTGGCCAGGGCCTTGCTGTCCTTGGGCGGCACCAGCACGCCGGTGAGGCCGGCCTTGACCACGTCGGCCGAGCTGCCGATCGGGGTGGTGATCACCGGCAGGCCGACCGACATGGCCTGCATCACGGCCTGAGACACGCCTTCGTTGGCGAAGGAAGGCAGGGCGAACACATCCAGCGCCTGCAGCCAGGGCACCACGTCGCGCTGCTGGCCGGCGAAGCGCACCACACGGGTGAGGCCCAGCTCCACGGTGAGGCGGTTGAGCTTGTCGCGCTGCGGGCCATCACCCACGATCACCAGGCGGATGCGCGGATCGTTGAGTTCGGCGACGGCCTTGAGCAGGAACTTGTGGCCCTTCCAGGAGCGCAGGGTGGCGATGATGCCGATCCATACGGCATTCACGTCCAGCCCCAGCTTTTCGCGCGCTTCGACCTTGTTGCCGGGCACGAAGCGCTTGGTGTTGATGCCGGTGAATACGGACTGCACACGGTAGGCCGGCAGGCCCAGGCCGTCGATCAGCTCATGGCGCAGGCCTTCGCCGGTGGTGATGATGTGCGAGGCGGCCTTGCCGTAGAGCCAGCGGTTGGCGAAGGTGTTGGCCACCGGCGCCGAAATGTGGCGGGTGCGCAGCACTGGCACGGATTTCTTGCCGAGCGAGAGGTTGGCCAGCGCGACGAGCCAGGAATCGGTCGAGCTGTGGGTGTTGATGACGTCGATCTCGCCACGATTGGCGACGATCCAGGCGCGCATGGCCTTGAAGTCCGGCCAGCGCTTTTCGCGGATCGGCAGTGAGACGGTTTTTACGCCCCAGTCGCGGGCACGCGCGTAGAGGGTGGATTCCACCGGGCAGAGGATGGTCACGCGGTGGCCGCGCTCCATCATGCCGCGCGATTCTTCGAGGATGCGGATTTCCTGACCGCCCCAGCCGCAGGAGGACTCGGTGTGCACGATATGCAGCGAGCGTACGGATAGCAGGGTGTTGTATTGCGCCATGATGGGTGCAGGTGCCGAAGAAAGTAAGGGTGGATTATAGCTGGCTGGCTCCGCCGAGCAGTTGCCGGTAAAGCGCCACCAATTGAGCGGCCATCGCTTCGTTGCTGAGGGTGTCCACACTGGCTCTGGAGGCGTTGCGGAAGGTGCTGCAACGCAGCGGATCGTGCATGGCTTCGAGCAGGCGGTGAGCGGCGGCGGCCATGCCGGGGATGTCCAGGGCATCGACGCGCTCGCCGTTCTCGCCGAGACGCACCAGTTCGGCTGCGCCGGAGCTGGTCGAGGTCAGAACCGGCAGACCGCTGGCAAGAGCCTCGATGGCCGCATTGGGCATCGGATCGTAGAGCGTGGGCAGGGCGAACACGTCGGCTGCGCCGAGGTAGGGGGCAACGTCCTTCTTCGGACCAAGGAAGCGCACCCGGCTGGCCACGCCCAGGCGCTCGGCGCGCTTCTGGAGGCGGCGGGCATGCCTGTCCTTGCCGATTACCCACAGTTCGGCCTGCGCCAGCGCCGGCTGGGCCAGTGCCTCGATCAGCTGCGGCACCCCCTTGCGTTCGAAGCCGGAGCCGACGAAGAGCAGCACACGGGTGGACTCGGGCACTCCCAGCTGTTCACGGACCTTCTCGCGATGCAGTTCGCGCAGGCCCGGGTGGAAATGAACGTGATCCACACCGTTGTGGATCACGTGGAGCTTGCTGGCGAGCTGGGGATAACGGTGGGCAATGTCCTGCCGCACCATCTCGGAGTTGCAGATCACCGCGCGCAGCTTGGCATCGCGGAACATGCGGTCTTCCATGCGCAGAATGTAGCGATGCCAGGGCGACAGGCTCTGGGCGAGGCGGCCCAGCGGGCCCAGCGTGCGGGCACGCTGCTCGAGCCAGCTGGCATGTACGCCGTCACCGGCGCGGAAGATGTCGCAGCCAGGAATGCGCTCGTGGCTCTGCACCAGATCGAAGACTTGGGTCTTGATCAGCGAGCGCACGCTGCGCGTGAAAGTGATGTCGCGCAGCAGGCGGCCCAGGCGCGGGGCTCCGAGCAGCTTCACCTTGACACCCGGTTTGTGCTCGCCGCCCCAGTTGCGCGTGATCAGGGTGATCTGTACGGCGTCTTCGCCGAGCGCCTTCAGTGCGCGCTCAATGAAGCGTTCGGCGCCGCCGTAGGGGTTGTAGGCCTGGCGTACAAGGGCCAGGTGCAGCGGTGCGGCAGCGTCGTGGCTTTCTTTCATCAGGGGGCAACCCGGTCGATGGCATCCAGCACCTGCTGCACGCCGATGGCATACAGGCATTCTGACATCTTGCCGCCGCCACAGCCATCCTGACCGCAGGGGCGGCAGCTGTGCTGGCTGCTGACAATCTCGCTCGCCACCATCCATGGCCCCCATTCCTTGTCGCCGGAGGGCCCGAAGAGGGCCACGCAAGGCGTGCCGACGGCGGCTGCGATGTGCATCGGGGCGGAATCCACACCGATGAACAATCTGGCGCGGGCCGTCAGCGCAGCGAGTTCGCGCAGACTGAACTGGCCGGCGAGATTCACCACCGGCACCTTAGCTGCCGCAATGATTTCCTCCACCATTTGCTGCTCGCGCGGATCGGGTGCGGCAGTGATCACGATCTTCTCGCCGCGTGCAGCCAGGGCCTGCAGCAACTGAGCGTTAAGGCTGGCCGGCCAGCACTTGAAGAACCAGCGTGAGGCCGGGTGCAGCTGGATGAAACGGCCGGCCGTGAGGTCATGGTCGGCCAGCAGCGCAGCGATCTTCGCTTCGGCTTCGGCGCCCGGCACCATCTGTAGTCGGCGCGCCTCCGGGGCGGGCTGGATGCCAAGGCGGCGCAGCGCATCCAGATGGGTGTCGACGGTATGGCGGCGCCCGCCGCCGACCGTGCGGTACAGGTGGCTGAAGGAGTTTTTCCACCACTTGGCCTTGCCCGCGCGTTGCGGGGCGACTGCCCAGCGTGGTGCGAGCAGGCGGGTGAGCCAGGCGCCGCGCGGATGATCGGTGAGGTGGATGACCAGATCGTATTGGCGGGCACGCAGGGCCTTGAGCAGCGTCCATTCATGACGCAGCTGAGCCAGCGGGCCCAGTTTCTTCCAGTGGCGGCCAATGCTGTGCAGGCGGGCGAGATCCGGGTGGCCCTCGAGCATCGCACGGGTATCGGCGAAGACCAGGGCATCTATTTCGCAGGCCGGCGCAGCGGCCTTGAGGCTGGAGAGCACGGGCGAACTGAGCAGCACGTCGCCGTGATGGCGCAGTTTGATCACCAGTGCCCGACGCAGCTGCGCGGGATCGATGGCATCAGCCAGATAGGTGGTGGCGGGCGGGTTGAGCATGGGCGGATTGTAGCGGAGCGCGCCATGTTGCATCGCAGGCGACGTGGGCGCTCCGAACTGCTACGCTGGCACTAACAAGAGAAGCTGCTTGTCAAAGTGGCCAGAAATCTAGAAACATGGAGATGAGACACATGAGCAAGCTCGACTGGAATCCGGCCCGGCACGCCCTGGCTTCAGGCCCGATGGATGATGCCCATCAGGAGTTCCTGACGCTGACGAACATCCTTGCCGCTTCCGATGACGAGGATGAGATCCGCAGCCTGCAGCAGTTGCTGGCACACTGCGAGGCCCACTTTGCGCAGGAAGAGTTCTGGATGCGGGAGTCCGGCATCGTCGGGGCGGAAAACCATCAGCGCGATCACGAAGGTGTGGTGAGCCTGCTGCAGAGCGCCCTGAGCGACTTGAAGCGTGGTCAGCATGGCGCCGGGCGTGAGCTCACCGAATCATTGGGAGACTGGTTCCAGCATCACTCCTCGACCATGGATGCGGCACTTGCCTTCCAGATGCAGCAGTTTGCGCGCAGTCAGCCGCCGGAGAGTATTCCTTCGATAGGCTGATCAGCCCCTGGTGATCAACTGCAGCTCGCCGCACGCAAAACGGAGCTGCATCCATTCCTCTTCCTTAAGGCCCAGCAGCTGGCCGGCGATGGCTCGCAGCGGGCCGCCATGGGCAACGATTACCAGCGCACGGGTGTCACCACTCAGTGCTGCCGCCAGTGCCGCCTGTGCCCGCGCCGCCATCTGCAGTACGCTCTCGCCGCCATGCCCGCAAAAGTGCAGTGGATCGGCAGCCCAGGCATCAATCAGGCTGAGCTCGATCTGATCCCAGGCCCGTAGCTCCCAGCGGCCGAAATCGATTTCCATCAGACGTGCATCGAATATAGGCTGGCCCAGTGCTTCGGCCAGCTGCCGGCAACGCGTCAGCGGGCTGGAAATGAGCGCGAATTCGGCGGGCAGCTGCGCGCGCAGTCCGGCCGCCAGCGCGTCGACCGGTTCGGCCAGCGCCACATCGCTCTGGCCATAGCAAACGCCCGGCGGCACCGCGACAGAGGGGTGGCGGATCAGGTAGATGCTGGTGGCGTCTTGCGAAAGTGGTGCGGAGGAGGGGGCGGCGTGATCGGAATTCATGGAGGGAAGTTTGTTCCTTGTTATCCGGCCCCGTGAGCGCACAGCACCAGATAACCCGTCAGTTCGCAGACCTGCTGCGCAGCGCCCAGCGCATCGCCGGTATAGCCGCCGATGCGGCCCTTGAAATAGCGTGCGCAGATCAGCCCGGCGCAGGTCAGGGCGAGCAGTAGGGCCAGCCCGCGCACGGGCGAGAGCAGGCCCAGGGCCACGGCCGCGGCCAGGGGCGCCAGCCCAAGCAGGCTGCCGCCCAGCCATTCGACCGGGCCAAGCCCTTCCGCAACCGGCTTGGCGCGCGTGCTGTCGTCTTCGCGCACGTAAGTCATGCTGGCCATGATCAGCAGCGGTGGTATGCGCGAGAGCGCGTGCACAAGTGGCAGGGCCAGTAGGGCGCTGGCGCCCAGCGTCGTCAGCGTGGTGTACTTGAGCAGTAGAGCACTCACCAGCGCGATGGCGCCGTAAGTGCCGATACGCGAATCCTTCATGATCGACAGCACCTTGGCCGTCTCCCAGCCGCCACCGAAACCGTCGGCTGAATCGGCCAGACCGTCCTCATGGAAAGCACCTGTCAGCAGCAGGCCGAGCAGCATGGCCAACAGCACCGCGACGGGGCCGGGCCAGAACTGCTGCGCCGCCCACAGCGCTGCCGCGCTGATCAGGCCCACCAGCAGGCCCACCAGTGGGAAGTAACGCGTGGCACGGTTCAGTTCGCTGGACGACCAGCCCACCCAGGCCGGGATGGGCAGGCGGGTGAAATAGCCCAGTGCGATCAGGAGGCGGCGGAGTTCAGTCATGGTTTCGAGCGTCGGGAGTGGTATCGCAGGAGCGCCTGGTGGCGTCGCCCCTGCATCAATGGGCTTCGCTGACCCCCGCATCTTCAAACCCGGCCATCTCGTTCATGCAGGCGATGGCGGCGCGGATCAACGGGAAGGCACTGGCGGCGCCCGTGCCCTCACCCAGACGCATCCCCAGTTGCAGTAGCGGCTCGGCGCCGAGGTGGGCGAGTTGTGCGACATGCCCCGGCTCGGCGCTGCCATGGGCGAATACGCAGTAATCCAGTACTGCCGGGTTGATGGCATGGGCGACCAGTAGTGCGCTGGTGACGATGAAGCCGTCCACCACGATCAGCATGCGCGCCTCGGCCGCAGCCAGATAGGCACCGACCATGGTGGCGACTTCGAAACCGCCGAACTCGGCCAGAGCCTCCAGTGCGTTCAGCTTGCGCTCGCCCACACGGGCCGCTGCTTGAGCGAGCAGGCCGCGCTTGCGCGCCAACCCCGCATCGTCCAGCCCGGCGCCACGGCCGATCACTGCATCGAGATCCGCGCCGGTGACGAAGTGGGTCAGCAGGCTGGCGGTGGAGGTGTTGCCGATGCCCATCTCGCCGAAGCCGATGGCATTGCTGCCCGCTGCATGCCAACCGCGTACCAGTTCGGCGCCCTTGGCGATTGCCGCATCGCGCTGGGCGGGCGTCATCGCCGCTTGCTCAAGGTAGTTGGCGGTGCCCAGCCCTTGTTTGGCAATGACGTACTCCACGCCGGGTCGACTGGCTCCGGCCACCTTGCTCGCCACGCCGCAGTCGATCACCGAAACTTCCAGCCCCGCCTGGCGTGCCAGCACATTGATGGCGGCGCCACCGGCGAGGAAGTTCAGCACCATCTGGGCGGTGACTTCCTGCGGATAGGCGCCCACACCGGCTTTGGCCGCGCCGTGGTCACCGGCAAACACGGCGATGCGCGGCTGACGGATTTCCGGATGCAGGCTCTGCTGGATCAGGCCGATCTGCAGGGCGATGGCTTCAAGCTTGCCGAGGCTGCCGAGCGGCTTGGTGCGGGTGTCGATGCGCTGCTGAAGGGCGCTGGCGAGGGAGCGGGAGAGAGGCTGGATGTTGAAGACTTGGGTCATGGCGGGATCAGGCGAGAGAAGAATTCGGGGAAACATCGGGCAGGTGCGCGTGTAGCCAGAAGATGTCCGGCGCGGCTTGCAGTGCGCTGATTACCTCAGGCAGGGGCGAGCCGAAGATCTGCGCGAAATCGTGTTCAGAGGCCTCCTTGATCGGGAAGGCCAGCTGTTCGAGAGGCGGTTTGAACACGGCATTCACGCCCGGCTTGTTGCCGCGCGGGTCGCAGCGATACCAGCCATGCTCAGGCAACAGCACGGCGTTGAGCCCGTGCAGGCAATACGGCGCACCGCTGTCGCCGACCGACAGGCGCTGATAGCACAGCCCGGCGGCAATGCCATTAGCCCGTAGCAGCGCGGCGAGCAGATGACTCTTGGCGTAGCAGTAGCCGAAGCCTGTCAGCAGCACCTCGGATGCTTTGAGCGTGACCGGCCCCTGACGCACATCCCAACTGTGGGCGATTTCATCGCGTACGAATTCGAAACTGGCGCGCGCCAGACTCAGCGTGTCGGTATGGCTGGCGCGCAACTCAGCGGCTTTGGCGGCAATGGCGGGGTGCTCGAAGTCGATGATCGCGCAGGGCGCGAGGTAGGCTTCGGGGGCATCGATAATGTGCAGATTCATGCCAGTGTTTTCAGCTTCAGTGGCAGCCCCGCCGCCACCAGCGTGACCTCGTC
The DNA here is from genome assembly GCF_030548425.1 of Uliginosibacterium sp. 31-12. Taxonomy (NCBI): domain Bacteria; kingdom Pseudomonadati; phylum Pseudomonadota; class Betaproteobacteria; order Rhodocyclales; family Zoogloeaceae; genus Uliginosibacterium; species Uliginosibacterium sp. 31-12. The sequence continues at coordinate 112,507 of NZ_JAUOOA010000006.1, read as the reverse complement.
ACACAGTGCCGCCACGCGCTGATTCAGCCTGCCCTGCTCGTCGCGGAACAGGCGTGCGAGTTTGTTCTCGGGCACGATGCTCCAGCCCACCTCGTTGGAGACCAGCACCAGTTGGCCCTGAGCTGACTTGATCGCCGAACATAGAGCATCGATACGTTCGCTCAAGGTCTCAGGCTGAGTGCACAGGATGTTGGAGAGCCACAAGGTGAGGCAATCTACGAGCACGAACGTAGGGTGCGCATTGCGCACCGGGTGCCCTTGTGCATCGGCCAGATCGGTGCGCAATGCGCACCCTAAGTTCAAGCGTTCGATGGCTTCGGGCAAGTCGACGGGCGCTTCGGTGACATGCCAATGGATTGGCCGCTCGGCGCGATGCTTGGCGACGCGTTCGCGCATTTCCTCGTCGAGAATTTCGGCGGTAACGATCAGCTGCACGTCGCCCGTGTGCGCTTCAGCCATGGCTTGGGCAAAGCTGCTTTTGCCGGAGCGGGCGCCGCCGATGACGAGGTGACGACTCATTTCGTCTTCCTTGTGTCGTCCAGCGCCGCACAAACAGATTGCGCGCCATCGAGGATGCGCGGTCCGTGGCGGCTGATGGTGTCGCCCGGGATCAGCCACAGTTGTCTGTTCTTCACTGCAGTCAGCGAGCCGAACTTCAGCCAGCCGGTGAGTGAGGCTTCGTCCATGGCGCGCTGAGGGCCATCGCCATGGCCGCCCATACGCGCGGTCAGAATGACGTCCGGGTTGGTGGCAACCACACTCTCGGTAGACAGATGCGGCACCAGCATCGGCTCCTTGCCGAACACGTTAACGCCGCCACACAGGCGGATTACATCGGAGATGATCTGCTGATCGTTGATCGTCAGCAGGGGCTTCTGCGCGATCTGGTAGAACACGCGGACAGGTGCGCGTCCGGCGTTTTCCTTCTGCAGCGTGGCATGGCGGGCGCGGAATTTCGTCGCCGCCGCGCTGGCCACGCGCTCGCTCCCCATCAGCTGGCCGATGCGTTCCAGCACGCCAGGAATGTCGGCGATGCCGTGCGGCTCGAAGTAGGCCATCGGGATGTTCAGGGCGGTGAGACGCTCGACTTCGCGCTGCGCATTGCCGTGAAACCAGACCAGCACCAGATCAGGCTTCAGCGTGGCGATGCGTTCCAGATCGAGCTTCTGGTTGCTGCCGATGCGCGGCACCTTCAAGGCCTGTGGCGGGAAATCGCTGTACTCCACCGCGCCGACCAGCTTGTCGCCACCCCCCGCTTCGTAAAGCATTTCGGTGAGGCTGGGCGCCAGCGAGATTACCCGCTGGGCGGGCGCCTGCAGGGTGAGCGCCTTGCCCGCGTCGTCCTTCACTGTGATCGGGGCGGCGTGGGCGAGGCCAGCGAAAAGGCACAGAAGAGTGATCGTAGGGCGGATTAGGCCGCAGGCCGTAACCCGCCGATCCATTATTTTCCGTTCGCCTTGCGGCCGCATACTTACAAGCGGTGGGTTACGCAAAAAGCCGCTAACCCACCCTAAGAGAACCTGCACGCGCTTCAAAATATTCATACGGAATTTTCCAGGTCGACGCGGAACCAGCGCGCATCATTTTCTTCGCGCAGACTCACCGGCACACCGTAGGCGGCGCTCAATTGTTCGGTGGTCAGCACGTCCTCGCGCCGCCCATGCACCGCACCGCCCTTACCATCGAGCAGCAGGGCGTGGGTGGCGAGTGTCCAGGCCAGATTCAGATCATGCACAGCGGCTAGCACCATGCCGCCCTCTGCGGCCCAGGTCTTGAGGCGCGCCTGCAGCAGGGCTTGGTGCGACCAGTCCAGATGCGAGCTGGGCTCATCCAGCAGCAGCAGCGGCGCGCCCTGCGCGCAGGCGGTAGCCAGCGCCACACGCTGACGCTCTCCGCCGGAGAGCATGCGCACATCGGTATCGGCCAGATGGCTGACGTCGAACTCGGTGAGCCAGTGGCGTGCCCTGCTTTCCACCGCACTGGCGGATTGCTCGGGTTGCAGCGCGAAGAGCGCACAGGCCACGGTTTCCCAGGCACTCACCGGGAAGGGATCGAGCCAGAACTGCGGGCACCAGGCGCGTTGTTTCGCCAGCGCCTCACCCGGCCAGTCGGCCAGCGGCTTGCCCTGCAAGAGGATGCTGCCAGCATTGGGTGGCAGCAGCCCGGCCAGCGCAACGAGCAGGGTGGACTTGCCTGCTCCGTTCGGCCCCAGCAGTACCCAGCGCTCACCCGGGTTCATCGACAGGGAAAGGTCGCCGATCAGCACGCGGCCATCCGGCTTGCCGCCGGCATTGAGGCGTAGTTTTTCCAAACGCAGACTCATGCACGCCTCCGCAAGAGCAGCATCAGGAACAGCGGCACGCCCACGCTGGCCGAGATTACGCCCACCGGCAGCTGGGCCGGGGCGATCACGGTGCGTGCCACGGTGTCGGCGAGCACCAGAAACACGCCGCCGAACAAGGCTGAGAAAGGCAGCAGGACCTTGGCATGGCGCAGGCCGGTGAGGCGCACGATGTGCGGCGCAACCAGCCCGACGAAGCCAATGCTGCCCGCCGTGGCGACCGCCGCGCCGGTGGCGAGGCAAGCTGCGAAGATGGCGGTGCGGCGGCGCTTGGCGACCGGCACGCCCAGCGTCCACGCCCAGGCATCGCCGCGCGCGATCCAGTCCAGCTCCTGCGCGCGCGGCCAGGCCAGCAGCAGGGCAATGCCCACCGCAGCCCATACCGGCCACCACAGCGCGGCGCCATTCAGATCGCCGAGCAGCCAGAACACGATGTTGCGCAGCTGGAAGTCATTCGCCATCGAGAGCATGAAAGACACCATTGCGCCGCAGGCCGCGCCGATCATCACGCCCACCAGCAGTACGATCACCGTGCCGGGCTGGGCGCTGGGGGCGAGGCCGCGACCCATGCTGCGCCAGGCCAGCGCGAAGACCAGTGTCATGGCGCCGAGCGCGCCGAGCACCGCGCCGATTTCCGGCGCCAGCAGCATGCCCGCCGGGGCGAGCAGCAGCATCAGCAGCGCGCCGACCGAAGCGCCGCTGGTCACGCCCAGCACATGCGGGTCGCCGAGCGGATTGCGCGTCACCAGCTGAATCAACGCACCGGCCAAGGCGAGGGCCGCACCGGTGCCAAAGGCGGCGAGTACACGCGGCACGCGGATCAGCCACAAGATCTCCTCGCTTGGCCAGCCCCAGCCGGAGGAGCCCGAGAGCAAGCCCAGCAGCAGCGCGGCCGGCACGCCTACGGTGGCGAGCAGCAGGGCGAGGGTCAGCGGTGGCGGCTTGAGGGTCATGCGCGGCGCTCCAGAAGCGCCATCAGCTTGTCTGTGTCCATGAATTCCTCAATCGTGTCTGCTAGCCGTTCGATGCTTGCATCACGCAGTGCCGCAATGTCCGGCGACTTCGCTTCACTCAGGCCCGCCCAGGCGAGGAGTGCATCGCAGGCGGAGGGCGAATCGAAGAGGCCGTGCAGGTAAGTGCCGAGAATCTGATTGTCATCCGAGATGGCGCCGTCCGGTATGTAGCCTGGATGCCACGCAGCGGAATCAGGGGTTTCTCCTGCGTCCGATTCCGGATTCCGGCCTTCGGCCTCCATCCGGGCTACACGGCAGGCTGGGCGTTCAAGTGCCGGGCCGGCCGTGACACCGGCGTGGATTTCGTAGCCGCGCACCGGCTCATTGCCAAGGCTCAGCGAGCCTTGCACATTGCGTAGCTGCTTCTGCGGTGCAAGCGTGGTGCGCATTTCCAGATAGCCCAGTCCGGAAGCTACGCCCGGCAAGCCTTCCAGACCTTCCGGGTCGGTGATCTCGGTGCCAAGCATCTGAAAGCCGCCACAGATGCCGATCACTTTGCCGCCGTAGCGCAGGTGTTTGGCAATCGCCGTGTCCCAACCCTGTGCGCGCAGGAATTCGAGGTCCGCACGTACGGCCTTGGAGCCGGGCAGGACAATCAGATCGGCGGACGGGATGGTTTCATCCGGGCCAATGAAGCGGAAGTCGATTTGCGGGTGCAGGCGTAGAGCGTCGAAATCGGTGTGGTTCGAGATACGCGGCGTAACCGGCACAATCACGCGCAGGCGCTGACCTGCGCCAGTCGGAGCGACGACATCGCGCGCAATCGCGTCTTCGGCTTCCAGCTGCAGGCCGTGCAGATAGGGCAGCACGCCGAGCACGGGCTTGCCGGTGCGCTCTTCCAGCCAGTCCAGACCACTCTGCAGCAGGGCGATGTCGCCCCGGAAGCGGTTGATCACGAAGCCCTTCACGCGAGCTTGCTCGGTTGTGGAGAGCAGATCGAGGGTGCCGACCAGATGCGCGAACACGCCGCCACGGTCGATATCCGCCACGATAATCACCGGGCAATCCACCGCCTCGGCGAAGCCCATGTTGGCGATGTCATTCGCGCGCAGATTGATCTCGGCGGGCGAGCCGGCGCCTTCTACGATCACCGCCTTGTACTGGCTGCACAGGCGGGCAAAGGAGTCGAGTACGGCAGCTTGCGCGGTGGCTTTGTAGGCGTGGTAATCCAGTGCATCCATGTTGCCAATGGCATGGCCCTGAATGATCACCTGCGCGCCGACATCGGTATTCGGCTTGAGCAACACCGGGTTCATGTCGGTGGTCGGCGCAATGCGGCAGGCCATGGCTTGGGCGGCCTGGGCGCGGCCGATCTCGCCGCCATCCGCCGTGACGGCAGAATTGAGCGCCATGTTCTGCGGCTTGAAGGGTGCGACGCGTACGCCTTTGCGTACGAGCCAGCGGCAGATCGCGGCGACCACGGTGCTCTTGCCGGCGTCCGAGGTGCAGCCTTGCACCATCAGGCTGTGGGCTGTGGGCTTACTGGATGACATCGAGCACCTCGGTGAGTCGAGTGACGCGTGCGACGTAGGCCGGGGCGTGCTGCGGCGCCCAACTGACATGCCGTTCGATCCAGATCGGCTTCATGCCGAGCGCTGCCGGGCCGAGCACATCGTTGACCGGGCAGTCGCCGATGAACCAGCTTTCAGTGGCGCTGACGCCCAGCATTGCCATGGCATGCTGGTAGATCTGCGCGTCGGGTTTCTTGCAGCCGAGTTCGCCGGAAATCACGGCGACATCGTTCCACGGGCGTAGCGCAGTGTTGTGAAGCTTGGCGCGCTGGCTGATCGAGGATCCGTTGCTGACGATGCCGACGCGGAAGCCGCGTGCGGCCAGTGTATCGAGTGTCTGGACGGCGTCCGGGAAGAGCTGGGGTGCACGCCAGGCTTCACTGCGGATGCGGGTGATCAGGTCTTGCGGGCTGATGCCCGGGAGATGTTCGGCGCAGAGGGATGTGAAGCGCTCCGGGCCAGGGGCGCGGCCATTGTCATCGATCAGGATGAAGTGTTCGATGAACTCAGTCATGCCGAGTTTTCGCACCAGGCCCTCTTGCCAGAGCTGCGCTGCAAATTGACGCAAGCCGGCCTGACGATCGACGAGCGTTTCGTCCAGATCGAAGAATACGGCTCCGCGGCTGGACACGCTCATGGCATGACCTCATTGAGTACGGTTTCAAGCTTCTGCCACTGCGTTTCATCCCCTGGCAGGCCGAAACGCAGACCACCATCGAAGGCGCGAACCAGTACGGCGCCTCGGGCGAAGGCAGTGAAGAGTTCGCCGGCCAGCGGCGTGGGTACCCAGCGGAACAGCGCGCAACCTGAGGGGCTGTGCAGGCCGTGCGCACTCAGCAGGGCGGCGAGGCGTGCGCTGGCGGCAGCGAGTTGTGCTGATTGCTCGGCATGCCAGGCGGGGTCGGCCAGCGCGCGTTGGGCTACCCAGCGCGCCGGGCCGCTGACGGTCCACGGGCCGAGGCGTTCGGCCAGCTCATCCAGCAAGCGATCTTCGGCGGCGATGAAGCCGCAGCGGATGCCGGCGAGGCCCCAGAATTTGCCCAGTGAGCGCAACACGATCAGCCCTGGCTGACGTGTGTCGCTCAGCACGCTGATTTCGGGCGTGGCATCGATGAAGGCTTCATCCACCACCAGCAGGCCACCGCGAGCGGCGAGGCGTGAATGCCATTCGCGCAGCGTGGTGGGTGGCACGATGCGGCCGGTGGGATTGTTCGGGTTGGTGAGCAGCAGCACGTCGAGTCGTTCGATGGCCTGCGCGGCATCGGCATAGTCGATGAGTTCGACCTGATGCCCGGCGCCATGCCAGGCCTTGAAGTGCTCGGCGTAGCAGGGCGAAAGGATGCCGACGCGACGCGGCGTGAACAGCTGCGGCAGAGTCTGGATCGCCGCTTGCGAACCGGCCAGTGGCAGCACGCGCTGACCGCCGAAATAGGCGAGGCTGGCCATGGCGAGGCCGTCATCCTCCTCCGGCAGGCGGCGCCATACTTCGGCAGGCAGGGGCGGTACCGGCCAGCCCAGTGGGTTGATGCCAGTGGAGAGATCCAGCCAGTGTTGCAGCGGAATGCGGAACTCATGCGCGGCGGTGCGCAGGCGGCCGCCATGCGTAAGCTTAGAGGAAGTGAGCAAGAGCATCCCCCAAGCCTATCACCAGCATCCAGAGCCATAGGCTGCGTGCAATCAGGTCCAGTGCGCGCGGGATGTCGCGCCCCTCGGCAGGCCGGCCCGCGCCGAGCGCTGGGCGCTCTTCGATGATGCCCTCGTAGATGGCGCTGCCACCCAGCTGCAGGCCCAGGCTGCCTGCGCCAGCGGCCATCACCGGGCCGGCGTTAGGGCTGCTCCATGAGCCGGCCTGGGCGCGCCAGCTGGCAAGCGCGCGGCGAGTCTGGCCGAGCAGGGCGTAAGTCAATGCGGTGAGGCGTGCGGGAATCAGGTTGAGCCCATCATCGATACGCGCGGCCACTTTGCCGAAGCGTTCGAAGCGCGCATTGCGATAGCCCCACATGGCGTCCAGCGTATTGGCAAGGCGGAACAGGATCACGCCGGACGCGCCGGCGATGGCGCACCAGAAGATCGCGCCGAAGATGGCGTCGTTGCCATTTTCGAGCAGGGATTCGGTGGTGGCACGGGCGATCTGCTCTTCGTTCATCTGCGCGGTTTCGCGGCTGACCAGATAGCCGGTGCGGCGGCGTGCTTCTTCCAGGTCGCCGTGCTGCAGCGCCTGCGCTACATCGCTGCCATGCTCGGTGAGGGCGCGGGCGCCCAGCGCGAAGTAGAGTGCGATGCCGTCCATGATCCAGCCATACGGGGTTTTGTTCAGCCACGCGGCTACCAGCGTGAGGGGTGCGACGAGCAGTGCCCAGCCCAGCGCACCGCGCAGGATGCGCGCGCGGCCACTGTTGAGGCGCTTTTCGAGCCAGGCTGCCGCGTTGCCGAAGCCCACCAGCGGATGCCAGCGCGGCACTTCGCCGAAGAGGCGGTCGAGCAGCACGCCGAGCAGGATGGACAGGCTGATGCTCATGCGTGGCGCTCCGCCCAGCGCCGGATGATGGTGGCGAGCTGGTGCAGACCATCGGTGAGCGCAGCCGGGCCGGGCTGCAGGATGTCGCAGGATCTGATCTCGTGCAGCTGGCCGTTGCGTACAGCAGGCACGGCGTTCCAGCCGGGGCGCCCCAGCACCTGCTCGGGCTGGAATTTCTTGCCACACCAGGATGCGATCAGAATATCCGGCGCACGGCGGACCACTTCGAGTGGGTCGGCAATGATGCGCTGCTTCGCTGACTTGTGCTGCTTGAGCTCCGGGAAGCATTCTTCGCCACCGGCCAGCACGATCAGCTCGGCGACCCAGCGGATGCCGGAGATCAGTGGCTCGTTCCATTCCTCGAAATACACGCGTGGCTGGCGCGGCAGGCGGGCGGTTTCCTGTGCGATCCTATCCAGCCCCGCACGTAACTCGGCTACCAACGCCGCGGCTTTGTCCGGCACGCCAGCCAGCGCGCCCACGGTGTAGATCGTGGCGAGAATTTCCTCGATGCTGCGCTGATTGGTGATCAGCACGTTCACGCCGCTGCGGATCAGCTGCGAAGCAATGTCAGCTTGCAGGTCGGAGAAGCCGATGACCAGATCTGGCTCCAGGGCGAGAATCTTGTCGATCTTCGCGCTGGTAAAGGCCGAGACTTTGGGCTTCTCCTTGCGGGCCCGCTCGGGCCGCACGGTGTAGCCGGAGATGCCGACGATACGGGCCTCCTCGCCGAGTAGATAGAGCGTCTCGGTGGTTTCTTCCGTCAGACAAACGATGCGTTGGGCGCCGCTCATGCCGTGAACAGCGCGGCGACCGCTTCCGGGTTGGAGGGAAAGTAGAAGTGGATGTAGCTCGCGGTGGTGCGGCCGACGCGATAGACGGCCTCCGTTGTCGGTCCGCCATTCGGATTCGTGCCGGTGGCAATCGGCGTCAGTGGTGTTTCGCTGCGGGAGTAGTGGAAGCTGTGGCCGCGCAGGCTGCCTTCGGGCAGGTCGATGGCTTGCAGGCCCAGTGCGGCGAGTTTTTTCTGCATCAGCGCGGCGCCTTCGAGCAGGCCGAAGCCGGCGTACATGGCGCCATCGCTGGTCACCAGAGTCTCGAACAGGCTCATCATGCCGCCGCATTCGGCGAGCAGAGGTTTGCCGGCCGTGCTGTGAGCGAGTAATGCAAGCTGCATGGTGGTGTTGGCAGCGATTTTCGCCGCGTGCAGCTCCGGGTAGCCGCCGGGCAGCCACACGGCATCGCAGTCCGGTAGCGCTTCATCATGCAGCGGCGAGAAGAAGCTGAGCTCCGCGCCGAGCGCACGCAAGGTGTCGAGATTGGCGGGGTAGGTGAAGCAGAAGGCTTCGTCGCGGGCGATGGCGATGCGCTTGTTCTGTAGGGCGGGCTTCAGTCCGCCAGGTGCGACTGACGTCGCACTTGCGGATGCCGCTGCCGCGTCCCATTCCAGCAGCAGCGAGGGGTCGAAACGCAGCGCAGCGGCGGCGTGGTCCAGCTTGGCATCCAGATCAGCCAGCTCGGCAGCGGGCAGCAGGCCCAGATGGCGTTCCGGCAGGGTGATCGAGGCTTCGCGCAGCAGCCAGCCCAGCCCAGGAATGTGCGGCGGTAGTGATTCGAAGAGCATGCCGGCATGGCGTTCGCTGCCGACACGGTTGGCAATCACGCCGGCAAATTCCAGATCCGGCTGGAAGCTGGCGAGGCCATGGGCCAGTGCGCCGAAGGTCTGGGCCATGGCGCTGCCGTCAATCACGGCCACAATCGGCAGATTGAACGCGCGTGCCAGATCGGCGCTGGAGGGCTTGCCATCGAAGAGGCCCATCACGCCTTCAACCAGGATCAGGTCAGCTTCCTGTGCAGCCTGCGCGAGCTGGGCGCGGCAATGCTCAAGGCCACCCATGAAGAGATCTAGCTGGTAACAGGGCGCGCCGCTGGCGACCTGGTGAATCATCGGGTCGAGAAAGTCCGGCCCGGTCTTGAACACCCGTACGCGCTCGCCCCGGCTACGCGCCTGACGAGCCAGGGCAGCGGTAACGGTGGTCTTGCCCTGGCCGGAAGCCGGCGCAGCAATCAGGAAGGCGCGGCAAGTCATGTAGCGTGTTCCGTCGAGTAAGGATTCATCACCATTCCACCCCCGGCATGGCCTTCACGCCGGCGTGATAGGCGTGTTTGGTGAGGTCCATGGTGGTGACGGTGTCGGCTATCTCGATCAGGCCCTCCGGCGCAGCCCGACCGGTGATGATCACATGCTGCATGTCCGGCCGGCTCATGAGTTCGCGGCTGATTTCGTCCAGCGGCAGCCAGCCGTATTTGAGGGTGTAGGTGAATTCGTCGAGGATCAAGAGATCGATTGCCGGGTCGCGCAGATAAGTCACGACCTGTTGCCAGGCTGCGCGGGCGGTGGCTTTGTCCTGCGCATCGTTCTGGGTGTCCCAGGTGAAGCCATCGCCCATTACATGCCATTTGACGCTCGGATGCTCGCGGAAGAAGGCTTCCTCGCCGGTATCCGAGCGGCTCTTGATGAACTGCACGACGGCACAGTTCATGCCGTGTCCGAGCGCACGGGCGAGTACGCCGAAGGCTGCACTGCTCTTGCCCTTGCCGTTGCCGGTATTGACCAGCAGCAGGCCGCGCTCTTCATCGGCAGCTGCGATATTCGCGTCGATGATGGCTTTCTTGCGGGCCATGCGCGCCAGGTGGCGGGCTTCGCGTTCGTTGTGGGCGGCTTCGCTCATGTTCTCTCCTCGGGCGCAGCCGGCGGGTGCCGGCTGCGGGTAAGCACTTTACTTGGGTTGATAGCGCAGGGTCAGCCAGGCACTGGTACCCGCCTGGTTATAGCCATACGCCGTCTGGTAGTTCTTGTCGAACACGTTCTCGAGGCGGGTCTGGGCGCGCCAGTCCTTGTTGAGTGCGTATTCGGCACGCAGATCGGTGGTGGCATAGCCACCCAGCTTGACCTTGTTGGCAGCATCGTCATAACGCGAGCCGACACCGTTCAGGCTGGCGCCGATGCTCCAGGCGCCGAGCTGGTGGTCTGCGTCAAGACGGCCGAACTGGCGGGCTCGGCGCACCAGCAGATTGCCATCGGTACTGCTGCCGGATTGATCCTGCGGATTCTGCAAGGTGGCACTGGCGGCCAGCGTGGTGTTGCCGAAGTGCTGCTTGGCGCCCAGCTCCAACCCGGTGATGCGGGCCTTGGAGACATTGCTCGGGATCCAGATAGCCGAGCCGGTGCTGATCGGTGCCCAGGCAATCAGGTTGCTGACCTCCGTGCGGAACAGGCTGGCTTCCCAGCTGAAGCCGCCGGTCTTGCCGGAAGCACCAAGTTCGCTGCTGCGTGATTTCTCGGGTTGCAGATCCGGATTGCCGGCACCCGGGTAGTACAGGTCATTGAAGCTCGGTGCCTTGAAGGCCGTGCCATAACTGGCACGCAGTCGCAGGGCGGGGGTGAAGGTGTAACCCAGCGCGAGGCTGCCGGTATTGTGATGGCCATACTGTTCGTTCTTGTCGTGACGCCCGGCAACTTGCAGATCGAAACGGCCGATGTCGGCCAGATACTGCCCGAACACGGCCTGATTGACGCGGCTATCCAGCGCGTAGCTGGTACTGCTCAGCGCTTCGTCATACAGGTAGTCGTAGCCGCCGACCAGCTGGTGGCCTTCGGCCAGGGTGAAATCGTTCTGCCAGCTGGCTTGGCTGCGGCGTGTGTCGAAGCGCGAGGAGAACTTGTCATCCTTGAAATTCTTGGAGGCATCCAGGGTCTGAGCCAGCTTGAAGGACGTGGTGTAGCGCTCACTGGCCGCCCAGCGCAGATTGCCAGCGTAGAGATCCTGTTGCAGATCGGTAACGTTCGGATTGCCGTCATATTCATTGCGACCCTCGGTGTGCAGGGCCTGGGCGTCGTAACTCAGGTTTTCACCGATGCGGCCGCCGCCGCGCACATTCACTGTGCTGCGTGTGTAGCCGTCACGATCCGATTCGGGTGCGCTGCCGCCATCCTTGACGTTGATGCCGCGCGTGGTAAGGCCTGATGCGCCGAGGTTAAGCCAGGCGTCCGGCGAGCCGAAGCCGCCGGCAGCCGAGCCCTCGAAACTGTGGCGCGAACCGCCAGTGAGGCTCAGGCTGGTGGGTTGCACGCCCTTTTTGGTGAAGATCTGGATTACGCCGCCGATGGCTTCCGAGCCATACAGGCTGGCGCGCGGGCCGCGTACGAGTTCGATGCGCTCGATTTGTTCGATCGGCAGATCTTGCAGTGCGGTGCCGCCACTGGTGGCCGAGCCGACTTTCACGCCATCGATCAACACCAGGGTGTGATCCGAGTTGGTGCCGCGGAGGAACAAGGAGGTCGTCTTGCCGGGGCCGCCGTTATTGGCGAACTGCACGCCGGGCAGACCGCGCAGCAGATCCGGCACCGAGCGGGCCTGTTGCTGCTCGATCTCCTTGCGGGTGATGACGCTGACCGAAGTGAGGGTTTCCTCGGCGCTGCGCGCCACGCGGTTGGCGGTGATCACCACTGGCGCGAGTTCGGTTTCCTGAGCCAGCACAGGATGGGAGAGGGCCAGCAGCAAGGCCGCCGGCAGGGTTTTGTGAGTGAAATTCAAGACAGACTCCTTCCGTGCCGCCCGCACGGATCATAGACAGGGGCGGGGCGTCGGGAAGGAGAAAACGCGGAACGTGAGGGAGCGGTTCCGGTCACCGCCCTCCGCGATGCGCCTCGAATACGCTTCGGGCCGGTCTCCGGACTCGCGAGTGAAGAAAACTCTTCCGACACAACGCCTTCCCGTGCAAAAGCACAGTGGCTGCCTGCTGCGTCTTGACTCGCTTACCGTTGCGGGGGCAGTGCCGGAATGGCAATATCCTGTGGATACGGCGCACCGGCTTCCCGTTTAATCCGCACCAAGGGCATGGGGCGGACACCTGAAGCAGCGCGCATTTTAGCCGAACGGCAGGTGCTTTGCGTTGACCGGTTTTGCTGCGCAGCACTACCATCAGCAGATGGATGCCGAACTCACCAGTCTCGAAACCCGTCTCGCCACGCTGCTCGCCGAGTACAAAGGCCTGCACCTCGAAAACCGCGAACTGACTACTCGCGTGGCCACTCTGCAAGCCGAAAACAAACGCCTCGGCGAGAAGGTGGCGGTGGCAACGGAACGCGTTGAAGCGCTGCTCAAACGTCTGCCGGTCGAGGATGAAAAATGAGCGAAGCCGTGAAGATCCAGATTATGGGCCGTGAGTACCAGGTATCGGTCAAGCCCGATGAGCGTGAAACGCTGCAGGCGGCGGTGGAAATGGTCAACGCGAAGCTTCAGCAACTGCTCGGCAAGAACTCATCGGGCAGCGAATCCACTGCCGTGATGTGTGCCCTGATGATTGCGCATGAGGCCGTGGTGGCTCAGCGCACGGCAGGCTTGGACATGCCTTCCTATCAGCGTAGAATCGAGGCCATGATCCGCCAGATCGATCAGGCTTCAATGAAACAGGAGAAGCTTTTCTGAGCGGTTTGTGTAGTCAGGATATGTCCTCACAGCGCAGTGACTGATCCTGGCCGATAAAGAATTCAAGGACGGCCGAAACAAAGGCGGTCCGGCAAGTTTTCCCCTGCGGTGTTCGTTTGAGCCTTAAGCTCCTTGAACCAATGTCTACGCGACATGGTTGTCGGCCCACCAAGCCGCTGTTGTGAGCGCCCCTTATGCCGGGCGCACCTGAAGCGGCCGGGTAGATGACCCCCTGAACCCAGGTTCAGGAATACGGCTCGACGGCACATGCGGGGGACCCAACAAAGGCGCGAAGCTTCCGGCTTCGCGCCTTTTCATTTTTCCGGGCCGCCGCCGGGTGACTGGCCTCTCTGGACCGGCTGGCGGCACAATGCGTGAATCAGGTTTCTTGCCGAGGGAAGCATGCGCTACTGGTTGATGAAGAGCGAGCCGGACGATTGCAGCATCGACGATCTGGCCGCCATGCCGCAACAGACGGTGGCGTGGCACGGCGTACGCAACTATCAGGCGCGCAACTTCATGCGCGACTCCATGCGCCCTGGCGATCTGGCCTTCTTCTACCATTCATCCTGCCCTAGGCCCGGGATCGCTGGCATTGCACAGGTGGCGAGTCTGGCCTATCCGGATGCCAGCCAATTCGATCCGGCCAGTCGTTTCTTTGATCCGAAGTCCGTGCCCGAGCAGCCACGCTGGCTCAATGTTGATATGCGTTTTGAGCGCAAGCTTGAACTGATTCCGCTGCTTGAGTTGCGCCGTCATGCGGAGCTGGCAAAAATGCGCCTGCTTCAACCCGCCAGTCGTTTGTCGATCACGCCAGTCGCCCCCGAAGAGTGGCAATTCATTCTGGCGACACTGGCGCGGGATGCCTGAGCACGAGTCCGTTTTGCTGATGGAAAGCCCCCTGGGCAAGTGCCCAGCTAAGAAAGCGCAGGGTGTTTGAAATGGAAACAGGGGCTTATACCCTAGGGTGTAAGGGTTTTCCCTTATCTATTTGATTCTATTGGTGTTGTTACGGCGCGACGATAAAAAAGTTTTAAGCCAAAAAAGTATTTTGATACACCCATAAGTCGCAATGATGTGTAAGAATTCTTCTCACCACGGAGTCAGCTCCGCGACCGCAAGGCGCCAGGGCACACCGGGGAGAGTGAGGAGACAGGGCGTTCCGTCAGAGAATGCCTTATATGGAGCGCGCCACGGGCAGCTGCTCCTGGTAGCAGCGAGCAGCCGGGCCCCGGGGGGCCCGGTTTGCCCGGTCAGACGAATTTGGCCCTTAGCTCAGCTGAGCTTGGGGCAGGTGACCGAGGGGGTCACAAGAAGGGGGAGGGAAATCCGCGATTCGGATTTCCTCAATTTGGGACGGGAAGTCACGGCGTGACTTCCCGTTTTTTTATGTGCGTCTTGCGGCGTGCCAGGAAGTGTTATGCCGAGACCTGCAGAAACCCCTATTCGCAAACCCTGATAAATTTTTCCTCATCTCCTGCATAGGATGAAGCAAGGCCGGTTTTCCGCTTCAACTACAGGAGGTTCATCATGGCTGCCATTGCAAGCGCTCCGCTGCCGGTGCTGAAACACGAGACTTTTCATAGTGACAATGATCGCGAACACGATGGTTTGGAGGCTGAGCTCGCGCCGGACTTCGATCGTGGAAGGATTCTGGAAGACCTGATTGTGGGCGAGCATGGGCGCGCCGAGGAAGAAGGCATGAAGCTGTTGCTCAAGGGCGGCATGATCTGAACCGTCTGCTCTACGCAGGACTTAGGGTTTGTGGTTGCCGTTCTTGGCATCGCGCTGGCCCTGAAAAAGAAAAGCCCCCGGAACCCGGGGGCTTTTTCCTTGCTGCGGGCCGGTGAGTGGCCCCGCCAGGATTAGTTGCCGAAGCTGTAGGTCGCAGCGAGGTTCAGGCGCGGTTCGGTACCGCTCTGGCCGTCCAGCGTATCGCGGTGGGAGAGCATGAACTCACTGCCCAGCTCGATGTTGGCCACCGGGTTCCACAGCAGGCCGATGCTGCCGCTGCGGATCGAGCGGTTAAGGGTGCCCTTGCCGTTTTGGTTGGCGTACTCAACGTAGTTACCGTTGTAGGTACGTTGCTGACCGTAAGCGAGCGTCGAGCGCAGGGTATCGCTGAATTTGTGTTGCAGCGAAAAGACCATGCCCAGTTCGCGCGGCAGGTAAACCTTGCTGGTGGCCGAGTCGGCGATAGCACCAACGGATTCGTTGAAGAAGCGGCCCATGCCTTCGCCGTAGCTGAAGCTGGTCAGGAAGGCGGTGCTGTCGGTGATCTTGAACGAGTTGCCGAGGCCGAGGCCGTAGCCGCGCTTGGCGGCGCTGGTGACATCGCTCTTGATGGCGTTGTCAGTGGTCAGGCCGCGCACGGCGATGTGGCCCCAGTCGAAGGCACGATCCCAGCGCAGGACCAGATCCGGCGTGCGCGAGATGTTGTCGCCGCTGTCCTTGCCTGTACCCTTGGTTTCGAGTGCGGCGATGAAGTTGCCAGCGCCAGCGGTGGCGTAGGTGTAGCGGATTTGCGGCTGACGCAGCGAGGTGTTGCCGGTCGGGCCGTTGAAGTCCACCACATCCGGGCTGGAATCCAGGTCCATGAAGGTGGACCAGGTCTGGCCGAGCAGCCAGCCACCCACTTGGCCGTAGGCGTGACGCAGGCGCATGGTGTTGGAGTCGGTGTAGAAGTCGCCTTCAACCTTGGTTGTGAGCGAGCCCAGCGCGGTCGGCGTGAAGGCTTCGAAGCCCAGGCGCGAAACGTTGGCGAACATATAGGTTTCGTTCTTGCGGGCAGCGTCCGCCGTGCCGTTCAGGGCGATGTTGGGCTGATAGGCTGCGTAGTCGCCGCCGTTGCTGCGGTTGTTACGGCCACCGAAGTTATGCACCGCATCGAGGCGGGCAAAGCCGTACAGGCGCACCGAAGTCTCTTCGCCGGCACGACGCGTCGAGCCGGGGATGTCGCCCTTCATGACCACTTCCTTGCTCTGAGCTTCGACCTGATTGGCCAGATCCTGGCGCTGCTTGGCTTCGGCAGCCTGGCTGGTCTTGAGATCAGCGATCTGCTTCTGCAGTTCAGCGATCTGCTTTTCGAGCAGATCAAGCTTGGTATCGGCGGCGAAGGAAGGAAGGCTCAGTGCTGCGGCGACGGCGCCGACAAGGATGCGTTTTTTCATGGATTCACACTCACTTGATGGTTGAAAGGACGGGCAAAGCTCATGCTGCGTGCTTGATCTGCTTCAGGAAAGCCTGGGCACGCGGGTGATTCGGGGCAGAAAAGAACTGTTGCGGGTCTGTACTTTCTTCTACGATCTGGCCGTGATCGAAAAAAATCACACGGTCAGCTACTTCTCGGGCAAAGCCCATTTCGTGGGTCACGATCAGCATGGTCATGCCACTTTTCGCGAGATCCCGCATGACCAGCAGCACTTCGTTAACCATTTCCGGGTCCAGCGCCGAAGTAGGTTCGTCGAAGAGCATCACCTTGGGTTGCATGGCGAGTGCGCGGGCAATTGCGACACGCTGCTGCTGACCGCCTGAAAGCTGGCTCGGATATTTATGAGCATGCGCTGAGAGGCCTACCCGCTCTAGCAATTCCAGTGCCACTTGCTCGGCTTTGGCGCGACTCCATTTGCGCACCCGGCGTGGTGCCAGGGTGATGTTGTCCAGCACGGTCATGTGGCTGAACAGGTTGAAGCTCTGGAAAACCATGCCGACTTCCGTACGCACGGCGTCGATGTGCTTGAGGTCGTCGTCAAGCAGGATGCCGTCGACCGTGATGCGTCCGGCATCGTGCTTCTCCAGATGATTTATGCTGCGGAGCAGGGTGGATTTGCCGGAGCCGGAGGGGCCGATGATGCAGACCACTTCACCTTCGCGGAAGGTGACCGAGACGTCATTGAGGGCAGTGAAGCTGCCCCAGCTCTTGCGGACGTTTTCGACTTCGATGATCGGTTTGCCGTTGCGCATGGTGCTTAGCGTTTTCCGACAGCCAGCTTGCGCTCGAGCGCCGCGGCGAACTGGGTGAAGGTGGTGGTGAGCAACAGGTAGATGGCTGCCACGGTGATGAATACAGGGACGGGCTGAAAGCTCTCGGCCTGGACGCGCGAGCTGACCATCGAAAGTTCCACCACGCCGATGGCATAAGCCAGCGAGGAATCCTTGAGTAGGGCCACCATGTTGTTGGCCAAGGGGGGCAGTGAGATGCGCACGGCCTGTGGCAGCACGATGTCCCAGAAGGTGTATAGCGCACTCAGACCCAGGGAACGGGCGGCTTCTACCTGACCATTCGGAACGGCGTTGATCCCGGCGCGAATAACCTCAGCGTTGTAGGCGCCGACGTTTAACGAAAGCGCAATGACGGCCGTCCAGAATTCCGACAGCTGGAGCTGCGGCGCAATCGCGGGCAGGGCGAGGAAGAAGAACAGGATCTGCAGCAGCAAGGGTGTGCCGCGGATGATCCAGACATAAAGGTCGGCAATCCAGCGCAGTGGGGGAAGGTGTGAGCGTTTGCCAAGTGCCGTGAGTACGCCCAGCACAATGCCGAAGAAGCAGGCCCACAGGGTGAGCTGGATGGTGGTCAGGGCGCCTTCAGCGAACTGGGTCGCGGCCGGGCCGATGGGGTCCGGCAAGGCGGCCAGTGGCAGGGCCATCAGCCACAGGATGAGGCCGAGACCGATAACGGAGCCGGCAAGGATCAGCGAGTCGCGATCTTTGAGTTTATGGATCATGTTCTCAACAAGTCGGCGGGCATCGCAAGGATGCCCGCGGTGTCAGCGAAAGTGCACGAAGTTTAGTTCGTGCAGCTGATGTCTTCCTGGAAGTACTTTTCCGAGATCGCTTTCAGCGTGCCATCAGCCTTGATCGCAGCCAGACCCTTGTTGAGTTGCTCGTGCAGTTCGTTATTGCCCTTGCGGTGAATCATCGAGACGCGCTCGACGAAGACCATATCGCCGCCCTTGATGCCTTCAGCAGCATTCTTGGCGAGTGCGTTCTTGGCAACGAAGCGATCGGTGATCCAGGCGTCCACGCGACCACCCAGCAGGGCTTGAAGTGCGTCGGTGTCCTTCGGATAGGTCTTGACCTCCTTGGCGCCGGAAACCTTCTTGGCGGCTTCAGCGTAGGTCGTGGCGAGTTGCACGCCAAGGGTCTTGCCAGTGAGTTCAGTGGCCTTCAACGGGCCGCCGGCCTTGGCCACGATCTGGCCACCGGAGCAGTAGTGCGGTGTGGTGAAGTCGACCGACTTGGCGCGCTCTTCGGTGTAGCCGTGGCTGGCGATGGCGACATCGAAGCGATCCTGGCGAATGCTGGCGATCAGGGCGTCGAAAGCCAGGGCGCGCCATTCAAGCTTGAGGCCTAGCTTCTTGGCGACGGCTTCCATCACATCGATTTCATAACCGGTGAGACGCGAGCCTTGGAAATAATTGAACGGAGGGTAAGCGCCTTCACTGGCGGCGATCAGCGTGCCGGATTGTTTGACGGCTGCCCAGTCGCGGGCTTGCACGCCGGTGGCGGCACAGACGAGGCCGAGGGCCAAGGCGAAGGTGTGGATCGCGCGCATGAGCTTTTCTTACTCCGGAATAGTTGAAAAGACGAACCAAGGGTGTACGCAATGGTATGGAAAACGCAGAACGCTGTCCATGCGTGAAACTAATACCTTGGTTCTATACCGGGTATGTCAAAAAACACATAAAAAATCCCGCCCGGAGGGGCGGTCGACGCTTGGGGCCACAGTATCGAGCATGCCGCCTAAAGGCCATATTGTTCGTGGTAGACGAACACGCCTAGAGCGGCCAGCGCATACGGTGCCAGCGTGCTCAGGATGGCCACAAGGATCTTGCGGCTGCGGTCCGAAAGGGTGAAGTGCAGTCCATGCGGGATGTGGACAGGATGGGCGAGTTTCATGGTGATCTCCTTGAATTCTGGCGTGCGCGGGCTTTCCTGCAGGGGCAAGATGGCGCATGAATGGGCCGTACGGGCGAGTCGCGCGTCAGCGCGACGGCTCGGGGCACATGGCTCGGGCGCGACGGCCTGAGCTGCGGGGAGGGCTCGCAAGGAGACAGCGGAAAGCAGCCGGGCGCCTTGCGTTTGTCCCGCTGGAAATGCGGTTTGACATGGGGTCACCTCGTTCAAGTGCTTGAACTATAGGTGCTGATCTGGTCGAATGGGCTTAATTCATTGTTCGGAAATATTGAATAATGCGGGCTCTCAAGCATTTTTCTGAATTGCAGACCTTTCTGGCGGTAGCTGAGCTGGGGTCCTTTTCGGCGGCGGCCAAGCGACTCGGACTAGCCCGTTCGACCGTCAGTACCCAGGTGCAGGCGCTGGAGCGGGCCCTGGGGCTGGCGCTGTTTCACCGCACCACACGGCATGTTTCGCTGACGGCCGATGGTGAGCGTTACGCGGCACGTGCCGGGGTGCTGGTGAGCGGGCTGGAGGAATTGACTGCGGAGTTCTCGCAGCGGGCAGGGAGGGTCGCCGGGCGCCTGCATGTGCAGATGACCGAGTCGATTGCCAATACCTTGGTGCTGCCGCGGATGGCGGAGTTCCTGCGTGCCTATCCGGATCTCGCGCTGCGCATCTCACTCTCCGAGCGCGCGCCGGATCTGGCGGCTGAAGGCATTGACGTGGCCCTGCGCCTCTCGGATAACAAGGACTCGGCCTATCGTTACAAGCGTTTCGGCCAGGTGAGTTTCGTGATGGCGGCGAGTCCGGCCTATCTGGCGCGCTTTGGTGTGCCGCGCCATCCGAACGACTTGTTGCGTCACCAGACTATCGATTTCTTCGATGCCGATGCCGGGCGAGCCATCGATTACGTGCTGGTGAAGGGGCGTGAGGAAATCAGTGTGACGGCCGATGGTGACCTGGCGGTGGATAACGCACGTGCTGGCCTGACTTGCGCCCTGGCTGGGCTGGGCATCTATGAGGACTTCGATTTCCTGCTGCGCCCGCACCTGCAGGAGGGAAAATTGGTGCGTGTGTTGCCGGACTGGCGCCGCCCCGGTCCTGCGGTGCTGGCCCTGTATCCGGGGGGGCATCAGAACTCGGCGCCGGTGCGGGCCTTCCTGAAATTTCTCGACATGGTGCTGAGCCCCGCCTTGAAGGGGGGCGGTGTTGCCTGAACCCCACGGCCTGTGTGGCGGCCTGACCGCATTGTTGCGCTGCGCAGGGGGCGCCCGACGGGATCGGTTATTGTTCGCCCTGACTCCAAATTGAGCCGCTCTTCCCATGCCCGGAAAACTCAATCGCAGTGCCCTCTTGATTCTCGCTATCGCCGGCTTCCTGCTGCTCAGCCTGGGGGGCTGGGTGGCCTGGTCCGGCGTACGCACTGATGTGGACGGCATGAATCAGCGCGCGGTGCCGGCGCTGATCGCGGTGACTGACATCAGCACCGACTACCGTGAATTGCGCGCCGTGCTGCAGGGGATGGCGCAGGAGCCTGATGCGGGAGAGCGTGAAGCCTTCCGGGAGCGCTATGAGCGCGATCTGCTGCACCTGCAAGGCGGGCTGGCGGCCCTGCGTGGTTTGGGCATGAGCAGCCCGGCACTTGATGAAGTCACCGAGGCCTATCAGCAAGCCGCCGGCAGGACGGCCATGGTGGCCATGACTGGCCAGCGCGATGCTGCCAATGCCCTTGTGTATAGCAGCTTGATTCCGGCCGAACGCCAGTTGCAGGCCTATATCGACGAGATCCGGCGTGAGGTTCAGGCGCAGCAGAAGGCGGTGGCCAAGAGCCTTAGCCTCGGCGGCTTCAAGTTGCTTGCCTACAGCATTGCCAGTCTCTGTCTTGGGCTCGGGTTGTGGATGTTGCTGGCGCCGCCGGTGGCGGTACTGGTGCCGGCCGGTCACGATGTGTTGCTGTCGCGCGAAATCGCTGCGGTGCTGTATGGCTACACCGGCAGCGTGGTGCCGGCCTCGCTGGTGACTTCGGCGGCGCTGGTGACGGTCTTCCTGGGCCATCCTGAACGCATCATGCTGTATTGCTGGTGGGCTGTATCGCTCGGCGTTCTGACGGCCCGCACCACGGCTTACCTGCGCTGGCACGCGGTGCGCGACACGGATTTCGACGGCCCGACCGCGATTCGCCATTTCAGTGCCGGGGCCTTGGCCATGGCACTGGTGTGGGGCTGTTTTCCGGTGCTGTTCTTTGCCGAGGCGAGCGCCCTGCAACGGATAGCCATGGCTTTTGTGTTTGCCGCCATGGCTGGTGCGGGTGCGGCGGTACTGGCGCCTTTGCGGCGGATCTCGCTGCTCTATCTGTCCCTGATGCTCCTGCCCCAGGTGCTGCTGTTTGCGGCCGAAGGCAGCCGCCTTGAGGTGACTGTGGCGGTACTCAGCATGGGCCTGCTAGTAATGCTGGCCGCCTCGGCCATGGCGGCACGCCAGACCACGCTCTCGGCGCTGCTGCTGAGCCGTGAGAACAAGCGACTGGCGGAAGAATCGGTGTTGCGCCAACTGGAGCTGGAGCAGTTGAACACCACCCTTGAGGATAGGGTGCATGAGCGCACCATTCAGCTCGAAGTCGAGATGGATGCACGTGAAAGCTATGCCGATCAGCTCAAGGAGCTGGCCTTGCACGACCCGCTCACCGGGCTGCTCAACCGGCGTGCGCTGGCGGGCCGGATGGATGAGGTGCTGGCAAGGGCGGCTGGTATCGGCATGGGCGTGCAGGTGCTGTTCATCGACCTGGACCGCTTCAAGGACGTGAATGACGTGCAGGGCCATTTTGTGGGCGATCAGGTGCTGATCGAGCTGGCCCAGCGATTGCGCCGTACCCTGCCGGAAGCTGCTGTGGTGGCACGCTGGGGTGGGGATGAATTCGTGGTGGTGGTGCCAGCGCCGGCTGGGCTGAATCATGCCGGCGGCATCCGGGCCGCAATCATGGAGCCGGTGCGGGTGCGCGATCACGAAGTGCGGCTGGATGCCAGCATCGGCATCTCGCTGTTCCCCGAGCAGGGGACTGATGTGGATGTGCTGGTACGCCAGGCTGATGTGGCGATGTACCAAGTCAAGCTCAAGGGCCGCTCCGGCGTGCAGCTCTACGATCCGGCGATGGGCGACAGCATCCGCCGCCAGCATGAACTTGGCCAGGCTCTGCGCGAGGCGATGGCGCATGATGCGCTGAGTCTGGTGTTTCAGCCGGTGGTGCCGGAAGTGGCGGGCCATGTGCTGAAGATGGAGGCCTTGCTGCGCTGGGAGCATCCGGTGCGCGGCGTGATTTCACCGGCCGAATTCATTCCGGTGGCCGAGGATGGTGGCCTGATCGGCCCGCTCGGGCGCTGGGTGTTGTTCCGCGCCTGCCACGAAGCGCTGGCCTGGAGTGGTGATACGGTGATTGCAGTGAATGTGTCGGCGCTGCAGGTAATGTCCGGCGAATTGCTTGGTGACGTGGCCGATGCCTTGCGCGAGACGGGCCTGCCGCCGCACCGGTTGGAGCTGGAGCTGACCGAAAGCGTTTTTGCACACGATTTCGGGGCTATTTCGCGTGTCCTTGGCGCCTTGCGCGAAATGGGCATCCGTATCGCCATCGATGATTTCGGTACGGGCTACTCCTCGCTGTCCTACCTCTACCGCTTGCCGATCGATGCGATCAAGATCGACCGCAGCTTCGTGCGCGATTCCGAACACACCGGCGACCAGATGCTGCGCGCCATTCTCGGTATGGCGCGTGGTTTTGGTTATGGCGTGGTCGCTGAGGGGGTGGAAACCGAGTTGCAGCGGGACATGCTGTTGGGCATGGAGGTGGATTTCATTCAGGGCGCCTGCCATGCGCCGCCGATGCTGCCGGAGGCCGCGGTCGAATGGACGCGCAACTACACCCTGAATGCGCGCAGCGCAGTGCGCCCACTTGGCAAGGTGGCCTGAGTCGAGGCGCTGGCTACAGCCCCTGGCCGGATAGGCTGACGGCCGCGTCGGCGGCAAAGCTCACCGCGATGAAGTGCTTGTCGTCGCCCCAGCGGCACTGCTTCAGCAGCAGGACTTCGCTGCACTGGCCGGGCTGGCCGAGGATGGCACTGATCTCGGCGAGGCTCATGCCGGCATGCAGCTTGGCGTAGTTGTCCGCCGTGATCTTGCTGCAAGCGGCCAGAAGCAGGATGGCGCCAAGCAGGCAAAGCGTCCTGTTCATGTTCATTCTCCTCATTCCAGTGCCTTGCCGACGACTTCGGCCACGTCGCTGGACAGGCCGTCGTGGGCGCGAACCCGTTCGAGCTGGGTGCGGGCTTGGTGCTGGCGCTGAGCGTCGAACTTCTTCCAGCGATCGAAGCAGCGCGCGATGCGCGAGGCGACTTGCGGGTTGAGTGCATCGAGCTGCAGGATCACGTCGGCGGCGAGCTGGTAGCCGCTGCCATCAGCGGCGTGGAAGTGCTTCGGGTTGGCGGCGCAGAAGGCGCGCACCAGCGAGTACACCTTGTTCGGGTTGCGGATGTCGAAGGCTTCATGGGCCATCAGGGCGCGCACATCCTGCGTGGTGCCGGGCAGGCGCGAGGTGGCCTGCACCTGCAGCCATTTGTCGACCACCAGCGCCTCATCGCGCCACTTTGAGTAAAAGCTGTCGAGCAGCACGTGGCGCGCCGGGATGTCTAGATTAGCCACGGCGGCGAGCGCGGCGATGCTGTCCGTCATGTTGCCGGCCTGCTCGAAATGGCCGATCACCAGCGCCTGCGCGCCCGGCTCGTCCAGTTCGGCCAGATAGCCGAGGCAGGCGTTGCGCAGGGCGCGTTTGCCGGCTTGCTCGCCCTCGGGTGAGTAGGGCGCGTCAATCTTCAGCTCCAGATACGCGGCAAGCAGGGCTTCGCGCAGTTCGCGCGCCAGGGTGCGGCGCAGGGAGAGGCGGGCGGCGTGAAGCGCATCCGGATCGACCACTTCCATCTGTTCAGCGAGCACGTTTTCGGACGGCAGCATCAGGGCTTCAGCGACCAGCGCCGGATCGCCGCCTTCGACAAATGCCGCACCGAGCAGGCGCGCCATGGCATGGATGTAATCCAGCGGGATCCAGTCGGTGCCGCTGTGACCTTGCTGCACCGCTTTCGCACCCGCGAGCAGGATCTCGGTGGCGAGGCGCTGGCCAGCTTCCCAGCGATTGACGGCGTCACCGTCATAAGCCATCAGGTGCACCAGTTGTGCTGTGGTGTAGGGATAGTCCAGCAGTACCGGCGCTGAGAAACCGCGCAGCAGTGAGGGCACGGGTTCGGCTGCTACGTTTTCGAACACGAAGCTCTGCTTGGTGTCGCGCAGCTGCAGAGTGCGTTGGGTGCCGGCCGGTGCCGCTTCGCCCGCCAGTTGCAGCGGCAGGGCGTGCCCATCGGCATCCAGCAGGCCCAGCACGATGGGCAGGTGATAAGGCCCGCGCGGCAGGGCGAGGCCTTCCTTCTCCAAGCGGGCTTCGTAAGGCGTAGGCGCGAATTGCTGCTCGACATGCAAGGTGTAGCGGCGCGCAGCGGCATCGAATTCGCTGCGCACGACGAGGCGCGGCGTGCCGGCCTGCGAGTACCAGCGCTTGAATTGGGCGAGGTCCAGCCCGGAAGCATCCTGCATGGCCGCGACGAAGTCCTCGCAAGTCACGGCCTGACCATCGTGGCGGGCGAAGTACAGATCCATGCCCTTGCGAAAGGCTTCCTTGCCGATCAGGGTGTGGATCATGCGGATCACTTCCGCGCCTTTTTCATACACCGTGGCGGTGTAGAAATTGTTGATCTCGGCGTAGCTCTCCGGGCGGATCGGGTGGGCCATGGGGCCTGCGTCTTCCGGGAACTGTGCGGCGCGCAGGGTGCGCACTTCCTGAATGCGCGTCACGCCAGCCGAGTGTACGTCCATGCCGAACTGCTGGTCGCGGAAAACGGTGAGGCCTTCCTTGAGCGAGAGCTGGAACCAGTCCCGGCAGGTCACGCGGTTGCCGGTCCAGTTGTGGAAATACTCGTGGGCGACCACGCGGTCGATGTTCTGGTAATCGGTGTCGGTGGCGGTGTCCGGGCGGGCCAGCACGTACTTGGTGTTGAAGATGTTGAGGCCCTTGTTCTCCATCGCGCCCATATTGAAATCGCCCACTGCGACGATCATGTAATGGTCCAGATCCATCTCCAGACCGAACACGTCCTCGTCCCACTTCATCGATTTCTTCAGCGCGGCAATCGCGTGATCGCATTGATCCAGCTTGCCCGGCTCCACATACACGGCGCAGCGCACGCGGCGGCCGGAGGTGGTGGTGTAGAAGTCTTCCAGCACATCGAGCTTGGCGGCCACGCAGGCGAACAGATAGGCCGGCTTGGCGAAGGGGTCTTCCCAGGTGGCCCAGTGGCGGCCACCCTCCTCGTCGCCACTGGCGACCGGGTTGCCGTTGGCGAGCAGGACCGGGAAGCTTGTCTTGTCGGCAGAGAGTCGGCAGACGAACTTGGCCATCACGTCCGGGCGGTCCGGGTAATAGGTGATGCGGCGGAAGCCCTGCGCCTCGCACTGGGTGAAGTAGCCGTCTTTCGAGCGATACAGGCCGGAAAGCTGGGTATTCTGGTCCGGCGCGATCCGCACCACGCTTTCGAGCACGCACACGTCCGGCAGATCAGTGATCCACAGCTTGTCGCCCTCGATGCGATAGCGTTCTGCCGGCAGCGCCACGCCGTCCACGCGTAGTGCCTCGAGTTCCAGCTCCTCGCCGTCGAGTTCCAGCGCGCTGGCACTGCCTGGCGCCTGGCGACGCAGGGCGAGGCGGGCCTGTACCCGCGTGAAGCCCGTGTGGATGGCGATATCCAGCGCCACCGTGTCGATCAGGAAGGCCGGCGGGGTGTAGTCCTTGAGGTAAATCGTAGCGGGCGTATCAGACATGGTTGTGGCGCGGCAGAAAGGGCAGAATGGCGAGTGTAACCGAGCTCCGTGCGTGCCCTGCGGCTGCATTTGCAGGACTGCGCGTTTCACGGGATTGACTGGAGTCAACGGGCTTGCAGGCAAGTTGTGATTAGCTGCGAAGACAAAAAATGCCTGCCGGCAGATCCCATACCCATATCAGCAGAGTAGAGAGACAGACTCATGAGAAAGCTTAGCCTTCGCCTCAAGCATCTGGCCCAGGAGCATCAGGCGGTGATGCATTTCGTTTCCGCGGTGCGTAGCGCCAGTCCTGAGAGCGAGGCGGACATCCCGGAAATTGCCCGCCGTGTGCGCCAGGTTTTTGTGTCGGATCTGGAGCCGCACTTCGTAGAGGAGGAGCGTTACGCCCTGCCGATGCTGCGCGAGGCAGGCTACGGGGCGCTGGCCGACGAGGTATTCGCCCAGCACGAGCAGATGCGGGCCATGGAGCGGGCACTGGATCATCCGAGCACCGAGATGCTGGTTGAGTTCGTGCACATGCTGGAAAAGCACGTTGAGCTGGAAGAGAACGAAGTGTGGGACGTGCTCGACGCCGAGCTTGAGAAGCAGGCTAACGCCAAGGCCGAAACGCCCTGATCCGGGCAGGGGCTGCAGGGAAAAAGGCCATCTCGAGAGATGGCCTTTTTGTTGGGCGAGGCGTGCTTAGCGCGAGATGCTTTCGCCACCCGTGCTTTGCATCAAGGCCACGACTTCTTCTGCTGAAACGAGGTTGAAGTCGCCATAGATGGTGTTCTTGAGTGTGCCGGCAGCGACGGCGAACTCCAGCGCCGAGGCGTCGTCACCGGGGTAGTTGATCAAGCCGTAGATCATGCCGGCCGCAAAGGCGTCGCCCACGCCGACGCAATCCACCACGTGTTCGATGGCGTGGGTGCGGGCCTTGATCATCTTGCCGTCGGCCCAGACTAGGCCGGTGAAGATGTGATGGTTGGCATCCAGGGTGTTGCGCAGCGCCAGGAACAGCTTCTTGTCGGCGCCTGCCTTGGCGCTGGTTGCTTCGAAGAAGCGCTGATAGCGATCCAGATCGATACTCTCCTCGGCGCTGCGCGCCTTGAAAGCCACTGGCTCAACGCCATACACCACCTTGTATTCGCTGCCGGTGCCGAAGAGTACGTCAGTCAGTGCCAGCATGGGCTGCATGATTTCCTGGGCAGACTTGCCGTATTGCCACAGGTTTTTGCGATAGTTCAGATCGCAGGACACCTTCAGGCCCATTTTGCGCGCCACTTCAATGGCTTCGCGGGTAGCGTCAGCGATGCCCTGGCTCAGGCCCGGGCCGATGCCTGACCAGTGAAACCAGGTGGCGCCCTGGAAGACCGTGTGCCAGTCGATCATGCCCGGCTGGAGGGTGGCGAAGGAGGAGTTGGCGCGGTCATACACCACTTTCGAGACGCGCTGGGAGGCCGGGTTTTCGTAGTAGTAGAGCCCCAGGCGTTCACCGCCGAAGACGATGTTGGCGGTTTCAATGCCGTGCGAGCGCAACTCGGCAAGGCAGGCGTCAGCGATGTCGTTTTTCGGGAAACGGGTTACGAACTCGCTTTTGAGGCCAAAGTGGGCCAGTGATACCGCACAGTTGGTTTCGCTGCCGCCGAAGGTGGCGGCGAACATGTTGGTCTGCGACAGCTTGAGATAGCCGGGTGGGGTGAGGCGCAGTAGCACCTCGCCGAACGTCACGATCTTGTGTTCCATGGTGAGCCTTTTTTTATGTAGGGGGAAAGCCGGTGCTACGGGTGCTGCAATGAAAAAGGCCATCCGGAGATGGCCTTTTCGATCCTGCCAAGGGCTTAGAGGCCCAGCAGCGAGGTGGTGTGGTGCGCGATCATCCATTCTTCGTTGGTCGGGATCACGGCGACGGCAATCTTGGAGTCAGCCGTGTGGATGCAGTGCGCCTTGCCGCGGACCTTGTTCAGTTCCGGATCCAGCTTGGCACCCATCCATTCGAGGTAGCCGATGACCTTGTTGCGCACGAACTGCGAGTTCTCACCGATACCGCCGGTGAACACCAGTGCCTCAAGGCCGCCGGCGGCCATCATCAGCGAGCCGATTTCGCGCGCTGCGCGGTAGCAGAACAGTTCCAGTGCTTCCTTGGCTTCCGGTGCATCGGAGGCTTCGAGGGTGCGCATGTCCTGGCTGATGCCGGAAACGCCCAGCAGACCCGATTCCTTGTACAGGAAGTTGGAGATTTCCTTCGGGCCGTAGCCGTGGCGGTCCATCATGTACAGCAGCACACCCGGGTCGATCGAGCCGGTGCGGGTGCCCATCATCAGGCCTTCGATGGCGGTGAAGCCCATCGAGGTGGCGACGCACTTGCCGTCACGCATGGCCGCCATCGAAGCGCCATTGCCCATGTGTGCCACGATCACACAGCCGTGAGCCTTGTCGCCGATCACTTCCGGCAGCTGGCGGGCGATGTAGTCGTAGGAGGAACCGTGGAAACCGTAGCGCTTGACGCCTTCGGCCGTGATCTTGCGCGGGATCGCGTAGGTCTGGGCTTGCCACGGCTGGGTGCGGTGGAAGGCAGTATCGAAACAGGCCACTTGCGGCAGGTTCGGGTATTTGGCGGCCAGTACACGGATCGGACGCAGGTTGTGCGGCTGATGCAGCGGGCCCAGCGGGATGAAGGTTTCGAGCACTTGGAACACTTCCGGGGTAACCACCACCGGGGCGCTGTACTTCTCGCCGCCTTGCAGTACGCGGTGACCGACTGCGGCCAGCTCGACCTTCTGTTCCTCAACCCAGTTGAGCAGGGTGGTCAGGGCCAGCTCCTGCTGGGCTTCCAGCTCGGTACCTTCCGGCGACTTGATGATGGTGTCGAGCAGCGTCTTGCCGTCGATATCCTTGGCCACGAACTGGGTGTTGGCGCCGATGCCGTCGATCTGACCGCGGAAGACCGAGGGAGCGTCCTTGACCAGGGGCAGATTGAATACGGCGAACTTGAGGCTCGAAGAGCCGGCGTTGATGATGAGGAGGGACTTCATTGTTTCTTTCTCCGACTTACAGGGTTGCCGCCGCGAGGCGGTGGGCTACTAGACGTTTGACGATGGCACAGGATGCGGCCCGGGCTTCTGCCTTGTCCGCACGGCTGGTCAGGACGATGGGCACACGGGCACCCACCACGACGCCAGCGAGCAGCGCGCCGGCGAGGTATTCGAGTTGTTTGGCAAGCATGTTGCCTGATTCCAGATCGGGCACCACGAGGATATCCGCATTGCCTGCGACTTCCGAGACGATGCCCTTGGTGCGGGCAGCGAAGGGCGACACGGCATTATCGAAGGCCAGCGGGCCGTCGAGCACACCGCCCTTGATCTGGCCGCGATCGGCCATCTTGCACAGGGCGGCGGCAATCAACGTGGAGGGAATCTTCGGGTTGATGGTTTCCACGGCAGAGAGCAGGGCTACGCGTGGTTTGGCAATCCCGATGGCGTGGGCCACGTCGATCACGTTCTGCACGATGTCGACCATGTCGGCCAGCTCGGGCTGGATGTTGATGGCGGCATCCGAAATCAGCAGCGGGCGAGGATAGCGCGGGACGTCGGCGAAGAAAACATGGCTGATACGGCGTGCGGTGCGGATGCCGGTGAGTTTGTTGACCACCTGGCTCATCAGCTCATCGGTATGCAGGCTGCCCTTCATGAGCGCGTCGACTTCGCCGGCCCGCGCCAGAGCAACGGCGCGCTCGGCCGACTCCAGGCTGTGTTCGGTATTGATGATCGTGCAGCCGTCCAGGCTTTGGTCGATCTGTTCGGCAGCCTTGCGGATCTTGGCTTCCGGGCCGATCAGCCAAGGCACGATGAGGCCTTCGTGCATGGCTTGCAGAGCGCCCTTGAGCGACTCGGCATCACAGGGGTGGGCCACCGCCACCTTGATGGCTGGCAGGCCGGCGCTCTGGGCCAGCAACTCGTCGTAGCGGCGCTGCTGGTCTGTGATGGTGACTTCCGGCAGGGCTGCGCGCGAGCGGCGGATCTTTTGAGTGGGGGCGGCTACCGTGGCCTCACCTTCGACCACCAGTTCGTCATCCTGATTGGTGACCTTGCAGGCGATGATCAGCTGCTTCTTGTCCGCATTCTTTTCGGCGCAGCTGAGCTTTACCGTGAGGGTGTCGCCGATATGCACCAGGCCCTTGAAACGCAGGTTCTGCCCGACATAGACCGTGCCTGGCCCCGGGAACTTGTTGCCGAGGAGCGCCGAGATGATGGCGCCGGAGAGCATGCCGTGGGCGGTCACTTCGCCGGAGGGGCTGTCCTTGGCGTACTGATCGTCAAGGTGAGAGGGGTTCACGTCACCCGACACGATAGCGAAGAGCTGGATGTCTTCACGACACACGGTACGCGAGAGGGTGGCGCTGTCGCCGACCTTGATCTCGTCGTAAGTGATGTTCTCCAGTGTTTCGAGCGGTGTATTGGTGCTATCCATGAGCTTCGTCCTCTTGCATCAATGTTAACTATCGAGACCTGCCCTTTTGGTGACGATCATCAAATCGTCCGCGGAATCTTGCCGCGCTGCCGCAAAAGAGGGCGCAAAGCGGCCGATGCTAGAATTCCGCCCTTCCTTTTCGCTACTGCGCGCACGCGCTTTCCGAACCATGCAAATCACGATTCTGGCCGCCGGACAAGGCAAACGCATGAATTCACGCCTGCCCAAGGTGCTGCAGCCGATTGCCGGCCAGCCCATGCTCGGGCATGTGCTGGCGACCTCGCGTTCGCTCGGGCCCCGGGCGCTGTGCGTGGTGTACGGCCATGGCGGTGATCAGGTACGGGCTGCGCTGACTGCGCCCGATATCCTGTGGGCAGAGCAGGCGCAGCAACTGGGCACCGGTCACGCTGTGCAACAAGCCATGCCCTTGCTGGGCGACGAAGGTGCGGTGCTGGTGCTCTATGGCGACGTGCCGCTGATCCGGGCCAACACCCTGCAGGCGTTGGTGGACGCGGCGGGGAGCTCCCGCGTGGCCTTGCTGACGGTGACACTGGCCAACCCCAAGGGCTATGGCCGCATCGTGCGTGACGTGAATGACCGCGTCGTTTCCATCGTAGAGGAGAAAGATGCCTCTGCGGCCGAAAAGGCCATCAGGGAAGTCAATACCGGCATCCTGTGTGCGCCCACCGCCATGCTGCGTGGCTGGCTGGGCCGCCTCCAGAATAATAATGCTCAGGGCGAGTATTACCTGACCGACGTGATTGCCATGGCCGTGGCTGATGGCGTTGAGGTCGTTGCCCAGCAACCCGAGCACGAGTGGGAAGTGCTCGGCGTGAACAACAAGGCCCAGCTCGCGGAGCTGGAGCGCATCCATCAGCGCAATCAGGCCGATGCCCTGCTCGAAGCCGGCGTGACCCTGCTGGACCCGGCGCGCATCGACATCCGCGGTGAGCTGGTGTGCGGTCGCGATGTGGAGATCGACGTGGGTTGCGTGTTCGAAGGCCGCGTGGAGCTGGCTGACGGTGTGCGCGTAGGGGCGCATTGCGTGCTGAGGGACGTGACGGTGGGGGCTGGCAGCGTCATCAAACCTTTCTGCCATTTCGAGGAGGCGGTGATCGGTGCGGCCGGGGTGCTCGGCCCCTATGCGCGCCTGCGCCCTGGCACGGTGCTGGCAGAGGATGTGCACGTCGGCAACTTCGTGGAGATCAAGAACAGCCAGATTGCCGCGCAGTCCAAAGCCAATCATCTGGCCTATGTGGGGGATGCGACGGTGGGCAGCCGGGTGAATATTGGCGCTGGCGTGATTACCTGCAACTACGATGGCGCCAACAAGTTCCGTACCGTGATCGAAGACGATGCTTTCATCGGCTCCGACAGCCAGCTGGTGGCGCCGGTCACGGTGGGCAAGGGCGCGACCATTGCGGCGGGCACCACCCTGACCCAGAACGCTCCCGCGGATGCGCTGACGATCGGTCGCGCCCGCCAGCTGAGTTTTACTGGCTGGGTGCGGCCGGTGAAGAAGAAGCCGGCCTGATCAGCGCTTGCGGCGCGCCGGTTTGGCTGGTGCGCGTGGCGGCAAGCCCAGTGCGGCACGTGCTAG
This sequence comes from Uliginosibacterium sp. 31-12, assembly GCF_030548425.1. Lineage (NCBI taxonomy): Bacteria > Pseudomonadati > Pseudomonadota > Betaproteobacteria > Rhodocyclales > Zoogloeaceae > Uliginosibacterium > Uliginosibacterium sp. 31-12. The sequence goes on along the minus strand of NZ_JAUOOA010000006.1, from coordinate 80,773 downwards.
CTGGTCGGCTGCGGTGTTGCGATGCTGAGGCAGCCAGCGCAATTCCAGGTGGCTGAACTCGGCGCCAAGCTGCCGGATCTCGGCAAAGAGCGGCGCCAGGCGTGCCGCTTCGGTGGTTTCGGCGTCCTGAGCGAGGCGCACCACCACGTCGCTGTCGCACTGCACTTGCAGATGTGCTGCGCCGAGCGCGCGTGCCAGTTTGAGGGTGGCGAGCAGAGCACGGGCTTCGGCTTCGTTGTTGCAGCCGGTGTGGGGGCTACGCTCGGAGAGTTCATGACGGCCGCCCTGCGGCCCCAGCAAGATGGCGCCGAGGCCGATATGGCCTGGGTTGGGGCGGGCGCAGCCATCGCACCAGGCCTGCCAGAGAAAGTCTTCATTCATCGCTGGATGATACGGGCTTGTGTCCGGCGGCGGCGACTTGGGCGGTTCTGCCTCGCGGGGCTCATCCTTCTGGCGGGAGGCTTGCTTCCGCAATCATGTGTGCGAATACCCCCTGATCGAGCAAGCCCAAGAAGGCGTCAACGACCTGTGGGTCGAACTGGATATCGCGGCCGGCGAGAATCTCGGCGCGGGCTTCGGGCAGTGGCCAGGGGGTTTTGTAGGGGCGATGGCTGACCAGCGCATCGAAGACGTCGACCACGCTGACGATGCGTACCGCGAGCGGTAGCTCAGCGGAGCGAATGCCAGCCGGGTAACCCAGGCCATCCCAGCGTTCGTGGTGACTGGTGGCGATGCTGCGGGCGAGGCCGAGTGCCTTGTCGTGGCCGAGGATGCTGCCGCCGATGCTGGCGTGGTGCTGCATGATGCGAACTTCCTCCGGGTCGAGTTTGCCGGGCTTGCCGAGGATGTCGTCTGGAATACCGATCTTGCCGACATCGTGCAGGCGGCTGGAGATGCCCATGTGCTCGGCTTCGGCACGCGAGCAGCCCATCGCCAGTGCGACTTTCTCGGTATAGGTGGCGATGCGTTCGATGTGGCGGCCGGTGGTCTTGTCCTTGAACTCGGCGATTTCGGCCAGCATGTCGATGGCGTAGCGGAAGGCGTTGGCGAGATCGATGTGCAGGCGCAGGTTTTCGAGCGATTGCGCGCTTTGCTGGGCGGTGAGGCGGATCAGGCGTTTGTCGTCATCGGAGAGCGGCAGGGTGGGTTCGATGTAGATGTAGCCCTCGGCCTGACCATGGATCACGATCGGGATGATGAAGGCGTTGCCGGGCAGATCCGTGGGATCCTGCCCGGCGAGCACGGCCTTGCGGCATTGTTCATGAATGGCAAGGAAGCGCCCGCTGGCGATGAAGGGGGCGGTACCGGCATGCACCGCCTGCTCGCCGCTTTCCACCGTGGCGATCACGCCCTCGATGGTGGAGATGAAGGAGTCCGGTGAGAGGTGGCAGAGACCGACGACTTGGGTCAGCACGCCGGAGAAGAACTCCTGCAGTGAGACGTTGGCCAGGCGGTAGATGTCCGGCGCGGCCTGTAGCAATCGCTCCAGGCCGAGACGGTTGATGTCGATGGCGCAGAGGTCGCGATAGGATTTGAGGGCGCTGCGCACCGTGGTGTAGAGGCGGGTGGTGGTGAGCTCGGTCTTGTCCTTGTAGTCGTCGATGTCGTAGTGGTCGATCACATAGCGTTCGGGGGCGGCTCCGGGCTGGCCGGTGCGGATCACCAGGCGAATGAGCTTGTTGCCGAGTTCGTTGCGGATCTTCTCGACCAGGCGCAGCCCTGCATCCTCGGTTTCCATCACCACGTCCACCAGCGCCACGGCGATGTCCGGATGTTCGGCGAGACGCTGCAGGGCCTCACTGGCAGAGCTGGCTTCGATGAATTCGAGCGGCCGCTCGGCGAAGGTGAAATTACGCAGGCCGAGGCGGGTTACGGCGCGTACGTCCGGTTCGTCATCCACGACCAGCAGCTTCCAGGTGTAGAGCGGCTTGGCTGTCGGGCTGGCGGGCGTGGCGCGTTCGGCTTCGAACTGGATGGCATCCTTGATGATTCTCATGGTGTCTCGCCCGAAGGTGCGGTGGGGGTGTGCTGGGGCAGGCGGATCAAAAAGTGGGTGCCGGCGCCGGGCAGGCTGTCACAGCGAATGCTGCCGCCCAGACGCTCGGTGACCAGGCTGTAGCAGATGTAGAGACCGAGACCGGTGCCGCCCTGAGCCTGACGGGTGGTGAAGAAGGGCTCGAAGATGCGGCGCTGGACTGCGGGGGACATGCCTTTGCCGTCGTCGGCGTAGCTGATGAGGATTTGTCCGGCGCCGTCGCTGTCGATCGCGATGCGGATGTGGCCATCGCTTCGTTCGGGCCCGAAGGCGTGGGTGACGCTATTGATGATCAGATTGGTGAAGATCTGGTCGAGCAGGCCCGGGACACTGGTCATGGCGAGTTCTGGTGGGCAATCAAGCTCGATGCGGGCGGTTTTCTTATATACGTTGCTCAGGGTCTGCAGCACCTCGTCAACGATCTCGCGCAGCTTGAAGCTGCGGATGTCTTCACGTTCGATGTCGGTGGATGAGCGCTTGAAGCCGCTGACCAGATTGGCGGCCCGGCGCAGGTTGGACTGGGCGAGTTGGCCGCTTTCACGCATGTCGGTGAGCAGGGCGCGGATCTCCTGCTCCGGCACCTCCTCGCGCTGGAGCAGGTGGCCGAAGTCGTCGAGGCAATGTTCATGGTGCGAGAGGGCGCTGATCGCCACCCCCAGCGGGGTGTTCAGCTCATGAGAGAAGCCGGACACCAGACGCCCCATCGAGGCCATTTTTTCGGCCTGCATGAGGCCTGACATGGCCTGTTCGGTCTGCGCCCAGCGTTTTGCCAGCGACCGATGTGCCAGCAGACTGCCACCCGCCAGTAGCAGGAAGACCAGGGCGTGCAGCAGGCTGCTGTGGATGATCTGGTTGCGCGTGGCGGAGTCCTGCCAAGGTTGGCTGATGCTGATGCCGCCGCGCACATCGCCTATGGCATAGCCTTGGTGAGCGTGGCAGCCCAGACAGGTTTTATCGACAAACAGTGGCGCTATGAACCGGAATTCTTTTCCTTCATTTGCGCGTTCTACGACCTCCCCGACTTCAAGTTCGCCCTGCTCAAGGCGCGCAAGGCTTTGTTTTTCCCAGCTGTCCGGGCTGTTCTCCGGGCGAAGGACACGCAATGAAGTCATGTGGATTTTCAGCGTGCCTTGCAGGCTAGCCTGATGAGCAATCTGGCGAGTCATGTAGGCAGGGTTGATCTGGGTGAGCGACAGTTTGTCGGTGTGCAGATCGCGGCTAGGGCTGAACAGGAAGGGATTGGGCGGATTCTGCTCACTGGCGGGAACATATACGCCTCCGCTTGAGGCGTTCCAGGCGCGTGCCGCTACGATGGTGCGAAACACGTTGCGTGCGCCTTCCAGCATCAAGTCATGCGCGTGCTGTTGGATGCGGCTGATGCTCAGCGCCAGCGATACCGCGACCAGCAAGGTCCAGACGGCCAGCAGTACGCTCAGCTGACGCAGGCTGGCGGGGGGGTGAAGCGGGGCGGAAGAGGCCGGGGGCTGAGGCATGTTGGGGAGTCCGGGCTGACTGTCAGGTCTACGGCGCCGGTGTGTGGTGCTGGAGCTGTACTTGCGGGCTTTATGGGGATCGGGAACACGGCATCTGGGGGGGTGACGGGTATCGAAAAATGGTGAAATTTTTCTCAAGAATTCGGGGCGTGCGCCGATAGCGCTGCCATGGTTTGTGCGATGCACAAACCACTCCCCCGAAAAGAGAAAATCATGTTGCCCCTTCCTTCTTTCCCGCAGCTGACTTTCCGGCATCAGCAGAGCCACTCGGGCCGGGCTACAGAGATAGCCGGCCGTCGGCAGCAAGCAGTGCATCAAACACTTGCCGGGGATGGCCCTTCGCGGCGCATCGGCCTGCTGATCGATTCCCTGATAGGTGGTGGGGCCGAACGCGTGGTGCTGAACCTGGCAGAAGGCTTTCGCCGGCAAGGGCATGAGGTGCATATCATCCTTGCGCATGATCAGATCCAGCATCGCGTGCCCGATGGGGTCCGGCTGCATGCGTTAGCCCCTGCCGGAAGGCTGAACCCCATCCGGGCGCTGGAAAAACTCATGCTGGCCTGGCGCCTGCGGCGCTGCGTGGCAGAGATCGAGGCAGATGGCCGCCGCTTCGATTTCTTCATCTCGAATGCCGAGGATGCCGACCGGATTTCGCGTCTGGCTTGCCTGCCGCATGTGTATATCCGCTATCGCAACTCCATGGTGGAGTACCTGCGAGGAAAGATCGGCGACAAGGCCGGGCTGAAGCGCCTGTTCCGCACGCTCAAATGGCGTATCCGCTTTCATCTGACCTATGGCGGGCGCGACATCATTACGGTGTCCGATGCGCTGCAGCGCGATATCGTCGATGAAGTGGGTGTGCACCCGCACTCGATCCGGACCATCTACAACCCCTTTGATTTTGAGGCGATCCGGCAGTTGGCCCGCGAGTACCAGCCACCCGTCGATGGTCCCTACATCGTGTATGCCGCGCGTTTTTCCGCCCGCAAGCGGCAGGATCTGCTCCTGCGCGCCTTTTGCGACAGCCATGCCTGCCAGAGCCACAAGTTGGTGCTGATCGGCGATGCCTACACGGAGGCGGAAAAAAACTGGCGTGAGCAGATTGCGCTGCAGGTCGCGAGTCTGGGCCTGCAGGACAAGGTATTGCTGCCCGGCTTCCAGACCAATCCTTACCCGTGGATCAAGCACGCTGCACTCTTTGCCATGTCTTCCGATAGTGAAGGCCTGCCCACCGTCTTGATTGAATCCCTGATTCTGGGCACCCCGGTGGTGAGTACTGATTGCCCGACCGGGCCGAGTGAAATTCTCACCGGGCGACTGTCGCCTTTCCTGTGTGCGCGCAACGATCACCTGGCGCTGGCCGTCCGCATCGATGAAGCGCTTGCTCACTATCCGCATGTGGGTGACAGGGAGCTGGCGCGATTCTCGGCGGAAAACTCGATCCGTCAGTATCTGGCGCATTGCGCTGAGGCCTGATTGAAGGGGCTGTCCGGAGCGCGTAGTAAGATCCGGGCATGCCCTTTTCTTTGCCTTCCTCCCACCGGCTGCGCGTGGTACTCGATACCAACGTGGTGATGGCCCTGTGGCACTTCCGTGATCCGGCTCTCGCCACCTTGGCTGACTGGGTTGGAACCAGCGCTGTCGAGTTGCTCACGCGTGCCGACTGCCTCGATGAACTGGCGCGCGTGCTGGCTTATGTCCAGTTCCGCATTGAGCCTGCACAGCGTGCGCAGATTTACGCGACTTACGCTCAGGCAGCCCGTTGCCTGCCGGAGGCGGATGACACGCGTCTGGCAGAGCTCGACGCACTGCCGCGCTGCAAGGACCGCGATGACCAGAAGTTCCTTGCCCTGGCCTGGCTGGGTGAGGCTGACCTGCTTCTGACGCGCGACAAGCTGCTGCTCAAGCTCGCCCGCAAATCGCCCTTTCGCGAGCGCCTGAGGATCCTCACGCCGGAGCTCTGGCAGCGCGAGCTGCTGGCTGCAGAGGCGCTTGCCCTTTCGGGCGGAGAGTCCTGAAAAGCCCTTCCTGCCTGCGTTTAGAACGCTGTGCAGGGTTTTGGGGGCACAAATGGAAACGACAGCCCGCAGGGGGGGCGGGTATCGTTTCGGCAAGCAAGCCTGTTGCTGCCCTCACGGAGAATGAAGAACATGGACGAAACCCTGTTAACCCAACTGCCGGCCATCATCCTGCAGAACCTGGTCCCCTTTGCCTGGAAGATCGTCGGCGCCGTCGTGCTGTGGGTCATCGGTGGCTGGATCATCAAGAGCGTCAAGCTGTTGTCCCGGCGCGGCATGGATGCGCGCGGTTTTGATGCCACGCTGATCGAGTATCTGGAGTCCGCCATCGGTATGAGCATGCGCGTGCTGTTGGTGATCGCCATCCTGAGCCTGTTCGGTGTGGAAACGGCCTCCTTTGCCGCCATTATCGCGGCCGCCGGCGTGGCTATCGGGATGGCTTGGTCGGGCCTGCTCGCCAACTTCGCGGCGGGAGTCTTCCTGATTCTGCTGCGCCCGCTGCGCGTGGGCGACTTCATTGCCGCCGCCGGCATCACCGGTACGGTGCATGAAATCGGCATGTTTGCCACGACGATTGATCAACCGGACAACGTACGGACCGTGGTGGGCAACAACAAGCTGTTTGCCGACAACATCGTGAATTTCAGCAGCAATGACTTTCGCCGCGTTGATCTCACCGCTCAGTTGGCCCACGGCGTTGATCCACTTAATGCCATCAGCCTGCTCAAGGCTCGGGTGGCGCAGATCCCGAATGTGATGGACAAGCCGGCGCCGGATGTCGAGATCCTCGAGTTCAATCCAGCCGGGGTGAAGCTGGTGGTGCGCCCTTACTGCCATACCGACGATTACTGGCAGGTGTATTTCGATACCAACAAGGCGATTCTGGAAGTTGCTACGCAGGCCAGCTGGCCCGCTGCCGTGCCGCATCAGGTACTGATCCAGAAATGAGTGCTTGATCGGGGTTTGCCCTCAAGCCGGGCCGATCCCGGCCGTAAAAGCATGAGAGCGGCTGTGCGGGGCCGGCCAGGCGGCGATGCCAGGAGCCCCGTGCGAAAAGCCGCTCACTTCATACGACAAGAGCCAGCTTCCATCAGGGGGCTGGCTCTTTGTTTTGCCGCTGGCTGACTTCTACAACGCAGCAAGTTTGCGATAGCGGCCGTTGAAGAACACCAGGGGCTCCCGCTCAGAACGATCGCAACGCGCCACCTCGCCAATGAAGATCACATGGTCTCCACCCGGGTAGCGCAGGCTGTTGCGTACTTCGAACACGGCTGCGCAGCCGGCCAGTACTGGTGCTCCGCCCAGCCCCGGCTCCCAGTCCACGCCAGCGAAACGGTCTGCCGCCTTGCTGGCGAAGAGATTCGATAAAGCTTCCTGATCGTCGGCGAGCACATTTACCGCGTAATACTCACAGTGCTCCAGCACCTCGCGCACGCCGCTGTTGTTGCCCAGGCTCCACACGATCATGGGCGGGGTCAGCGACACCGAATTGAAGGAGTTTGCGGTCAGCCCTACCAGGCTGCCATCTTTGGCCTGTGCGGTGATGACCGTGATCCCTGTAGCGAACATGCCCAGGGTGCGGCGGAAGGTGCTTGAGTCGAAAGCAAGGGCGGGAGAAGTCATCAGGTCAGGCCGGGTACAGCGGAGATGGGCGCGAATTATCCGTTACTTGGGGGCGGAAGCAAACCGAGGCGTGACTCTCAAGGAATCACGAAGAAGCGATACAGGCGCGGTAGCCCCTCGCGTAGCTGGATCCTGCCGCCAGGTGTATCGCGTACCAGCGCAGCTTCGCGAACGTAGACCTGAACCTTGGCCGAGGGCTGAGCGAGCAGGGTGTTGGCATCGCACAGGATTCCGGTAGGGCTTTGCTGGCGGGCGCTGCAGTATTGCAGCCAGTCTGGGCCCTGAATCGGCGCGGCAGCTTTGCGGGTGACGGCTTTGGCGCTGGTGGCGGGCGCTACCGCACTCGGTGCGGCCTCAGGCGTTGACGGTTTGCTGCTGACCTTGCTGCTTTTGGGGGCAGGCTTGGCTTTGGTGACTGGCTTGGTGGGTGCAGGTGCAGGTGGAGGTGGCGGTGGGGGCGGCTCGACGATCACTTGCGGGGCGGGCGCAGGGGGAGGCGCCGGCGGCGGCTCGGGTTTGTCGGCCAGCAGGCTGCAAGCGGCCAAGGCAGACAAACTCAGCAGAGAGCAGGAAAGGCGAAACGGGGCCATGCCCGGTCCTCACGGATATACAGGTCCAGCCAGTGCTAACGGCAGCCAGGGTGAAAGCCTTGAAGCGGCAGGATGAACGGCGGTGCCGGCCGGGGCTGTTGCCAGAGGGCTTGAATGCCCCGGTGCGCTGCTGGGTTGCCCTGCGCGCGCCTTTTCAGTAAGGTGGCCGGATTCGCCGGGGGTCCGTCCAATGCTTTGCGGACGGTGAGAAACACCCTTGGAACCTGATCCGGGTCATGCCGGCGTAGGGAAGGCGAGTGCAGCGCCCCGCTGCGCCCGCTTCCTCGCCTTGCCCATTGAGAGGAAGCACCATGAACGCCAAAGAACAATTCGTCGCCGCATCGGCTCAGGTTGACGAAGCCGCGATTGCCCCGCTGCCGAATTCCCGCAAGGTCTACTTCACTGGATCGCGTGAAGACATCCGCGTGCCCATGCGCGAGATTACCCAGAGCGACACCTCCATGAGCCATAGCGGCAGTGGTGCCAGCGAGAAGAATCCGCCGATCTATGTGTACGACTGCTCCGGCCCCTACACCGACCCGGCCGCCAAGATCGACGTGCGTTCGGGCCTCGCCGCGCTGCGCGCCAAATGGATCGAAGAGCGCAACGACACCGAGCAGCTCGACGGAATGACGAGCGAATACGGCCGCGCCCGCGAAGCCGACCCCAAGCTCGACGAGCTGCGCTTCAACCTGCAGCGCAAGCCCCGCCGCGCCAAACCCGGCCATAACGTGAGCCAGATGCACTACGCGCGCAAAGGCATCATCACGCCGGAGATGGAATACATCGCCATCCGCGAGAACCTGAACCGCGCTGCTTACATCGAGTCGCTGAAAGCCAGCGGCCCGACCGGCGAGAAGATGGCCGCCTTCATGGGCCGCCGTCACCCCGGCCAGAGCTTTGGTGCCGCGATTCCGGAGGTGATCACGCCCGAGTTCGTGCGCGACGAAGTCGCCCGTGGCCGCGCCATCATCCCGAACAACATCAATCACCCCGAGAGCGAGCCGATGATCATCGGCCGCAACTTCCTCACCAAGATCAACGCCAACATCGGCAACAGCGCCGTGTCCTCGTCGATTCAGGAAGAAGTCGACAAGCTGACTTGGTCGATCCGCTGGGGCGGCGACACGGTGATGGATCTTTCCACCGGCAAGAACATTCACGAAACCCGCGAATGGATCCTGCGCAACTCGCCCGTACCGATCGGCACCGTGCCGATTTATCAGGCGCTGGAAAAGGTGAACGGCAAGGCCGAAGACCTCACCTGGGAAATCTTCCGCGACACGCTGATCGAGCAAGCCGAGCAAGGCGTGGACTACTTCACCATCCATGCCGGTGTGTTACTCAAATACGTGCCGATGACGGCGAATCGCATGACCGGCATCGTCTCGCGCGGCGGCTCGATCATGGCCAAGTGGTGCCTCGCGCACCACAAAGAAAACTTCACCTACACGCATTTCGAAGAGATCTGCGAAATCATGAAGGCCTACGACGTCGCCTTCTCGCTGGGTGATGGCCTGCGCCCCGGCTCGATCTGGGATGCCAACGACGAAGCCCAGTTGGGTGAATTGAAGACCCTCGGCGAGCTGACGCAAATCGCGTGGAAGCACGATGTGCAGGTGATGATCGAAGGCCCCGGCCACGTGCCGCAGCAGCTCATCAAGGAGAACATGGATCTGCAACTGGAATGGTGCGACGAAGCGCCGTTCTACACGCTGGGCCCGCTGACCACCGACATCGCCCCCGGCTACGACCACATCACCAGCGCCATCGGCGCCGCGCAGATCGGCTGGTACGGCTGTGCGATGCTCTGTTACGTGACGCCCAAGGAGCACCTGGGCCTGCCGGACAAGGATGATGTGAAGGCCGGCATCATTGCTTACAAGATCGCCGCCCACGCGGCCGATCTCGCCAAGGGCCACCCGGCCAGCCAGATCCGCGACAACGCGATGAGCAAGGCGCGCTTTGAGTTCCGCTGGGAAGACCAGTTCAATCTCGGCCTCGACCCGGATACCGCACGCAGCTACCACGACGAAACCCTGCCCGCCGAAGGCGCCAAGGTGGCGCACTTCTGCTCCATGTGCGGCCCGCACTTCTGTTCGATGAAGATTACCCAGGACGTGCGTGACTTCGCCGCCGCTCAGGGCATCAGCGAAATCGACGCCTTGAAGAAGGGCATGGAAACCAAGTCGGTGGAGTTCGTGAAGAAGGGCGCCGAGGTCTATCACAAGCTGTAATTCCGGCGCCAGCGGGGCCGAGTCTTTGTCGACTGCGTCTTGCCGTGCTTAAGCACTGTCTGCGACTTGTCTTCGCGTCTCGGCCCCGCTGGTGCCGGAATGTCGCTCTTCGATGTGAGCCTGATTGGCTGAAATGAAATGGGCCGCCTGAATCACTCGGGCGGCCCATTTTTTTGAAGCGCGTTCTCGTCAGAGCTTGTAGGTTTGCACGATCTGCTGCATCGAGGCGGACAGTGCATCGAGCTCGTGGGCTGCATTGGCGCTGAGGGCGGCGCCTTCGTTGCCGACTTCAGCCATCTGGGCGATGCGCTCGACCTGCTGCGCGATGCTGTGGCTGGCCGCACTTTGCTCACGGATGGCGTCGGTGATCTCGCGCACCATCTCCACTGCCTGGCCGCTGGTTTCACTGATGCGAGCGATGGCCTGGCTGGCGCCTTCAGCGCGGGTCACGCCAACGCTGACGCGATCCACTGCAATCGCCATGCTGTTGACCGCGTCCTTGGCGCCGTTGCGCACGCCATCGATCATGGTGGTGATTTCGCGGGTGGAGTTGGCGGTGCGTTCGGCGAGCTTGCGCACTTCGTCAGCCACAACCGCGAAACCGCGGCCTTGTTCGCCAGCACGAGCGGCTTCAATGGCTGCGTTCAGGGCGAGCAGATTGGTCTGATCGGCCACTTCGCGGATCACCGCCACGACCGAAGAGATCTTGTCGCTCTCGGCTTCGACGATACGGATGCGCGAGCTGGTTTCATTCACGGTGCTGGCGATCTCGTGGATGTCCTGCACGGTCTGGCCGATGATCTGGCCCCCTTCCTGAGCATGTCGGCCGGATTCCTGCGAGAGCTGGTTGGCTTCGGAGGCACGGTCGCCGATGTGACCGATGCTGACCGTCAGCTCTTCGATGGCGGCAGCCATGGCCGAGGCGGATTCGCTCTGCTGGCCGGAGGACATGGATACCTGCTGGGCGGTGCCCGCCATGTGGCGTGATTTGCTGGCCACATCCTCAGCGTTCTGGCCGATGTGCTGGAGGTTGTTCTGCATGGAGCCGATCAGACGATTCAGACTGGCACCCATCTGGCTCAGCTCATCCTGACCGCTTTCCGGTACGCGGATGCGGAAATCGCGCTCGCGTTCGATACGGGTGATGGCGCCTTGCACGCCCTCCAGTGTGCTGCGAATGCTACGCACCAGCAGCAGGCCAAAGGTGGCAATCAGGCCCACGCCGATGATGATGACGGCCCACGAGATGTTACGGTGGCGGCTCGCCGCAGCTTCGGCAGTGGTGCGATCCGCTTCGATGTCTTTCTTCAACTGCTCATAGTGAGCGTTGAGGCTGCGAGCGGCATCGGCCGAGGTTTTCACGACGGCATTGATCAGTTTTACTGAGTCGGGGTCGCTCGGGATGTTCTTGCGGTTCTGTGCAACGGCCGGAGCCAGAGAGGTTTCGAAGACCTTGAGGCTCTCTTTGTCGGCCTCCAGCATCTCCCGATCTTTCGGGTCGGAGACGAGCTTCTCGTATTTTTCCACCTCTTCCCACAGCACGGCCATGCTCTTGGTCATGGCCTTTTCGATCTTGTCCATCTCTTCGGTGGTTTCGGCCCGGGCATGGTTGTACACGTGAACGCGCACGCGCAGCGACTGGCCGATGATCCGGTGCAGGGCGTCCACTTGTGGCACGGTGACCGACTGGACCTTGCGCAAGGAGTCCGTCAGCGAACCCGTGGCCAGCATGCCGACCAGCCCGACTGTCAGCGCGGTGATGGCTGAGAAGATGACGATCAGGAGTAGGCGGAAGGCGATGGTTGTTTTCATGGTGTTCTTTCGGAAGGGGCGGATGCTCGTCTGAGGGTTTACGACGGGCATCCTGCTTTCTTGAACACCACGGTTATTTGCTCAGTTGCAGGCCGCCACGCGTGTGACCGATACCGCCCCGCTACTGGTCGCGTTGGCGAAGGCCAGATCGCCATTGCCCAGGCTGACGAATTCGTCGAAATTCGAGACCCCGGCGGCGCTTGTGACAGGCGTGCCGAGCAGCGTGCCGCTGGCGTCGGTAGCCTGCAGGATGAGCTTGCCGCCGCTCTTCCAGCCGAGCAGGAGTTGGCTGCCGAGCTTGCCCAGATAGGCGCGGAAAGGGTATTGGGCGTCGATGCCGGTGGCGCTGCTGATGATCTGGTCGCTGATCTGTGTGCCGTTGTTGTTAAAGCGGGCCAGATGCAGGCGCAGGCTGCCGGTGGTTTCCAGGTAGCTGAGCCAGTAGCCGTCGGTATCGGCCACTACGCCGCCGAGAGCACGGGTGTCGGCATTCGTGCCGCTGAGCCATTCATTGGTTTTTGTGCTGACGCCCGTAGTGCTGAGCTGTTGCAGGCGCAGGGCATTAGGATAGGCGTCGCCATGGCAGAAGGCGCTCCAGCCGCTGCTGTTGCCGGCCAGGCGCACGGACCAGCTATGGCTGCAGCCCCACTGCCAGCCGCCGCTGAGGCGATTGCCGTTGGCGTCGAGCATGCGCAGGGTATCGCCGGCGTGGATATCGATTTCGCCGGCTACATTGGGGCGGGCGTAGGAGCCGGCAGAGCGGAAGTAGGCGGCATAGCGGCTGCCGTCCCAGGCCAGGCGGCCGGTGTGGCCGTACCACCAGATGAAGAGTGCGCCTTCGCTATCGACATTGGCCTTGTCGGTGAGTGTGGTGCTAGAGAGCACGCTGCCTTTGCCATCGAAGCGCAGCAGGGACATTTTCTGGCAGGCCGCGTTGCTGGGCGTGGCAGCGCTCTTGCAGTACTTGCTGCTGTAAATGTCCGGGTCGTCCGCCACCATCAGCAGGGCGCCGCCACTGCTGTGGCCGACCATGCTGTGTACTTCGTCACCCGCGGTGGTGAGCAGGGGGCTGAACTGTTTGTCGTCGCTGGCGAGGGTGCCGACACGGATCTGGCTGGCATTTTTTTCTTTCCAGGCGATCAGGCTGCCATTGCTGCCATAGGGGGCGAGCACCACGGGCGTGTATTCATCGCTGGGGGCCGAGAGGGTCGGCAGGGTGGGTTGGGTGGTGCGGATGCGCTCGGACAGTGCTGTGCAGCTTGCCCCGCTGCTGGCCTGGCTGGTGCTGCTGCTTGAAAGACTGCTGGTGCTGGCGGCCTTGCTGGTCGAGCTGCTTTGGGTCGCGCTGCTGGCGGTGCTGCTGCGTACGGAGCTGGCGGTCGAGGCGCTGCTGACGGATGTAACGCTGGTGCTGCTGCCTGAGTTGCCGGCGCCGGAACCTCCACCGCCGCCGCAGGCGGCGAGCAGAAGGGCTACAAGCAGTGTGGCACCGTTGCGCACATCAAGGGCGCGGAGGTAAGCAGAGGCAGGCATGGTCTTGTTCCGGTAAAAGGCTGCCGTATCGCAGCGATCAGGCCGGAATTGTGACGAATGAGCTGAGTGCTCTGTGCGGATGCGCCGTTGGTCGCGGCTGAATGCCGGGGTCGCTGGCCGGGCGGGCGGCCATGCAGGATGAATGGTCCGGCCGCTGCGCCTGAAGGGGGCTGAATCGAGGTTATGCGGGGACTCAGTCGCCCTAGGGGCGCAATACGGGAGCGCTACTCTGGTCGCTGCACTGATTCAGCAATACGAGGATGCGTTCGAGCGGATCGCGCACGGCATGCATGATGCGTTCCTCCTGATGGTGATCGGTGGACATCAGGTCGAAGGCTGATTCGAGGCGGTCGAGGATTTCCTGCAGGAGCAGACGGATGTCTGCCGCCATTTTGCCTGGCAGGGCTTCCATGGGGGGCTCCAGCGGCTCTGCAGTAGATGCGGCTGGCCGCTCACTGCGCTGGGCGAGATGGTCGGCCAGGGCTGCAGCCATCTCCACAAGAGCAGACATGTTCTCGCGAATGCGGGTGGCTTCTTCCGATGCTTCATCCGGCATGTTGCTTACGACAACGCTGAGCCGTTCATGACTGAGGGCGAGGCGGTTCTTGAACTGGACCAGTTGCCCCATGCCGGCTACCCGCGCGAGCACCGCACGCTCAAGGGCCGAGGCTTCACCTTCAAGACTCCAGGCCGATTCGCCTCCTTCGTGGCGAATGGCGATGCAGCACTGCACACCGAGATGCCGGCAGGCTTGCAGGAAGTTCTGGGCAAGCTGGGCAGGGTTTTCACAGTTCAGACTGGTGCGGACAAATTGCAGCAGCAGGCGGCGCTCACTCATGCTGGACTGGTATTGCTCGGCCTTGGTCTGCAGGGCGTCTTTTTCGGCACGCAGGACAGCGCGTTCGCGCCACTGCGTGATGGCAAGCCGGACCTTGCGAAGCAGGATCTCCGCCGATACAGGCTTCACGCAGAGATCGCTTGCGCCCGCATCAAAGGCTTTGAGATGCTCGTCGAGTGATTCATGCGAGGTGGCAAAGATGATCGGGATGTCGTAGTGCCGGCGCAGTGCCCGGCAGGTATCGAAGCCGTTGAGCCCGGGCATCTCAACATCCAGCAGTACAAGATCAGGCAGGCGTTCGGTGCACAGTTGCAGCGCCTCCTGGCCTGAAGCGGCATTCTTGACCTCGAACTGACGGGAGAGCATCAGGGAATGCATGGCACGCGTCGTCGCTACATCGTCGACGACCAGCACATAAGGGGTCTGACTGCTGGCCCGGTGCTCCTCATAGGCGTCCATCGCTGCGCTCCGAATAACCGTGGTCAGAAGCTGTTTACGGCAGGCCAAGGAGGTCCTGTAGCGCTTCGCTGGCGGGCAAAGAGGTATGGGACCCTCCGGGGTTTGTTTCCCCTGATGGCAGGGCGCGCCGTTTACGGTCTATCACACAGCATGGCCGGCGCGTTTGTGCGGGCGATGGAGGTGAATCATGGCCAAGACCGAGAAGGCAGTTCCCGTACCGCAGGTGATCGGCGATTTCGGGCAGGACGATGCGTTTGCCACCGAGAGCAATCCGGAAGGTTTGCGCTACGGTGAGGCACCCCATGCACCGGGCTGTTTGCCCCATCCTCCGAAGACGGCGGTGTTGCCACCGGAGCATGGCGAAATCTCTATCGGCTGAGCCGGCTCAGGCCCATACCCCAAGCGCCGTGAGCTGCTTTGTTGCGGCTTCAGACCAGCCGCGATTGGCGGCCGGGCTGGCCGGGCTGGGGTGCAGCACGCGGCCGAACTGCACGGTCATGCCAGCACAGGCTTCACGCGCGCGCAGCTCGCTCCAGGCGCCGATGCCGATCACCCACTCGGCGTCAGTTGCCTCGACCAGCGCGCGCAGGTGCGCATCGCAGGCGGTGAGCAAAGGGGCTTGCTCGGCGGCCGGGAGCTTGTCCGGCGTGACGTTGCGCTTGCCCTCGAAGAAGGCCAGCGGGCAGTAGTTGGCGACGAAGTGATCCTTGAAGAAAGCTTCGGCCGTGCCGAAGCGCTCGGCGAAGAGACCCCACAGGCGGCGGCCTGAGACTTCTGAGCGCGCACACTCCCAGCCTTCGATGGGTCGGGCCGGTGTCTCTTCAGCAGGTTTTTCGACTGGAGCGGAAATGCCCATCCAGTCACGTGCAGCGGCGATCTCGCCGAAGGGGACGCCAATTTGCACCATGCCGAAGGGGCCGGGATTCATGCCGACGAAGATGATCTTCTTCTTGCCCGCGCCAAACTTGCGCAGGTATTCCTCATGCGGCGCCCAGGCATAGTCCAGCGGGTTGTAGGTGTGGGTGATCGGCGCGGCGAAGCGCATCGGCGCCACCATGGCGGAGAGGGTGCGGGCGGCGGTGATGAGGGCAGTAGCAGGCATCAATCGGTTTCCGGAGTGGGTCTGGCGGGCTGGATCAGGGCGAGGATGCTGTGGCGCATCAGCCGCACCATGATCACGCCCGGCATGGCGAGCAGGATGGATAGGATGAAGAACACCGGCCAGCCGAGACTCTCGGAGAGCACCCCGGCGAGCGGGCTGACATAGATCCGGCCCACTGCCGAGAAGGCAGAGAGCAGTGCGTAGTGGGTGGCGGAGAAGCGGCTGTTGCACAGCGCCATCAGGAGGCCCACGAAGGCTACGGTGCCCATGCCGCCGGAGATGTTCTCACCGGCGATCACGGTAAGCAGCAGCCAGTCTAGCGCGGCCGCTTCCTTCAGCGCCACGAAGCCCCAGTCGAAGGGCTGCACCATCACTGCACCCCAGGCGCCCTTGCCCAGGCTGGCGAGTGCATAGAAACCAAAGTTGGACACCAGCTGCAGCACGCCGAACACCAGCAGGGCGCGATAGAGTTTCAGGCGCAGCATCAGCAGGCCGCCGAGGAAGGCGCCGAAGATGGTCAGCCAGATGCCGATGATCTTGTTGGCGATGCCGACTTCGGCCTGCGCGAAACCCATGCCCTTGATCAGGAAGGGCGTGGTGAGGCTGCCGGCGAAGGCGTCGCCCAGCTTGTAGAGGACGATCAGGAGCAGGAAGGCGGCCGCGCCGGGCAAGCTGAAATAGCTGGTGAGCGATTGGTTGAAGGTCTCGAATTTCGCCTTGCGTGCAGCCCAGGCGGCCAGCGGCAGGGCCACCGCGATTTCCGTCAGCACGAAGAGCAGTTCAATCCATTTGTTCTTGCTGGCCGGGTCGAAGCCGATCAGCGTCAGCCCGCTGCGGGCGATCCAGTAGCCGGCGAACACCGCGAGCAGCATGGCGAGGAAGCCGCGCAGATCCTGCCCCGCTTCGCTGGTGGGCGGCTTGAGTGCAGCGTCGATGCGCGGCGCGAGCAGGGCGCAGGCGATGGCGATTCCGAGCATGATGGCCGCCATAGTGCGATAGACCGTGGGCCAGTCCCACTGGTCCGCCCAGATCAGGGCGATGCCGCCGGAAAGGATCATCGCCAGACGGTAGCCAAACACATGGATGGACGCGCCCAGCCCATGCTCGCTGCGGTCCGTGAGCACATCGGTACGGTAGGCGTCGACCACCACATCTTGCGAGGCGGAAAGGAAGGCGACGACGACCGCAATCATCGCGAAGAAGCCCGGCGTGGCCTGCGGACTGAGCCCGGCCATGAAGAAGAGCAGGGCGGCCAGTGCGAGCTGCGAGAGCAGCAACCAGCCGCGTCGCCGCCCCAGCCAGGGCGGCTCGAAACGATCCATCAGCGGCGCCCAGAGAAACTTGAAGGTATAGGGCAAGCCGACCAGCCCGAGGAAGCCGATGGTGACGATATCCACCCCATCCACCGTGAGCCAGGCCTGCATTGCCTGCCCAGTGAGCGCCAGCGGCAGGCCGGAGGCAAAGCCCAGCAGCAGTATGGCGGCGAGGCGCTGGATGCGGGCGAGGTGGGCGAGGTGGGCGAGGGGCATGGGATGGTCGGGCGTAGAGGCTGGGGCGATTATGGACGAAGTCGGAAGTCGCTCCCACAAGAGCTAGGTCGCCAGCCCGCAGATCTCGCCGCGCAACTCGAAGTCGGCAAACAAGGTTCCGATCCGTTCGACCAGTTCGGCGCTGGGTACCGAGTGGGCCGCGATTGCCGGATGAGTGACGCCCTCTGGGCGGAAGACTTGCAGCACGAAGCGCTGGGCCCCCAGATGCTGCGCGAAGTGGGCGGCGAGCAGGGCAGCGTCTTCGCTCAGCAACTCGTGATGCCAGGTGAGGCGGAACTCATGCGTCACGCCGCTGGCCACGATCAGCTGCGCGCTGCGTGTGGCCCGTGCGGCGCTGCCCGGTGCACCGGTGAGGGTGTCGTAGCCGTCGTAATCACTCTTCAGATCGAAGCCGACCCAGTCCAGCAGCGGCAGCACCTTCTCCAGCCGTTCAGGGTAGGCGCCACTGGTATGCATCCCGACCGCAAAACCCATGCCCTTCACGGCGAGGATGGCATCAGGCAGGCAGCTGTCGGCCGTGGGCTCTCCGCCCGAGAACACCACGCCATCGATGGTGTGACGATGGGTTGCAAGTTCCGTGGCGATCTTCTCCCAGGAGAGCAGGCGCATGCTGCTGCGCGATTGCAGCTCGGGGTTGTGGCAATAGGCGCAGCGCCACGGGCAGCCATGCAGGAACAGCGTGGCGGTGCGGCGGCCTGGCCAGTCGTGCTCGGCGGCAGGGTTGAAGGCGCCGATGCGGATGCGGGCAGTCCACGGGCTGACGATGAAAGCGTGTGCGGCAGAAGTCATGGGAGGATTCTACGGGGTTTGCGCAGGACGAAAAAAAGCCCGCCGGGGAGGCGGGCTCGGGATGCGTCGTCAGAGCGTGATCAGGGCGTTGTGATCGACACGAAATCGAACACGCTGGTGGAGGTGACCGTCGTGCTGCCGGAGACGCCGGCCAGACCGACATAGACCGTGCTGTCCAGTGCGCTGTAGCCCGTTGCGGTGAAGTCCTGGGTCTTGCTGCCCAGCCAGGTGACGCCACCGTCTGAAGAATAAGACACCGTGATTGAGTTGCCGCTGCGTACCAGTTTCAGGAAAAGAGGCGCGCTGTTGCCGATGGCTGTTGTGTAGCTGGGGCTTAGAGTGCCCGTGCTGGTCACGTCGCCGTCGGTTTTGCGTTGCTCCCATTGCAGGCGGGGGATGCTGCGCATGAGCAAGCCGTAGTATCGGGAGTTGTCGGCCAGGCTATTTCTCACCATCAGGCCTGCGCGCCAGTTGCCGGTGCTCAGCCCCGTGGGCACCGCTTCCAGAGAGGTCAGGCGCGCGATCATGGTGAAGTCGCCCGCGATTTGCTGGTAGGAAAACTGCAGCGAGTCTGTCGTGCCCCCCATGATGCCGGCCGAAACCAGTGTGTACTTGCCATTCACGCTGTCGTAGCTGGTGCTGACGGTGACCGGTAGGCCGCTGGCGACATAGGCATTGGTAAGTGTGGTGGAGCCGGTAATCGGGGTGTTCGAGCCGCTGCCGGTGGCCACACTGGAGCTGACCGACGACGTGGCTGACGAGCTGGCGGTTGCCGAAGAACTGCTCGCCGAACTCGCTGCGGCGCTGCTGGCCGCGGCGCTGCTGGTCGCCGAGGAGCTGGCCTTCTGCACCTCATCCCAGTTGCGGTACTCATTGAGGTAGGTGTACTGGGTGGCCGAGCCGCCGATGACGGTCGGGCTCCACGGCCCGCTTGTCAAAGCCACATGCTTGCCCAGCACCGAGTTGCGCACCAGCACCTTGCCTGGTGCGTCGGTTGCGCTGTCGTCCCACTGGCGGGCCAGATAGATGCTGTTGTCCGTTGTTGCGCTGTCAGCCAGGAAGACGCTGTTGTTGAAGAGCAGGCCGACCGTTTGTGTCGAAGCCGTGGTGGAGGGGGAGGTGATCGATGTGCCGGAGGGCTTGCGCGTGCCGAGGGTGCGGATGGTGCTGCCTTCGAACACGCCGATGCCGGCGCCGAAGATGAAGTCCACGTCACCACTGATGTCGCTGGCGGTGACATAGACGCGCTTGCCACTGTTGGCGAGATACAGGGTGTCCTGGTTGCTGATCAGGCGTACGCCATCGAGCACCACCTTGTCGGCTTTGTCGACCATCACGGCAACCGCCTGATCACTGCTGCCGGTTTCCACCCAGGCGTTTTCAACGCTGAGGTTTACCAGCTGAAAACCGTTGTTACGCACGCGGATCGTGGCCGAGCACTCCTTGCCGACGCTGCCGGTTTTCTTTGAGCACGCGTTGTACAGCGTGGTGGCATCGGTATTGCCGGTGTAAGTGCTGTTGGTGACGAAGGTGTTGTAGCTGGCGCCGAGGCTGCCCTGCGACAGTGCGTTGTAGATGCGTACCTTGGTGGCATCGGCTTCGCTGCTGTAGAGGGTGATGGCGGCGGCGGTGTTGCTGACGATCAGTTGCTCGTTGTAGTCCCCCGCCTTGACCTGGATGTAGACCCGCGCGGCGGTGCTGGTGGAGGCGGCGTTCAGCGCGGACTGGATCGTGCTGTAGGGCGTGCTGCCATCCTTGGTGACGATGAAATCAGCAGTGAAGCCTGCCGGGTAGAGACGACCCGCATTCGGTTGACCGGCGTTCACGCTCTGCGGCGCCCAGGCGTCCGAGCCGGCAAGCGCCTTGGCTACGGTGGCGTTACTGGCGGCCGTATCGTCGAGCATCGGGCGTGTGCTGCTGGCGGCCGTTACCGGCAGTTTGCCGGCCCCGGCGTTGACCAGGTTGTGAGCCCGTACAACGTTCGCCGAACTGCCCGGGGTGTAGCTGTAGGCTGGCGTCCAGCCAAGTTGATTGGTGTAGGCGGCGAGGGTGAAGACGCTGTTGATCTTGTCAGCAGTCGGAGTGGACGAGCCATCCGCGGCCTTGCGGGCATCATTCCAGCGAGCGTCCAGGGCTGCCTTGGCGGCCGCTTCGAGTTCGGCCGAAGCCGCTACGCCGTTGAACCAGGAGCCGACATCCTTGAACTGGTAGCCGTTCAGGTTGGACATCACGCGCGCGACAGTGGCTTTGGATCCGCTCATGTCGAAGACGTTGGCTTCCGACAGAATGCGCGATTCCGCGCCCATGCCGACGTAGTAGCTGACCGGGTAGTCGGCAGAGTCGGTATTGCCGCTGTAGCTGTTGTTGTAAAGGTGGATCTGGCCAAAGCGGGCGCGTGGTGCGCGCTGGGTGGTGTCCTGCCAGATGTTGTTGCTGAAGGTGAGGCGATTGTAGGCACGCTCCTTGGCGCCGTTGCCGTCACCCGAACCGCCGACCATGTTGGTCTTGTCGTGATTCTTGAAGATCGAGTAGGACACAGTGACGTAATCCGAGCTGTCTTCGATGTCGAGCAGGCCGTCGTGACGCTGGACGTGTTTAGTCACGCCGTTGATGGTGCGCACTTCTTTGCTGTCGAAGTTGGCGCCGTCGCTGAAGGTGCAGTGGTCAATCCAGATTTGCTTGCCGGTGACCATGTTGATGGCCTTGAACTTGGCGTTCCACTCTTCCTTGCCTGCGGTCCAGGTGTAGGACGTGCCGAGATCCTGCGGAGCCTGGAACTCCAGATTGCGGATCACGATGTTGCTGGTGGCGTTAACGGTGAGGAAACCATCGATGATCTTGGCGTCGGCGCCAACACCCAGAATAGTGGTGTTGGATGGAACCGAGAATTCGATCTGGGCTTTCTGCGCGTTCTGCATGATGCTGCGCGCCGAGGCCGCTGCCGTCTGTTCTGTCGTTGCAGTGCCGCCGGTGGCTTGTGCGGTCACGTAGCCGATGTAGGCTTCAAAATCCCAGTTGTTGATGTTCTTGTAGGTCGTGGTGAGTGTCTTGTAATACGCCTCGTTGGCGAATTGGCCATTGCCCAGATCGGTGCCGTAGATGGAGCCAACCACGTAGATGATCTTGGCTTCGCTCTTGGCGGTGGTGGCATTGGTGGCATAGGTCGGGCTGTTCTGGTTGGCCAGAGCCGCCTTCAGCTCGGCGCGGTTGTGCACCACGTAGATGTTGCTGGCCGGAGCGCCGGCTCCGCCTGTGGTACCAGTGCCTTGGGAGGCCCAGCCGGTCACGCCAACCGGTACGCTGAGGGCGCTGGCGGCCGAGGTCTGGGCAGCTGCGCTGCTAGCGCTGTCCCCTTCGCTCTGGCTGCTGGCACTGTTGCTCGTAGCCTGGCTGCTGGCGGCACTGCCGCCGTTATTGCCACTGCTGCTAGTGGAATTTGTGCCGCTGGAACCGCCGCCGCCGCAGGCAGCGAGCAGGCCGAGCATGGCCGAGCCGAGACAAAGCACGCCTAGCGTGCGGCGAATTGCTGCAATCATCCTTGTCACCTCCGTTTGTTTTATGGCGCCCTATCAGTGATGAGCTGTGGGCGCCTTAGTGCAAACAGGAAAGTAACTCAGGGTGAAATCGGTCACAAGCTGCACCGCCGCAGGACTGTGCAGTTCTTCGCAATACGCCTGCGATGAGGCCTCAGTCGGCTTTGCGACCGAGCCGGTAGAGCGCCACGCTGGCGTAATTGTTGGGATCGATGTCGATCGCACGGTCTTCGTCGAAGGCGGCGCGCTCCAGCACGGCAATGCCACGCTGTTCACACAACTGTTCGAAGTCCGCCATAGTGAAGAAGCGCACGTTCGGGGTGTTGTACCACTGGTGGGGCAGGCTGTCGGAGACCGGCATGTGGCCTTCGTTGATCGAGACCCGATGGCGCCAGTAACCGAAGTTCGGGAAGCTCACAACTGCTTCCCTGCCCACGCGCAGCATCTCGGCGAGAATGCCTTCGGTGTTGTGCACCGCCTGCAGCGAGAGGCTCATGATCACGTAGTCGAACTCGCCGTCCTTGAAGCCGGCGAGGCCTTGTTCAAGGTCGCTCTGCAGTACGTTGATGCGGTGGCTCAGGCAGTTGATGACATGCGCCGGGTTGCGCTCGATGCCGTAGCCGCGTGCCTGACGGATGCTGGCCAGATGCAGCAGCAATTCGCCATCGCCGCAGCCCAGATCGAGCACACGCGCACCCGTGCTGATCCAGCCAGCGATCACGTCGTAGTCGTGGCGTTCCTGATTGCCGAATTTCACCATGTTGCTCATACCTCGATGTTGGCAAAGTACGCGCGCATTGCGGCGTGGTATGTCGGATCGTCGAGCAGGAAGGAGTCGTGCCCGGCGTCGCTCTCGATCTCGGCATAACTCACGTCGCGACCGTTGTGCAGCAGAGCGAAGACCAGTTCGCGCGAGCGGGCCGGCGAGAAGCGCCAGTCGGTGGAGAAAGAGGCGATGAAGAATTTGGCGCGTGCAGCCGCAAGGGCCGCTTCCAGATCACCCTCGAAGGCGTAAGCCGGGTCGAAGTAGTCGAGCGCCTTGGTGGTGAGCAGGTAGGTGTTGGCGTCAAAGAAGCCGGCGAACTTGTCGCCCTGATAGCGCAGATAGGATTCGATCTCGAACTCGACGTCGAAGTGGTAGCGGTGTTCGCCGTGGCGCAGCTTGCGGCCGAACTTGTCCGCCATCGCGTCATCCGAGAGATAGGTGATATGCCCCAGCATGCGCGCCAGACGCAGGCCGCGGGTGGGCACCACGCCATGTTCGTAGTAGTCGCCGTTGTGAAATTCAGGGTCGGTCAGGATGGCCTGCCGTGCCACTTCGTTGAAGGCGATGTTTTCGGTGGAGAGTTTGGGCGCGGCGGCGATGATCATGCCGTGGCGCACGCGCTCGGGGTAGCGCAAAGTCCAGGCCAGGGCCTGCATGCCGCCGAGGCTACCGCCGAGTACTGCGGCGAGTTGCTGGATGCCGAGGCGGTCCATCAGGCGGGCATGACTGTCGACCCAGTCTTCCACGGTCACGAAGGGGAAGGCGGCTCCCCAGGGTTTGCCGGTGGCTGGATTGAGGCTCTTCGGGCCGGTGCTGCCGAAACAGCCGCCCAGGTTGTTGATGCCAATCACGAAGAACTTGTTGGTGTCCAGCGGCCGGCCGGGGCCGACCAGGTTGTCCCACCAGCCAGTGCTCTTGGATTGGCCAGCATAGGTGCCCGCAACGTGGTGCGAGCCGGAGAGCGCGTGGCACACCAGCACGGCATTCGAGCGCTCTGCGTTGAGCGTGCCGTAGGTTTCATAGACCAGATCGTAAGCCGGCAGGCTGCTGCCGCTGCGCAGGGGCAAGGGCTCGTCGAAGTGCGCACATTGCGGAGTGACAATGCCGACGCTATGAGAATGTGTAGTCATGAAATGCAAAAACCCGATCAGCCAAAGCGTGATCGGGTTTGAGGGCGCCCATCCGCTTTAGCCGTATTTGTTACGCGCCCGCAAGCTGAATCAAATCGGCGCAATGCAGAGAACTTACTCCCGCAGGAAAATGATGTCAAACCATGCGTTCGGTCACTACAGTTTATCCACTGCTTCACGGATCTTGTCTGGTTCATCGAGCTTGAGCAGGCGGCCGACCTTGATGGCGAGCTCGGCGGCGTCCGAGCGCAGGATTTCCTGCTTTACCTCAAGGATCTGCGTTGGGTGCATGGAGAACTGACGCAGGCCCATGCCCAGCAACAGGCGGGTGAACTTCTTGTCACCCGCCATTTCACCGCACACTGAAACCGGGATGTCGGCCTTGGCGCCAGCATGAATGGTGGCAGCAATCAGACGCAGGATGGCCGGATGGAGCGGATCGTAGAGATGGGCGACAGCCTCGTCGGTGCGATCAATGGCCAAGGTGTACTGGATCAGGTCGTTGGTGCCGATGGAGAGGAAATTCAGGCGTCGCACGAAGATGCCCAGCGCCAGTGCGGCTGCGGGGATTTCGATCATCCCTCCGACCTTGATGTCCTCATCGAACTTGATCTTTTCAGCCCGTAACTGGGCTTTGGCCTGCTCGATGGCACCCAGCGCAGCGTCCACTTCGTGGGCATGTGCCACCATCGGGATCAGGATCTTGATCTTGCCATGCAGGGAAGCGCGCAGGATGGCCCGCAACTGGGTCAGGAACATCTGTGGTTCAGCTAGGCAAAATCGAATGGCGCGCAGGCCCAGGGCCGGGTTCAGTTCGGGGCGCGGGCCACCGGTACTGAGCGCCTTGTCGGCTCCGATATCCAGCGTGCGGATCACCACCGGTTTGCCGCCCATGGCGCGGGCCACGCTCTTGTAGGCTTCGAACTGCTCCTCTTCATTGGGCAGCGTGTCACGGTTCATGAAGAGGAACTCAGTGCGGAACAGGCCGATGCCGTCCGCGTACACATCCTTGACTGCTGGCACGTCGCGCGGCAACTCGATATTGGCCTGGAGGGCGATCTCGTGGCCGTCGATGGTGGCCGCACGATTGGCTTTCAGGCGCTTGAGCTTGGAGCGTTCCAGCTCCAGCGCGCTGCGGCGCAGGCGGTATTCCTCGAGGACGCGCTCATCCGGGTCGATGATGACCACCCCGCGTGCGCCATCGATGATGATGATGTCGCCGTCGCGGGTGATCTGGCGGATGTGGCGCAGGCCCACCACCGCCGGGATACCCAGGCTGCGCGCCACGATTGCCGTGTGCGAGGTTGCGCCACCGACATCGGTGACGAAGCCGGCAATCTGGCTGTCCTTGAAATGGATGGTGTCCGCTGGCGAGAGATCGTGGGCGACCACGATGGAGTCCAGCCCGTTCTTGTTGCGTTTCGTGCCGACGTGGCTCGGGTGGCCCAGCAAGGCCTTGACCAGGCGTTCCACCACTTGAATTACGTCGGCCTTGCGTTCGCGCAGGTAGGGGTCGTCGATATTGTCGAAATCATCGACGATTGCTTCCATCTGCTGTACCAGCGCCCACTCGGCATTACAGCGGCGCTCACGGATCAGTTTGATGGCATTTTCGACCAGCATCGGATCGTCGAGCAGCATGGTGTGCAGATCGACAAAAGCAGACACTTCTGACTGGGCACTGGCAGAGACTTCACGCAGTGCGCGTAACTCGAAGCGTACCTTGGCTGCGGCGTCTTCGAGGCGGATGACTTCGGCATCAACATGGCGTGGCGCGATCAGCAGATGGTCGACTTCCAGCAGCGCATGAGAAATCAAATGCGCATTGCCAATGGCGATTCCCTGCGATACGGGCAGGCCGTGGATGACGAAGGGCATGCGTGAGCCTTACTCTCGCTCGCCGAAGCGGCTGGCGATCAGTTCGACGATGGCCGCGAGTGCCGCATCGGCGTCTTCACCTTCGGTTTCGACAGTGAGCTTGGTGCCATGCGAGGCAGCCAGCATCATGACTCCCATGATGCTTTTGGCATTTACTCGGCGGCCTTCTCGCTCCAGCCAGACGTCAGAGCGGAACTGCGTGGCGAGCTGGGTGAGTTTGGCTGAGGGACGTGCATGCAGACCCAGGCGGTTTGCGATTTCGGCAATCGCTCTTGGCATTTCAGATACTCCCTTTAATGTGAAGCACTCCATCACACCCACCGGTGATGGCCTTATGCACTACGGTATCGATATCGTGCTTTTCCCGGTAGGTCAAGACGCGAAGCAGCATTGGAACATTGACCCCGGCTACTCCCTCGACCTTGCCCGGCTGCAGAAGTTTCATTGCGATATTGCTGGGAGTGGCGCCAAAAATGTCGGTGAGCACCAGCACTCCATGACCGTCGTCAACCGCGGTGAGCAGGCGCTGCGCCTCTTGCAGCAATTCGTGCGGATCATCCTGCGCAGCGACACCAAGTTGGGCCAGCCGGGCCGGGCGCCTGTTCACGACATGACATGCACACTGGATCAGCGATTCGCCGAGCGTGCCATGAGTGATGAGGAGGATGCCGATCATGCGTGAAACCAGAGCGGAGGGTGCATGCGGGCGAGATGCCCGCCAGCCCTTACTCTACCACCGTCGCCGGACCCACACCGTCCGCCCATCGCAGTCGTGCCCGCATGTCCGGTGTCAGGCTGATATGGCCGGCCGCATCGACACGCAAAGCATGGTGGATCTCAAAACGACGGGCCATCGCGGGCCAGTCGTCAGCAGCCAGGAAAAGCGGCTTGCTGGCAACGTCTGAGAGCATGCCGGCATTCTCGCGCGGGGTGACGAGTACGGTGAGCGCAGCAGTATGTTTGGCGGGTACACCAGTGCGTGGATCAATCAGGTGGCTATAGCGCTGACCCTCGAATTCGAAGAAGCGCTGGTAGTCGCCGGAGGTGCCGATGGCCTCACCGTCATAGAGCGCGAGGGTTGCCAGGGGGCCGGACGCTCGTGGATGCTGAATGCCGACCGACCAGGGCTGCTTGCCCTTGGCTCCGAGAGCCATTACGTTGCCGCCGATATTGATCAGGGCATTCTTGATGCCGTGCTCGCGCAGGATGGTTGCGGCGCGATCGAGCGCATACCCTTTGGCGATACCGCCAAAATCCAGGTTCACGGCACGATTGCTGCTGCGAACGAGTTCTCCCTGCAGGCTCAACTGGCGCACGCTGGGCGCGGCGGCGATGGCAGCTTGCAGTGCTGCAGGCTCTGGAAGGTGCGGCGTGAAGCTGTCGCCATGGAATCCCCACAGTTCGATCAGCTTGCCGATAGCCGGATCGAATAGGCCGTCACTGAGCGCCGCATAGCGCTGTGAGGCCTGCAGCAGGCTCAGCATTTCGGGGCTGACCGGAGTGGATTTGCCGGCGGCGATGGCGGCGTTCAAGCTGGTCAGCTCGGAGGGTTGCCAAGCGTGATAGCTGCGGTGGAGGCGATCGAATTCTCGTAGCACGGCATTGAGTGCGGTGCGGGCTTCGGCTTCCGGACTGCCGTAGCTGACCACCTCGACACGAGTGCCAAAAACGAAGGACTCCTGTCGTACCAGAGGGCCGTCACCGCAGGCGCTGAGAAACAGGGCAAGGGTCAGGCAGAGCAGGCGCAGCAGGGCGGGCAGGGTAGGGGCAGGCATGCCTGCATGATACGGTAGGGCCCCCGCTTGGTCACTGTTGCAGCATCAGAACGTAGCGACGCGCTTCAGTGTAGGCAGGTAGGCGCTCGGGGCTGCTGAATTGTCCGACGGCGCCATTCTCTCCATGTTCGCTCAGCAGCCCCTGCAGGACTCCGGGAGCGATTCGGTTTGCGGCCAGCATGGCGGCTGCGTAACGGTCGGCTTCCTGCAGTTGCGGCAGTGTGTATTCGACACGTTGCAGGCCTTCGGTCAGCGCTCCGATGCTGTGTTCGGCGCTGCCAGCTAGTGCGGCAGTGGCGAGGCGCAGCAGTTTGAGTTCGATGGCGTTGTGCAAGGCGTGCTGGTGGTGTAGATGGCCCAGTTGCTGACACAGCAGGGCGAGCTGGGTAACGGGGTCTGGCTCGTGCGTGAAGAAGGCGTCGGTGACTACGATGTCGCCGCTGGGGAGTGAGAACAGCAGCGGACTGGCGCTGCCTCCCTGGCGAAACACGAGGCGGTAAGGCGGGGCACCTGTGGTCGGAGCGTTGAGATTGGCGAAGCGTTTGCGTAAATCAGTCTGGCGGGCTGCATCGCTTTGGCTGGGGCGCAGAAGGCTGCCGTCGAGGCGGGCAAGGACGCGTTCGGAACTGCCGTGAATCCAGTTTGTAGGCAGATTGGCGGCCAGCGAGCGAGCGAGCATCGGGCTCAGCAGGTGCAGACCCAGCCCCAGTGCGAGCAGGCCAGACATCAACAGTAGCAGTGCTTGCAGGCGCTTGAGCAGGCTTGGACGGGTACGCGTTTCGCCACTTCCCGGAGCCAGATGCTGCCAGTCGGAGCCTTTGGCGCGCGAATGCTCAAGTACGGTGCCGACGCTGCCGCGGTGCAGGAGGGTGGAGGACGTTCGCATGATCGAGAGACTCGCGCAGTGGGGGCTGGTGAGTTGATTATGCGTAGCGGCCGGATACCAATCCTTGGCGCGCCCGTAGGTCGGTACGCAAAAAAGGGTAGGTCCCGGATGGCTTGAGTGCTGCGCTGCAGCGAGGATTGAGGGCTGTTAGAGGTTGTTCACGATCTGTAGCGAGGGGCCGTCGCAGGGGCGAGACCGGGTTTAGCAGAGCCTGCTCTGCGCTGCCGCGGCCGGTTTGCTGTGCCAAGCAAACCGTGGGGAAGCGCCGCACAGGAACCGGAATTTATTTTGATCAATGAGGATTCCGAGCTGCGCATGAGCCCTCTCAGTTATCAATGAGCGGCCTCGCAGTAAGATCGTGAGCTGCTTCTTACAGACTTTCCAGGGTGGTGATGACTTGGGTGGCGACAGCGTGGCCCGTCTGATGTTCGATCTCCACCATGCAGGTCGGGCTGGTGACATTGATCTCGGTGAGATGGCCACCGATCATATCCAGTCCGACGATCAGCAGGCCGCGTTGCCACAATACCGGGGCGAGGCTTTCGGCGATTTCGCGTTCGCGTGGCGTGAGTGGCATGGCCACACCCTTGCCACCGGCGGCAAGGTTGCCGCGGGTTTCGCCGGCCATCGGGATGCGCGCCAGGCTGTAAGGCTGGACTTGTCCGCCAATCAGCAGTACGCGCTTGTCACCCTCGCTGATCTGCGGAAGGTAGCGCTGCGCCATGATCGTACGGTGGCCCAGATCGGTGAGGGTTTCGAGAATGGCGTTGCGGTTCGGATCTTCGCGGCGCACCCGGAAGATACCGCTGCCGCCCATGCCGTCCAGCGGCTTGAGGATGACATCGCCCAATTCATCAATGAAGGCTTGCAGATCTGCCGTATCCCGTGCGATCAGCGTGGTGGGCGTGAATTGCGGGAACTCGGCGATCGAGAGTTTTTCCGAGTGATCGCGGATCGCACGTGGATCGTTGAAGATTCGCGCACCTTGGGCGGCGGCACGTTCGAGGATCCAGGTGGCGGCGACGTATTCGGCATCGAAGGGCGGATCCTGGCGCATCAGGATGGCATCAAAGTCCGTCAGGGGTGTTAACGCTGAGGGAGCTGCTTGATACCAGGCATGGTCGTCCGCACTGAGTTGCAGGGCGACGGTGTGAGCACTCACATGGCCATCGCGGACCAGCAGGGCTTCGCGCCGGATGGCGAAGATCTGATGGCCGCGAGCCTGTGCCGCTCGCATCATGGCGACGCTGGAATCCTTGTAGGGTTTGAGCTTGTCGAGCGGGTCGACGATGAAGGCGATTTTCATGCGTGGACCAACTCCGTCGGGGCGGTTTGCTCCAGCTCCAGCGAGGCTGCCAGCAAGGCCAGGCGGGCGACTACGCCGTAGGCATAGAAACGGTTCGGTGCGGCATCCGGGGCCTGTTTGCAATCAGGGATATTGCAGCAGGTTTCGAAGGCTAGTGGCTCGAAATGCATGCCGGGCGCATTGAGGTTTTCGTCGCGGCCGCGATCTGCATGGACACGATAAAAGCCGCCCACCACGTAGTGGTCCATCATGTAGACGACCGGCTCGGCGACGCCGCCGTTGACTGTTTCGAGAGTGTGTACGCCTTCCTGGATGATGACTTCGGAGACCTGCTGGCCTTCCTTGATAACGCTCATCTTGTTGCGCTGACGGCGGTTCAGGCCGATGACTTCGCTGGCGTCACGCACCGTCATTACGCCCATGCCGTAGGTGCCGGCATCCGCTTTGACGACTACGAAAGGCGTTTCGGTGATGCCGTACTCAGCATATTTCTGGCGGATCATCGTGAGCAGGGAGTCGACCTGGGTGGCCAGGCAGTCCTCGCCGGTGCGCTCATGAAAGTTGATCGAGCCGCAGCGGCCGAAATAGGGATTCACCAGCCAGGGGTCGATGTCCAGCAGGCGGCCGAAGCGCGCGGCGACCTGATCGTAGGCCGAAAAGTGGATGGACTTGCGGCGTGTGGCCCAGCCGGCGTGGATGGGGGGTAGCAGCCACTGTTCGTCCAGCCCGTGCAGAATTGCCGGCGCACCAGCGGAGAGATCGTTGTTGAGCAGGATTGCGCAGGGATCGAAGTCCTTCAGGCCGAGACGGTTGCCATTGCGTACCAGCGGCTCGAGTAATAGCGTGCTGCCGTCGGGCAGCTCGAGGGGCGTGGGTGCAGTGATTTCCGGCAGCAGGCTGCCGATGCGTACCTCCAGCCCGGTAAGGCTGAGGATGCTGGCAATGCGTGCTACGTTCTGCAGATAGAACAGGTTGCGGGTGTGGTTCTCGGGAATCAGCAGCAGGCGGCTGGCCTGCGGACAGAGGCGTTCAACTGCCGCGCTGGCAGCCTGCACACAGAGAGGCAGGAAGTCGGCCCCCAGATTGTTGAAGCCACCCGGGAACAGATTCATGTCGACCGGAGCGAGCTTGAAGCCGCTATTGCGCAGGTCCACCGAGCCATAGAAGGGTGGCGTGTGCTCCATCCATTCACTGCGGAACCATTGTTCGATGCGGGTCGCGTTGCCCAGCAGCGCGCGTTCGAGGTCTTGCAGCGGCCCGGAGAGGGCGGTAGTCAGGTGCGGCACCATGGCGCGATCTTTCTTTGGAGGAGCGGAGTCCTGTTTCAGATGGGGGCACCGGAGCTGAATGCAAGCCCGGCGTGTTCGCTGCAGCTTACCAGTCGACCAGTTCGATGCCGGCGCCGATGGATTCCTGTTTGTGGTTGTAGCTGATCAGGCTCTTGCCATAGCCGCTGAAGCCCTGAAAGTAGAGGCGCAGATGGTTGGAGCCGGGAATCGGGATGCCGTAGGATAGCTCGTAGCCACCGCGGTTGTGCTCGAACTCGAGGTTGTTACGCAACATGAAGGACAGGCGATGGCGGTTTTGAAAGCGCCATGTGCCGTTCAGATCGAAGTTGCCGAGATAGTGATTGATGTCCGGGTTGTCGTCGCTTGCGGCGCTTTCCGGAATGCGCCACCAGGGGCGCAGCACCAGCGCGAAGTTTTCGCTGTCGGCCACGAAACTGGAGGTGATCCGGTTCCAGCTGCGCGACCATTCGGCCGTCTGGCCGTTGGATTGGTGGTTAAAGCCTACTGTGGCTGCGCGCAGGGTCAGGCCGGTGCCGGGGAGGTAAATCGATACTGGAAACTGCAACCAGGTTTCCGGTTCATGGTTGGTTTCGCGGAAGGGGCGCGACCAGTTCTCGTTGTAGACCTGCCAGAACGAGCGATTGGTGTAGGCCACCATCCACTTCATGCTGCCCAGGTCGCCAGGGATGATCGGAAACTTGAGGCTGATCTGGAATTCAGCTTCGGTCTTGTTGGCCGAGCCTTGCCCATTGTTAGCGTTCTGGAAAGGTGGGCTGGACGGGGTGTGGCTGCTCTGCACCACTCCGAGCATGTAGTTCGGCTTGTGCGGAGCAATCGCGTAACCGTCGGCATAGGTCAGCTGTTCTGCCTTGGCTCTTTCCACGACAAAGGACTCGGCCGGGCGTTGCTGGCACTCGCTGCGGATCTGGCCAACGGTTGTGTCAGGGCTGGCTTCGACGAATTTTTCGATCATGCACAGCTTTACGCGTTCTGAATCCGTCGTTTCTGCTTGTGCCAGTGCGGCGGGCAGAGCCAATGCGCAGAACAGGAGGGCTTGTTTCATGATGAGTCTCGAGGCTTGGTTGGTGCGGATCATTGCTTGCCGGCAGGCCGCCGTGCAAGTGCCCGCTCGGTGCTGCCGTGCAGCTTTGCAGGCGGCGCGACGGGGAATGACGTAAAATTGCAACTCGCGAATCAAATCAAGGGATTGTCCCCCACATGTTTTCCGGAATTGTTGCAGCAGTTGGCCGCATCCAGTTATGCGAGCCTCTGCAGGATGGCGTACGCATCAGCGTGGACGTCGGTGCCTGGGACGTGTCGGATGTCGCCATTGGCGACTCGGTCGCGCATAACGGGGTGTGTCTGACCGTCATTGAAAAGGCGGGCAGTGTGCTGCGCTACGACGTGTCGCGTGAGTCGCTCAACTGCACCGTGGGCCTGGACCAGGCGGGTGGCGAGCTGAATCTCGAAAAAGCTCTGTGCTTGAATGACCGCCTTGGCGGCCACATGGTGACGGGTCACGTTGATGGCGTCGGCGAGGTCGTGAAGTTCGCGCCGCTGGCTGAAAGTCATGAGCTGGTGATTCGCGCCCCGGCCGCGATTGCCGGCTATATTGCGCGCAAGGGTTCGGTCACGGTTGATGGCGTCAGCCTCACCGTCAACCGGGTTGAAGGCCGCGAATTCTCGATCAACCTGATTCCGCACACGGTTGAAGTCACTACCCTCAAGCGCCTCAAGGCGGGCAGCCAGGTCAATCTCGAGATTGACCTGATCGCCCGATACGTGGAGCGCATGCTCGAATGGAAGGCCCAGTCATGAGCAGCGTCCAGCTCTCCCCGATTCGCGACATTATCGAAGACATCCGTGTCGGCAAGATGGTGATTCTCATTGATGACGAAGATCGCGAAAACGAAGGCGACATCGTCATTGCCGCCCAGCACGTCACGCCCGAGGCGATCAACTTCATGGCGAAGTTCGCGCGCGGTCTGATCTGCCTCACGCTCACCGAAGAGCGCTGCCGCCAGCTGGGCCTGAACCCGATGGCGCGCGACAACCGTAGCCAGTTCACCACGGCCTTCACCGTTTCCATCGAAGCGGCTGAAGGGGTAACTACCGGCATCTCGGCAGCGGATCGTGCCCGCACGGTGCAGGCCGCCGTGGCGCGTAACGCGCGCCCGGCCGATATCGTGCAACCGGGCCACATTTTCCCGATCCAGGCCAAGCCGGGCGGCGTGCTGGTGCGTGCCGGCCATACCGAAGCGGGTTGCGATCTGGCTGATCTGGCCGGGCTGGAGCCGGCGTCGGTGATCTGCGAGATCATGAATGAAGACGGCAGCATGGCCCGCTTGCCGGACCTGATTCCCTTTGCTCAGCAGCACGGCCTCAAGATTGGCGCGATTCGTGATCTGATCCACTATCGCGCGGCCGTCGAGAAGCTGGTTGAGCGCGTGGCTGACAAAGCAGTGGCGACCGCGCATGGCGAGTTCCGCCTGGCTGCTTTTACCGATGGTGCTTCGGGCGATCTGCACCTGGCGCTTTACAAGGGTGAGATCAAGCCGGAGGTCGAGACCCTGGTGCGGGTTCATGAGCCGATCTCGGTGCTCGACTTCCTCGACCCGGCCGGTAGCCGTCACAGCTTCCCGGTCGATGACTCGCTGGCTCGTATTGCTGCCCACGGTCATGGTGTGCTGGTGATGTTGCGCCGCGCAGAGTCCACCGAAGAAATGCTCGTTGCACTGGGCGTGAAGGGCGAGGAAAAGAAGCCAGCCGCCAAGTGGGATCCGCGCCTGTTCGGCATCGGTGCGCAGATCCTGCGCGATCTCGGTGTCGGCAAAATGCGTGTGATGGCGCAGGCCCGCCGCATCCCGAACATGACTGGCTTCGGGCTCGAAGTCACCTCTTACGAAGAACCTCGCTGAAGGCATTCCATGTCCAGTTTTGACAACATCCCCAAAATTTCTCCCGATCTGGATGGCAAGGGTTTGCGCATCGGCATCGTGATCGGACGCTTTAACGCCAACATCGGTGAAGGCCTGCTGCAGTCCTGCCTGACCGAGCTGCTGGCTCGGGGCGTGGCCGCCAGCGACATCCTGGTCTGCAAGCTGCCGGGTGCACTGGAAATGCCGCTGACCCTCAAGACCCTGGCCGAAACCGGCAAATACGATGCGCTGATCGCACTCGGCGCCGTGATTCGCGGCGATACCTACCACTTCGAAGTGGTTTCCAATGAAATGGCAGCGGGTATCACCCGCGTCCAGCTCGATTGCAATATTCCGGTGGCCAATGGCGTGCTGACCACCAATACCGATGAACAGGCTGAAGTGCGCATGGATGTGAAGGGGCGTGAATGCGCCGAATGCGCCATTGAAATGGCCAAGCTGTTGAGGACAATCCGCGCATGAGCGACGACAAAGTACTGATCCCGCAAGAAGCCCCGAAGAAGACTCCGCGTCGCCTGGCGCGCGAAGTCGCGATGCAGGGCCTCTACGAGTGGCGCATGAGTGGCAACTCCCTGCCGGTGATCGAAGATCACCTGGAACAGGAAAATGAAGCCTGGACGCGCGCTGACCGGCCCTTGGCTCTGGTGCTGCTGCGCGGCGCAGCCGAAAACGCCGATGCGCTAGAAGCCAGCGTGGCTGCTTTCGTGGATCGTCCCCTGGGCGAAATCTCGCCGATCGAGCGCGCCATCCTGCTGCTGGGCGCTTACGAGCTGACTCATCGCATCGAAACGCCGTATCGCGTGGTGATCAACGAGGCCATCGAGCTTGCAAAGTCTTTCGGCGGCACGGATGGTCACCGCTACATCAATGGCGTGCTCGACAAGTTCGCGCCGACTGTGCGCGCGGCAGAAGTTGAACACTCGGCCAAGCAGAGGAAAAAATAAGGAGTAGTGAGTCGGGAGTCGGCAAGCCGGCCCCACTCCCAACTCCCCACTCCCCATGGCAGGCGAATTCGAGCTGATCAAGCGCCACTTCCACTACCCCGTGAGTCACTCTGTGCTCGGGGTTGGGGATGACGCCGCGCTGATGCAGCCGCGCCCCGGTATGCAACTGGCCGTGTCGACCGACATGCTGGTGGCCGGGCGCCATTTCTTTGCCGATGCCGATCCCTTTCTGTTGGGCTGGAAGACTGCGGCCGTGAATATCTCGGACATGGCCGCGATGGGCGCAGAGCCGCGCTGGATCACGCTGGCACTGGCCTTGCCAGAGGCTGACGAGGCTTGGGTCGGGGCGATGGCGCGGGGCTTTCGCGACTGCTGCGAAGCCTATTGCGTTGACTGGGTGGGGGGCGACACCACGCGTGGGCCGCTGAACCTCTGCGCCACCATTTTCGGCGAAGTTTCGCCGGATAAAGCCGTGCGCCGAACGGGGGCGAATCATGGTGACGATCTGTGGGTGTCCGGCTGGCCCGGCATGGCTGCGCTCGGGTTGGCTCATCTGCAGGATCGCCTGGAACTGGTGAGCGACTGGCGCGAGGCTTGTCTCGAACGCCTGCACCGCCCCTTGCCGCGGGTCGCGTTAGGTTTGGCCCTGCGCGGCGTGGCGAGCGCCATGCTGGACGTGTCGGATGGCCTGTGTGGGGACCTCAGTCATATTCTCGAGGCCTCCGAAGTGGGCGCCATCCTGGACGAAACCCTCCTGCCACTGGAGCCCTTGCTGGCCGCCTGTAAACGTACCGAGGCGGCTACCAAAGCACTGCTTTCCGGAGGTGATGATTACGAGCTGCTGTTTGCCGCCCCACGTGAGCAGCGCGGGCACGTGGAAGCCATCGGCCGCCACCTCGAACTACCCTTGCACCGCATCGGCCGCATTCTCGACAAACCCGGTCTGTGGCTGCAACGGGGTGACGGCGTGGCCGAGGCTTTGCAGGCAGGCGGCTTCGATCACTTCCAGACAGACTGACGGCCTGGAGGCCTGCCCCTCCGGCGCTGATTGTCCTCAAGGCTGCCATGCAACCGACCTTCAAGCTCCTGCTCTCCCATCCCGCCCATTTCATTTCGCTCGGCTTTGGCTCCGGCCTTGCGCCGAAAGCGCCAGGTACTTTCGGCAGCTTTGCGGCTTGGGGCGTCTACGCTCTGCTGAGCTGGCGGGTGCCGGCGGCGTGGCACTTCGAGGGCATGGCCGTGATGCTGATCCTTGTCAGCTTCATGCTGGGCGCGGTATGCATCGAGCACACCGGCAAGGCGCTGGGCGAGGTGGATCATGGCGCTATCGTGTGGGATGAGTTTGTTGCCGTGTGGCTGGTGCTGGCCCTGATTCCGCAGGGCTTTGGCTGGCAACTGGCGGGCGTGGTGGTGTTCCGTTTCTTCGACATTCTCAAGCCCTGGCCGATCTACATCGCGGATCGCCGCTTCAAGAACGGCCTGGGCGTCATGTTCGATGATCTGCTCGCGGCGCTCTATACCTTGCTCTGTCTGTGGCTGGTGCTGCGTTTCTGGTAGACGCGAACATACCCCCGCAGCCTGAGCGTGGCCGCAACATGCCAGGCGTAAGATGCCGTTACATCCCCGTAATCGGAGTGTCCCATGTCGCCTGAAGTCATCTCCCTCGCCGCGCAGGTCGGTATCGCCCTGCAGGCCCAACGCTGGCAACTGGCGACGGCCGAGTCCTGCACTGGCGGACTGGTCTGCGCTGCGGTGACCGAAATTGCCGGCTCAAGCGGCTGGTTCGATCGCGGTTTCGTGACCTACTCGAACGAGGCCAAGGTCGAGATGCTGGGTGTGTCGCCGCTGACGCTGCATGCTCACGGGGCGGTGAGCGAGGAAACGGTGCGCGAGATGCTGGCCGGCGCACTGGCGAAGTCCGTTGCGCATGTCGTGCTGGCGATTTCAGGCATCGCTGGCCCGGCCGGTGGCACGGCCGAGAAGCCGGTTGGAACGGTGTGCTTCGGCTGGCAGCGGCGTGGCTACCCGGCCCAATGCCTCACGTTTCTGCTGCCTGGCGATCGGGTCGCAGTGCGCGAGGCGGCCGTACTAAGGGCGCTGCAAGGGGTTCTAGATCTGGGCTTACCCGCCGGAGGTTGACTTGGCGCGGCGCTTGTCGCGTACACAAACGCCCTTGCCTTCGCGCTGCTCGAGCTCGAAGAGGTCGACTGCTTTGAACAGATCCACCAGTTTCTTGTAGCCGTAGTTGCGTGCGTCGAAGGAGGCCTGGTTGGCGATGTGGCCGCCGACCCGGCCGAGCTGGGACCAGCCATCATCGCCTTCGGCGGCCTGCACGGCGTTGCGCAGCAGGGTCACCAGCTTGGCGTCGCCCTTGAGCTCGTTGGCATTCCATTTCCTGACGCTGACGATGTTGCCGCTGGCCGCTTCCGGCTGCTCTTCCTCGCGGTCGAGGTAGAGAAACTTGGAGCAGGCATTCACGAAGGGCAGCGGGGTCTTGCGTTCGCCGAAGCCGACCACGGTTTTGCCGTCGGCCTGCAGGCGGGTCGCCAGCGGGGTGAAGTCCGAGTCTGACGAAACCAGCGCGAAGACGTCCACGTGGCGTGCGTAGAGCGCGTCCATGGCGTCGATCACCAGTGCGATATCGGTTGCGTTCTTGCCCTTGGTGAGATCGAACTGCTGGATCGGCTGGATGGCGTATTCATGCAGCAGCTTTTCCCAGGAGTTCAGACGTTCGCCCTTCCAGTTGCCGTAGGCGCGGCGGATGCTGACGGTGCCGAAGCCGGCGAGCTCGTTGAGGATGACGTCCACATGGCTGGCCGGCGCATTGTCGGCATCAATAAACAGCGCTACGAAGCGATCTGCGTGCATGGGGGCCTCGCGAGGAGATGGGCAGGAGCGCCCATCTTACGCGGCATGGGGCGGGGGCTGGCAAACTGCCTGGTGCCCGCCCGTATTGTCAGTGCGCCTTCTTTTCGACCAGCCCCAGCTTGTGCTGCAGCCAGTCGAAGGAGAGGTAGAGCGCTGGCGTGATGTAGAGCGTGATTAGCTGCGAGAAGATCAGGCCACCCACGATCGCGACCCCCATCGGCTGGCGCAGTTCGGCGCCGGCACCGAGGCCCAGGGCGATTGGCAGCGCGCCCATGATGGCTGCCAGGGTGGTCATCATGATCGGGCGGAAACGCAGGCGGCTGGCCGCGCGGATGGCGTCGTGCGGTGAGAGGCGCTCCTTACGCTGCGCCTCCAGCGCAAAGTCGATCATCATGATGGCGTTCTTTTTCACGATGCCGATCAGCAGCAGGATGCCTACCATGGCGATGAAGGAGAGCTCTAGCCCGGCGAGCTGCAGCGAGAGCAGTGCGCCCACGGCCGCCGAGGGAATGCCCGCAAGGATGGTGATCGGGTGGATCCAGCTTTCGTACAGCACGCCCAGCACTACGTAGATCACGGCGATGGCGATCAGGATCAGCCATAGCTGGCTGCCCTGGGATTCCTGATAGACCGCTGCATCACCTGCGAAGGCGCCGAAGACGTTGGCCGGCATGGCCAGGTCTTCCTTGATCTTCTTCACTTCGTCGATGGCTTGCGAGAGCGTGACACCCGGGGCGAGGTTGAAGGACAGAGTGACCGCGCCGATCTGTCCCTGGTGGTTCACCGAGTTGTTGACGGCTGCGCGTTCGATGCGCGCAAAGGCGGTGACCGGCACCAGCTGGCCGCCCTTGGCGCGCACGCGCAGGAAGTCCAGCCCGCTCTCGTCATCGCGGTACTCGTCGGCCCACTGCAGCAGCACCGGGAAGTTGTCCTGCGGCGCGTAGATCGAGGTCACCTGGCGTTCGCCGAAGGAGGCGTTGAGCACATTGCGCAGGCTCTGCATGTCCACCCCGAGGGCGAGGGCCTGATCGCGGTCGATCACCAGTTTGGCCTGCACGGCACGCCGCTCGGAGTTGGTAGCGATATCTTTCAGCAGAGGCGATTCGCGCAGTCGGCGCTGCATGCGTTCGGCCTGATTGGCGGCCAGGTCGTAGTCCACCGATTGCAGGGTGTACTGGAAGCGCGAAGCCGAGCTCACGCCACCGATGCGAAGGTTCTGGATCGCGGAGAAGGAGATTTGTCCGCCGGGAATGCCCGCCGCATCCTTGCGCAGGCTTTCCAGCACTTCCTTCATAGGCGGACGCTCACCCTTGGGTTTGAGGGTGATGAAGATAAAACCACGGGTGCCGCTGCCGTTCATGTTGGAGACCACATCCAACACGTAGGGATTGCGGCGGATGCGCTCGTCGTACTGCAATGTCATGTCACGTACGGCTTGCCAGGACATATCCTGAGCTGGGGTGACGGGAGCGCGCACCTGGCTGATGTCTTCATCCGGGAAGAAGCCCTTGGGCATGATCAGGTACAGCCACACGGTGCCGACGCAGGTGGCCAGCGCAAGCAGCAGCATCAGCCAGCGGCGCTTGAGCGTCCAGGCCAAGCTGTGGCCGTAGGCGTTGAGCACCGCCTCGAAGCCGCGCTCGAAGGCCCGGCTCCAGGCGGGGGCGTGCGTTGCTTCTTCCGGATGGTGATGGATGAAGCGCGCCGCCAGCATCGGAATCACGGTCAGGGCGGCGAGCGCTGAGACGGCGATGGAGAGCGTCACGACCACCGCGAACTCGTGGAACATCAGGCCCACGGTGCCAGGCATGAAGAAGATCGGAATGAACACGGCGACCAGCGAGATCGAGATCGAGATCACCGTGAAGCTCACTTCGCGCACGCCGCGCACGGCGGCCGGGAAAGGCTTCACTCCGTTTTCGATGTGGCGCACGATGTTTTCCAGCACCACGATGGCGTCATCGACGACCAGACCGATGGCGATGGTGAGGCCCATCAGCGAGATGTTGTTGAGGCTGAAGCCGGCCCACAGCATCAGGCCGAAGGTGCCCAGAAGCGAGGCGGGTAGGGAAACCGAGGGAATCAGGGTGGCCGAGATGCGGCGCAGGAACATCAGGATCACCAGCATCACCAGCCCGATCGTGAGCAGCATGGTGAGGCTCACGTCGTGAATGGATTCGCGGATCGAGGTCGAACGATCATTGAGGATGCTGATATCCACCGAGGCCGGCAGTTGCGCTTGCAGCTTGGGGATGGCGGCGCGTACCGCATCCACCACGGCCACGGTGTTGGCGCTCGGTTGGCGTAGGACCTGCAGGTTGATGCCGCGCTTGCCATTGACCCAGCTGGCGCTCTTGATGTTCTCCACGCTGTCGACCACTTCAGCCACATCGGCGAGGCGTACCGGCTGGCCGTTCTTCACGGCAACGATCATGCGGCCGAAGTCGGTGGCGTTCATGAGCTGGTCGTTGGCGGTGATCACCAGCGTCTGGCGCGCACCTTCGAGTGAGCCCATCGGCGTGTTGGAGTTGGCGGCGGCCAGAGCGGTGGATAGCTCACCGATGGAGAGGTCGCGTGCGGCGAGCTTAGCCGGATCGACCGTCACGCGCACGGCATAGCGCTTTTGGCCGTTGATGCTGACCTGGG
Source organism: Uliginosibacterium sp. 31-12 (assembly GCF_030548425.1). Taxonomy (NCBI): domain Bacteria; kingdom Pseudomonadati; phylum Pseudomonadota; class Betaproteobacteria; order Rhodocyclales; family Zoogloeaceae; genus Uliginosibacterium; species Uliginosibacterium sp. 31-12. The sequence goes on along the minus strand of NZ_JAUOOA010000006.1, from coordinate 40,734 downwards.
CCACCCCGTCCAGCGTGGCAAGGGTCGGCGAGATCAGGTTGTCTGCGTAGTCATTGAGCTGGTCCAGCGATAGCGAGGGTGAGTCCAGGGTGATGAAGAGGATGGGATCGTCCGCCGGATTGACCTTGCGGTAGCTTGGCGGCGTGGTCATGTCCTTGGGCAGCAGGCGGTTGGCGCGCATGATCGCTGCCTGAACATCCACCGAGGCGGCATCGATATCGCGCGAGGGGATGAATTCCAGCGTCAGGTTGGTGCTCCCCAGGGTGCTGGAGGAGGTCATCATCTTGAGGCCGGAGATCGTCGAAAACTGGCGCTCCAGTACCGTGGCCACTGAGTTGGCCATGGTTTCCGGATTGGCTCCGGGCAGGCTGGCGCTGACCTGGATGATCGGCTGGTTGAAGGAGGGCAGGGCTGCGATCGGCAGCTTGAACCAGGCGGCGATACCGCCAATCATCACGGCTAGCCACAGCAGGGTCGTGGCGACCGGACGATGGATGCTCTGCTCGGTGAACTTCATTGCGCAGCCGCCTTGAGTGCCTGACGCTCGCGCCAGCGGGCAAGGATCTCGCGCTTCTGCTCGTCGCTGGCGGTAGCCCAGCGGTCCGGGTCGCGTGGCGTGAACCCGGGGGGTATTTCAACGCCTCCGGCCGTATTGGCGGCAGCTGTGGGCTGGGCTGCGGCCTTGTCGTCCGAGGCTTTCTCGGCGCGCTTGCCTTTGCCTTCCTTGTCCCCCTTCGTTTCCGTGATCTTCACACCGGGGCGCAGGTTTTGGGTGCCTTCCAAGACAACCTTCACGCCCGCCGGAATGCCGGACACGACGGCGCGCTGATCCGCGATGCGCTGCAGTTCAATGTTTTTCGGCTGCACGGTCTGATCGTCCTGCACCACGTACACGAAGCGCCCGTTGGGACCGTTCACCACCGCTTGCGCCGGCAGCACAACGGCATTGTCGAGCTTGCCGGCTTCGAGTTTTACCGACAAGTATTGGCCCGGCCATACCAGTCGATTCTTGTTCTCCAAGCGCCCCTTGATCAGCAAGGTGCCGGAAGCGCGATCTACCGAACTGTCAACGAAGCTCACTTCGCCCTTCAGCACGGCCTGCGCATTGGTGCGCGCGCTGAGCTTGACCGGGCCCTTACGCAGCGCGACGAGCAAGGGGCCCATGTCACGTTCGCTGATCGAGAAGCTCACCCCGATCGGATCCATGCGAGTCAGGCGCACCAGTGCAGTGGCGGTGGAGTTGGAAGTCACGAGGCTGCCGGGGCGTACATTGATCACGCCGGCACGACCATTAAAAGGGGCCACGATGCGGGTATAGGTACGACCGACCCGAGCCTGCTCCAGACTGGCGCGTGCCTGACCCAGATTGGCAAGGGCGGTATCGGTTTTGTTGCGTGCCGTGTCCAGTGCCGAGGGTGAGATGAACTGTTTTTCAGACATTTCCTGAGCGCGCTTCAGATCACGCTCGGCAATTGCCGCCTGTGCTTCGGCACTGGCCACGCCGGCCTCGGCCTTGCCGACGTTGGCATCGTCGTCGCGTGAGTCCATCGAGAACATCAACTGGCCGCGGCGTACCTCCTGGCCTTCCGTGAAATGAATGGCGGTGATCATGCCGTTTTTCTGCGGACGCAGATCCACTTCGTCCAGCGGTACGACGCTGCCTTGCGTCTCGATCACGATCGGCACGTCCTCCACCCGGCTGATGGTGGTTGATACGCTTTGCGGCCTGCCCTGAGCAGATGCGGCGGGCGCAGATACCCCGCTGACGGGAGCCGAGCTTTCTGCCGCTGGCGCAGCCTCCTTGTTCTGACAGGCACTGAGCAGGCAACACGCGGTGAGCAGGGCAAGCGACTTACGAAGCATGGTGGGGTTCCGGGGCTGGGGGCGGTGTATTCATGAGCTGCGGACGCGAATCATCACCTAAGCGGTTAGGGGCGCCAAGTGCCTTAACTTGTTCTCACAAAGCAAGTTTTCGAGCTGTGACTTGTGTCGCAGAAATGATGGTGTATATTTGTACAGTAGTTGGCGCAGTCGGCTCCCGGGCGGAGTCGAGTTGGCATGCGGGGCGGACTTCGGTTTCGTACAGCAAGCTCTGTGCCATAATCCTTCAGACCACTCAGTGAGGACTTTCATGGACGACAACAAGGCCAAGGCACTTGCCGCCGCACTCTCCCAGATCGAGAAGCAGTTCGGCAAGGGTTCCATCATGCGCATGGGTGACGGCAAACTGGAAGAAAACATCCAGGCCGTTTCCACGGGCTCTCTCGGGCTGGACATTGCGCTGGGCATCGGCGGCCTGCCGCGTGGCCGGGTGGTGGAAATCTATGGTCCGGAATCTTCCGGCAAGACCACGCTGACCCTGCAGGTCATTGCCGAAATGCAGAAAATTGGCGGTACGGCCGCCTTCATCGATGCAGAGCATGCCCTGGATGTGCAATACGCAGCAAAGCTTGGCGTCAAGGTCGAGGATCTGCTGATTTCGCAGCCCGACACCGGTGAGCAAGCCCTTGAAATTGCCGACATGCTGGTGCGTTCTGGCGGTATCGATATCGTGGTTATCGACTCGGTCGCCGCGCTTACGCCGAAGGCCGAAATCGAAGGTGAAATGGGCGATCAGTTGCCCGGTCTGCAGGCGCGCCTGATGAGTCAGGCTCTGCGCAAGCTGACGGCCAACATCAAGCGCACCAATACGCTGGTCATCTTCATCAATCAGATCCGCATGAAAATCGGTGTGATGTTCGGCAACCCGGAAACCACCACCGGTGGTAACGCACTCAAGTTCTACGCCTCGGTCCGTCTGGATATTCGCCGCACCGGCACGATCAAGCGTGGCGACGAAGTCGTCGGCTCCGAAACCAAGGTCAAGGTCGTCAAGAACAAGGTAGCGCCTCCCTTCAAGGAAGCCCACTTCGACATTCTTTATAGCGAAGGCATTTCGCGTGAAGGCGAAGTGATCGACATGGGCGTCGATCACAAAATCGTCGACAAGAGCGGTGCCTGGTACGCCTACAACGGCGAGAAGGTCGGCCAGGGCAAGGACAATGCACGTGAATTCCTGCGTGCCAATCCGGCGCTGGCACTCGAGATCGAAAACAAGGTGCGTGCCAGTGTGGGGGTTGCCGTGATGCCTACTGTGGCTGAAGCGGAGTAAGCTGTTTGAAGAAGCCCGCCGCTTCGCTCAGCTCGACAGCCTTGCGTCTGCTCGCCACGCGCGAACATTCGAGGCTGGAGCTGCGGCGCAAGCTGGCGGCAAGAGCCGGCGCCGACGATGATGTCGAAGCCGTGCTGGATCGCATGGCAGAGACAGGTCTGCAGTCTGACGAGCGCTTTGCCGAGAGTTTCGTGAGATCGCGCGCCAGCCGCTTTGGTGCCGCGCGCATCCGTCGTGAGCTGGATGACCGGGGAGTGGATCGCGAGACGGCAGCTGGCGCCATGGGCGAGGCTTTGCAGGAAGATGAACTGATGCGCGCGCGCAGCGTGTGGCAGAAAAAATTCGGGGTGTTGCCGCAGGATCACAGGGAGTGGGCGCGTCAGGCGCGCTTCCTGCAGACCAGAGGGTTTGCGGTCGACATCATCAGGAAACTCTTGAAAGAAACACTGGATGAGTCTGCTCAGGGTTAGCAATCTGCAGAAACGCTACAAGGCACGCACCGTGGTGCACGACGTGTCCTTCGAGGTTGGCAGTGGCGAAGTGGTGGGCTTGCTGGGGCCGAACGGCGCAGGCAAGACCACCTGTTTCTACATGATCGTCGGCCTCGTACGTGCCGATGGCGGCAAGATCCATCTCGATGGAACCGAGCTCACCCATTGGCCGATCCACAAACGGGCGCACCAAGGGCTCTCCTATCTGCCGCAGGAAAACTCGGTGTTCCGCAAACTTACGGTCTCCGAGAACATCATGGCGGTGCTGGAGTTGCAAAAGCTCTCCAGCGCAGACATGGCAAAACGTCTGGATGAGCTGCTGGATGAACTCAACATCGGCCATTTGCGCGAAGCGACCGCTATGTCCTTGTCCGGCGGTGAGCGCCGCCGCGTCGAAATCGCGCGTGCGCTGGCCACCCGTCCGCGTCTGATCCTGCTGGATGAGCCTTTTGCCGGCGTTGATCCGATTGCAGTGATTGATATCCAGAAAATCATCAGTTACCTCAAGGCGCGCGGTATTGGCGTGCTGATTACCGACCATAATGTGCGCGAAACCCTCGGTATTTGCGATCACGCCTACATCATCAATGCGGGTGAGGTGCTGGCTGGCGGCAAACCGGCAGAAATCGTGCAGAATGAACAGGTACGGCAGATTTACCTTGGCGAACACTTCCGCCTCTAGGCTTGGCCGCTCCGCACCTCCCCGTCTGTAAAGAATGAAACCCTCGCTTCAGCTCCGCCTTTCCCAGCAACTTGCGCTCACCCCGCAGTTGCAGCAATCCATCAAGCTGCTTCAGCTGTCCACGCTCGAACTCAATCAGGAGATCGAACGCATCCTGCTCGAAAACCCGATGCTGGAGCGTGAAGGCGGTGACGAAGAAAGTGATGGACCCGTCCCTGTCGAGGCGGGCGAAGCCAGTGTGGCGACGGCGGGTGAGGAATACCGCATCGAATCCTCTGCTTCATCCTCCGGCGATGAGGATTTCGAGTCGCCGAGCGTGACGGACATGCCGGACAACATCGGAGAGGCTTACGACAGCGTTTCGGATGATGATATCGGCGAAGCTGCCGAATGGCGCACGGAAGGCGCCTCGCGGAATGGCGGTGGGGACGACGATGATTCCGACTTTCAGGAATTCCAGGCCGCCGCTACTTCCTTGCGGGATCACCTGCTGGGGCAGGTCGCCCTGATGCCGCTGGTTGATCGTGATCGTGCGCTGGTGCAGCTGATCATCGAAGCGCTGGACGACGACGGTTTGTTGCTGCAGGACCTCGAGGAACTTCTGCCGCTGATTCCGGCCGAATGGGAAGTAGAACTCGATGAGTTGAACATTGCCTTGCATCAGGTCCAGAACCTTGACCCCGCCGGCATCGGCGCTCGCAACTTGCAGGAGTGCTTGCTCCTGCAGATTCGCGCTTTGCCGGAAAGTGCCACGCGCGATCACGCCATGCTGATCGCGGACGGCAATCTGGAATTGCTGGCTGCGCGCGATTTCGCGCGCCTCAAGCGGCGCCTGGGCTGCAATGATGATGCCTTGCGCGCAGCTCAGGAACTCATTTGTCATTTGAATCCGCGTCCGGGGGCTCAATTTGCACCGATGGAAACGCGCTACGTGATTCCGGACGTGGTGGTGCGCAAGCAACGTAGCGGCTGGACGGTGAGCCTCAATCCAGAGGCCATGCCGAGACTCAGGATCCATCGGGTCTACGCCGATATACTTCAACAGAACAGGGGCGTAAGTAGTTCCTTATCGGGACAGCTGCAGGAAGCCAAGTGGCTGATCAAGAATGTGCAGCAGCGATTTGACACCATCCTGCGTGTTTCGCAGGCCATCGTCGAACGTCAGCGCCAGTTCTTTGATCATGGTGAAGTGGCCATGCGTCCGCTGACCCTGAGGGAAATCGCCGAAGAGCTGGAGCTGCATGAGTCAACGGTGTCGCGGGTGACCACCCAGAAGTACATGGCCAGTCCCCGCGGTGTGTTCGAACTGAAATACTTTTTTGGCAGTCATGTTTCCACCGATACCGGTGGTGCATGTTCAGCAACGGCGATACGCGCGCTGATTCGCCAGCTGGTCGCGGCCGAAGACGGGAAAAAACCCCTGTCGGATGCCAGGATTGCCGAATTGTTGGGCCAGCAGGGTATCGTGGTGGCACGCCGGACGATTGCGAAATACCGGGAGTCGCTGAATATTCCGCCGGTCAGTCAGCGCAAGTCGATCTAACAGGAGAGGAGTAGTTTTATGAATCTCAACATCACCGGCCATCATCTGGAAGTCACTCCCGCTTTGCGCGAATATGTGGTTTCCAAGCTCGATCGGGTGATTCGCCATTTCGATCATGTTACGGCGACCCATGTGACCCTCTCGGTACAGAAACTTAAGCAGAAAGCAGAGGTGACTGTTCACGTGCGCGGCAAGGATATCCACGTGGAAAGTGAAGACGACGACCTGTATGCCGCCATTGATGCGCTGGCAGACAAGCTGGATCGTCAGGTTCTCAAGCACAAGGAAAAGATCAGCGATCACAACCGTGAATCGATGAAACGGCAAGGCGCTGAGAGCGCCAGCTGAAGCGCTGGACGCAGCCGGTCTGGACAGGCAGAATTGTCCGGCCGGCGATGGTTGAGGCTTTCTGCCTCAACCGCTCTGAAACCCAGAAAGCGGCGAGCTCCGGTCCGGAGACTCGCCGCTGTGCTGTAAAGACTCATGAACCTGATTTCGCAGATCCTTGACCCCGTGCGCATCCGTGTCGATGTAGCGGCCTCCGCGCGTGACGGCCTGTTCGCCGCCATTGGCGAGCTGTGCGAGCGCGACAGTGGCCTCGCGGCCCGCAAGCTGGTGGATGCACTGAACCAGCGCGAAAAGCTTGGTTCGACAGGGCTTGGGATGGGAATTGCGATTCCGCATCAGCGCATCAAAGGTCTCAAAGAGCCGCTGGGCGCTTTCCTGCGCACAGCTAGCCCGATCCCTTTTGATGCGCCGGATGGGTTGCCGGTCAGTCTGTTCTTCGTGATGCTGGCGCCGGAGCAGGCCAATGAGACCCACCTGCGTCTGCTCGCCGAACTCGCCCAGATGTTCAGTGACAAGGGGTTTCGTGACACCCTGCTGAGCGCACCAGATTCCGCCGCCATTGCGGCAGCCTTCCAGAACTGGAGCCTCCATGCGGCGAGCGAGCGTAGCTCAGCTGTTTGAAGTCAATCGCGCAGCCTTGCAGCTGCGCCATGTGGCCGGGCGTTTGGATTCCTTCCTGTCGGTGTCTGACAATCGGGTGTGGCCCGCTGATCTGGTTGGCCACCTCAACATGATTCACCCGAATCGTTTGCAGATCCTCGGTGAGGCTGAGTTCGCCTGGGCGCGCCGGCAGAGCCGGGATAAGCTCGATCTGCACATGATGGATCTTTTTGCCGCCACCCCGCCCGGCATGATCGTGGCAGATGACTGTGAAGTGCCCGAGCTCTTCCGCCGCGCCTGTGATGAGGCTGGGGTGCCAGTAATGGCTTCGCCGCTGGAGTCCGCCCGGATAATCGATGTACTGCGCGCCTATCTCTCGCGCAAGCTGGCCGAGCGGGTTTCACTGCATGGGGTGTTCATGGATGTGCTGGGGGTCGGGGTGCTGATCACCGGCGACTCGGGGGCCGGCAAGTCTGAACTGGCGCTGGAACTGATTTCGCGTGGCCACGGTCTGGTGGCTGATGATGTAGTCGAAATCTCGCGCGTAGCCGCCGGAGTGCTGGAAGGCCGTTGTCCGGACATGCTCAAGGACTTCCTCGAAGTACGTGGCCTGGGCATTCTCAATATCCGCACCATCTTTGGCGAAACGGCCTGCCGACGCAAGATGAAGCTCAAGCTCATCGCCCACTTGCAGCGCCGTACCGGGGCCCAGAACGAGCCCCTGCGCCTGGCGCTGGATGATGAAGACACGCAGGATGTTCTGGGGGTGCCGGTGCGCCGGGTTGTGCTGCCAGTGGCTGCGGGCCGCAACCTTTCTGTGCTGCTGGAAGCGGCCGTGCGCAACACCATCCTACAGTTGCGTGGGATCGATTCCACTCAGGAGTTCGTGCAGCGGCAGCGGGATGTGCTGGATCAGGATGATCCTTACGATCGTTGATTCCGCGTTGGCACATGTAAAAAAGCCCGCACATCAGCAGGCTTTTTTACGTGTGCTGCGCTCAAAGCAGGAATAGCGCCGCCATGGCGACCAGCGTGGGAGGCAATGCGGCCAGTAGAAGTGGCAGCGTGCCGATCGATTCGTCGGCAAAGTGGCCGCGCAGCAACGAAACGCCGGCCGGGTTCGGTGCATTGGCAATCACGGTCAAGCCGCCTCCAGCGACCGCCCCGGCAACCAGGGCGTATTTGAAGCCATCGCTGAGGCCTTCAACGAGTGAGCCCAGATAGGTCAGTGCTGCGTTGTCGGTAATCGCTGTCAGCGCGGTGGCGCCGAAAAATACCGCCTGTTCGCTCATGCTCATCAGGAGTGGGCTCAGCCACCATTCCTGCAAGCCTCCGAGCACCACCAGACCACCGAGGAAAAAAGCCACCAGCAAGGCTTCGGTCACCATCAATGGGCTCTGGTAGCGCTTGTAGGCATGCGTGAAGCCGATGAACGCCATTAACAGGCCGATGCAAACGATAGGGTAGTGGGCAAAGAAAACCGTGGCGGCCAAGAATGTTATATGAATAAGATTGACCGCTAACGGGGTCGTCGCTCCGCCGGCCATTTCGCGTTCAGGCAGGTTCATCAGCTCCTTACGGAACAGCCAGCAGACTGTAGCGGTATTGATCAGCACCGCAACGGCGGCCTTCCAGCCGAACATGCTAAGCATGAAGCCGGTGTCCCAGCCCCAAGCGCCCGCCACCATCAGCACAGGGGGGGCCGCGTAGGAGGTGAGCAGGCCACCGACAGAAATATTCACAAAGAGCACACCGATGGTGGCGTACTTGAAGCGCTCGCTCATTTCGCGCGCATAGAAGTTGTCGCGTAGCATCAAGGCGGCGACGGTCATTGCGGCGGGCTCGGTGATGAAAGAGCCTGCCAGCGGCAGCAGCCCCAGGCAGAGAATGTAGAGGGCCGTGTCGCGGGGAAGTGGCAAGCGTCTGGCCAGACTTCTGACTAGATGTGCTGCCATCTCCATGATCGGTCGGCTGGCTGCGATGACCATGATGACGAACACGAACAGGGGCTCGATGAAGCTGCGTGAAGAAACGTAAGTGGTAGCAGCAGTCTTGCCATCGAGGAAGAGCATCAGTACGAACAGCACCATCGCCCAGAAGCCGAAGACGACCTCGACTTCGCCCAGCAGGTGAAACAGTCCTCCGTGTTTGGGGTGCTGGTGAGCCAAGCGTTCAAACAGGCGGGTGGAGAATGTGTGAATCAGGGCCAGCGCAAAAAGGATCGCGGCGAGCAATTCGATGTTGGTTGGATGGAGCATGAGTGCGCTGAGTGAATAACAGAAGTGTTTGAAATATCGGGGCTTACTGGTTCGACTTGCATACTTCGGCGTGGTTCCCGTACTGACTTTTGCGATGGAGACCGTCCCTGCAGGCATATTGCAGCATTCGGAGTGTACGCTCAGAATCACTTCATTACTTCTGCCTTGAATGCCATGCGCAACCCTCGCCTCTGCTTCTTTCAAGTCCGTCTTGCGGCCCTCCTTCTGTTCTCTGCGGGTGCGCTGTCGGAAGCACAGGCGCAGCAAGTCATCGGCACGAACGTAAAGAGGAATGCTGATGCAGTGCTGACGCTGATGACCTTCACCATTACGCCGGACGTCACCACCAGCTCCCTGTCACTGAGCAGTGGCTCGACGGGTAATCCGAATTTGCAGATGTCCCAGTTGGGGGGCGGCTTCACGCTGAGCAAAGACGTGCCTGTTTATATGGAGGGGAACGCGGCCTACTCGCGCTTTGATCCGAAATTCCTTGTCAGCAACGGTACGGAAGAGCGAGAAGTTCCGACGAAATGGAATACCGCTTCGGTGACTGTAGGCCTTGGCTGGGACTTTAAGCTGATGCCGGAGCTCTCTCTGCGACCCATCTTCAATTACACCCAGGGCTATGTCAGTAGCGATGCTTCGCTTGCGGCGAGTTTCATCAATTACAGGACCGGCTCGGATATCGATTTTCTGAAAGGCGGCAAGATGAGCGCCTATGGCAATGGCGGTTCGCTGATGCTGGATTGGGAGAAATTCACGCCTGAGTACGACACGGATCTGGAGATTCGTTATACGAACGTCACTCTGCGCACCAAGAGCGATCTGGATGCGTCCATGAATGGCAGTGCCACCGCAGAAAGCCTGAATGTATGGAGCCGACTGCGGGTGCCGACCGGTTGGGTCGCGTTCGAACGGCCGGTTCGTTATGTTTATGAAGGCACCTACTCCGAATTTTTCGGTGATCAGGCCTATGCCTTGGGTTTCAAGCGTTTGTTCTCGCTCGGATTTGGTCTGGAATTGGATACCAGCGCGACCTGGTTGCCGCTGACTCAGCGCGCCCGCCTGGTGGCGCGTCATGTGTTTGGTGAAGGGGTGTCCGGCTGGTCTCTGGGTATGGCGATCAGCTTCTGATGCTTTGACCGCGCCCGCTTCAACTCCGGCGACTGAGGCGCCAGCCGCGGTCCGCTTGCCAGCTGGCAAAACCGGCGACCAGACCGACACCCAGAAAGACTGGCGTTGCACCGACCAGCCCGGAGACTGCGCCGTACAAGGAGGGTGCGGTCAGCCCCATGGTGTTCCCCATCATGGCGCGTAGGCCGGCACCTTCACCCGCTTTGTCAGCTGGCATCACCCGGTAGATCAGGCCCAGGATGGCGGGTTGACCAACGCCTGCGGACAGGCCGAAGCAGAAGCCGAGTGCGGCATGCAGCCAGACCTGATGCGCAAATGGCAGCAACACGAAGCTTGTCGCCGTGATGGCATAGGCTAGCGTCATCAAGCGCCATTCGACCATACGACGGGACAGCCAGGGCAGCAGCGCACGCGAGGAGAACGTGCCCACCGCAAAGCAGGACATGATCAGGCCGATGCTCGTGGCCGACAGGCCGCGCTCATGCCCCAGCACCGGTGTCATGAACGCGAAGCAGTCGTAGGCCATCGAAACCGCCATCGCCAGCAGGTAGATGCGTAGCAGGCGAGGATCCGAGAACACCATTTTTACCACGCTGCTGCCTTGCCCCTTGCCCTTGCGTGGCTGTGCTTCGCCTCCTGGTACTTTTACACAGAAGGACATGGCCAGGCTGGCCAGCACGATGGCAGCCATCGTGGCGTAGGCGGCCGCAAAGCCGCCGTGGTCGATCACGAAGCCGGCAATGGTCGGCCCGCCAACGGCGGCCACCGAATTTCCCATGCCCAGCCAGCCCAGCATGCCCACGCGCTCGCCCTCGTGCTGGAAAGGCATCAGGCTGACGGCAACGTTCGCGGCCAGCATGTAGCTGGCAAAACCGAAACCGCAAACCAGCGCGGCGCCGAGGACGGTGAACATGGAAGGTTGCAAGGCTGGCAGGGCCAGGCCAGCGATCATGATCAGCTGGCTGGTGCGCATCACCTTGCGAGCGCCGACCCGGTCTATCCATTTACCCATCGCAAGCGAGAGCAGGGCCGGCAGCAGGCTGTAGCCGCTGTAGGCAATGCCTGCGAGGGCTTCCGAGCCGCCATGCTTGAGCATGTAGAGCGATGCAGCGATCCGCCCGCCCCCCATCGTGATGTGGGCCAGCATCGAGACGGCAATGAGGGAAAAGAGCTGGATCTGGTTGCGGGTCAGCTGCATTGCAGCATTCTAGCGCCTTTGTCTGACAAGTTTCGGAGGCCGTCAGGCCTCATGGTCGCGCAGGCGGGCAAGGTTTGCGACGCGGATGGTCTTGCCATCCACCTCCACCAGCCCGTCGGCCGACAGGTTGTGAAGAATGCGCGAGAAGGTCTCGGGGGTGACCGAGAGACGCGAAGCCAGTACCTGTTTGCTGGTTGGCAGGTCGATTTCGACCGGGCCGGCGGCATCGTCTCCCGCCTCACGCAGCAGGTAGCCGATCAGGCGCTGGGTGGAGGAGCGCAGGGCATAGCCCTCTACATCCTTGACCAGCGAGTGCAGGCGCAGCGACAGGCCGGCCAGCATCTTGCGGGCAAACAGCTTGTCGCTGTCGATCAGGTCCTGCACCGGGTCGCGCGGCACGCCCAGTATCAGCGAGTCGGTCAGGGCTTCGGCAGTCACCGGGAACGGGCGGCCGAGGAACATCACAGCCTCGCCGAAGCTCATGTGGGCGGGGATGATTTCCAGCACTTTTTCGTTGCCGTTGGGCGCCGTCACCGCCAGCTTCATCTGACCATGTACCACCACATAGAAGCCGGTACAGGGCGAGTTCTGGCGGAACAGCACATCACCGCGCGCCAGGCGATGTTCAGTGACACTGGCGGCAATCCGGTCCAGCGCTTCGCCATCCACGGCGGCAAACATCGGCAGGCGGCCAAGCAGGCCGCGCACATCGGCTTTGAGCTGTTTTTCCATCTTGTTGTGACTTGCTGGGACAATGTGGGGACCCCGCATTCTGATCAATCCTGTCATGTCCGTCACGCGCTGCGACATCTTCTGCAAAGTCATCGATAACTATGGCGACATCGGTGTGTGCTGGCGCCTTGCCCGACAACTGGTGGCCGAGCATGGCCTGGCCGTGTGCTTGTGGGTCGATGATCTGGCAGTCTTTGCCCGGCTGGAAGGGGGCGTGGCGGTGGATGTCGCGGTGCAGGAGGTGGCTGGGGTGCGCATTTGCCGCTGGCGGGACGCTGTGCAGGCCGAAGCTGCTGATCTCGTGATCGAAGCTTTTGCTTGTGACCCACCCGAGGCTTACGTGCGGGCAATGGCGGCGCGCGCCCACCGGCCGGTCTGGATCAATCTCGAATACCTCACCGCGGAAGACTGGGCCGCCGGCAGCCATGCCTTGCCCTCGCCGCATCCACGCCTGCCCTTGGTCAAACACTTCTTCTTTCCGGGTTTTACGCCAGCAACTGGTGGTCTGATTCGCGAAAGCCGGCTGGTCGACACGCTGCACATATTTCAATCGAGTGCCTCGGCTCAGAACGCATTCTGGCAGCGCATCAGCGGCGCTTGCGTGGCAGATGAGGTCTTGAAGATCTCGATGTTTGCCTATGAAAACGCTGCGCTGCCGGGCCTGCTTGATGCTTGGGCAAACGGCGAGCGTGAAATCTTCTGCGCTGTCACTGCCGGGCGGCATCTGCCGCAGATTGAGGCCTGGCTTGCCGCTAAGGGCGTGGCCAACGGCGGTGATATGCCGGCTCGCGCCCACCGGCCGCTTCCGCAGGTGGGGCGCCTGCGCCTGGCTTTCCTGCCTTTCCTCTCCCAGCAGGATTACGACCTGCTGCTGGCCGCCTGTGATCTGAACTTCGTGCGCGGCGAAGATTCCTTTGTGCGTGCCCAGTGGGCCGCGCGGCCTCTGGTGTGGCACATCTATCAGCAGGAGGAGGGCGCCCATCTTCCCAAGCTGGCGGCTTTTCTCGCGCTTTACTGCAAGACTCTGGGGGAAATGGAAAGTCGTGCGCAGTGCAAATTCTGGCAGGCCTGGGAAGACGAGGAGGGGGCTGACGCCTGTTGGCCCGATCTGCTGGCCGAGCTGCCGGGCTTGCAGAAGCACGCACAGCGATGGACAAAAAATCTTGTTTCAGAGCCTGATCTGGCTTCCAAGCTGCTGATTTTCTGTAAAAACTTGCTAGAATGCCCGGCTTTGTAAACTTGTCAGGCGCACATCCGGGCGCCGCTTTAAGGTGTCCCCTATGAAAACCGCTCAAGAACTCCGCGTCGGCAACGTCGTGATGGTCGGCTCCGAGCCGCTGGTCGTGCAACGCGCTGAATACTCCAAGGGTGGCCGTAACGCCGCTCAAGTGAAGATGAAGTTCAAGAACCTGCTCACCGAAGCCGGCTCTGAATTCGTCTACAAGGCTGACGACAAGTTTGAAGTCGTTCAACTCGACCGCAAGGAAGTGACCTACTCCTACTTCGCCGAGCCGATGTACGTGTTCATGGACGATGAGTACAACCAGTACGACATCGAAGCCGACAACATGACCGACGCGCTGAAGTATCTGGAAGACGGTCTGAAGTGCGAAGTGGTGTTCTACAACGAGAAGGCCATCTCGGTTGAGCTGCCCACCTCCGTGGTCCGCGTGGTCGAGTACACCGAACCTGCTGTGAAGGGCGATACCTCCGGCAAGGTGATGAAGCCGGCTCGCCTGGCGACCGGTTTCGAACTGCCGGTACCGGCCTTTGTTGAAATCGGCGACAAGATCGAAATCGATACGCGTACCGATGAATACAAGAGCCGTGTGAAGTAAGTGCCGGGTGCTTCGCCAGAGATTCTGGCGAAATGAAAAAGGGACCTTCGTGGTCCCTTTTTGTTTTTCTGCGTTTCTTTTGTTCAGCGTTGCAACGGGCCGGCGGCCGGTGCACTCATGGCCAGGGTTTGCGCAACGGATGCTTCGCGAGCGATCAGACGCAGGCTGTGCGCGTCGTAGCGGTAATCGGCATCGTCGCCGCGCAGCCACAGTTCGTGACCGTTTGCCTGCAGCTTCATGGCTCGCACCTCACGCCGTTCGGCGCTGCGCAAAGCACCGATTTCGCCGACGGTGTTGCGCAGGTTCAGCACCCGCACGCTGCCATCGGCCTGCGCTACATAGAGCATCTGGCGACTGGCGTCGAAGCTTTGCAGCGTCGGAGCCGGGCTCGTGATGGCGCGCATTTTCTCGCCGGCCAGGCCCAGCAGGAGTGGGATGGCGATGACGCCAGCGCACAGTGCGAGGGTTTGCAGGCGTGAAAAACTGGAGGTGGCTGAGGTAGTTTGCGGCAACATGATGGCTCCCGGTTTTGTTGTCGTGCAGCAAGACAATAGCGGACAATTCTGTTTTCCGACCGGTACAATAATTCTGGCAATGCAACGCACTGTACCGGTCCAATCACCGGCACGGACATGGCCGGAGGAGCCGACACATGCTGCAAATCAGCCTTTCCCCCGAGAGCGGCGTACCGCTCGTAGATCAGATCGTGCACGCCATTCGTGGCCAGATCGAAGATCGCGTGTTGCGCCCGGGAGCACGCTTGGCGGCGATCCGCCAGTTCGCCGAAAACCATGAGGTGAGCCGCTTCACGGTGGTCGAGGCGTATGACCGGCTGGTGGCTCAGGGCTATGTCCAGTCGCGCCGTGGGTCCGGTTTTTACGTCGCTAATCGCAGCTTGCCAGCGAGTAATCCTCATCCCGCACCGATTGCCAGTGCGGCTGTGGATGCAGCCTGGTTGATGCGTCAGGCACTGGATGCGGGGGCCGAGGGCTTGCGCGCGAGTGCCGGCTGGCTGCCACGCAGCTGGCTGGATGAGGAGGGCTTGCGGCGCCAGTTACGTGCCATGCTGCGCGACGAGGGCAGCAATTTGGGCGACTACGGCTGCCCGCAGGGCTACCTGCCGCTGCGCCAGCATCTGCCCTTCAAGCTGGCCGAACTGGGTATCGCGGTGCAGCCGGCGCAGATTGTGCTGACGCATGGTGCCACGCAAGCGCTGGATATGGCGGTGCACCACTTCGTCCGGCGCGGTGACGCGGTGCTGGTGGATGATCCAGGCTATTTCTCGCTTTTCGGCCTGTTGCGCCTGCATGGTGCGCGCCTGATCGGTGTGCCGTGGACGCCCGAGGGACCGGATGCGGCCGAGCTTGAGCGCCTGGCCGCCGAACACAAACCGAAGGTGTATTTCACCCAGTCGGTGTTGCATAACCCGACCGGTGCCTGTCTCTCGCCAGCTAATGCCTATCGCATCCTGCAGTGCGCGGCGCGCCACGATTTCCATATCGTCGAAGACGATACTTACTGTGATCTGCATCCGGGCATTACGACGCGCCTGGCGGCACTCGATCACCTGGATCGGGTGGTCTACATCAGCAGCTTCTCCAAGACCCTGTCCGGCAATCTGCGGGTGGGGTTTGTGGCGGCCCGTCCGGACATCACCGAGGCCCTCACCAACATCAAGGTGCTGACCTCGCTGGCCACCCCTGAAGCGGCCGAGGATATGGTGTATCGGATGTTGACCGAGGGGCACTACCGAAAATATGTGGAGCGTTTGCGCAACCGTCTCGGTGAGGCCAGTGCGCGCACCCTGCGCCTGGCCGACAAGGTGGGGCTCACGCCCTTCATCGCGCCGCAAGGCGGGGTCTTCATCTGGACGAGGATTCCCGGCGTGGACGATGCCGTAGCGCTGGCCGCACGCGCTGCGCAGCAGGGCATCATTCTCGCGCCCGGTACCCTGTTCCGCCCGCAAGGCCAGGCATCTCCGTGGTTGCGCCTGAACGTGGCTTATGGCGGTGATGTGCGCCTGGAGCGTTTTCTGGGTGAGGCGCTGGATGCGCAAGGCTGAAGGCACGTCGCTTGCATGAGTTCGTTGCTGTTTAGACGAGGAGAGGCATGTGCGATTTGAAGCACTGATGGCGAAGTTGCCACGCAGTTGGCGGATTCCGCTGCGGGCCGGGCGCTGGCAGGGGCGGGGGCTGTTCGGTGCGCTGGCCCTGCTGGCTGCGTGCGGGGTGATCCTGCTGGCGGTGCTGGCGGATTGGGCGGCCTTGATGCACCTGCGGCTGATGGCGATGTCGCCCTGGCTGGCCCTGCTGTGGATGCCGGCCGGTTTTGCGTTGAGCAGCTGGCTGAGCCTGCGGATTTTTGCCGGTACGCAGGGGAGTGGGGTTCCACAGACGGTCGCCGCTGCCCTCGATCATGGGGTGCGCATGCCAGGCTTTCGTGCCGCACTCGGCAAACTCCTGCTGACGCCGTTGGCCATGTTGTGGGGCGCGGCAGCCGGGCGTGAAGGGCCAAGTATCTTTCTGGGGGCTGCGATCATGCAGGGGGGCGCGCGCTGGTCCTACCTGCGTCACGCTGCGAGCCCGCGCCAGTTGCTGGTGGCTGGTGGTGCGATCGGGGTCGCCGCGGCTTTCAACACGCCATTGGCGGGCATCATGTTTGCGATCGAGGAACTCAGCCGCAAGCGCAGCTTCAATGCCAATGCCACCACCCTGATGGCTGTCGTACTGGCAGGTCTGGCTTCAACTGCACTGCTTGGCAACTACCTGTATTTCGGCCGCAGTGCGGCCACTCTGGCTGTGTTCAGCGAACTCGATGCGCTCTTGCTGTGCGGTGTATTGGGTGGGCTGGCTGGCGGCCTCTTTTCGCGTGCCGCGATCAACGTCGAACGCCTTCTGCCGGCGCGCCTGCGCAGCTTGCGGGTCGGGCGGCCGATGTACTTTGCCTCGGCCTGCGGGCTTTGCGCCGCTTTATTAGGATTGGCCAGTGGCGGGCTGACATGGGGAACCGGCTATGAGGAGGCGCGACAGGCCGTGACCAGCGCCGCCAGTATGCCCTTGTACTACAGTCCGCTGAAGATGCTGTCTCTGCTGATCACTTTCGCCTCTTCCATTCCGGCCGGCATTTTTGCGCCTTCGCTGGCCATCGGCGCCGGTTTATCCGGTTTCGTAGAGTTTCTCTGCCCCGGCAGCACGCTTGGGGCGCTGGCCTTGCTGTGCATGGCTGCCTATCTGGGAGGGCTGACTCAGGCCCCGATCACCTCCTTCGTGGTGGTGCTGGAGATGAGCAGCAATCAGCAATTGATGATCCCGCTGATTTTGGCCGCCACCCTTGGCCATGTCGCCGCACGGGCAAGTGGCGCCGAGCCGGTGTTCTACGGTCTGGCGCGGCGCCTTCCATTGCCTAGCGGCTCTCCTTGATTACGCGTCCCTTCTGGGCTTGGAGCGGGCGGGCGTTGTTGCTATAGAAGCGGCTGAAGATTTCGATCTGCTCGCGCGATAGGCTCATCGGTTGCTTGAGCACCAGCCACAGCACGCCTTCGGTGCACGGCGGGGTGGTGAGTGAGCCCATGTAGCTGTAGTAATCGAGCCTGGCGGGCAGCAGTTCGCTCATGCGGATGGAGGCTTTTGGCGTGTATTCCTCGTTCTTCTCCAGCGGCAGATTGTTCCACAGGGTCTGGATCAGAGGGTTGGCTGCGCCTTCCTCGATCAGTACCGCGACGACCGCCAGGCGCCCCTCCAGATCCTTATGCACCAGATGCGCCACCATCGCGAAGGAGCGTCCGCCGACGCGCTCTTCGGACGGCCGATGAAAGTGGAATTGCTGCAGCTCGTAGTTGCGCCCCATGACCGTGAGCATGGAGCCGGATCCGTAATTGACCTGGATCGTGTGGCCGTTATCGACGATGCGGAAATATGAGGGCTTGTAGTCGAAGAGCAGCTCCTCCTGATCGACGCGGATGCCGTCGCGGATGTCGATCGGGGATTGCCGGCTGCCGCGGCTACATGTGCTGTTGGCCGGATTCAGCGAGGCCCAGAATTCAGGGCCGGTCTCGCCTTCGTAACTCCAGTGGGCGTGTGGGTTGTGAGCTACCGGAGCCGCCGCGACCTCATGGCTGGCCGGGGCTTTGGGGGCTTTCGGTGCGACCGGCCGGGGCATGTATTGCGGCGGTGCCGCGCGATACACCGGCGGAGTGGGAGCTTCCTGGCTGGCGGCTTTGGGTTCCGGGTTCAGCGGCGGCTTGGCGGAGATTTCTCCATGAGCGGCTGTGGAGCCCGGAGCGGCTGGCTTTGCGCTGGCGGCGGGGGATTCGTCCTTGACGAGCCGGAGCTCGGCCCGGCGAAAGGGACGCTCGCTGCCCTCCGTACTGCCGGCCGCGGCGGCACGCCGACCGGCCTCATCGGCGATTTCCTGCAGGCTGCGTTTGTTGGCCGGGCTGGTTTTCTTCGCTGTTTCAGCGGCAGGAGGCGGGCAGATTTCGTTCAGGAAGCGCTCATCGACGGTGCCCGGGCGAACGACGCTGGGGCTGCTGGCATCAACGTTTTCCTCGCGTAGTACGCGGTCATCTGCCGACAGATAGACGCGTTTGACGAGGGTGAAGCTGCGCGTGCGGCAGTCGTAACGGTTCAGTGCACGCAGGGTCTTGTAGCCGGCTTTGTCGGCCTGAGTCTCGGTGAGCACGATGCGCCCCCAAGCTACTCGTGAGCCACCGTCGGACTCCATTACGCTGCCTCGATCAATCTCGATGCTGCGCAGCTTGTCTTTGGCTACCACTAGCCAGTCGGCCGCCTGCAGTGGCAGGCAACATACGGCACAGAGCAGCCCAGCAGAAAATTTGCCCATGATCACACCCGGAATATGCGGAAACTTCCTTGCTTAGCGGCACAGCGGGGGGCTGCCTTGAGCGGAGTGCGATACTTCTGGGCCCGGACGGTCGTCAGCGATGCTAGGCTCCGGCCCCATGAGTGACTTTGCTACCCGCCTGATGGCCTGGCAGCGCCAACATGGCCGCCACGACCTGCCCTGGCAGAACACACGCGATCCCTACCGTGTCTGGCTGTCTGAAATCATGTTGCAGCAGACCCAGGTGGATACGGTGATCCCGTACTACCTGCGTTTTCTGGTGCGTTTTCCGGATGTTGCTGCGCTGGCGACAGCCCCGCTCGACGAGGTACTCGCGCTGTGGGCCGGGCTGGGCTACTACGCCCGGGCGCGCAACCTGCATCGGGCCGCACAGGCCGTGATGAGTGAGCATGGTGGGCGCTTCCCGGCCACCGCAGCGCTACTCACCAGCCTGCCTGGGATCGGCCGTTCGACTGCTGCGGCGATAGCCTCCTTCTGCTACGGCGAGCGGGTGGCGATTCTCGATGGCAATGTGAAGCGCGTGCTGTGCCGGCATTTCGGCATCAGTGGTTTCCCCGGCGAGCGGGCGGTGGAGCAGCAACTGTGGGCTTTGGCGGAATCCTTGCTGCCGGAGACCGGGCTCGAAATCTATCCGCAGGCCCAGATGGATCTGGGTGCAACGCTGTGCACGCGCAGCCGGCCGCGCTGTGAAGCTTGCCCTTTGAGTGAATCCTGTCATGCCCGTGCGCATGGCTTGACTGCCAGTCTGCCGGTGCCGCGGCCCAAGAAAGCGCAGCCTCAGCGCAGTGCCGAGCTGCTGTTGATCGAGGCTGAAGGCACTGTTTTGCTTGAGCAGCGGCCGCTGCAGGGGATCTGGGGAGGGCTCTTCAGCCTGCCCGAAATGATCGAGGGCGAAACACCGGCGCAGGCCGCGCTACGCTATCTGGGTCAGGCGCCTCAGAACTGGGAGGCTCTGCCGCCGGTGCAGCATGTGTTTACCCATTTCCGTCTGCAAATCCAGCCCTGGCGGACTTGCCTCGCTCGCGTGCCGCCTGGCGTGGCGCAGGCGGCCTTGCGCTGGGTGTCGCGTGAGGCGTTGGCGCAGTTGGGGCTCCCGGCACCGATCCGCAAGCTACTGGAGGCTTAGCTGCGGGTTGAGATCAGGCGCGCGGCACGCGTGACGCACAGGTCGCAGATATAGACCGAGTTGGGCCCCGGCACCAGCATGCCTACGGCAGACTGCGGCTTGCCGCAGAAGGAGCAGCAGACATCCTCGGGCTCGCGCTCGCGCAGCTGGTTGATGGCTTCGTTCAGTTCCAGCATGGTTTGGCTGAAATCCATCGTTGAATCGCTCATGGCATCTCTCCCGGAAAGATTCTCCGGTCCATTTTAGGGGCAGGTGAGTGCTGAGTGTCGATCGCTTCCCCTTCGGCGTACAAGGGAATCCGTCACGCTTTACGCCAGCGTCGGACGAGGGGCGGATATCCGCTATGAATGGTAGGCTGCAACCGCCAAATGATTGATTCGTTGAAACAATCAATAGGCTGGCGGCATCAGCTGGCGCTCTTCAGCAGGCCTTGCTGAGTGAGGTAATCTGCAATGATGCGCAGGCGCAGCTGGGCATCATCGAGCTCCAGCAGGCGCTGGCGCGCCAGAGGCTGGATCGGCAGGATCTCGGCATAGCGATAGCCGACCCAGCTCGCGTCATCGAGTGCATAGGGGCGTGGAATGCGTGCTTCACCCGCGTCCTTCAATACCACGGCCAGCAGCGGTAGAAGATTCAGGAATTCCGCTGCAGGCGGTTCATTGTCGGGCTCGCCGAGCCATTCGATTTCGCCGGTCAGGAGGCCTTGGGAATCGACCTCCTGCTCGAGAATGCGAAAGCGCCGACCACCGCGTACGACCAGGCCCAGGATACCGGGCTGGCTCATGTCCCAGTCCACGATCTGGGCCTCGGTGCCGATGCGGTGCGGTAGGGCCGGGGCGCCCACCTCGCTGCCTTCGGCAATCAGGCAGATGCCGAAGGGGGCATTGGCCTGCATGCAGCGGCCAATCATGTCCAGATAACGGGCTTCGAAGACTCGCAGGTTCATCCGGCTGTGCGGGAAAAGCACGCTCTGGAGCGGGAAAAGCGGCAGGGACTGGCTGGCGGACATGGGCGGGCGCTTTGAACAGGTGCGTCATTGTAGTGGATGCCGGGCGAGCACCGCCGCCGCTACAATCCGGCTATGCACAATCAGCTTCCCGCTCCCGGCGCCGACGCGCTGGAACATTCCGCCCGCCTGTCTGCCCGGATCGCCACGGAGATCCGTGATGCCGGCGGCTGGCTCGGCTTTGCCCGCTTCATGGAGCTGGCCCTGTTTGCCCCTGGTCTCGGCTACTACAGCGGCGGCTCGCGCAAATTTGGTCCGGACGGGGATTTCGTGACCGCACCGGAAATCTCGCCGCTTTTTGGCCGCGCACTGGCTGCGCAGGTGCTGCAGATCATGGAGGCTTCTGCTCCGGAGCTCATTGAGGTGGGCGCTGGTACCGGGGCGCTGGCCTGCGACCTTTTACTGGAGCTTGAAGCGCGTGGCTGCCTGCCCGCGCAGTACGGCATCCTTGAACTCTCGGGCGAGCTGCGCGTGCGTCAGGCGGAAGCTATTCAGGCCCGGGTGCCGCATCTGGCTGGGCGGGTGGTGTGGCTGGATGCACTGCCCGAAAATTTCAGTGGCTGCGTGCTGGCCAACGAAGTGCTCGACGTGATGCCGGTGCAATTGGTGGTGTGGCGCGACGGCGCCATTTTCGAGCGCGGTGTGGTGCTCGATGCGGAGGGTGAATTTGCCTGGCAGGATCGCCCGGCTGCGGGTCGTCTGCTGGCAGCCGCCGAGGCCTTGCCCGTCGACATGCCGGAGGAGGGGGAATACCTCAGCGAGATTTGTCTTGCCGCCCAGGCCTGGGTGGCTGAGTGGGCTTCGTGCATCGAACGTGGGGCACTGCTGCTGATCGACTATGGCTATCCGCAGGCTGAGTACTACCTGCCCAGCCGCTCTAGCGGCAGCCTGCAGTGCTACTACCGCCACCGCGCCCACCCCGAAGTGCTGCTGTGGCCCGGCCTTAATGACATCACAAGCTTCGTTGATTTTACGGCCATCGCGACCGCAGCCCATGAAGCGGGCTTCAGCGTGGCCGGCTACACCAGCCAGGCCAGCTTCCTGCAGAACTGTGGTGTGCTTGAGTTGCTGGGCAGCGTTGGTCCCAGTGATTCGCCGGCCTATCTGCGCGCTGCGCGCGCGGCCCTGCGTCTGGTGGCGCCGCATGAAATGGGCGAGCTGTTCAAGGTGCTGTTGCTGACGCGTGGCCTCGACGAAGCCTGGCTCGGCGTTCTGCGCGGGGATCGTACCCACGCCCTGTAGTTCTCGCGATGGCGTTGCTGGGCCGGGCTTCAAGTCCAGCACCGACCGGGGGTGTCATCTGGCTTTAATGCAGCCAACGCAGAATTCACATTTGCTTACTACTTTGGTAATAAATAAATGTGCATTAATTCACGCTGGTGGGCGCGCTGCCTGATCCTGTGCTTTCCTTTCGCCTGCTCGGCCGTGGCAGCGCCGTCCTCGCCGGCCGTGATGACGCCGATGGAAGCGGCCGGCAAGCTGCGTAGCCTGGCTCAGCGTCAGGCCAAGCTTTACCTGCAGGCCCGTGTGGGCGTGGAGCAGGGACCCGCGCAGCAGCGTCTGGCCGAGAGCATTGCCGAGTTCGAGCGTTGCCTGCCGATCGTGCAGGCCGCGGCCCAAAGCGGTTCGGCGGCGCGCTCGGCACGGCGTATGGGGAGTGAATGGGAGAGTTTCCGCAAAGCTCTGGAGGCCCCACTCAATGGCCCGGCCGCGAGCAGCCTGTCGGCTGAAGCCGAGCAGATCTCGATTGCGGCGCAGAGCCTGGCCGTGCAGTTCGATCTGGCGCAGGAGTCGCCACTCTATCGCCTGGTTGACCTGGCCTCGCGCAGCGACATGCTGGCGCAGCGCTTGGCGCGTATCTATATGCAGATGCGGGCGGGAATGGGTGGCAAGGCTGCGGAGGTGGATCTGGAGCAGACCCGCAAGGAATTCAAGGCTGCCTTCGGCGAGCTGGCGGCTGCAGCCGAAAACACCCCGACGATTCGCGCCAATCTGGAGGTTGCGCGGCAGCAGTGGATGTTCTTCGAGTTGGCCGTGAATGATCGCGAGAAGAGTTTCGAGTTCGCACGTCGCGATGTGGCTACGACCAGCGAGCGCATCAGCCAGATCATGAATGAATCGGCGCTGGCCTATATGCGGCTGGTACGTGATGCTGCGCCGGCGGTGGCCAGCAACGCCGGCCGGCGTTGAGCTACAGTGGTGCGGGTAGGTGTGCAGATCGCTCGTGGCGACCTGCTCGAGCCGTCAAGCCGGAGGCTGGGCTTATTCTTGGGCGCGGTACAGGCGCGCCATGAAGGTCTCCGGATCCTTTACGCTGCTGCTGCGGGCATGGCGGCTGCGCGTGTTGCCGGGCGGCAAGCCCAGGGCGGCTAGCATGGCTTGGGGCAGCCAGTTGGCATTGAGCACTTCGTCACTGTAGGTTTCGATTGCTGCCGGGGCGGGGCGGGTCATCGTGTTCATGCTGGTTACCATCTGCGTGGTCGATTTGAGCAGAGTGCGGCGCAGGCCTCACCCCGATTCCCGCAATCAGCCCGGCTGCCGTGGGCGCTTGCGTGGATAAATACGCTAACGTCGGAGCAGCGCTGAACTTGAGGTGGATGGCAGCCCTTTCTTGCAAAACTGTGTGACCGCCGATTCACCCGCAGGATGAATCGATTCAACTCCTCGCCGAAGGGGCTGGCAACATGACCAGAGGGCTGCTCCAAGGGGTGTCAGGCGCTTTTACACAGGGGTTTCCCCCTTGCTAACGGGGCTGGGCGAGGCCGGTCTCAGGCGTGGTAGCGCGCAAATAGTCCGGAGAGCGGCTGCGGATCAGGGTGTGCCTGCCCGGCCAGTGCCAGGATGAGGAGCACGCGCGCCTGCTGTGGGCTCAGCGGGCCGGCGGCGAGCCAGCCGTTAGCGGTATCGTCTTCGTTGCAATTTGGCCACACACCACCCGCGCTGATGCGCGTGGCGCGCACCACCTGCAGGCTGCTCGCCCGGGCTTGTGCCAGCGCCGGGCGCCAGGATTGTGGGATGGAGCCGTGACCGCTCAGGGCGAGCACCAGCCCACGTGCGCCAGCGGCGACACAGGCTGCGATCAGATCTGGTGTGGCGCCGGCATGGGCATACAGGATGTCTACGCGCGGCAATTCGCCCGGTTGGACTTGCAGTGGCGCGGAGCGTGGCGGCTGGCCGGGGGGCAGCTGCACGATTTCACCTATGACCTGGCCGAGGGGCGCCGCGCCGGCCTGTGGCTGCAGCGCTTCGACAGCATGGGTGCTGGTCTTGCGCAACTGTTGTGCCGCGATGATCAGGCCGTTGGCCACCACTAGCACGCCGCGCTCCCGTGCCGCCGGATGCAGGGCCACACAGGCGGCTTGCAAGAGATTCAGCGGACCATCGGAGGACAGGCTGGTGGCCGGGCGCATGGCGGCGGTGAGCACCACCGGCTTGCCGGCAGGCAGCAACAGGTCCAGCGCAAAGGCACTTTCCTCCAGCGTGTCCGTGCCGTGGGTGATGACGATGCCGTCGATGGCCGGGTCGTCCAGCATGGCCTGCACACGGGCCGCGAGGAGCAGCCAGTGAGCCGGTTCCATATCGCGGCTGTCCAGTGCAAAGGGCTGCTCCACATGCCAGTCCGCCAGCCGGCGCAACTCCGCGACCGCGCCGAGCAGCACATCAGCGCCGAGCACGCCGGCGGTGTAGTTCTCCTGCGAGCCGCTGCCGGCGATGGTTCCGCCGGTGGCAATCAAGGCTAGACGTGGCATGGCGTGAGGGCTGAGGGCTGAGGGCCGCGAGATGCTGCTCGGCACTCAGTCCTCATGGCTCCGTCTGGTTCTCAGTGGTTGAGGATCTTGGACAGGAACTGTTGGGCACGGTCCGAACGCGGCTGGCCGAAGAACTCGTCCTTGCTGGCATCCTCAACGATCTTGCCCTGGTCCATGAACACCACGCGGTGTGCCACCTTGCGGGCAAAGCCCATTTCGTGGGTGACGACCATCATGGTCATGCCTTCGTGCGCGAGGTCCACCATCACGTCGAGCACTTCGCTGATCATTTCGGGGTCCAGCGCCGAGGTGGGTTCGTCGAAGAGCATGCAGATCGGGTCCATCGACAGCGCACGGGCAATCGCCACGCGTTGCTGCTGGCCGCCGGAGAGCTCGCCCGGGAACTTGTTGGCGTGGGATTTGATGCCGACGCGATCGAGCAGCTTCATGCCGCGTTCATTGGCTTCGTCCTGGCTGCGACCGAGCACCTTGACCTGGCCGATGGCGAGGTTCTGGATGATGCTCATGTGCGGAAACAGTTCGAAGTGCTGGAACACCATGCCGACGTGCGAGCGCAGCTTGGGCAGGTTGGTGGCGGGGGCGTTCACCTGGATGCCGTCGACGATGATCTTGCCCTGCTGCACCGGCTCGAGGCCGTTGACGCACTTGATCAGGGTCGACTTGCCGGAGCCGGAGGGGCCGCAGACGACCACCACTTCGCCCTTGGCGATGCTGGTGGTGCAATCGGTGAGCACCTGGAACTGGCCATACCACTTGGAAACGTTCTGGATCTGGATCATGGTGAGGAGACCTGGCTAGCGAATGATGGCGATGCGCTTGTTCATGTATTTGACGAGCATGGACAACGCGAAACAGATGGCGAAATAGATCAGCGACACGAAGAGGTACATCTCCACCGTGCGGCCGTAAAGCATGCCGGCGTTTTCAGCGGCCTTGAGCAGATCGGTAGCGCCGATAGCGTAGACCAGCGAGGTGTCCTGAAACAGCACGAAGGTCTGGGTCAGCAACACCGGAACCATGTTGCGGAAGGCCTGCGGCAGGATTACGTGCCCCATGCTTTGCCAGTAGGTCATGCCGATGGCCAGTGCCGCATTGACCTGACCGCGCGGGATGCTCTGGATGCCGGCGCGCATGATCTCGCTGTAGAAGGCCGCCTGGAACAGCGTGAAGGTGATGATGGCGGACTTTTCCTGGCCGATCGGCTGCCCGGTAAGCAGCGGGATCAGGAAGAAGAACCACAGGATCATCATCAGCAGTGGAATCGAACGCATGATGTCGACATAGAACTTGGCGGCGCGGCCGAGCCACTTGCCGCCGGAGAGGCGGGCGAGGGCGAGCAGGGTGCCGAGAATTACGCCGCCAATCATGGCGATCAAGGTGAGTTCAAGACTGAAAGCCAGGCCCTTGAAGATGGCGGGCAAGGCCAGCGGGATGACGGAAAAATCGAGCGTACTGAACATGGCCGTCTTCCTTATTTCGCCACGATGAAGCCGGGCACATGGGCGCGCCGGTCTATCACGGCCATCAGCTGGTTGGCGGCATAGGCGCAGAGAATGTAGAGCACAGTCGGCACGATCAATGATTCGATGACCTGACCGCCGGTTTCTTCTACCATCTGGCGCGAAACGAAAATCAGCTCCCACACGCCCACTGTATAGGCCACGCCGGAGTTCTTGAAAGCGTTCATGAATTCCGAGGTTAGCGGCGGGATGATGATGCGGAAGGCCATCGGCAGGATCACATAGCGATAGGTCTGGGCCTGGGTGAAACCGATGGCCAGACCAGCGTTGCGCTGGCCGCGCGGCAGAGCCTGGATGCCGGCGCGCACCTGTTCGGCAACCCGTGCCGAGGTGAACAGGCCCAGTGCCACGAAGGCGGTGATGAATTCCTTGGCAGGCATGTCCTGCTTGACCCACATGCCCCAGTCGCGCGGCAGCATCTCGGGCACTACGAAGAACCAGATGAAGAGCTGCATCAGCAGCGGTACATTACGGAAAAATTCGACCCAGGCGTGGCCGATCAGGCGCAGGCCGGTGTTGGGGACGGTACGCAGGGTGCCCATCACGCTGCCCAGCACAAGGGCGATTACCCAGGCTGCCAGCGATATGGAAACGGTCCAGCCGAGCCCGTGGATGATCCAGGCAAGGTAGGTCTCGTCACCAGAGGGGATGGTCTGGAAGAAGACGTTCCAGTTCCAGTGGTAGTTCACATGTTTCTCCCGGAGGCATGAAGAGGAAGCGGCCTGTCGGCCGCTTCCTTGCTGAGTGTATTACTTCTTGGTGTTGTACATCTCGGCAGGATTGTCGTTGGGCTTGGCCATCAGCGCCTTGAGTGCATCACTCATGGCGAAGTTCAGGTTGATGCCCTTGGGCGGGATCGGCGCGAGGAACCACTTGTTGTAGAGCTTGGTGAGGGCTCCGGTCTTGGCCATGTCGGAAATGGTGGCGTGTACCAGCCCCTTGAATTGCGGATCATCCTTGCGCAGCATGATGGCGATCGGCTCGATCGACAGCGGGGCACCCACCAGCGCGTAGTCAGACGGGCTCTTCGAGTTGGCGATCAGGCCGGCGAGCAGGTTGTCGTCCATCACGAAGGCCACGGCACGATCGGTTTCGAGCATCAGGAAGGAGTCGGCGTGATCCTTGCCATACACCTCCTTGAAGTCGATGCTCTTGCCCTTTTCGTTGGCCCGCATCAGCGCCACACTGGTGGTGCCGGTGGTGGTGGCGACTGGCTTGCCGCCCAAGTGATCCAGATCGGTGATGCCCGAGGCCTTCTTCACCGCCATGCGCACATTGGTGACGAAGGTGGTGGGGGCAAAGGCAACCTGCTTCTGGCGATCCAGGTTGTTGGTGGTGGAGCCGCACTCCAGATCAATGGTGCCATTGACCATCAGCGGAATACGATTCTGCGAGGTGACGGCCTGCATCTTCACTTCGAGCTTGGGGTTCTGCAGGCGGGCCTTTACGGCCTCCACGATCGCCATGCACACGTCGATGTGATAGCCGATCGGCTTCTGGTTCGCGTCCAGATAAGAGAGCGGGAAGGATGATTCGCGGATGCCCAGGGTGATGCTCTTGGTGTCGCTGATCTTCTTCAGGGTGCCGTCTACCTGGGCCTGGGCGGTGCCAAGACTACAGAGAAGGGCGCTGGCGAGAAGCAGGTGGAACTTGGTCATAAAGGGTCTCCTGTCTGAAATCAGACGCCCGGCGAGCGCAGGGCGATAGAAGTAGCTTAATGCGAAAACTGTACCAATCGGCACGTTTGGGCATGTCACTCACTTCTTTGCTCAGTGTATGCACCAATCTGGTGTGGCGATACCGAGGAAACACTAATTTTACGGCTTTATCTGGTGCATTCAAGGCCGCTCAAGTAGGCCTCGACGGCTGCACGGGTGCATGCCTGGATACAGAAGCGCTCGCGATCGATCAGCCAGTGAAAGCACAGGCCGTCGACTAGGCCGAATAGACCCAATGCGCTGCGCTCGGCATCCAGGGTCGGCGGGAGCTGCTGCTGGGCGATGGCCGTGCGGAATTCGTCGGTCATGCCGGCCAGGCATTCTTCGCGCACTTCGCGAAAGTGCGCACGGGCGCCCTCGGTTTCTGCGGTGAACTCGCAGCGCAGCATGAGGATGTTCATGATCGCCAGCATGTGGGCGTCAGCACCAATATGGTCGGCCATCCAGCAAGCTTTTTGCACGATGCGGGCGCGAGGATTGCTTGCCTGTTCCCGGTCCACCGCTTCGAGGCCTTGCTGAAGCGGCAGGGCGACGCGCTCCCAGAGACCCTTCAGAAGATCGGCTTTGTTGTCGAAATGCCAGTACACAGCCCCGCGGGTGAGGCTGGCAGCGCGGGCGATATCGTTCAGCGAGGTGTGGCTGACGCCGTGTGTACTGAACAGCTGCTCGGCCGTATCGAGCAGCAACTCGCGTGTGGCCTGGGCTTCTTCCTTGGTTTTTCGGGCCATACTGATTTGGTCGTGGGTGAATTCGTGTAAATCATCTTAGCTGATGACTTACATACATGCACGGATGTATGTATATTTCTACCCAAGGAAATGGTTGGGCTTAACAACCATTTCATATCTGACTTCCAGCCGCCCAGACGGCATCCCCCGTAACGGAGAATCGCATGAAGCTTTCCTCGCACAAGAACAGCCTGCTGCCGGCTGCCCTGCTCGCCGTCCTGGCACTGAGCGCCTGCAACAAGGGCCAGCCCGGCGCTCAGGGGGCCGGTGGCCAGATGCCGCCCGCCGAAGTCGGTGTGGTGACCCTGGCCCCGGCCAGTGTGGCACTGACCACCAGCCTGGCCGGACGTACCGCGCCCTATGCGATTGCCGAGATTCGTCCGCAAGTGGGGGGGATTATCCAGCAGCGCATGTTTGCCGAAGGCGGCGATGTGAAGGCTGGCCAGACGCTGTATCAGATTGAGCCGGCCAGCTTCCAGAATGCCTTCGAGAGCGCCAAGGCCGCGCTGGCCCGCTCAGAAGCCACGCTGACCAGCAGCCGCCTGAAGGCTGAGCGCTACAAAGATCTGGTCGGCATCAAGGCCGTCAGCCAGCAGGATTACGATGACGCTGACGCAGCCCTGAAGCAGGCTGAAGCCAGTGTGGCATCCGACAAGGCCGCACTCGACACGGCCCGCATCAACCTCGCCTACACCCGTGTGTCTTCCCCGATTCCGGGCCGTATCGGCAAGTCTGCTGTGACCCAGGGCGCCCTGGTGACCGCCAACCAGGCCACGGCGCTGACGACCGTGCAGCAACTCGATCCGATGTATGTGGATGTGAGCCAGTCGGTGGCCGAGTTGGCCAAGCTGCGCCGCGAACTGGCCAGTGGTGCCCTCAAGAGCGGAGCCAAGCAGGCTGTGGTGAGTCTTGAGCTGGAAGACGGCAGCATCTACCCGCTCGAAGGCAAGCTGGCCTTCACCGATGTGACGGTGGACGCCGGCACCGGTTCAGTGAATCTGCGTGCGGTGTTCCCGAACCCGAAACTGGAACTGCTGCCGGGCATGTTTGTGCGTGCGCGCCTGCAGACTGGCGTGCGTGAAGGCAGCTTCCTCGTGCCGCAACAGGCTGTGACCCGCAACACCAAGGGCGAAGCGGTGGTCATGGTGGCGCTCGAGGAAGGCAAGTTCGCGCCGCGCGTGGTGAAGACGACCCAGGCCATCGGCGACAAGTGGCTGGTGACTGAAGGCGTGAAGGCCGGTGATCAGGTCATCGTGGAAGGTCTCCAGCGCCTGCGCCCCGGTACCGTGATCAATGCTGTGCCGGCAGGCGCTGCTTCCGCGCCGGCCGCTGGCCGCTGAGAAGGAGAAGATCCATGGCACGTTTCTTTATTGATCGCCCGATCTTTGCCTGGGTGATCGCGCTGGTCATCATGCTGGCCGGTGCGCTTTCCATCGAGACCCTCCCGGTTGCGCAGTACCCCACGATCGCGCCGCCCACGGTGGCGATCAACGCCACTTACCCCGGCGCTTCGGCCAAGACCCTGGAAGACTCCGTCACCCAGATCATCGAGCAGAAGATGAAGGGCCTCGATGGCTTGCTCTACATGAGCTCGGCCAGCGATTCCTCCGGCTCGGTGAGCGTTACCCTGACCTTCGCTGCCGGTACCAATGCCGATATCGCTCAGGTGCAGGTGCAGAACAAGCTGCAGTCCGCGCTCTCCTCGTTGCCGCAGGAAGTGCAGAAGCAGGGCGTGACCGTCACCAAGAGCTCCTCCAGCTTCCTGATGGTGGTGGCCTTTACGTCTGAAGACGGCAGTCTTGGTCAGAACGACCTGGCGGACTACATGGTCGCCAACGTGATCGATCCGCTGAGCCGCGTCGAAGGCGTCGGTGAGATCCAGCTGTTCGGTTCGCAATATGCGATGCGCATCTGGGTGGACCCGGCCAAACTCAACAGCTACAAGCTCACCCCGGCGGACGTGAAGAACGCCATCACGGCGCAGAACGTACAGGTCTCTGCGGGCCAGCTCGGTGGTGCCCCGGCCGTGCAGGGCCAGCAGCTGAATGCCACCATCAACGTGGCGAGCCGCCTGCAGACGCCTGAGCAGTTCGGCCAGATCCTGCTGCGCAGCAATCCCGATGGCTCTTCGGTGCGCCTCAAGGATGTGGCACGCGCCGAGCTCGGTGGCGAAGGCTACAACGTGGTGGCCCGTTTCAAGGGCAAGCCCGCTTCCGGCCTGGCTGTGAAGCTGGCGGCCAACGCCAATGCGCTTGAAACCGCGCAGGCCGTGAAGGCCAAGATCCAGGAGATGAAGCCTTTCTTCCCGGCGGGCGTGAAGGCTGAAATTCCCTATGACACCACGCCGTTCGTGCAGAACTCGATCAAGGAAGTGGTGTGGACCCTGATCGAAGCCGTGATCCTGGTGTTCCTAGTGATGTGGCTGTTCCTGCAGAACCTGCGGGCGACCCTGATCCCGACCATTGCGGTGCCGGTGGTGCTGCTGGGCACCTTCGGTGTGCTGGCCGCCTTCGGCTACTCGATCAACACCTTGACCATGTTCGGCTTGGTGTTGGCCATCGGCCTGCTGGTGGATGATGCGATCGTGGTGGTGGAGAACGTCGAGCGGGTGATGAGTGAAGAGGGCCTGTCGCCCTATGAAGCCACCCGCAAATCGATGGACCAGATCACGGGTGCGCTGATCGGTATCGCCCTGGTACTGTCGGCCGTGTTTGTGCCGATGGCTTTCTTTGGCGGCTCCACGGGTGTGATCTATCGTCAGTTCTCGATCACCATCGTTTCCGCCATGGTGCTGTCGGTGGTCGTCGCGCTGGTGCTCACCCCGGCTCTGTGCGCCACGCTGCTCAAACCCATTCACAAGGGCGAGCACTTCTCGGAGAACTGGTTCTTCCGCGGCTTCAATCGCATTTTCGACGCGGGGGTGCTGCGTTATACCCGCACCGTAGGCAACATCCTTGGCAAGCGTGGCCGCTATCTTGCGGTGTATGGCCTGCTGGTGGTCGGCATGGGCCTGCTCTTCATGCGCCTGCCCACCGCCTTCCTGCCGGATGAGGACCAAGGTGTACTGTTCACCATCGTGCAACTGCCGGCGGGTGCCACCCAGGAGCGTACGGTTGAAGTGCTCAAGCAAGTCGAGAAGCACTTCCTGGAGAAGGAGACCGAGGCGGTCGAATCCATCTTCACGGCAGCAGGCTTCAGCTTCGCCGGCAGCGGCCAGAACACCGGCCTCGCCTTCGTCAAGCTCAGGCCCTGGGAAGAGCGCCACGGCGCAGGCCAGCGCGTCAAGGCGATTGCTGGTCGCGCCATGATGGCTTTCTCGCAGATTCGCGATGCGATGGTGTTTGCCATTGCCCCGCCGGCCGTGCCCGAGCTGGGCAATGCCTCCGGTTTCGATGTGAAGCTGCAGGACCGCACCGGTGTGGGCCATGAAGTGCTGATGGCCGCACGCAACCAGTTCCTTGGTATGGCCATGCAGGACAAACGCCTCGTTGGCGTGCGTCCCAACGGCCAGGACGATACGCCGCAATACCAGGTGGATATCGACAATGCCCGCGCCACCGCGCTGGGCCTGTCGCTGACTGACATCAACGACACTCTCGCCACCGCCTGGGGGAGTTCCTATGTGAACGACTTCGTCGATAAGGGGCGCGTGAAGAAGGTCTTCCTGCAGGGTGAGGCTGCCTCGCGCATGCTGCCGGAGGATCTCGACAAGTGGTTCGTGCGCAACAGCAAGGGCCAGATGGTTGCCTTCTCAGCCTTCGCAACCGGCCGCTGGACCTATGGTTCGCCGCGTCTGGAGCGTTACAACGGCAATCCCTCGGTGGAACTCGTTGGTCAACCGGCGCCGGGTTTCTCCACGGGTGCTGCGATGCAGGCTGTCGAGGAAATCGCTGCCAAGCTGCCGGAAGGCGTTGGCTACGAGTGGACGGGTATCTCGTACGAAGAGCGTCAGGCCGGTTCGCAAGCGCCTGCCCTGTATGCGATCTCTCTGCTGGTGGTGTTCCTGAGCCTCGCCGCGCTGTACGAGAGCTGGTCCATCCCCTTCTCGGTGATGCTGGTGGTGCCGCTCGGCGTGATCGGCGCGCTGCTGGCCGCTTCCGGCCGAGGCCTGTCGAACGACGTGTTCTTCCAGGTCGGCCTGCTCACCACGATTGGCCTCGCGGCCAAAAACGCGATCCTGATCGTCGAGTTCGCCAAGCAGCTGCAAGAGGAAGGCATGGATCTGGTGGCCGCCACGCTGCAAGCGGTGCGCATGCGTCTGCGCCCGATCCTGATGACCTCGCTGGCCTTCGCGCTGGGCGTGCTGCCACTGGCCATTGCCACGGGCGCCGGCTCCGGCGGCCAGAACGCCATCGGCACCGGCGTGCTCGGCGGCATGATCAGCGCCACCTTGCTCGGGGTCTTCTGGATTCCCTTGTTCTTCGTGGTGGTGCGCAGCATTTTCAAATACAAGCCCTCGCAGCGTGAGCAAGCCGCTGCAGAAGGCAAGGAGCAAGCATGATGAAGCGCCCGCAATGGATCATTACGACGCTGGCCGCCAGTGTGCTCGCCGCCTGCTCGATGGCCCCCAGCTACGAGCGCCCGGTGGCACCGGTGGCCCAGGGCTGGAAAGCCGCCGGCGCAGGTGAGTACAACGCCGCTGAACTCGGCTGGCGCGAGTACTTCGCCGAAGAGCGCCTGCAGCGCCTGATTACCCTGGCGCTGGAAAACAACCGCGACCTGCGTGTGGCCACTGCCAACATCGACAAGGCGCGCGCCCAGTACCAGGTGCAAAGGGCGGCTCAGCTGCCGGCCATCAACGCCACCGGCGCTGAGAGCGCCACCCGCACCCCGGCGCAGCTCTCCACCACCGGGCAGGATCGTGTTAGCCGCCAGTACAGCGCCGGCATCGGCATGGCCAGCTGGGAGCTGGACTTCTTCGGCCGCATCCAGAGCCTCAAGGATCAGGCCCTGGCGCAATACCTGGCGACCGAAGAAGCCCGTAACAGCACCCAGATCAGCCTCATCGCCGAGCTGGCGAATGCCTGGCTGACCCTTGCTGCCGATCGCGAGCGCCAGAAGTTCTCCCAGGCCACGCTCGACGCCCAGCGCAATACCCTGAACCTGGCCCAGCGCCGCTTTGATGTCGGCACTTCGTCCGGGCTGGATCTGGCCCAGGCGCGTGCCGCGCTTGAAGCGGCACGCGTCGATGTGGCCCGTTACGCAGCCTTGGTAGAGCAGGATTTCAACGCCGTGACCCTGCTGACCGGCGGCGAAGTGCCGGCTGAGCTGTTGCCGCTTGCCCTGCCTGAGCGTGTCACCCAGGCCGCAGAGCTACCGGCAGGCCTGCCCGCCGAAACCCTGCTCAAGCGGCCGGATGTGCGCGCTGCCGAGCAGCAGTTGATCGCTGCCAATGCCAACATCGGCGCAGCGCGTGCAGCGTTCTTCCCGCGCATCAGTCTCACGGCCTCCACCGGTTTTGCCAGCCCTTCGCTTGAAGGCCTGTTCTCGGGAGACAACCGCACATGGAGCTTCGCCCCGCAGATCAGCATCCCGATCTTCGCCGGCGGCGCCAACATCGCTAACCTCGATGCTGCCAAAGCTAGCCAGCGTGCTCAGCTCGCCACCTACGAAAAGACCTTGCAAAGCGCCTTCCGTGACGTGGCGGACGCCCTTGCACAGCGGGCCACGATTGGCGAGCAACTTGAAGCCCAGCAGGCCTTGTCCCAAGCCTACAGCGACGCCTTGCGCCTGACCCAGGCCCGCTACGACAAAGGCGTGAGCAACTACGTGCTGGTGCTCGATGCCCAACGCAGCGATTACTCCGCACAGCAGAACCTGATCACCACGCGCCTTGCGCGCGAGCAAAACCGGGTTGAGTTGTACAAGCAGTTGGGTGGCGGGTTGAAAGAGTAAACAGACGCTTGGAAATAAAAAAGGGGAGCCTTGCTCCCCTTTTTTATTTCAGCTGCGCGGATCAGTCTCACGTTTGAGGCGGTTACCCACTTTTTCCTGACGGCTGTGCCGACCAAGTACAGGTGAGCCGAAGATGCTTAGTGATTAGATCAGTCCAAATGCTGGAAAATCGCCGCTTCAAATGATTGTTGCACTTCGATGTTGAGACTACGCGGATTTTTATCAGTCGCGTTGTGCCAGAGCATCGAGAGGTGCGCTAAACCTTCGGTGGCTTGGGGCGTTTTGGAAAACGAGAACCAAAGTACGCATAGAACACTAAGGCAAAGGATGCAAGCAGTGCTATCCAGATGGCAGCTTCGCATGTTTTTTCAAACCTGCTGCTTATTGAAAACCCTGGAGCTGAATCCATTGCCCACAATAGACTTGCTGACAAAATCGCATAAGTTGAGAAATAGCAGATGGCAATTTTCTTCATAATCTTCGCCTTGCGTGGCGGCCTCGCTAGAAGGGAGGACAAGCCTAGTGTGGCAAGGCCAAGAACAAACCCCGCAGCTACAAGGATCTTAATAACAAAATAACTAAATTCTGGCTCCGCTAAATAAACCGCATTCGAGGTGATCGGCGCCATCAGTAGCGCGGTGCCCAATAGAATTCTGCTCATAGCGCAGGAGATGCCTAACGTTTGACGTGAGGGGCCGCCGCAGCGGCGAAGCCGCGAAGGGAACCCACAAGCGCAGCTTGTGGGCGGTCCCTCTCGACGGAATTGTTAGGTGCATATTCACACATTGCCGCCAATTGCTCCATTTTCAAACCGCGCTTCGGCATTGGGGAATGCCCAGATTTCGGGGGAAGTTCCTTGGTTTGGACCGCCACGAGGAACTTTGACAGTGCTCTTCTTCACCCAGCGCCCTAGGCTTTTCCATAGCTTTTCTGTTTCTGGAGTTGCAGAGCTGCCAATGGATTTGTAGTGATTTCCGACCCACTCGAAGGAGCTAAGCCCAATGCTTGCCAGACCAGACAAGTGATGTATTTCAGTACCCCTGACGTTTAGCCAAAAAACTCCAGGATGACCTGCACCAAAATATGGCTGAGAAGAATCTGCGCCTGCTTTTACTTCAAGCCAACCTTCGAATGGATTGGCAATTTGACCCGGAGATTCACTTGCGCCACGAAAGAGTGGCAGAGGGCCGCTAGAAACATGCCAAAGGCAATAACGCCCTGACTTTAGTGAATTCAGCTGATTGACTGCGAACCACTTCCCCATACCTCCAGAAACTATGAATGCAATTTCTTCCAAGTGGTTGAGATGGTCTAGAAGAACAGAGCAATCAGATTCATCCGCGTATATGGGAAGCCACGGCATAGATGCACCTAACGTTTGAGGTGAGGGGCGCCGAGCGCAGCGAGGGAACCCAAAAGCGAAGCTTTTGGGCGTCCCGCTCGACTGATTAGTTAGGGCTTGCGGTTAAGAAACCGGACAGAAAACCCCGACCTTTCAAGCCTCAAGCGCAGGCACCCGGACTAAATTTCAACAGCCCGCCGTGACGGGCCACCGGTAAAACGGAACTGCGGAAATCAAAACCGCACGGAACAGCCTCGAATTTACCACCGGCCAAGCGCGGTGAACGCAGCTACACGCCTGGCATACGAAACAAACTGTTTGCGCAAAGAGCAGAAAACAACAAAGGCAAAAGCCGCACGACCGAACAAGGAGCTTTTGGCGAAAATCGGCACGGCCAACCTGAAACGCGCAAGCCCTCAACCAACAACCCAAACCAGCAAGCTCTAACGTGGAAGTGAGGGGCAGCCGGAGCGCGTAGCGCGGAGGGAACCACAAGCGCAGCTTGTGGCTGTCCCGCTCGACTGCAGGGTTAGGGGGCTACGGTAACTCTGCTTGACGAATTGCATGGATAGCAAGCTTTCGGGATGGATCTTCAACAACGAAGCCTTCGAAAGACATAGATTTTGTATCGACCTTACCCGTTACTTGCAACGTAAATTTTTCAAGGCCAACGACAGACACCATTGAATTGTGCGCGTAGCGCTTTACATCAATTTTGGCTTGGATGACGCCGCCCTCGATGTTGTAGCTGCCTGTGTAGATCATTGCGCTGTCACCGCCGAAAACTCGGCCGGTTTCAAACACAGCAATGCCGTGACCACCTAAGCCGAAACTGGATTTGAACTCAACTGACCAAAGCGCTTCAATCATGACTTTCTCCGAATCAAATTTATTGGCGGTGTGAAACTAAACGGAAGCCTGTTACTAGCGGCCCCCTAACGTTTGACGTGAGGGGCCGCCGTAGCGGCGAAGCCGCGAAGGGAACCCACAAGCGCAGCTTGTGGGCGGTCCCTCTCGACGGAATT
Organism: Uliginosibacterium sp. 31-12; assembly: GCF_030548425.1. NCBI lineage: Bacteria > Pseudomonadati > Pseudomonadota > Betaproteobacteria > Rhodocyclales > Zoogloeaceae > Uliginosibacterium > Uliginosibacterium sp. 31-12. Next base: position 3,766 of record NZ_JAUOOA010000006.1, on the reverse strand, counting down.
GTTAGCGCGCACGGTGGAACGAGCGGCGCGCAGGAAACTACTTGAACTGCTGCTCATAACTGATGACGTGATGTGGGAACATCTTTTCGTATGGCGGGTGCGAAATACCAAGAACATTTACCTCAATGAATTCTTCATCGGCTTCGTGTGAGTAATCGAGAATTCCAACCCCAGCACATTGAATGGTTTCGTTGTTTGGTGTCTGGACCGTCAAATTTAGTGCACTTTGGTCTTCGTGGTTTTCAATGCACTGTTTCTGGATCGCTCTGTACGCTTCAACGGGAATAAACCGGCCGAAGGCAACACCCATTGGCGGATCGCCGTTTTCCAAATCTGTATGTCCTACGAGCGTGCTACCAGAGTAGACGGTGAAGGTTTTCATATGCGCGCTAACGTTTGACGTGAGGGGCCGCCGTAGCGGCGAAGCCGCGAAGGGAACCCACAAGCGCAGCTTGTGGGCGGTCCCTCTCGACGGAATGGTTAGGTGACTCGCCCAAAAGAGCTAGGTCTTTTTTTGCCATTGTTCAATTGCATCCAATATGAACTCTTCGTACTTAGATTGACTATTGCGGTTTTTGTACTCGGAAGAGCTGCCCCTGGCGATTGGCGCCGAATAGTTGATGGCTTCTGCCAGGGAATTGATATAAGGCTTTCCGCCCTCTTTGAATTTCTTAGTTTCCTCTTCAGAAAGCAGCAGCGTGAAATCATAACCAACAAAACTGTGCTCACAGCTAACGTTGAGAATGAGCTGTTCATTCTCGGTAAGCAGGTACCAAAACTGTGGTTCGTAATCGATGACGCGCATAGTCACCTAACGTTTGACATGAGAGGCTCGCCCCGGCTTGCCGGGGCGGGTCCTCTCGATGGAAGGGTTAGGCCGCATCGCTGGCTTGTGTGAGTATTTCAACGGACCAAGCACTGAAGGAGCCACTTTTTGAATGGACCATGCCACTCTCGCAGCGCGACGTTGTTGTGAAAAGCAAGGAGGTAGTCGAGCGCCCCAATGATTAGCATGGCGACTACAACCAACAAAAAGCCACTTCCGCCTTCGGATTCAAAGCTACTTGAGAAAAGACCGAGTGATTGATACGTGAAGAAACCAAGTATCAACAGCAGGCCAACCGCAAATGTGGGGGAGTAGATTTTACTGGTTGCGACGCGTGGGAGTAGTAGAGGTAGAAGGACTCCATAGCCGATTGCATAAATAACTGGAACGCCAAGGACAACGATGGCAAGGCCGATATTTGCCATTCCTGCGCTTGTGGCCGGGCTGGGGCCGCTGTAGACGGAAGGCAGGATTGCTTGGCTAATTTGAGAAGCGCAGATCATTGCAACGACTGGGCTTAGAAGCGTTGCGGCAAGGCGGAACGACAGGAATAGATGTTTCATAAGGCTAGCTAAGAGCGGCCGGCAGGGCTTCATCGTGCGGCCTAACGTTTGACGTGAGGGGCCGCCGCAGCGGCGAAGCCGCGAAGGGAACCCACAAGCACAGCTTGTGGGCGGTCCCTCTCGACGGAATGGTTAGGCGCATTTCTCACGACGACTGTTTTGCCTGAATGTTTAGACTACGCAAAACCATCTTCTATTTATATAAATTCAAGTGCGTTGTGCACCAAGAGCCTTTTCAATCTTTTTGTCAGTCTTGTATTGACTAAGCGCATATACAGACCATATGGCAGCCGGAATCCAGCCAATAATCGTGATTTGTAGGATCAAACAAAATATTCCGGCGAATGGCCTGCCAATAGTAAAAAATTGAAGCCAAGGCAGAAGAATTGCCAACAATAGACGCATCACATCTCCTTTGTGCCGCAAGGTTGAAAAAGGCGCCAGTAGCTGCGGCAAACTCTGCGCCTAACGTTTGAGCTAAGGGGCGGCCGGAGCGCGAAGCGCGGAGGGAACCCAAAGCGTAGCTTTGGGCGGTCCCTCTCGACGGAATGGTTAGCCGCGGAATTTTAAGCACAAAATTTCCTTGCTGGGATTGACTTTAACAGTTTAAAAAGCATGGTCAGCCTTTCCCGAGATCAGGACACAATGTAGTGCACCCACTTGTAGTGAAAGCTACACGTTTCTTTTGGCTCCAATGTTCGTGCGAGTAGCCAGCCATCTACGGTTTTGCGGAGCGAATGAACGTAGCCAATTTCAGGGAACTCGCGGCGCAGAGCTTTTAGTGCCCGCGCTCCATTAAGTGCTTTTTCTGAGCCTGACTCAGTGTGTACTGTGCGAACCAATTCTTGGTGCCCATCAACCACATGGAGAACCTTGATAGTTATCGTCGTCATATCACAAGAAGGATTTGTGAAAATAATGGCTGCAAAATCTTAAGGAAGAGCGGCTAACGTTTGACGTGAGGGGCCGCCGTAGCGGCGAAGCCGCGAAGGGCACCCGCAAGCGCAGCTTGTGGGCGGTCCCTCTCGACGGAATGGTTAGAGCGATGTTTTAGCATCACCTTCGGAAAAATTAAGCTTGGGTTTGGCTTTGTGCCACATAAAAATGGACGACAGCGCAAAAACGACAATAAAAACAAAAAGCATCGCAATAAGCTGAAAGAACACTCCGCCGTAATCTTCCGCTAGCTCGGATGCACTACCGACGCCTGTTTTCCAGACATAGATACGCCACCACACTTCACCGAACACGTATGTGACAAGCGACGATGCAAGCAGCCCGAAACCACATGATTTGCTTAATCTGACAAGCGTTCGCATTGCACTCATCTGAATCGCTCTAACGTTTGACGTGAGGGGCCGCCGTAGCGGCGAAGCCGCGAAGGGAACCCACAAGCGCAGCTTGTGGGCGGTCCCTCTCGACGGAATGGTTAGCGCGCAGCCCGCTCACGGCTCTTGCCTTTCTTTGCGTTGCCAAAGAACGAAGGCCAAGACAAGCAGCATGACGCCGACGCAGAAATATACATACGCAGGGCCATGTGCGCCAAACGACGTATGTGCAATGGAAACGATAACGGACAGTTTTCCTGTGAACGGCGGAAGGCTTGGATCAAGCCATTCGATTGTGCCCAGCATGAGAAAAACTAGTGACAGGGCGAGAAGCAATGGCCACTTCAGCAACGGCTTCGCGGACCACCCCTTTTCAATTTCATGGCGAGACATCTTCTGGGAAGGTTTTCGACGATCCCAGACGATAAAGCCCCAGAGCAACAACAAGGCAGCTACGGTGATCAGGACAGGCATCGTAATCAGGCCCGAAGATATTGCGCGCTAACGTTTGACGTGAGGGGCGGCCGGAGCCGAAGGCGTAGGGAACCACAAGCGCAGCTTGTGGCCGTCCCTCTCGACGGAATTGTTAGCGCTCGCAGCGAAAAGATGCGAGGTCATGCAGTTACTTGAATTGCTTCTCGTAACCAGCCACATGATGAGGAAACAGGTCTTCATATGGCGGGTGTGAGATGCCCAAAACATTTATCTCAATGCCTTCCTCTCCTGCTCCTGGCGAGCAATCCAAGATTCCAACTCCAACGCACTGGATCGTTTCATTGTTAGGAGTTCTAACCGTCAGATTCAAAGCACTTTGATCTGAGTGATTTTCAATGCACTGCTTTTGGATCGCTCCGTACGCTTCGGCTGGAATGAATCGGCCAAAGGCAACGCCCATTGGCGGGTCGCCGTTTTCTAGCTCCGTTTGCCCAACAAGCGTGTTATCGCAATAGACCGTGAAGATTTTCATGATGAGCGCTAACGTTTGACGTGAGGGGCCGCCGTAGCGGCGAAGCCGCGAAGGGAACCCACAAGCGCAGCTTGTGGGCGGT
>NZ_JAUOOA010000005.1:0-334813 GCF_030548425.1 Uliginosibacterium sp. 31-12 | reverse complement strand
GGAGTGGTAGTTCAGTTGGTTAGAATACCGGCCTGTCACGCCGGGGGTCGCGGGTTCGAGTCCCGTCCACTCCGCCAAGAAAGCAACGCCCTGCAAAACCATGAAACCGGTTTTGCAGGGCGTTTTGCTTTGCTGAGCCGGAACTACGCTTCCTGTCTGGTGAAGTAGCGGATGAGCCTGCTTTACCTGCCATCCACTTCGGGCATGGAGAGAAAAGAGCTCAGATGGAGTCGCGGCGCTTTGCTGTGCTGCTGGTCTTGCGGCCCGGGGTGTTTGTCTGGGGCGCCGGGGCTTTGTACTTGGCCTCGTTGAGAGCGCCGCGTCGGCTGGCTTCGGCCTCTGCTTCAGCCGCTGCGATGTTCATGTTCTCCAAGATGCGCTCGACCTGAACCACGATTTCCTGAGCAGTGGCGTAATCGAGGCGGAAGAAATCCTTGCGCGCTTCTACGTCCACCCGGGTCAAATTGCCGGAGAGTGTCTCCAGGCCGATCGTGATCTTCAGTTCTCCGACCCGGGCACGGGTCTGTTGGCCGTTCAGGGTGCTGTTGACCTCATCTACCTCCAGCATCATCTTGCGCGTGGCCAGTTGCATGGCGTTATCGACCTTGCTGAGCGGCTCGCTGAAGGTGCGCGTGGCGGTGCCGGTCATCTGGTGCGACAGGCCAGCGCCTGCTCCAGCCCCAGCCAGGCTGACTGCTAATGCCGCACAACCATTCAGGCACAGCAGGGTCAGCAGGCAGACCGGCATCTTCAGACTGGAGATGAGCGTTCGGAGGGCGGTCGGGGTGTTTTTCATGATCTGGAGGGCAGGGCGTTTCGATGAGGTGCCCGGATCACTGAGCAGCCCACATGCCAGTGAAAGGGTCTTTCGCGCTCGCCTGACGAAAGCGCATTAAACGTCACTGAGCGGTTGTTTTTCCCGGTGGAGTGGCGACTTGGGGATGCTCGGCAAGCGCCGGCAGCGGACACGCTGCTGCCGATCTGCGTCACTCCTGGGCGGAGTACGCCAGTCTTCGGGACGGCGCAGGCGCCTATCAGCAAAACAGAAGTGTCGATCAGAAAATTCTGTGGAACATTCGCTTGCGTACGTTCTCTATCCATTAACTGCAATTGATGCAGCTTGTTGAGGATGGAAAACATGAATATTCGTCAGGAACTGGGCCTGCTGGCCGAATTGTATGACTCGCCGCTGCTCTCTGAGGTGAGCAAGCAGCGCGTGCGCCGCGCGCTGAATGAAGCGCAGACGGTGGCCGAACGTAATCGGGTGATGGCGGAAGTGCGGGTTAGCCTGCGCTGCCTGCTGGCTTGAGCCCGCGTGGCACAGCCTCTGCGCGTGAGTATTTCTCATTGAATGCTTGTGGGCTCGGGTTTCGGGTGCAGAGCCATGTACCATCCGGCTTCATTTGTTAGAAGAGAAGCCCCTCCCGCATGAAACAGGAAGACCAAGCCCGCCGCGCGATCATGGCTGCGGTGCAACTGCCGCAGGTTAGTGATGTCGAGTTCGAAGCTTCGCTCATGGAGCTGCGCGAACTGGCAAAAACGCTGGGCTTTACGGTGGTGAAGTGCTTTGTGCAGAAGCGCGCTGGTTTTGACCAGACTGGCTACCTCGGGGTGGGCAAGCGCCAGGAAATCGCCGAGTACGTGAATGGTGTGGCCGCTTTTGATGAACTCGATGGCACACCGCTGCTGAGCGAGCCGGAGGGCGGCGAGATCGAGGCGCTTCTGGTGGATCACGAAATTTCGCCTTCGCAGGCCCGTAACCTGGAATTGGCCGTGGGCTGCGAGGTGATGGACCGCACCATGGTCATCCTCGAGATCTTCCACCGCAATGCACGCTCGCGGGCAGCCAAGGCACAGGTCGAGATCGCGCGGCTCGGTTACATGGCGCCGCGCCTGCGTGAAGCGGCCAAGCTGGCCGGGCCACAGGGCCGCCAGCGTAGCGGCATGGGGGGCCGGGGGGCCGGTGAATCGCATACTGAACTGGACCGTCGCAAGATCCGCGACCGGATCGCCGAGCTGCAGCTCGAGATCGTTGCCATGGAGGCCGAGCGCAAGACTCAGCGTGCGCGCCGTCAGGAGCGGAAAGGCCTCGCCGGTGTCGCTCTGGTGGGTTACACGAATGCCGGCAAGTCCACCCTGATGCGGGCACTGACCGGCAGTGAGGTGCTGGTGGCCAACAAGTTGTTTGCGACGCTCGATACCACCGTGCGCGCCCTCTACCCGGAGAGCGTACCGCGGGTATTGGTGAGCGATACGGTGGGCTTCATCAAGAATCTGCCGCATGGCCTCGTGGCCTCGTTCAAATCCACGCTGGACGAGGCGTTGGATGCGGAGTTGCTGCTGCATGTGATTGACGCGAGCGACCCCGGGTTCGAGCGCCAGCTCGAAGTGACCGACCATGTGCTGGCCGAGATCGGTGCGGACGAGTTGCCGCGCATCCGGGTCTTCAACAAGATCGATTTCGTGGGCGACGAAGCCGCTCAGGCCGCCTGCACAGCCGCTCTGCGCGAAAAGTATCCGGACTGCGTGTTGATGAGTGCGCGTAATCCGGCTGACGTGGCGCGCATGCACGCTCGCATCGTGGCTTTCTTCCAGCAGGATTTGGTTGAGGGCGAGCTGCTCCTGCCCTGGTCTGCGCAACAGTTGCGCAAGGACATTTATGCCAGCTGCGCAGTGCTGGAAGAGAGCGCCAGCGAAGAGGGAGCGATTTTCCGGGTGCGCAGCGAAGCGGAAAACCTCGAGCAATTGAGAACCCTGATCGCGCAGGCCTGATCTGCCGGCCCGGTCGGTTTTATCCGGCCGGCATGAGTCCAGGTGGATTCCGGACAAACTCCGCTGGTGCGGCGTATCGCACTCGCCTGTCGGCCCACCCGCATTTCTCCAGCGTAGCCCGCATAAGCTGCGAGCGCCATTCAATCCGGGTGGCTGGCGTAGCTATTGCGCCAGGCCGCACGAATATCCGGGGAGTCCACCAATGCAAGTCCGACGCATCCTTTCTGCCCTGCTGTGTACGACCGCACTGACCTTGAGTGCGGCTGCACAGGCCTATTCGGTCAATGACAGCGGCCGTCTGCTAAATGCCCAGGGCCAGGAAATCCGCCTCAACGGCGTGAACTGGTTCGGTTTCGAAACCACCAACTACACCCTGCACGGGCTGTGGACTATCAACTGGAAAGACTCGATCGCCCAGATCAAGGCCAGTGGTTTCAACGCTGTGCGCCTGCCGTTCTGCCCTAATACCCTGCGTGGCGTGGCCCCCAACAGCATCAATTATTCGGCCAACCCGGATCTTTCCGGACTGAACTCGCTGCAATTGCTCGACAAGGTGGTGAAGCAGCTCTCAGCGGAAGGCATGTATGTGCTGCTGGATCATCACCGCCCGGACTGCAACGCGATTTCCGAGCTGTGGTACACCGACAGCTACACCGAAGCACAGTGGATTGCCGATCTCAAGTTCGTGGCGGATCGCTACAAGAGCGTCGCCGGCGTGATTGGCCTAGATCTGAAGAACGAGCCGCATGGGGCGGCAAGCTGGGGCAACAGCAAGGCCACCACGGACTGGAACAAGGCCGCCGAGCGTGCAGCCAAGGCCGTGCTGGCAGTGGCGCCGGACTGGCTGATGTTCGTTGAAGGCATCAGCGCCAATGATGGCTGCTCGGATTACCGTGCTTACTGGTGGGGCGGCAACATCACCCCGCTGAAGTGCTATCCGCTGGACATCCCGCGTAACCGCCTGGTGCTCTCGCCGCACGTGTATGGCCCGGACGTTTACATGCAGCCGTATTTCAGCGACAGCGCCTTCCCGAACAACATGCCGGCGATCTGGGATGCCCAGTTCGGTTTTGCGGCCAGCCTCAACTATGCCGTGGTGCCGGGTGAGTTCGGCGGCAAGTATGGTCAGGGTCAGGCCAAGGACAAGATCTGGCAGGACAAGCTGGTCGATTACCTGATCGAGCGCCGCATCACCAACTTCTTCTACTGGTCGTGGAACCCGAATAGCGGTGACACCGGCGGCATCCTGCAGGATGACTGGAAGACCGTGCGCAGCGACAAGCTGGCCCTGCTCAAGCGCCTGATGGTGGTGAATGCCTCGACCAGCAGCGCTTCGTCCAGCGTGGCTTCCAGCTCAGCCGCCTCCAGTAGCGCCGCTTCCAGTGCTGCGGCGTCTTCGCGTGCGGCCTCCAGCAGCAGCGTCAGCAGTGCGGCCAGCTCCTCCCGCGCCGCGTCCTCTGCGGCTGCGTCGAGCGCAATGGCAGCCAGTTCTTCGCGTGCTTCGTCCAGCGCCACTTCATCCGCCGCCAGCTCGGCCGCCCGCAGCTCGGCGGCGAGTTCTGCAGCGAGTTCGGCGAGCAGCTCCAGCGCCGCGGGGGCCGGCTCGGTCAGCGCCAGCTACACCGTGAACAATGATTGGGGGTCGGGCTACTGCGCTACCGTGCGTCTCACCAATACCGGCAGCAGCAGCGTGACCTGGAGCGCCGCGATGAACGTGGAAGGAAAGCTCAGCCAGATGTGGAATGCCACCTGGAGCCAGAGCGGCAGCACGGTGAGCTTCAAGGGCATGGCCTGGAACGGCAGCCTAGCTGCGGGGGCGGTGAATACTTCGATCGGCTTCTGCGCCAATCGCTGAGAACGACGCCAACCCAGGAAAAACGGCCCTTTACGGGCCGTTTTTCATTGTGGCGACACCGGGCGGGCGGTTTCAGCGAGTGGTGCTGAATTGCTTTACAGCGGCGCGGGCGGCTAGCGGATCGTCGCTGAAGAAGCCATCCACGCCGGCCTTCAGGTAGGCAGCGATTTCGCTGGCCATGTCGCCGCGCGCACTGGCTGAGCTGCGATCGCCCTGGCGTAACTCGGCGGGCAGGAAGGGGTTTTCCGGACGCAGGGTCCAGATGTGGATTGCCAGCCCCGCAGCGTGGGCGTCGGCCACGAAGCGGCCGGGCTGCCCGAGGTGGTTGTCGGCGGTTCGTGGGATCACGATTTCCTTGTATGGGCCTACTGCGTCGGCATAACTGGCGATCTCGCGCAGGCCGGCTGCAGTGGTCAGGTCGGCATAGCTGCGTGGGTCCTGGCCGGCGATGAAGTCCCACGGCTTGTTGCGCGGCGTGCCATTGGCGGCCGGCGCGTTAGCCGGGTTGTCGAGCAGTTGCACCAGGGGCAGATCGGTCATGCCGCGCAGGCGCTTGAGGTTGCCCACTTCGAAGCTCTGGATGAAGACCGGTGCCTGTTTGCCGCGCCAGCCGGCCGCATGCAGGGTGGCCACCATTGGCTCTTCGAGCGGCAGGCCGAGCTGGCGGAAGTAACTCGGGTGCTTGGTTTCAGGGTAGATCGCAATGCGCTGGCCGGTCTTCTGTTCATGGGTCTTGACCAGGGCAATCACTTCGTTGAGGGTCGGGATCTCGAACTGGCCGTCGAAGGCGGTATTGGCCGGGCGATTGGCCGGGATGCGTTCGCGGGCACGCAGGGTCTTGAGTTCGGTGAGCGTGAAGTCTTCGGTGAACCAGCCTTCCACCGGGATGCCATCGATTTCCTTGCGCGTTTTGCGGCGGGCGAATTCCGGATGGCGGGCGACATCGGTGGTGCCACCGATCTCGTTCTCGTGGCGGGCGACCAGCACGCCGTCACGGGTGATCACGAGATCCGGCTCGATCACGTCGGCACCTTGTTCGATGGCCAGCTGATAGGCGGCGAGGGTGTGTTCGGGGCGATGGGCGCTGGCGCCGCGGTGGGCAATCACCAGTGGCTGCGCGTCAGGCGCGCGGCCAAGGCGGAGGCTGTCGGTGGCGCAGGCAGCGAGGCTCAGGCTCATGGCGATCAGGGGTAGGAGGAAGGATGGCTGCATGGTAATCCTCGTGAATTCGGATGGGGAGGCGGCCGACCCTGCCACCGGAGAGGCAGGGCCGGGCAGGCGCTCAGCGGGCGTCGACCAGCGCACGGATATCGAGCAGGGTCAGCTCGTTGTCATCCGGCTTGCCGATCTGGCGGCCTGAGGAGTAGGGGAAGTTGTTGTCGTTCACGACCACGATGTGATGGCGGTCGACGATCGTGAGCCCCTCCGGCCCGAGGTGCGGCAGCACGAAATTGTCTTCGTTGGGCCCCAGTTTTGCCCGGTGCTGCGGGTTGGCGATGCGGGTCAGATCGATATAGGCGATCTTGCGCACGAAGCCATCAGCGTCCAGGTTGGCCAGATCGATCTTGTAGATGCGCTTGAAGCGGGCCGGGCGGGTGAAGCAGTCGGTGCGCAGTGGCTCGGCCGGGCAGCCGGGGCCGGCGCCTTCGCTGGCGTCATCGTGTTCGATTACGAGGCCGCTGCCGGCGTCCAGCAACTGGAAGTCTGCCGCCACATTGCCGGCTTCTTCGAAGCGGTACTTCCATTCGCGGCCGGTGTAGCGTTGGCTGGCCACATCAAGTTCGAGGATATGGGTATAGGGTTTGCCGTCCGCCTGCTCGAAGGCCTTGGTGGTGGCGTCGTAGAGCGGCCACTCGAACATCGGGTAGAGCGTTTTGCCGTCGGGCGACTGGGCCATCGGCTCGAAGCCGCCCGAGCGGCGTACCTGCCAGGCAGGCACGCCATCGGAGGGCAGGTTGCCGACGCGGCCATTCAGATAATGGTCCGGCGAGCGGTAGGCCTTGCCATTGACGACGGTTTCGATCACGCCCAGCACGCGGCCTTCCGGCGTGACGCGCAGCACGTAAGGCCCGAATTCGTCGCCGATCCACCATTCCTTGCCGACGACCTGGATCGACTCCACATCCACATCGGCGCCGGTCAGGTAACGCTCCTTGCTGTTCTCGTTGAGGATGAAGAAGGGCAGCTTGCGATCCGGGTCGTGCAGGAAGATGGTCTTCTCGATCCGGGTCTTGCCACTGGCCCAGTCCACCTTGAGGCGATGCACCATCAGCAGGGCATCCTGTGAATTGATCTTGTTGCCGAAGCCGTTGTCGGTGAGGGCCAGGAAATGCTCACGGTCCAGTGCCACGATGCCGGAGAACCCCTGTACGGCCTGACCCTTGATCGGCAGGGCTCCGCCCGAGGCGCGCGGCGCCTTCGGGTCGCCTACGGAAGTATTGGTCCGCTCCGTGCCGAGTTGATCCTTGCGGGTGCGCTCGTTATTGGCGAACTTGCCGGCCGTGGCGAACAGCGGGCCGGCGGCTTTCGGCGCCTGGGTCGCGGTGTTGAAGGGCAGGCTGGCATGACCGGCGAGCTCTGCTGTGACGGCTTGTTGCGCGGCGGCCAGACTGCTCCAGGCGGCGAGCAGTGCGGCGATCAGTTGTTTATGGGCGTGATGCATCGATGATCCTCTGGGCTTGCGGATGGAAAACCCGGCACTCTGGCGGAGGGCGATGACAGGGGCGCTACGGGAGGATTGCGGGGTGGTGAATCCTGCGCACTGATCAAGCACTACGACCGAATTTCATGCACCTTGCCGGCGCCTGAAGGAAGATGATTCCCTTGCTTGCCGAGTGCTGAAACCGCATAAGAAGATTTTCTGCTCCTTGCTAGAGGCGGTTTTCCGACAGGTTGGATATTGCGCCGCAAAAAAACGGGAACGTCTTTTGCTGGGCTTCAGGTGGAAGCTGGCTGGCTTCCGGGTGATGGCACAACGTTTTCAGGCAGGGAGATGATCATGAGCACTGAAGAAAACCATGGCTATGTGGATGCTGCTGATTTCATGGCGGATGTTGAAATCGAGCGCCAGGAGTATCTGGACGAGACCCATCTGGAGAGCACCCAGTTCGGCGCCGGGCGCTGGGCTGACGAGTTCCGCAGCGTGCTCTGGTAAAGCAGACCGGAGTCGCGTTCGAGGATTGGCTGGCAGAGGCACTCTGCCAGTTTTTTATTCTGGCGTGCCCTGCGCCAGCGCGGTTTCCATGGCTTGCGCCAGACGGAAGTCCAGCTCCGTGATGCCGCCCGCATCGTGGGTGGTGAGCGCGACCTGGACGCGGTTGTACACGTTGCGCCATTCCGGGTGGTGATCCAGCGTATTGGCTGCGTCGGCCACGCGGGTCATGAAGCCAAAGGCCGCGCGAAAATCATCGAAGCGGAAGGTCTTCACGAGTTTGCCTTCCTGCACTTGCCAGGGGTGTTCGTTGTGGGTGTTCAGCGTAATCAGTGCGGCCTGGATCGCGTCATCCTCAAGCAGGGGCGGGCGCATGGCTTTCTCCTCGGTGCGGGGCAGCTTCCAGCCTAGCCGACGCCGGCGCGCAAATCAGTCGCCGTGGGGTGAGCAAACGTAAAAAAAGGATGGCCGCAGCCATCCTTTTTTCATTGCCGGGGCGCGACGCCTTACGGAGTCGGCGTCCAGCCAATGGCGCTGAACACTGCGTTGCGATCGCCGAGGCCGGCGGTGCCGAGATCCGTGGCGGTGAGTTGCAGGCTGTTGCTCGAGCGGCCCGAGACCGTGAGCGGATTGCCGCTCATGTCCATGCTGCCGTACTCGCGCCAGCCGGTGCTGGCGGTGGCCGTCGCCGGGTTCGGTGCCGGATTGCCGGAAACATTGGCAGCCCAGCCCAGCGGGATGATGTGGGTATCCATCTTGCAGCTCACGAAGGCGATGTTGTCCACCCAGGTGCCTGCTGCAGCGCGGGCCAGGTAGCTGGAGGCATTGCTGCCGGTAGCTACCTTCACGCCGGCGGGGCCGTCAGCGTAGGTCAGCGAGCTGTTCAGGAATACGAAGCCCTTGCCGCCGGAGTAGGTGCGGGCCTGCAGGATGTAGCCCCCCGTGCCGTTGGCATAGCTGGCGTTGCTGGCGGGGTACTGCGAGTCGCCGATCATTTCGATGATGCTGTTTTCGAACAGCGACGCGTAGTTGTTGCCCCAGATGAAGTCCACATTGCCGGACACCTTGGTGTTGTAGAACCAGGTGTAGCCCTGCAGTTGCAGCGTGTCCTGCTCGCTGTAGAAGTCAGCGTTCTTGGCGATCAGGCGGTGGCCGCTGGTCAGCGTGGCGGTGCTTGATTTGAAGAAGATGACTTCGGCCTGGTTCGAGTAGGTGCTGGCGCGGGTGTGGGTGCTCTTCAGGGTCAGCGTATCGAGCGTGAGCAGATCGCTGTTTTCCGCGAAGAACACGGCACGGCCGCCACCCGAGGTCGGCGCGCCGGTGGCGCTGGTGCCACTACCCGAGTTCAGGGTTTCGTAGTTGTTGTACTGCATGACCACACCGGAGCGGCTTTCGCCCTGGATGGTGACGCCAGCACGGTTGTAGAGATACAGCAGCTCGTTGTAGGTGCCGTTCTTCACCGCGATGACCGGGTTGCTGACGCTGCTGTTGGTCATCACATGGTTCAGTGCGCCCTGCACGCTGCGGTAGTCAGCGCTGCTGCCGTCATCGTCCACCGTGATGGTGGTGAGCGTGGCGGCCGGTGCCGTCGATTTGGTGGTGAAGCTCCAGCCTGCGGCTTTGCCGATGCCGGCGAAAGCCTTGCCGTTGAGGGTGGCGCCGCTGAAGGCGGTGCTGGAGATGCCCACGTAGTAGCTCGTGCCGTAGGCCAGCTTGCCGCTGTGGGGCGTGATGGTCACCGTGTTGCCACTGATCTGGATCGGGGTGGTGGCCACGCCGCGCCGGTTGCTGCCGGAGACGCCGATGCTGTCGCTTTCGCCGCTCAGATTGATGCGGTCGACCAGGGTGCCATCGCTCTTGAAGATGCGGATGGTGCCGGCGCTGCCCAGGGTCGGGGCGGAATCGAAAGTCAGCTTCAGATTGTCGTCGGTGTAGGCGGTGGTGGCTGCCGGGGCCGGATAGACCTGGCTGGCGCTCAGCGAGTAGGTGGCGGTGGAGTCCACGTACTGCGGGGCGATGGTGGCGGCGATCTTCTTGATCAGCGTGCTGTCCGAGCCGCTGGTGAAGGTGATGTTTGCCGTGCCGGCAGTCAGCGGGGTCAGGGTGACGGTCGTGCTGGTGCCGGTGGTGGCGCCCTTGCTCACGCTGACGACGCCGGGCTTGTCGGAGACCACGCTGAAGTCGTCCGCAGTCGTGCCATCGCTCTTAGCCGCATTCACGGTGATCGTGTAGGGGCTGTCACCCGCATCGGCCGCATACGTGGTCGCTGCCGGGCTGATCGAGAACAGCACCGGCTTGTCGGCCGGATTGCCTACCTTGATGTCGTCGATGAAGAAGGACTTGTTGTTGGTGAACAAGCCGATCTTGCCGCTGGTGAAGGTCGCGTCGGTCGTCGTGCCGAGGTTTTCGCCATCCATGTAGACGGTGATGGTGCTGCCGGAGATTTCCAGGCGCACCTTGTACCAGTTGCTGTCCTGGCTGATCGCGCGCTTGGTCTGCACGGCGCGGGTGATGGTACCCGCCTTCATGTAACCGGCTTCAACCTGGGTGCTGCCGGTGCTGTTCTGCACGTTGAGGCCGCCGAGGTACCAGTTGTTGCTCGCTGTGTAGCGACCGAGCATATAGAGCTGCTTGTTGCCGGTGGTGCCGTTGGTGAGGGGCTTGATGCGAGCCTCAACGTAGTAGTCCGCCTTGTTGCCGAGCTTGGCCGTCCACACGGCATCTTTGATCAGGGCGATCACGGCATTGCTGGCCGTGCCGCCTGCGGTGTATTTGAGGGCCTTCGTCGTGGCGCCGGCAAAGTCGGTAGTGTCTTCTACGCTGAAGGCGCCGCCGGTGTTGGCCGTCAGATCCCAGTTGTCTGTGTTGCCGGCCTGGAAATCATCGCAGAAGTAGAGATTGCTGCTGGTGGCTGGGCAGGTCTGGGCGCTGGCCACCGAGCTGGTGCTGGTTGCCGTGCTGGAGGCAGCGTTGGAACTGGCGCTGCTGTTAGTGGCCGCACTGGATGTGCTGGCTGACGTGCCTGCGCTCGAAGCACTGTTTGCCGAGCCGCCTGTTTCCGATGAGCCGGAGCTGCCACCGCCGCCGCAGGCGGACAGCACCAGCGCGCAGAGCAGCGTTGTTGCGGCAAGGCTGCCGCATCGCTTGATCATGTTCATTTTGTCTCCTCTTGTTTTACATACCCCGGACCCACCTGTGAGTGGGCCCGACCACCTGCCTGCCCGCCGCATGGCGCCAGATTCTGGCGACCAGGCCTGCGGGCATCGAACTTCCCCACACCGGAGACGGCCTCTGCTTCGCGTGCAGAGGTGCCGGGGCCAGTGTGGCCATTGCGTTCAGGGGAGGGCGCCAGAAGGCGCAAAGGGCTGCCGGATCTTGCTTAGCCCCCGGATCTGCCTGCGCCAGAAGGCCTGGCCCGCAGATGAAAACTGGATATGGCTGCTTGTGCAGCTTCTGGGGAGATATGTTACCGAAAACAAATTAGATGTTTTCGGTAACTGTCTGGTTTTTTTAAGTCTGTTGCTTTTGTGCAAACGCAGCGTCTGTCGATGGGCAGGCAAGGCTCCCGCTCTGTGGCGCGTGTGCGTGGGCGATTGAAGCTGTGCAGGGGAG
This sequence comes from Uliginosibacterium sp. 31-12, assembly GCF_030548425.1. Classification (NCBI taxonomy): domain Bacteria; kingdom Pseudomonadati; phylum Pseudomonadota; class Betaproteobacteria; order Rhodocyclales; family Zoogloeaceae; genus Uliginosibacterium; species Uliginosibacterium sp. 31-12. The sequence continues at coordinate 323,423 of NZ_JAUOOA010000005.1, read as the reverse complement.
ATCCAGACCGGCAGGGTGCCGGTCTGGTGGGGGGATGGTTTGTGCAGCGCTGGCCGAGGCGGCCGGCGTCTTAACCGGGGCGCGGTCCGGCGACGATCAGCGCTCAGGCCAGTGGTGTGCCAGAAGTGCCTGATTGACTTTGCAGAGCGCCTGAAGCGCGGCTACGTCCGCACGCATGCCGGGCGTTCAGCCCAGGCGTTCCTCACGCATGGCGCGCTTGTTGATCTTGCCGACACTGGTCTTGGCGAGTGCCTGTACGAATTGCACCTGAAGCAGCACGCCGTGGCGCGAGATGCCGGTAGCTTCGATCAGGTGGGCCGAGAAGTTGCGGATCGTGTGCTCCGTCACCTTGCCCTCGAAATCTGGCTTCAGCACCACCAGGGCCAGCGGGCGTTCGCCCCACTTTGCGTCCGGCACACCGATCACGGCCACTTCGAGCACGGCTTCGTGCTTGCCGACTACGTCTTCCAGCGCCAGTGAGGAAGTCCATTCGCCTGCGGTCTTGATCACATCCTTGATCCGGTCGGTGATCTTGAGGAAGCCGCGGGCGTCGATGTGGCCAATGTCCTGGGTGTGGAGATAGCCGCCATCCCACAGGTGTTCGGAGGCTTCCGGTGCGCGCAGGTAGCCTTGGGTGAGCCAAGGCGTACGCACGACGACTTCGCCGGTGGCGGCACCATCGTGCGCCAGCTCCGCCATGTGCGGATCCACCACGCGCAGATCAACCAGCGGCATCGGCCGGCCGGTCTTGGCGCGCAGCGTGGCCTGCTCTTCGGTGCTGCGTGCCAGGTCGGCGCTGTTGAGGTTGGCCAGGGTCAGCACCGGACAGGTTTCGGACATGCCGTAGCCGGTGAACAGATCGATGCCGCGAGCCATCGCGGCGATGGCTTGGGCCTGCGGCAGGGCGGAGCCACCGATCACCACCTTCCAGCCGGAGAAATCCACGCTTGCGGTGTGTGGATGGGTCAGCAGCATGTGCAGGATGGTCGGTACGCAATGCGAGTAAGTGACTTTTTCCTCGCGGATCAGGCGCAGCAGGCTGTCCGGCAGGTACTTGCCGGGATACACCTGGCGCAGGCCCAGCATCGTCGCCAGATACGGGAAGCCCCAGGCATGCACATGGAACATCGGCGTGATCGGCATGTACACGTCTTCACGGTGCATGCGCCCCTGGCCCGGCGCGGTGCCCAGCGCGCTGGCCAGCGACAGGGTGTGCAGCACGAGCTGGCGATGGCTGAAGTAGACGCCCTTGGGCTCGCCGGTGGTGCCGGTGGTGTAGAACACGGTGGCTTGCGCGTTCTCGTCGAAATCAGGGAAGTCGTAGTCGGCCGCTGCCGCACCGAGCAGGGCTTCGTATTCGCCAGCGAGGGGGACCGGTGCTGCCTTGGGGGCCGCCTCATCGCTGATCAGCACGAAATGCCGTACCCGCGTGAGGCGGGGGGCGATCGCGGCGAGCAGCGGGAAGAACTCTTCGTTCACCAGCACCACATCCGCCTCGGCATGGTTCAGGGTGTAGAGGATCTGCTCGGCCGAGAGGCGCACGTTCACGGTCTGCAGGATCGCACCCATCATCGGCACGGCAAAGAAGCACTCGAGATAGCGGTGGCTGTCCCAGTCCATCATCGCCACGGTCTGGCCGGCTTCCACACCCAGAGCGCCCAGGGCATTGGCCAAGCGTCCGAGGCGCTGGCGGAATTCCCGATAGCTGTAGCGCAGACCGCCGCGATAGCTGATCTCTTGATCCGGCGCCGTGGCCAGCGGGGTGTGCAGCAACTGCTTGATCAGCAGCGGATAAGTGTAGGCAGACGGCGTCGACTGGATCAGTTTGACCGGCATGAAGATGTCTCCGTTTATAGGTATGACGGAGCGTCTCGCTCCGTACGGACGCGCATCTTAACGCCGGTCAGTACCTCTTGTGGCAGGGCGTCAAAGCCTGCTCAGGCGGCGATGCTCACGCGCAGGCTGGCCGTGTAGCCCGTGGCTAGATCGCCGCTCACGCTCGCCATCTGCAGTGCGGCGCTATCGTCGCTGAACACGTTGTCGGTGCTTAGCGAGATGGCCGCCAGATTGGCCTGGCTGCTGGCGTAGCCGCTGGCTGAGCCATATACCGTGGCGCAGCTGGAGGCGGGCAGGGCGAGCTGGGAGGTTTTCACATCGTTATTGCCACTCACGGCCGCGGCCAGTGAGGCATATACCTCGAAGTGGATATGCGGCCAGCGCCCGCTGTAGCAGCCGGGGAAGATGCTGGTGAAGCGGACTTCGCCGTTGGCGTCGCTGACCTGCACCCCGCGCAGGTAGTTTTCTGCTGTGATGCCATTTGAGTACAGCGAGTAGTTGCCATCGCGATTGCAGTGCCATAGATAGACGGCGTAGCCAGCCAGGGGGGTGCAGGCGGTGTTGGTGAGCGTCAGCACGAGGGTGAGCGGCACGCCGGCAGCCACGCCACTGGCGCTGCCAAAGCTCGCGCGGATATCGCTGCGCACGATGCCGCTCTGGGTCAGGACATTCACCAGACCGCTGCTGTTGCTGTTGGTGCCATCCGCGGGATAGGGGCCTGCTGTTTCGCCCGGAATGTTCGAGCAGGCGCTGTTGCCGGAACTGGCCGAACTGCTGCGCGCGCTCGATGCCGAGGCGCTGCTTGTGGCCACGCTGCCACTGACACTTGATGCGGTGCTGGCCGAGCTTGCGCCAGCTGAATTGCTGGCTGCGCTGCTGCTGGCACCGCCACCGCCGCACGCCTGCAGCAGGGTGATCAGACCGAAGCCGCTGAGGCCTTCGAGCAGCAGGCGGCGGCGCAGGTCCGGTGGCAGGTCGGCAAAAGACTTGTCCATGAGGCTCTCCTTGGGTGTGGTGGGCATGCGGTCGTTGCCGCATTGCCGGAGATCCTCGCATCGCAAGCTGTTAAAGCGTTTAAAGGTCGGTTGGTGTTCGCCTCCGGCCGATGACCGGAGGGGTGTGGCTCAGGAGTGGTGAGCTTGCTGCAGGGCGATCAGTTCCGCTTCGCTGAAACCGGCAGCGCGGCGTGCCTCGAGATTGAAGGGGCCGCGCGGCAGGTTTGCGGAATAGTTGCGCGCCAGGCTTGCGAAGGCTTCGAGCGGATCGCGTCCGGCGGCTTCACACAGATGTTTGAACCAGCGGTTGCCGATGGCGACATGGCCGATCTCGTCGCGCAGGATCACGTCCAGGATCTCGGCACCACGCATGTCTCCAGCGCCGATCAGCTTGGCACGGATGGCGGGGGAAACGTCCAGCCCGCGTGCTTCCAGCATGCGGGGGACGAGGGCGAGGCGGGCAAGCAGGCTGTCACTGGTTTTGGCCGCCATTTCCCAGAGGCCGTTGTGGGCCGGAAAGTCGCCATAGGCGTGACCCAGGCTGGCCAGATGCGCACGCAGCAGCTCGAAGTGGTCGGCCTCTTCGCGTGCCACGCCAAGCCAGTCGCGGTAGAAGGCCGCAGGCATGCCGGCAAAGCGCCACACGATGTCCAGCGCCAGATTTACCGCGTTCAACTCGATATGCGCCAGGGCGTGGATCAGGGCTGCGCGGCCAGCAGGGCTGGAGAGTGCGCGCTGTGGCACATCGCGCGGCATCACCAGCTGCGGACGCGCCTCGCGGCCTGGCAGTGGTGTGGCGGGCTGGAGCAGGGCGGCGGTATCGAGTGCGCAGTCTGGCGCGATGGCCCGCAGGGCTGCGCATTTCGCGTCGGGCGAAGCGGTGGCAAGGGCGGCGAGGGCCAGCTGGCGCAGTTCGGGCATGGCGGCATTTTACGTTGCAGCGCGTTTGCCGGATCGTCTGCAGCCTAGAATGAATTCTCAAGCCCGCAAGGAGGTCAGCATGGAAGCTCCCGTCCATTCGATGAACGCGCTGTTTGCGCAACTGGGCCTGGCTGCGGATGATGCGGCCATCAACGCCTTCATTGCCGCGCATGGCCCGCTGCGAGGTGACGCCCGGCTGGCGGAGGCCTCTTTCTGGTCGCCCTCGCAACGCGAGATGCTGCGTAACGAGGTGTGTGTGGATGCGGACTGGGCGGGCGTGATCGACCAGCTTGATGCGCGCCTGCGCGGGCATGCCTAGGCCGCTGCTTGCATGAAAAAGGCCGGATGCTGGGCATCCGGCCTGGTTCTGTGGCGGAGACGGAATCAGAAGGGCGCTACGCCTGCGGCCTTCCACGGATCAATCTTGTCCACGCCCGCGGCAGACATGACCTTGACCGGAATGCCCGCCGGATTTTCCACCGCGTAGCTGTAGTAGCTCGCCGGATCGAAAGCGCTGCCACGCGTCTGCAGGCTGCCCGAGTTCTCCAGCACGTTGTTGCGCTGAACCAGATCGCCCGGGCCGGATTCGGCATAGCCCACGTAAGCCGGATAGAGCACATTGCGGAAGTAATTGCCTTCCACCACCACGTCTGCCTCCATGGTCGAGGCGATGCCATAGAGCTTGTTGCCATCGTAGAAATTGTTATAGACGTGCACCTCGCCGAAGCGCACGCGCGGGTGGCGCTGATCGGTCTGGAACCAGTTGTGGTGGATCGAGGTTTTCAGGTAGCCGGTATCCGTGCTGGCGCCATCGCTGTGGCCGATCAGCATGGTCTTGCTGTGATTCTTGAAGTGGCTGTAGCTGATCGTGATGTGGGAGGTCTGGCGGGTGATGTCGAAGAGCCCGTCATGCTCGAGGCCGTCCGGATACACATCGCCGTCCGAGAACGTGCAGTGATCCACCCACACGTGGTGGGTGTTCTGGTTGATCTTCAGGGTGTCGTCCGGTGCGCCCTGGAAGAACACGTTACGGATGATGATGTTCTGACGCTTGTAGATCTCGAAGCCGCCATTGATCAGCTTCGCACCGGGCAGGCCGACCACGGTCTTGTCCGAGCGCAGCGGCACCATGCCCTGCATGTCGATCACCCCGTTGATCAGGATGATCAGCTTCTCGTTGCTGTCCGTCAGCGCCTTCAGATCGGTCAGGTTGCTCACCTTTACCGCCCGCCCGCCGGCACCACCGGTCGTCGTGGCGAGGCCGAAGGCCGGCGCGGCAGCGAAACCATCAACGGCATTCAGCGTCGGGTCCACTGCTACGCTTGATGCCGCAGCGCTGCTGGCCACCGCGCTGGAGGCAGCACTGGACGCGACGCTGGATCGGGCTGAACTGGAAGCGGCCGATGAAGCCTTCGATGAGGCGGCTGATGACGCCGCCACGCTGCTGGACGAGGCGCTGCCGGCCGCCATCGAACATTCATTGGTGCCGCCAGCAACGCGACCGCCGAAGGTGGCCTCGGCGCACAGGAAAGTGCCACTCAGCGTCTTGTAGAAAAACTGGTCGGCACGGCCAAAAGCCACCTGGGTATTGCTGGCCACACTGCAGGTCTTGCCCTCGTTGCAGATCGTGGTGAAGCCTGCCGGCCGGTTCGCTGCCAGCGCGCCGCTTGCGAGTAGTGCAAGCACCACCCCGGAAACCAATCGCTTGAACATGATTCCTGACTCCTTTGAAGTGTCTCCATGACTTGCAGCATCTGAAGGCTGCTCGGCATATGCGGAATGCGTATGCCTGATCAAGATGGTTGGCCGGGATCCTCAAAGCAAGAATAAGTGTCGTCACCTCGACCGACAGGCGACGAGTGGAAGCCTCACGAGGGGGTGGGTGATGATTTTGGTGATTGCGGTGTTTTTATTGTTCCTGCCGCTTGGCCGTGCATCGCAGTGCTGGCTGTGCGGCAAGTCTTGAGCGGAGAGTGGTGCTTGCCGCGCCCGATCCGTTCCGGAACTGCGTCACGACCTGCGGAAATCTCCGCCGGACGCGCTTGACGCTGATCCCGCCCGGAGATTAGTTTGTAAAAGTTACTGCCCGGCCCGGGCGCAAGCCCGGAGCCTGCAACGATGGTGGTAATGCTGTGGTTCTGCCGCAGCCATCAAAACAAATTGGAGACAAAACATGTTCAGCAAACTTCTGCTTGGCGGCACCGCTGCCTTGCTCGCGATGACCCACGCCCATGCCCAGACCGTGACCGGCTGCGGCACAGAAACCAGCAACCTCACGGCATCCAAGGTGTATTACGTGACGCCGAGCGCCTCCAGCAGTGGCGCCGGCACCAGCTTCTCGGCGCCGATGAGCTTTGCCACAGCGCTCTCGAAGGTGAGTGCAGGGCAGATGATCCTGCTCCAGCCCGGCACCTACAGCATCGCCTATACCGCCGGGGCCAAAAACACCATCACCCTGTCGAAGTCCGGCACCTCCGCTGCGAAGATCTACATGGTGGCCGCCAATTGCGGCCGCGCGGTGATCGACTTCTCCTTCCCCGCCAATACCTATGTCGATAGCTCTTACGGCTTTTATGTGACCGGCAGCTACTGGTATTTCAAGGGCATCGCCGTGACCCGCGCCGGCTACCAGGGCGCCTACGTCACCGGCGCCTACAACACTTTCGAGAACGCCGCTTTCTACAACAACCGCAACAGCGGGCTGGAGATCAACAAGGGCGGCTCCTATACCACGGTCATCAATACCGATTCTTACGAGAACTACGATCCGAAGAAACTGGGTGGCATGGCGGACGGCTTCGCGTCCAAGCAGACCCAGGGCCCCGGCAATGCCTTCTACGGCTGTCGTGCCTGGAATAACTCCGACGATGGCTTCGATACCTTCGACAGCACCCAGAAGGTCATCATTTCCAAGAGCTGGGCCTTCAAGAACGGCGTCGATATCTGGGGCTACGGCGGTTTTGTCGGTAACGGCAATGGCTTCAAGCTTGGTGGCAACAGCGTTGCCCAGAACAACGTGATCACCCAGTCGGTTGCCTTTGGTAACGTCAAGAAGGGCTTTGACCAGAACAGCAACACCGGCAGCGTCACGCTCTACAACAACACGTCCTACAAGAACGGCATCAACTACGGCTTCGGCCAGCCGGTCGCTTCGGGCTCCAAGCACATCTTCAAGAACAACATCTCGCTCTCGGGGACCAGTGCGGACAGCATCGCCAATGCCACTTCGAGCAACAACACCTGGAACAGCCTGGCCGCCAGCAGCTCGGATTTCGCCAGCCTCGACACCAGCCTCGCCACTGCCGCGCGCAATGCCGATGGCAGCCTGCCGAGCAACAACCTGTTCCGCCTCTCGTCTTCCAGCAAGATGATCAACAAAGGCGTGAACGTAGGCCTTTCCTATCTGGGCACGGCCCCGGACCTGGGTGCTTTCGAGCGCCAGTAAGCCGGCCCGGCGGGGCGATCGAGCGCCCTGGTAGCACAGCAAGCACGCCGCAAGCCGGCGTGCTTTTTTTTGCCCGCCGCTGGCGTGTTGTTCGAATGTAAAGATATATCTTTGTTCTTGATAAGAGTAATTCTTAGATATATCTTTTGTTCATGGCGTTCATCCGGACGCCGATGTAACAAGACATAGGAGCACGACATGCGAGGCATGCATCACGGCCATGGTGGCCATCCGCACGGAAAACATCATCGGGGCGGCCCGATGGGCGAGGGACGCGAATTCAGGGGCGGCGGCATGGGTAAGCGGATGTTCGAGCACGGGCATCTGAAGCTGCTGGTGCTGAGCCTGCTGCAGGAGCAGCCGCGGCACGGTTACGAACTCATCAAGGCCATCGAGGAGCTGGCCGGTGGCGATTACGCGCCGAGCCCCGGCGTGATCTATCCCACTCTGACCCTGCTCGAAGAACTCGGCCAGGCCAGCGTCAGCGAACACGGCGGCAAGAAGAAGTACGCCATTACTGCCGAAGGCGCCGTGCTGCTCGAAGCCGAGCGTGAAACACTGGAGCGCATCCGCGCTCGTCTGGCTGCGGCGGGCTCGGTGGCGGATGCCCGGCGCTCACCCGAGCTGCAGCGTGCCATTCACAACTTCAAAATGGCGCTTCATCTGCGTCTTGCGAAGGGCGAGCTGGATGCTGAAGCCACCGCCAGGATCACCGCCGCCATTGATCATGCGGCCCAGGAAATCGAGCGCAGCTGAGTGCTGGCGCAGACAGGAGAAACAGCATGAGAAAGCATCACTATCGTGTCACCCTTGAGCAACTGCCGCAGGAAGGCAGCAGTTTGCCGGAGCGCGCCCCGCTGAGTTTCGTAGCGCGCTGCCATGACGACATTTTTGCCATCGTTGAGCGTTCGCGCCAGCGCGGCACTTTGTCCGCCGACGATGCGGCCGCCATGGCGGTAGGCCTCAAGTTGCTCGGCGAAATCGTGTTGGAGCATCGCAACGACCCGCTCTACAGCGAGCTGTCCCAGGGCATCGGCGCCTTCATCAAGAAGCTCAAGTCGGGGGGCTGACCCGTGGATGGCGCCCAGCCTGCATGGCTGGCTGGTGCCGGAGGAGGCTTGTGCACCGCCCGGTTCGGCGGGCGATCCCCGCAAGCGGCTGGCGCAGCGGGCTCAGCCTTGCCAGACGCGGACGGCAGGCACGCGTTACAATGCGCGCTTCACTTGATTTCCTGTCCGAGACGTCTGACGTGACCGCAACCATCCTCCAGAAGATTCCCGCCGGCGAACGTGTCGGCATCGCCTTTTCCGGCGGCCTCGATACCAGCGCTGCCGTCCACTGGATGCGCGGCAAGGGTGCCGTGCCCTGTGCCTACACCGCCAACCTCGGCCAGCCGGACGAATCCGATTACGAAGAGATTCCGCGCAAGGCCAAGGCCTACGGCGCCGAGATCGCCCGCCTGATCGACTGCCGCCCGCAGCTGGTGGCTGAAGGCATTGCCGCCATCCAGTGCGGCGCCTTCCATATCAAGAGCGGTGGTGCCACCTACTTCAACACCACCCCGCTGGGCCGTGCCGTGACCGGCACCGCGCTGGTCGTGGCGATGAAGGAAGACGGCGTCAACATCTGGGGCGACGGCAGCACCTACAAGGGCAACGACATCGAGCGCTTCTACCGCTATGGTCTGCTCGCCAATCCGGCGCTGAAGATTTACAAGCCTTGGCTTGATCAGAGCTTTATCGACGAGCTGGGCGGCCGCAAGGAAATGAGCGAATACCTCATCGCCAACGGCTTCGACTACAAGATGAGCGTCGAGAAGGCTTATTCCACCGATTCCAACATGCTCGGCGCCACGCACGAAGCCAAGGATCTGGAATTCCTGAATGCCGGCATGCACATCGTCAAGCCGATCATGGGCGTGGCCTTCTGGCGTGATGACGTGGTCGTCAAGACCGAAACCGTGACGGTGCGCTTTGAAGAAGGCGTGCCGGTGGCCATCAACGGCCAGACCTTTGCCAATGCGGTTGAGCTCTTCAACGAAGCCAACATCATCGGTGGCCGTCACGGCTTCGGCATGTGTGACCAGATCGAAAACCGCATCATCGAAGCCAAGAGCCGCGGCATCTACGAAGCCCCGGGCATGGCGCTGCTGCACATCGCCTATGAGCGCCTCGTCACTGGCATTCACAACGAAGACACCATCGAGCAATACCGCATGAACGGCATGAAGCTCGGCCGCCTGCTGTATCAAGGCCGCTGGTTCGACCCGCAATGCCTGATGCTGCGCGAAACCGCCCAGCGCTGGGTGGCGCGCGCCATCACCGGCGAAGTCACGATTGAACTGCGCCGTGGCAACGACTACTCGATCATGAACACCGAGAGCCCGAACCTCACCTACGCGCCGGAGCGCCTGTCGATGGAGAAGGTTGAAGACGCCGCCTTTACCCCGGCCGACCGCATCGGCCAGCTGACCATGCGTAATCTGGACATCTCGGATACGCGCCAGAAGCTCGGCATCTACTCGCGCTCCGGCCTGCTCGGCGCGCAATCCGAAGGCAGCATCCCGCTGCTGACGGGCGGAGAAGAGAAGAAGTAAGCGATCACGCTCGCTCCCAATGAAAAAGCCCGCTTCAAGCGGGCTTTTTCATTGGGGCTTTCCTCGTCTTAGCGCAGCACACGGTGGCCGGCTGCTTCGAGCAATTCAATACCTCGCTCGGCTACTGATTGCAGCAGCAGAAGGTGGTCCGTGTCGTAGCTGGACACCACGTACACCCCGAGGCCGGCTTCCGACAAGGGCCGCACGATCGCCAGCAGGATGCCGTACTCATCAAACGCAAAAGGCCCTTGCAGCTTGAAGCAGCGCCAGGGGCCGGAGCTTTGCGCGTTCGCAGGCACACGTGCAGCGAGACAGGTGATCGACAGCTCATCGTCCGTGCGGCTGATCGAGACGAAGCCTTCGCCATCCGCCCAGTCGGGGATGGGCGAATCTGCAGCGAGTCGTGCGACCGCATAGTCGCCGCCGAGCTGGCGCAGGGTCTGGGTCTTCATCTTTGTGGTGTGTGCCATGCGGGGTTCTCCAAAAGAAAAAGCCCGCATGACGCGGGCTTTTTTTCAGGCTGGAAGCCGGAGCTTCGATCAGGCCAGAATGCTCTTGATGTAAGCCACGATTTCCTGGTCTTGCGCGTTGGCGAAGAACAGTTCCTGGAACTTCTCGCCAGCAACGGCGGCCTTCAGCAGGTCCTGGTCGATGGCCTTCAGTGCGTCCACGAAGCTCTTGGTGGAAGCAGCCTTCACGTCGCGCAGGATGCCGCGGTTCTTGGCCATGATGGCAGCGCGTTCCTTGGGGTAGCCCAGGCCACGTTCGCCGTCGAACAGCTTGCGGTAGCAATCTTGCAGGTTCAGCTCGGCAGCCCAGCCGAAGCCCTTGGCGTAGGGCATGGAGATGGCGTTGCCGTCGTTGATTTGGCCGAACAGGAAAGCGTCGGTCGGGTCGATTACCAGGCCGCAGAACACGCCGGGCATCGAGTTACAGGCCAGCATGGCGCCCATGCCGGTGCCGCAGCCGGTCACCACGAAATCGGCAGCCTTGGAGTTCAGCAGGATGCCGGCCAGGATGCCGTTCATCACGTAGGTGAGCGAAGCCTTGTCTTCCGGGGTGTACATGCCGTAGTGATGCACGTTGTGGCCCAGGGGCTCGGCGACGGTCTTGAGTGCGCTGTGAACGATCTCGGACTTCGCGGCTTGGCTGTTTTCGATGATGAGAGCGATCTTCATGGAGTGTCCCTTGATGTCTAAATATCGACGCGAAGCGTCGGTTGCGAAAAGATGCTGAGCCCCTTTGCACGGGCTGCCGGCGCGCTGCCGGAAGTCCGTCCGCCCGAGGCGCGGCGAAACGCCCTAGGGTAAACGCGAGCCGCCCCAAATGCAAACCCGAGCGCGCGGAAATTCCCCTTGCGCAGGCAAAGAAGCGCCGGGGCTTGGGCTGGGTCAGTTTCGTTGAAGGCTTCGTGCGGCTCATTCAGGCCGGATGCGCCGCGCCCTTGGCGAGCTTGACAGGCTTCACTACGGCAACTAATTTACCAGTCGGTTAAATAATATTCTGAGCACCATGCCTCGCGATGATCTGAGCACAACCTTTGCTGCCCTGGCAGACCCGACGCGGCGTGCCATCCTGGCGCGCCTGGCGCTGGGGGAGACCAGTGTGTCGGAGCTGGCTGAGCCCTTCGAAATGAGCCTGCCGGCGGTCACCAAGCATCTGAAGGTGCTGCAGCGGGCAGGGCTGGTCACCCAGGGGCGCCAGGCGCAGTGGCGACCCTGCCGGCTGGAGGCTGCTCCATTGCAGGAAGCGGCCGGCTGGATCGAGCATTACCGGCAGTTCTGGGAGCAGCGCCTGGATCGGCTGGAAGACTATCTGCGCGACCTGCAGGCGGGCCAGACCCGCACCTGAAACCTCATCCCAAAAAAATTGCCGGCATGAACCGGCGCCCGACCGATCTGGTCCATCAACAGAGAGAGAAACAAACCATGAGCACAGGAACCGTTCGCCTGCATCGCGTGCTGCGCACCACGCCCGAGAAGATCTACCGCGCCTTCCTCAGCGCCGAGGCGCTGGCCAAATGGCTGCCGCCCTATGGCTTCGTGTGCAAGGTGGAGCAGATGGATGCGCGCGTCGGCGGCCGTTTCCGGATGTCCTTCGAGAACTTCACGAACGGGCAGGCGCACAGCTTCGGTGGCGAGTATCTGGAGCTGATTCCGGGCGAGCTGATCCGTTACACCGACCAGTTCGATGATCCGAACCTGCCTGGCGAGCTCCGGGTCTCGGTGGTGCTGAAGCCTGTGGTATGTGGCACCGAGCTGCAGATCGTGCAGGAAGGCATTCCGGCCGTGATTCCGGTTGAGATGTGCTACCTGGGCTGGCAGGAGTCGCTGGCGCAGCTGGCCAACCTGGTCGAGCCTGACATCAAGGAGTAAGCCCCCTCAGGCAGGCTCTCTGATCAAACCCACAACAGGAGCATCGGCATGAAATACAGCGGAAGTTGTCACTGTGGTCAGGTGAAATTCGAGGTGGAAGGCGAACTCACGGGCGCAATGGCCTGCAATTGTTCGATCTGCCAGCGCAAAGGGGCGCTGATGTGGTTCGTGCCGCGGGCGAGCCTGCATCTGCTGACTCCGGCGGACGCGCTGGCGACCTATACCTTCAACAAGCACGTCATCCAGCACCGCTTCTGCAAAACCTGCGGCATTCACCCCTTCGGTGAAGGCGTGGGGCCGGGTGGGGCCGCCATGGCGGCCATCAATATCCGCTGCCTGGAAGGCATCGAGCTTGATGTGCTGCCCATGCAGCATTTCGACGGGCGTTCAATGTAAGAAGCTGCTCACGATCTTACTGCGAAGCCGTGATCAGGGCTCATGCGCTGCTCGGAATCCTCATTTATCAACATAAACTCTGGTTCCTGTGCGGCTCTTCACCCTGCTGACGGCCTCTCGCTACAGATCGTGAGCAGCTTCTAAGCGCCTGTGTGCTGTCAACAGAGAGAAGCCACCATGACCATCCTGAACACCTATCTCAACTTTCCCGGCACGGCCGAGGAAGCCTTCAACTTCTACAAGTCCGTTTTCGGTGGCGAATTCGCCACCCTGATGCGTTACAAGGAGGGTCCGGGCTGCCCCGAAGGTGGTGAGGTGCCGCCTGAGCTGGGCGACAAGATCCTGCATATCGCCCTGCCCATCGGCGCCAACATGCTGATGGCCAGCGATGCTGTGCCGCCGCTGTGCCCGCCGGTCACGACCGGCAGCAACGTGTCCCTGTCCCTGCACCCGGAGAGCGAGGCTGAAGCGCGCCGCCTGTTTGCAGCTCTGGCTGAAGGGGGACAGGTGCAGATGCCCTTCCAGCCGATGTTCTGGGGCGCCTTGTTCGGCATGTGTGCGGACCGGTTCGGCATCCTGTGGATGGTGAATTTCGAGCTGCCGAAGGCCTGATCGATGGAGGCTCCCCGCATGCCGCAGGCGGTGCCGGACGACAGCGCCAGCGAAGTCTTGATCACACGCTTGCTCGATGCGCCGCGCGAGCTGGTCTTTCGCTGCTGGACCGAGCCGGAGCACGCCGCCCGCTGGTGGCTGCCGCCGGGCTTCAGCGCCACCGCCTGCGAGATTGATTTGCGCGTGGGTGGGCGCTTCTACATCGGCATGCGCAGCCCGCAGGGCGAGGACTATCCCTGCGAAGGCGTCTATGAAGAGATCCTGCCGCCCGAGCGCCTCGTCTATCGCGGTATGGACGATGATCGCCACGCTTGTGGCAGCGGCCTGCCGCCACGCGGCCGGGTCACCGTGCTGTTTGGCGTGCAGGGAGGCCAGACCCGCCTCAGCATCCACGCCCGTTTCAGCTCGCCCCAGGCCCGTGCAGCGGCCATGGCCATGGGCTTTGACAGTAGCTGGCAAGGTGCGCTGACAGGCTTTGCGATCTACCTCCGCCAACTGGTCTGAGCGCTTCAGCCTGCCTTCTTGCCTCTTACGCATGGCGGGGCGCGCTGCCCATAGTGGCCTCATGGATTAAATGTTTGTTACATGAGTTGCGGGGAGGGGACGATACCTCTCCCCGGAGCACTGGCCCGTTTGTGCTCACGCCGTGAGCCTTTGCGCCGGCCGAAGGGCCGGCTATACAGACCTGACTGGCGCACCTGAAGAGGCTTCGCGATCGGAGGCTATTGACTTTTTGTGCACTGCAGCTAAAGGTATACCCTATGTATGCCCTTCGGGGTAGGTGAATCAAACGGCCCGTCCTCCGGCGGGTCGGGCAGCAGGCAGCGAGCAGCAGGAGGTGCAGCATGGGTGCAGCGGAACGAGTCAATTCACGGCGCAGCGGCAGTGAGCCGGATGAATCCAACAGTTCGCGAGGCCCCGTGGCCTTCGCGCTGGGTGGTCTGGGAGGCGGCAATGCCTTCGGTGCAGGTTTTCTGGCGGCCGCCCAGGAACGCCATGTGCGCCCTGCGGCGATCAGTTGTACCTCCGGCATGATCGTGTGGACGGCCCATTTCCTCGCCGGCCATGACCTGCGCGAAAAACTGCGCGAACAACTGGCCGAGATGCCCAAGGCCGCTGAATCGGCGCCTTTCGGCAATCAGTGGATGCTCGCCAAGGGCCTGCCCGGCGTGTTCCGCCCGGCGATGCCGGAGTACTGGGAGCGCTGGTCCTTCCTCTCACCTTTCTCCGAACCCAAGGAGTGGGCCGACCGCCTACTGCCGGCGCAGACCTGGGTGCCCACCCGCTCGCCCGAGTATTTCCAGTTCGTGGCCGATACCCTCGCCGAAAGCGACACGGCGGTCATGTTCAATGCCTTCTGTCCGCCCACCGGGCAGGAATTCCTGTTTCTCAATGCCGCCGCCTGTAGCCGGCTCGGCGTGAGCTGGCACGAGCAGACGCCCGGCACCGTCTACATGCCAATCACCGCCGAGGGCGTTGAAGCTGCGCTGCATCTCTACAGCTATGGCTACACGCGCACCTACTTCGGCATGCACCTGATCGATGGCGCCTACCACCGCCAGTTCATCCTCAATGAGCTGTGCGACATGGACCCGCGCCCCTCCACGATCTGGGTCGTGCGGCCGCAGAACTCGCGCTGGATCGGCGAAATGCCGGATAACTACTTCGAGCAGCGCGACATGGAAACCGAGATCGGCATGAACAGCTCCTATGCCATGCAGGTTTCACGCATCGAGCTCATGAACAAGCTGGTGCGCGATGGCCATATGAAGGATGGCAGCCTGCGCCCGATCCAGCTTGAGCCCTTCCAGTTCGTCGGCAAACGCGGCTACTTCGATTACTTCATCGAGAGCGAACACGTTTTCGATACGGCCTTCCACCGTGCGCTGGACCAGTTCGTGGCCCGCCATGGCTGGCAGAGCGCCCGGCTCGCGCTCGCGGGCTAGGCGCGCAGCCGGGCCCGCCCGCTCTGAGCCGGCCGGCGGCTGAACGCCGGCTGGCCGACGCAGTCTGGGGCGTAGTTGCTTCCATTCCTGTTCTCCCAAGCTGCTGGCAGCCGCCGTGCCGGTTGATTCGGCACGCCTGTCGTGGCGGCTCGCCCGCCCGGATGTAACAAATCCTTACCCGGAGAGCAGGCCAATACCCGATAAAACTGCTCAACCTTAAGGCGGGTGTGTCGATAAAACCTGGATAAGAGCGAAAAGCCAGACCCCCGCAACGGAGCCCCACGTGAATCTCAAAAAACTCTCGCTGGCCCAGCAGTTCGTGACCGTTTCGGTCGCCCTCTCGGTCCTGATCATCGGCGCCCTGGTCATCCAGGTTTCGCTCACCTCCCGCGCCAGCCTGCTTGAAAGCATGCGTGATGGCCTGCGTGCCCAGGTCCAGGGCTCGCGCCAGCTGCTCGAAAACGCCTACCAGATCTCCGCCTCCCAGACCGACCGCGTCTCGAACATCCTCACCGAGGCCTTCCCGGAAGGTTTCAGCGTCGACGCCGCCGAGCGCATGCCCACCGGCAAGGCCGACGCCCCGGTACTGCGCTACAAGGGCCAGGCGCTGAATGCCGATTACCGCGCAGTGGATGCCTTCTCCAAATCCACCGGTGGCGTGGCCACGATTTTCGTGCGCGATGGCCAGGATTTCGTGCGCGCCACCACCTCGCTCAAGCTGGAAACAGGCGAGCGCGCCATCGGCACCAAGCTTGCCCGCGATCATCCGGCCTATGCCCGCATGCTGGCGGGGGAGAACTACCTTGGCCTGGCCACGCTCTTCGGCCGCAACTACCTGACCAAATACGTCCCAGTGCGCGGCAGCGATGGCCAGACCAATGCCATCCTGTTCGTCGGCTTTGATCTCGCAGACGTCTTCACCAGCCTGCGCAGCGCTCTGCGCACCGGCCAGAACGGTGACGAAACCTTCGTCGCCTTCAGCAGCGGCGCGCGGGCCGGCAACCTGATGTTCCACCCCACGCTGGAAGGCAAGTCGCTGGTCAAGGAGCTGCCGGACGCTGCCGGCCAGCCCGTGTTCGATCCCCTGCTCAAAGAGCGCGAGGGCGTACTCGAATACGCCCCCGCCGGTGGCGGTGAGCATCGCATTGCGGTGTGGGAGCAGTCCGAAGCCTGGGGCGGTGTGGTGGTCGCCCGCACGGGCGATATCGAGGTCTACACCCGTGCCGGCACGGCCCTGCGCAACGGCATCATCATTGCCGGCGCGCTGGCCGCGATCCTGCTCAGCGTGCTGCTGTGGCTCTTCATCACGCGCCAGTTGCGCCCGGTCAGCGCCGTGGTGGCTCGTCTGCAGAAAATCGGCGAAGGGGATTTCAGCAGCACCGGCAGCGGCCAGATCGATCCGCAGACCCGCAATGAGCTCGACATCATCAGCATGAGCCTCGAAGCTACCGTGCGCAGCGTCGGCAGCCTCGTCGGCGAGCTGCGCAGCAATGCCCAATCACTCACCGAAAATGCACACGGGATTGCCGGGGCTGCCGCCAGCGTGGCCCAGGTTGCGGCTAGTCAGACCGATGCCGCCATGAATGCCGCCACGGGCGTGCAGCACATGACCGAATCCATCGCCAGCGTCACCGCCTCCTCCGAAAGCGCCCAGGAACTCGCTTCCCGCATGCTTGCCTGTGCAGACAGCGGCTTCACCGAAATCTCCGTGGTGCGCGAGCACATCACTCGTATCGAAAACGCCGTGGGTGGCGCCACCGCCCAGATCGGCAAGCTCGATGGCGATGCCCAGAGCATCAGCGCGGTCGTCTCGATCATCAAGGAGATTGCCGACCAGACCAATCTCCTCGCGCTCAACGCCGCCATCGAAGCCGCCCGGGCCGGCGAGCAGGGGCGTGGCTTTGCCGTGGTGGCCGACGAAGTGCGCAAGCTCGCCGAGCGAACCGGCTCTTCCACCCAGGAAATCACCGCCATGATCCACTCCATCCAGAGTGGTGCCCGGGTGGTGTCCTCGGCCATGGAAAGCGCCGTCACCCTGGTCAATGAAGGCGTCACCGCCGTCGAGCGCGCACGTGGCGTGATCGACGAAGTGCAGCACGGTGCCACCGCCATTGCCACCGCCACTCAGAGCATCGTCGGCGCCCTGCGCGATCAGAACGCCGCCAGTGGCCGCCTTGATGCCGAAGTGCGCCACATCGCCGAACTCTCCGAAAGCACCACCGAAAACGCCCGCGCCTCCTCCGGTGTGGCCGATCAGCTCCAGGAAATGGCCGACGCCATGAGCGCCTCGATCTCGCGCTTCCGTATCGATTGAAAGGGCAGGGGAGAAGCTGACGGAAGCGGGGCAACAAGCCAAGCCGCTTCCCTCGTAGGTGCGGCTTCAGCCGCACGGGCCACTGCATTCACTCCGGGCCCAGCCGGCTGAAGCCGGCCCTACACCAACACGCGCCCAGCCCCAACCCGGGCAGCGCCCCCGAACCCGCCCGGCATTCCTATCGAAACCCGTAGGTGCGGCTTCAGCCGCACAGGCCCTAGCATTCAATCCGGGCCCCGCCGGCTGAAGCCGGCCCTACAGAAACACGCGCCCAGCCTGGGCCCGGGCAGCGCCCCCGAGCCTGCCCGGCATTCCTATCAGAACCTGTAGGTGCGGCTTCAGCCGCACTGGCCCTAGCATTCAATTCCGGGCCCGCCGGCTGAAGCCGGCCCTACACCAACACGCGCTCAGCCCCGGCCCGGCAGCGCTCCCGAGCCCGCCCCGCATTCCCATCGGAACCCGTAGGTGCGGCTTCAGCCGCAAGGGCTCGCGCTCAATTCGGGCCCCGCCGGCTGAAGCCGGCCCTACAGAAACACGCGCCCAGCCTCAGCCCGGGCCGCGCCCCCGAGCCCGCCCGGCATTCCTATCGGAACCCGTAGGTGCGGCTTCAGCCGCACAGGCCCTAGCATTCAATCCGGGCCCCGCCGCCTTGTGCCGAAGCCCGGCTTCGTATCAGCCGATTCGCCGTGCATTTGTTCACGCCGAACAACAAATTCCCCGCAGACTTGATCTGGATCGTGCGCCGGTCGTTCCGGAGGCGCCGTTTGTCCCCATAGAATGACGTGAACATTACCGGGGCATGCGCGCATGGCAAGCAGGCGGGGGAAGAGCAGACGGCAGAACGAGCATCTCCTGGCGCTCGCATTCGAAGGCGGCTGGAAGCTGAATTTGATGCTGTGCATGGGCAGCTTGCTGGTGAACGCGGTGTTTCACAGCATCCTGAGAGGAAACACCTTCGCGCCCATGCTCTTTGTCGTGTCCGACATGGTGTGTGGCCTGTTCGCACTTTTGTGCGGCACTTTGGCGATCTTCAAATTCATCCGCAGCCAGATGGCCGTGAGCCGCGAACGGAGCGATGCCCTCAACGCCATCCAGCCAATCGAACCTTCCATTGTGCAAGCCTGGAGGGCCGAGCCAGGCAAACCTGCCCCGCGTGATCCTGCCGCTGCGGCCTTCATCGCCTCGCTCGATCAAGTCACCGATGGCCGACCGCAGGCCTGGAGCCTCGATGTGCTGCGCGACATGGAATGGAAGCGCTTCGAGGAGATCTGCCTCGCCTTCTACCGCGCCAAGGGCATCCGCGCCGAATGCACACCGCTCGGGCCGGATGGCGGCGTGGATGTGCGTCTCTATCAGGATGAGGCCGATCCCGCGCACTGCACGGCCATCGTGCAGTGCAAAGCCTGGGGCGAAAAGTATGTTGGAGTGAAGCCGGTGCGTGAGTTGCGAGGCGTGATGGCCCACGAAAAGATCGACAAAGCCTTCTTCATGGCCCCCGGTGTGTATTCCGACGACGCCAAGGCTTTCGCCCAAACCAACCGCATCACCCTGATTGATGGGCCGATGTTCCTCACCATGCTCACTCGCCTGCCAACTGACGTCAGCCAGCAGCTGCTGAAACAGGCGACCGCTGGCGATTGGACCACGCCGACTTGCCCGAGCTGCGGCACGAAGATGCTCGCGCGTGAAGGGAAGGGCTATCGATTCTGGGGCTGCCGGAGTTTTCCGAAGTGCCGGCAGAGGCTGGGGATGCGGGGTTGAGAAATAGTGCTTGCGGGAAGTTGAATGCTGAAATTCAAGACTTGACCCCGTGATTTTGCGAAAGCGGGAAAGAGTGAGCAGGGCAGGAAATAAAGCAGTTTCTTTGGCATGTTGAGAGGAGAGCGAGATGGGAATTCTGTCCGGGTTATTGGGGAATGCAGGCGTCGTACCGGCGGACAAGCTCGCGGCGGACTATGGCCGCCTCCTGGTTGAGGGCGAGAGTTTTGAAGTGGGATTCGTGGTGTTGCGCGATACCTTCGTATTCACCAACAAGCGCCTGATCCTGGTGAATATCCAGGGGCTCACCGGCAGCAAGATTGATTACCTCTCGATGCCCTATAGCAAGATCACAAAATTCAGCATCGAAACTGCCGGCACCTTCGATCTGGATGCCGAACTCAAAATCTGGGTGGGCAGCGATCCGATGCCGATTGCGAAGAAGTTCAACAAGAAAGTCAGCATCTACGATTTGCAGCAGGTGCTGGCGATGCATGTGCTGGGGTGAGGAATTGATGGGTTGCGGGGACAAAAGGCAAGACCTGACCCTGACTTTCCTGACTCCGATTTTCCTGTTCATATAAAAATTCAATCAGAGACTTAAAGTCATAAAAAATGAAAGAAAAAAAACTAACAACTGCATCGTTACAGTCAGAAATTCGAAACTCATCCAAACGCCACTTCGGGATACATAAGTTTCGAGCGAGGCTCCCTGTGGGAAATTTTATTGCATCATACAAAATACTGTTTCCACACAAGTCTTCTCTCCAAGACTTTCATGGATCTCCATTCCCAAAAGTAGCTAACCAATTATTTGGATCAAAAACCCCTAAGCAACGAGTATCTGCCTTAAGAGAAATCCTATGGGCGATAGCACGTTGCCTTCAGTTTTCAAAAGAACTAAATTCTTTTATTGAAACACAAAAAAAATTTCAAACTGAAATTTTGAATGGCAACTACTCCGGAGCAATGGAGCAGCTCTTAAAGATTGAAGAGGATTTTGGTAAATCTTTTTGGCTTTATCAAAACCAAATGGCATCAGCATACGTCTCAAAAAATGAAAGCGATCTATCTGATACTGCTACTCGCGTAATAGATGAAGTAAAAGAAAACGGGGTTCTACATGCATTACTTTATTACACAAGAAAGAGAATAGAAGGAGCAACCCCAAGAGAAAAAATTCGCAGCGAGATAGCAGAAAAAACGGCCAAGAGCGGCATGCGTCCGTATTTTATGTCTAAAATCCTAGACGCTAACGACTCAAGTGAAATTGCGGTATCAAACCTCCTTTTTCTTGACTCTCAATCATCTTTAATTGATCACTATACTTCCTTGATCCTAGTGCTCCAAGGCGCCGTTTCGGCAGAAATGTTCGAAACACAAACCATGGAATCCATAAGGCCATGGGTTAATAGATTATATAACTCAACGAACGATAAGCGCCTGCTAGGGGTGCTTGCTGCCTTGGGAGATTATATTCATAAAGAAATTACTGTTAGCGATCGCAAGAGGTCAGAAGCAATAGAGGCTTATACCGATGAGAATTACGGTTTGTGTATTGATATTTCATCAAAAATTTTATTTGAAAACCCTCTTGATATTGCTGTTCGTGTTCTAAGTGCAAAGGCCTCTTCCTCGACAAATAGACAACCAGAAAAAACAGGCGGCCTTGCTGAAGAAATTAACGACGGATTGTTCAACCTCCTTTCCGCAAATGACCAGTTTCTAAGGAGCGCTTATGCATTACTTCAGACGGCAGACAGATTTTTTGATCACAATTGGGCTCAATACCTAAGGGTCGCGGTGTGGAATGAGTTGGGGGCCGAAGAGAAAAAGCGGTCTCAGCCATGGATGCGAGACATATATGTGCGTGATGAATATATAACCCCATTCACTGCTATTGCTCTTGATGAAGCATATTCATATTCTATAATTGGTCGACTAGATTCAGAAGGAGTGTTTCCTAAAACATTACGCCTCGTGAAAACCATCATGGAGCACCCGGAAGCCAAAAGCGATATACAAAGCTCTAGGTTCGAAAAATACAAAGCTCGTGAATTTCTCACAAAAAACAAATACAAAGAAGCGGCAGCAGCGTACATAAATTCAGCTAAAACAACCCACCTGCCTATAGTTCGTTTGCGAACAATGGGAGGAGCTTCTTTGGCTTTGATGCTTGACGGGCAGTACAAAGCCGCAGTTGAAACTTTGATAGCGGCCTACCTGGACTGCCCTAACGCCCCAACAACTCTTCCATTCAAAGAACTTACGGACCGTCTTAGCGACCCAGACGATTGGCCCAATACAATTTGCTTGGGCCTTTTGTTCAGCATTTCAAATCAATTCAATGAAAATGAGGATATAAGCAAGCTCAGACTCTCATTTGAGAGATTTTGTGAAAACAACTCAATTAACTCAGCGAGTCAATTGGCTCAGAAAATTGACGAATTCGGAGCCAAGGAAGTTGTTTCGTATTTAGATAATGTATGGCTGCCCGAAGTTATGCGGCAAACACTGCTGTACACCACGCCATCTGAAATTGAAGAGTCTCGAATTGAGGCGTGTCAAGTGTTGGCAAAGATTGATTCCGCGCGTGCAAGATCGCACAAGGAAGAACTAGCTTCCAGAATTAAACAACAGGAAATTTCTAAAGTCAGTGCTCTGGTTGAGCAAAGCAAGGTATATGTTGATATTGATGCAATAAAAAGATCATTGCGAGCAAGGCTAAAAAGTACATATGCTCAATACAAAACAGCATTAACTCAGTACGATCGCCAGCCAAGCGATTTGTTAATTAAATTACAAAATGCTTTTAACGAACTTGAAAATATAGCCTCACTTCCAACAATACTCTCAAATTTACATCTTGTGGATGGGAATGAATTTGAGACGCCGTCCAGCCTGCAGTTCGGAGCCATATTTCAAGAAATAACAAAAGAATTTTTAACCGGAGATCACGGCCTTAATGCGTATTTAAGCACTCGCGTCCGGCACGGAAAAATGCTTGACGCAATCCGAAAATCCGTAATGGACGAACATCTTGTAACGGCAAGAAAAGATGATGGAATCTATGTGGTAAATACTTATTGGTCGAATGATCTACCGAATCCAGAAATAGAAAGTTCTGTTATTGACGCATTGGCGACATTTTCCTTCAAATTTGACGAAACCCTATTCTACGCAAGGGATAAAAAAATACAAATCAAAACATACCTTGATCTTAAATCCACTGACAATAACAATGAAGCGCTGTTTTTGTATCACTTTTCAAACCTTGAACGCCAGCTCATGCAAAAATATGATGCTGAGTTCAAGAATATTGACGAGCTAATCGAAAAGTGTGTTGATTCTCTTTGGGAAAAGACAGATATAAATTTAGAAAAATTAAGAGATTATGTTGATAATACACTTCGGAACGAGATGCTTTCTCATTTCGATAACCTGACGGCAGATCTATCTCATATTTTTTACGGAAAGGTTCCGAGTCGTTTGGCTAATTCAATTGCGCGTGCCAGAACAGCAACGCAACAAGCTATTGACAACATACTGAATTGGTTTCGCCGAAGTGAGGTATTTGACCGGCAAGATTTTGATGTTGACTTCCCAAGTCAAATTGCAGCAAGCATGGTGAACAGAACCTTGTCAATGCAAAGCCCGTGGCACGGGCCTAAATATCAAATTAGTGTCCCTGCAGACACAAAGCTTCCGGGGCGCGCACTAGACAGCCTTGTCGATATTTTTTACACGATATTTGAAAACGCAGCAAAGTACGCTGAAATTGAATCCATACCTCTTAACGTACAATTAACTCTTAATTATCGTGACGGTCACTTTTCTTGTGAAGCACTTAGTGATGGAAAGCCGCCATCCGATGATCAGCTAACCTTATTGAAAGACCTAAAGTCATCTCTTGACTCGAAAGAGTCACGAAGGTTGGCGCAATCAGAAGGACGCAGTGGGTTTAGAAAGATACTCATAGCATTGAGCAGTCCCATGTATCGAAACCCATTTTTGGATTTTGATCACAAATTGGAAGGTTTATTTGTCGTTAGGTTCGGATTTAACCTCTCGGAGTCATTATGAAAATTTTGTTTGTCGAGGATGATGATGACAAAGCGCAGAAAGTTAGTAGCGAGATTTCATTGATAGACGGAGAAATTGAACTTATTCGCGCTAAATCATTTACATCGGCGCTTCGATGCTTAGTTAAGTCTAGTGATATAGATGGCGTCATTCTTGATATGAGCATGCCAAATTACGACCACTCACAAGAGCCTCCTGAAAATTTCGCAGGTCGTGACCTGTTGCGTCAATTTAAATTGCGAAAGATAGTGAAGCCAACTTTCGTTGTTACAATGCTTGACATATTTGGTAGCGGAAGTGAAGAGCTAACCATTTCCCAACTTAATGACCAGCTCGCATCAGAGTTCTCGCCAGCTTACCTAGGTATTGCCTACTACAGCTCAGCGCAGGAATCCTGGAAGTCCCAGCTTTCATTGCTTATCGATCAGATGAAATCTTTTTAATTATGAAGCTGCTTATCGTTGATGACTCCCATCAAAAGGTTGAACTAATCTTCTTGGCTATCAAGGAGACCGGCCTTACTGTTTTCGTAACCCATGAAACAAGCGCCGTAAGCGCACGCCGTAAGCTTCAAGAAGAAGAGTTTGATCTTCTTCTCATTGATCTGATGCTGCCAGATATAGCAGGCAGCCCCCCCAACCCCAAAGGGGGGATTGAGTTTTTTGATCTTATTTTACAGGATAACAAAATCGATCTTCCTACAGAAATTCTATTTGTTACTGGCGAAGACTGTTTAATAACTCCTGGAAGATCAGAGGTTGAGCGAAGAGGAAGTTCGCTTTGCGCAATATCTGCAGAATCTACAAATTGGGTGTATGTACTGTCTGGACAAATTAAATTAGCGGCACTGAGGGCTGATCGAAAACAAAAGTCGTTCGATTTTGCAATCATCACCGCACTTGGATCGGAACTTGAGGCTGTACTTAATCTGTCGTATTCGTGGAAAAAAATGCGCCTTAAGGGAGATCCGACTTTGTACTACAAAGGCCATTTTGAAGAGGACGGAGTTACACGTACGCTTGTTGCTGCAAGCGCTTTGCAAAAGGGAATGGCAAGTTCTGCGTCGCTTGCTAGTAAGCTAGTCCTAAAATTCAAACCAGATCTATTGGTTATGACAGGAATTTGTGCTGGAGTGAGAGACAAAGTAAACCTTGGTGATGTTGTTGTTGGGAACCCAACTTGGGATTGGGGGAGCGGCAAGCATGCTGAGACGGAAAATGGACTTTCGATATTCAAGCTAGCTCCCAAGCAGAGCGAACTGAGTGTGGGCTTGGCAACCTTATGTGATGAAATTGCTAGATCCTCGTCATTCCGTAGAAACATCCGAGCCGGATGGGAGAAATCTGTGCCACCTGGAGAGTTTCATGCTCATGTTGGGCCCATGGCTTCAGGAGCAAGTGTGATAGCAAATTCATCTGTAGGAAAAGAAATTGCATCTCAGAATAAGGACTTGATTGCGATTGAAATGGAGGCTTTCGCAGTTATGGTGGCCGCTGAATACTCAATGATTAATAACATGCAAGCGGTTGCAATTAAGAGTGTTTGTGATTTTGCTGACGCAGATAAGAGCGATGATTGGCAGCAATATGCGGCTTACACTAGCGCATCCTTCGCAGACGAGTTATTTAGGCAATTCTACCGGGCACTGCAATAACGTCACCGCTTACGGCGGGGTCGATTCGGGTGGGGTGAAACTCCACCGGAAACCCCTGGGGTCAGGTCTGAAGCCCGGGGTCAGGTCTTGAATTGAAGCATTTCCCTCTCCACCCTGAATAAACTGGAAAACTCATGGAAGAAATCAATCTGCTGGTGCTGATCGAAGTGCAGCCGGGCAAGCGCGCGATTCAGATCGAGGCCTTCGAGCAGCTCCGCCCTCTGGTGCTCGCGGAGCCGGGCTGCATTCAATATGAGCTCTTCAGCGATGACGAGGATGAAAACAAATTCATTCTCGTCGAGAAGTGGGCGTCACAGGAAGCGCTGGCGGCGCATGGCAAAACGGTGCACATGCTCGCGGCGGTGGCGCGAAATCCTTCCTTCCGCGCGAAGCCGGCGAGCGTCATCAGGATGAGCCCGGTGGGCCGCTGATCCAGCCGCATGCGCATCGCGCACGCGGCTTCGGAAGCTCAGCTTGCCCGCGTTGATTCAGGGTGGGTGCGGAATGAAGCGTTCAAGCGCTGTGGCAGCACCCGGGATGCTTTCCGGAAATACCGGGGATCTCTGGGAATTCGGTCAGAGCTTGGCGTCTAGCGAGGGATTGCTCAACCACTCGGTAATCATCTCTACCGTGCTTTCGCTGAGCGAGTCGACGGATCGACAGGTCGTGAGGCCGCGCCCCGATCTGGTATGCGAATGGAAACTGCCGACGAGCATGTTGCCATCGCGCAATTCGCCTGACATGTTCATCCACTTGGGGCCGGAGAGGCCACCTCCGCCGAGCGCATGAACATTGTTCACGCGAAGGATCAGGCGCCGCCCGCTGTATTTTTCGATGTCGATACTGCGCGCTTCGAGCTTGGCACGCGGAGGGGTGTCGCCTTCATTGAAGGCTTTTACCAGGCGTGTGACCAGCGCCGTCTGGAAATGGCAGTCGTTGCGCACGGTGTCGTTGATGGCATCGGCGTCACCGATCAGTACCTCTGCGCCCACGACGATTGTTTCATCCGGATGGAGGCCGGTACATGCTTCATCACAGGCCGGGAGCCGGGTTTGCGATATCAGCAAAGGCCGGGGTCAGGTCTTGAATTTAAGCATTCCTGGCCTAAGGTGATGCATGGCCCGACCCATCCGACTTGAGTTTTCTGGCGCGCTTTACCATGTGACCTCGCGTGGCGATGGTCGGGAGGCGATTTATCTTTCGGATGCTGACCGGCAGGATTGGTTGGCGGTGCTCGGACAGGTGTGCAAGCGCTTCAACTGGGAGGTGCATGCCTGGTGCCAGATGAGCAATCACTATCATCTGCTGCTTGAAACGCCAGAAGGCAATCTGTCTGCTGGCATGCGGCAACTCAACGGCGTCTATACCCAGAACTTCAATCGCCGCCATGCGCGCGTGGGGCATGTTTTTCAGGGGCGCTATAAAGCGATTCTGGTGGAGCGCGATGCCTATTTGCTGGAGCTCGCGCGCTACATCGTGCTCAACCCGGTGCGTGCCGGCATGGTGGCTCAGGCTCAGGACTGGCCCTGGAGTTCGTGCCTTGCAATGCTCGGGCAGGCGCCAGCGCCAGACTGGCTGAATGTTGGCAAGCTGCTGATGGCGTTTGCGGAGCTGCCGGAGCTTGCTGCCATCCGGTATCTGAAGTTTGTTGAAGAGGGCTTGGGGCGGCCTTCTGTCTGGGGCGATCTGAAGGGCCAGGTGTATCTGGGCAGCGATGCTTTTTTAAACACGCTCAAAGCCAATATCGAAAAATCACCCAGCGCAGAGCACCCGCGCATGCAACGCCGCGCGATGGGAAAGGCGCTCAAGGAGTATGTCGCCCAAGCTTGTGACAAGCCCAGCCGCAACGCAGCGATTTGCGCGGCCTACGCCAGCGGCGATTACACACAACAAGAACTCGCCACAGCCTTCGGGCTGCATTACACGAGCATCAGCCGGATTGTTGTTGAGGCATAAATGCTTTAATTCAAGACCGGGCTCCTGCTCTTTTGATCGGTTGCCCGTCGTCTTTGGGATGATGGCCATTCCCTCAAGTTTCGATAAATTTTTCCGTTATTTTTTAAATATTTTCATTGTAAAGAAAGTTCGTTAATGAAACGGTGCTCGCTGATCATTGCAATCGCTTTTTTGTCTGGCTGCGCGACTGGTGTCCGCTACAAGAGTCCTTCAGAAGGCGAGCCTTCGGCAGAGTTTATAAAGCATAAAGGTGCTTCGATTGGAACTTTTACAGATAGCGGCTGCCTTGCTACCTATTCATCTTTAATCAATGGAATGAAAATATACGCAGACAAACCGGCACATATTGGATATTACGAGAAGGTTGGTTCGAACCACTACTGCTCGCTTTCGTTCTCCTTCATTCCCGAAAATGGTGCAGCTTACGAACTCACAACAGAGTTAGTCAGAAGCCAGGCCGAAATTGACTCGTTCTTCAAGGCCCCGTTCTCCGGCGCAAAGTGCTTTGTCGCGATATTGAAAATCAGCCCTGACGGCAGCAGATCCTTAGTGGATGTTCATAGAGAAGACCCGAACAACTTTCGGAAAAAGTGCGAGCCGAACTAGAAGCCCGTAGAAGCCCGGGGTCAGGTCTTGAATTGAAGCATTTCCCTCTCCACCCTGAATAAACTGGAAAACTCATGGAAGAAATCAATCTGCTGGTGCTGATCGAAGTGCAGCCGGGCAAGCGCGCGATTCAGATCGAGGCGTTTGAAGCGCTCCGCCCGTCGGTGCTCGCGGAGCCGGGCTGCATTCAATATGAGCTCTTCAGCGATGACGAGGATGAAAATAAATTCATTCTCGTCGAGAAGTGGGCGTCACAGGAAGCGCTGGCGGCGCACGGCAAAACGGCGCACATGCTCGCGGCGGTGGCGCGAAATCCTTCCTTCCGCGCGAAGCCGGCGAGCGTCATCAGGATGAGCCCGGTGAGCCGCTGATCCAGCCGCATGCGCATCGCGCACGCGGCTTCGGAAGCTCAGCTTGCCTGCGTTGATTCAGGGTGGGTGCGGAATGAAGCGTTCAAGCGCTGTGGCCAGCACCGGGGAGGCTCTCCGGAAATGCCAGGGATCTCTGGAAGTCCGTTCAGAGTTTGGCGTCTAGCGAGGGATTGCTCAACCACTCGGTAATCATCTCTACCGTGCTTTCGCTGAGCGAGTCGACGGATCGACAGGTCGTGAGGCCGCGCCCCGATCTGGTATGCGAATGGAAACTGCCAACGAGCATGTTGCCATCGCGCAATTCGCCTGACATGTTCATCCACTTGGGGCCGGAGAGGCCGCCTCCGCCGAGCGCATGAACATTGTTCACGCGAAGGATCAGGCGCCGCCCGCTGTATTTTTCGATGTCGATACTGCGCGCTTCGAGCTTGGCACGCGGAGGGGTGTCGCCTTCATTGAAGGCTTTTACCAGGCGTGTGACCAGCGCCGTCTGGAAATGGCAGTCGTTGCGCACGGTGTCGTTGATGGCATCGGCGTCACCGATCAGTACCTCTGCGCCCACGACGATTGTTTCATCCGGATGGAGGCCGGTACATGCTTCGTCACAGGTCGGGAGCCGCGTTTGCGATATCCATTCGCCAGCGCTTTCGCCAAGGGATGTGCCGATCTGGGTCAGGGCGGAGCAGGCGGTCTGGCTGTCTTTGAAGGACTCTTCTTCATCGAAGTCCTGGGTGGCGAGGAGCTTGCCGCCTTGCGTGACGTTTGCCCGCACGCGTACGGTGTATTGGCTCTCTCGGGATGAGCGCTCGATGTCGAATCCGATCACTTGAATGGACAGCCGGGTGTCGCCGGCTGTTGGCGTTCCGCTCAAGGGGACGAGGGTTCCTTCGGAGTGGGCAATGGCGGCTTTTGCGATGCCGGGTTCCCAGGCACAGGCGGTGTTGTCAGGCTGTGTCGTGGGCAGATAGGTGATCGTGTCTTCGATCTGAACCGCGCTCCACGCAGAGCTGGCTGTGAGGATGCAGGTGATCGAAACCAGGAGATGACGGAGCAGGGACATGGTGAAGTTGATCGATAGAGAAAGCGTGTCAGCCAGAAAAGTCCGATGACAAACGCAAGAAACCACGCTCGGATGCGCATGGAGCCCTTTAACTGGGCTATCCAGTGGGCGGTGCGCTGTAAGGGTGTGCAATGCGCGCCTGGAATTCTACGAAATCGAGGTCAGTCATGGTGCGCGATGTGCCCCCCGCATTTCTGTGCGCACGGAGGCAGGCCTTGCCTTGTGCCTCTCCGCTTCCTGAGCCCCGATGATCTGAGCTCGTTCATCGGGGCGTTCAGATGTCCCAGCCCTTGCGGATCAGGTGCGGGATCTCCTCCGGGCGTGATTTCTGCGCCTTGTCCTGGTATTTCGAGTGAGCTAGGTTTCAGGGTGATTCTTTCGAGGGCATGTCTCATGACATCCATGAATTTCTCTTTCAAGCCGGTTCTCCTGACGCTCTTTGCGGCAACGCTGACGCTCCCGGTGCATGCAGAGCCCAAGGAAAATATTTACGGCAAGGACCAGAGCTCTGCCTATGAGGCCGGGTGGCCGTTCAGGGTGAATCCTCCCAATCGCCTGGGGGCTTTTGATGGCAGGGCCTTGAAAGCGCTGTATGCCGACAAGCCCGTGTGGATACAGCCCAGCGCTGTGGCGACGCCACTGGATAAAGCGCCTGTGAAATTCGGCTTCATGCACAACCCTGCCGATCTGCTGAAAAAGCATCCGATCATGGGGATGGCCCTCGGCAAGAACGGGAAGCTGGTGTTTGAGCAGTACCAGTACGGCACCTCGGCCAGTTCAATGTTCGATAGTCAGTCAATCGCAAAGATCATTACGGGTTTCAGCCTGGGCGCGCTGATTCAGCAAGGCACGGCGATTGATCTGGACGCAAGGATGGGGGCGCTGGTGCCCCGCTTGCAGGGGAGTGCGATTGCCAGTGCAACGCTGCGACAAACCCTGAACATGCAGTGCGGGCACGATTTCAAATGGGTGGATGACGGGATTGATGGCAGTGCCGCCCGCTACGCCGCCGTGCGCTTTGCTGCCAAGGATAAAGGCGGACGAGACCTGTATGCCTACTACCAGGAGCTGCCTGCCAATCTCCCCGGGAAAACCTTTGCCTACGACCCGCATTGCAGCGACAGCCTCAGCATGCTGATCACGGAAAAGACCGGCATGCCCTTGCGGCGGTTCTTTGAGCAGGCGGTCTGGCAAAAGCTCGGGACTTCGAACCGCGCAGCCTGGCTGAGCCCCAGCCAGAATCCTGAATTGACCACCGGGTCCAGCGGGTTTTACGCCACGCTTCCGGACTATGCCTTGTTGGCAAACCTGATGGTGAATGGGGGCTCGGCAAATGGCGTCGTGATCGCCAGCCCGGACTGGGTGAAGCGCATGTATTCCGATACGGTCGCCGTACCGCGATCAGAAAATGAAAATTTTGCGCGCTACGGTTATCAGGCCTGGGTCCGGAGTGACAAGGCAGATACCTGGTTTGCGGGTTTGGGTAACCATGGGCAACGGTTTTACCTCGACCCCAGGAGCAATAGTTTCATGATCATTTTCGCGCTGGACTTTGATCACATCAAAGACTCGGACAAGTTCTGGGAGTGGTTCAGAAACACCCCCATCGACAAGCTCTGAGAAGCGGGAAAGGGGCGGACCCAGTCTTCTGCCCCGGTCGATCAGGCAGGTGCCGGCGGCGATGGGTGCAGGCCTTGGCTTTTGCTTCTCCGCATCCAGGGGCCCGATGATCTGAGCTCGTTCATCGGGGCGTTCAGAGGTCCCGGCCCTTGCGGATCGACTTTGAGGGGCGGTTTATCGCCTCACTTTGCGTGGGGCGGGGCGAAGATATTTGGGATGGCGATGAAAACCGGCGGATGTTGCTGACGGTGCGGGGAGATGAATCGGCGCGCTTTGATGCGCGGGGGGCCGTGGGCCCGGGCAAGGGCGCAGGCTGCGCCCTGTGCCGAGCCCGTGCTTACTTCACCGACATGATCCGGATGATCGTTTCAAGATCCTGAGAGTTCTTGATGTATTTGTTGTAGGTCTTGATGGCCAGGGATTCGATGCCGGTCATCGAGATCTGCGAGCGGGGAACCACGGTGACGCCGGCTTTCTTGGCGGTCGTGAGTGCGGCACTTTCCTGATCCGTCCAGAGCTTGGTCATGTGGCCGCTGGCATCCTGCGCGCTCTGCCGGATCGCGTCTTGCTGCGCAGTGCTCAGCGTGCCCCAGGTTTTTTTCGAGATCAGCAGCACTTCGGGCAGCAGCAGGTGCTCGTCCTGCATCAGCCAGGGGGTGATCTTGTGGTGCTCGGCCGCAACGAAATTCACGGTGCCGCCATCCACACAGTCGAGCTCGCCGGCGCGCAGTGCTTCCGGAATCTTGTTGAAGGACATGGGCACTGGCGTGCCGCCCAGATTGCGGATCAGGTCTTCGAACACCGGGGATGGCAGAACGCGGATCTTGCGACCGGCGAAGTCGGCCTGCGAGCGGATCGGCTTCATGCAATAGAAGTTGCGTGGAGCGCTTTCGAAATACGCCAGGCGGATCAGGCCTTTCTGCTCCAGCTCCTGATCCAGACGCTGACCGAAGTCTCCCTTGAGCACTTTCCCCATGTGATCGCTGGAGCGGAACAGATAGGGCAGGCTGGCGAGTGTGGCGGCGGATGATTGCTCGCTGAGCGCGCCAAGATTGAGTCGGGCAAGGGCCTGGGTGCCGTTTTGCAGGGCCAGTATCGCGTCATGCTCGCTGCCTGCCGAGCCATTGGCCTTTACCGTGATCGTGAGATCGCCTCGGGTGGCTTGCGTGAGCCGCTGGCCGAAAAACTCCAGCGTGCGAACAACCGGATGATCGGAGGTTTGCTGATCAGACACGACCAGATTGACGGCTGCGCTGCCCGCTGCGGACCACGCCAGACTGAAGCTAAGGAGGGTGATGGATGCAAATCGTCGCGTGGGGGTCATCCGTGTCTTTCTGTGAAGTTTTCAGGGCAAGGCGGATATGAAATGCCTTGTGTCTGGAAACTCTAGGAGACGGTACGGAAAGCCATGAAAACAAAGGTTAATTCCACCGGGGGGAATTGTTTCCTGCCCGCAGCGTGAAAGCCTGTTCGGCTACTGAAAATCCGGCAGGATGAGGCGCTGGGCCCGCCCTGAGGAGAGGGGCAGGGCGCGCAAACAGTTTTACGCTTGCGCACGTGAATGAGGCGCCCCTGCTCAGGGTGGAGTCTTCGATGCGGGAGCGATGCCCCGGGGGTAAACCCGCCGGAAATGTCCTCCGAGCATAATGCGGGGCCTTGTTCCGGATGGTGGTGTTTGCGCGCCGTCCCAAGCTACTTTTTTGATGCCCGAGGAGGGCGCATGCGTTTTTTGTCTGTGCTTGGTTTGAAGCCCAAATCAATCGTGGTGGATGGCACGCCTCCTGCGTCACTGGGGCGTTTCCTTCAAAAGCTGACGCTGGCGGAGTTTCAGGAAGCCGAAGCTTTGATGAAGGCGCTCTCCGAGGAGAATCTGGAACGTTTGATCGCCAGTTTTGCGGATCTGGAAGAGGCTGCTGATCTGGCTTCTGCCTGGCAGAGCGCAAGGCCTTCTTCTGCGCTGGCACATACTGTTCTGGGGGCTTGCCTGATTACGGCGGGCTGGAAGAGGCGCGGTTCGAGTTATGCCGAGGATGTGGATGAGGCGCAATGGGCCCCCTTCCTGGAGTATCTGGAGCGTGCGCAAAGTGTGTTGAATGCGGCCGTGGCGCTGGATCCCTCATCCTCTGCAGCTTTGGGCTGGCTGATTCTCGCGAAGGTGGGCGGCACTGGCGAGCGCGAGGAGATTGAGCGTTTGTTTGCTGAGGCTACGGGCAGGGTTCCGATGCACTGGCCTTCGCATTGGCGGTATTTCATGGCGACCACTGAAAAGTGGGGAGGGAGTCATCGGGAGATGTTCGCTTTTGCAAACGCTGTTTCTGCCAAAGCGGGGAAGGGAAGCATTTTGCATAGCCTGCTTGCCGCCGCTTATTGCGAGTTTGCGCTGGCTGAGGGGCATGCCGGATTGAAGCAGATGCGCTCTCTGGAAAATGCAGAAAGGGTGCGGGTGGCGCTTTATAAGTGGTTGGCGGCTACGCCGGCCACGCTGGATGAAAAGCTTGAACAAGTCAGCGGCGGATTTTCGGCAATGGCCATCAACCATTTCGCGGCGGCTTGTTATCTGTGTGGCGCCTTCCCTGAGGCCAGAAGTTTGGTGAATGCCTTGCACGACGAAATTGAAACCGTGCCCTGGTGCTGGATCGCAAAGGGTGTGAAAGAGCAAGCAAACCCGGGTTTCGTGTTTGATCGGGTCAAGCGCGAGCTGGCGACGGCGGCAGGCTAGGAATCCCGAGGCTTGTCTTTTGCCCAGTGACAAGCTGCAGTACTCCCAGCTCTTTTCTCTGCGTGGAGCACGCAAGCCACGCGAGTGGTTGGGAATTTCCGGCCGGATGGAGGCCGTCCGTGGCTTGAAAATGTTTCCCTAAAACAACAACAGCTCAGCAAAGCGCGAGCGGGGGCTGCCCGCGCGTCTTGCGAAGGCGAGCTCGTCGATAGAATGACAAGCGGGTTCCCGGCCGACCGCCGGGGCTGGACTTTCCGCGTCGTTCAGGTCTTCTCGCATATAAGTGAGCGTGCCTGCCATATGGAGGATGAAATGCCCCGCTTGATCCTTAGTACCGTTCAGTTAGGCGGATGGCATGTACAGTTCGTCGTCCCCGCGAATGCCGGGGCCCCGTGTCTTTCTACGTCTCTGGATTCCCGCCTTTGCGGGAATGACGAACATCCTTCCTCAAGTAAACCGCATTACCGCTTGACCCCTATTGAGAATGCCTTTGGCATTTGCTTTTACTTCTTCCTGAGCATTTTGCTCGCCAGCTTGTTGGCCGGATGCGGTGGCGGAGGAGGGGGCGGTGGTGCAAGCGGGTCTTCAAGCGTAAGCGTCAGCACCACGCCTGTAGCAGCCGTCTGTGCGGCCAGCGGCCTCGTCGCGCCCCTGGCAGACGCCAGCGCGCCGGCCGCTGTGTGGAGCAT
This sequence comes from Uliginosibacterium sp. 31-12, assembly GCF_030548425.1. NCBI lineage: Bacteria > Pseudomonadati > Pseudomonadota > Betaproteobacteria > Rhodocyclales > Zoogloeaceae > Uliginosibacterium > Uliginosibacterium sp. 31-12. The sequence goes on along the minus strand of NZ_JAUOOA010000005.1, from coordinate 289,471 downwards.
CAGCTCCGGTTCGGCGCGCACTTATGCCGAAACGCCGGCCGCCAGTGAAGACCTCATTAACCCCATGCGCGGCTACCACCGCTGGATCAACCGCGAGCAGGTGCCGCAGGCATCGCCCTCGCAGGTCGTCTACAACCGCTTCTTTTGGAAGTCGCTCGAAACCGCTGAAGGCGTCTACGACTTCTCTGCGCTGCTCGCCGAGGCCAGTGCCGCCAAGGCGCAGGGCAAGAAATACGCCTTCCGCCTGCGCATGATGAATGGCGATGCGGATGCCAGCGTCTACTTGCCGGACTACGTCTACAAGAATTCGGCCTGTGCGCACGAGTGCGGCTTCACTGCGGCCTACAAGGCCATGGATCCTGTCACCTACGCCCTCCTGCCGGCAGTGTATAGCTTCGTGCCGGACTGGAACGATGCCTGGCTGCAGACTCGTGCCAAGGCGCTGCTCGTCGCCTTGCGTGATGCCCTCAAGACGGCGGGCATCGAGCTCGCGTGGATCGACGTGGGTCTCTACGGTCAGTACGGTGAGTGGTATGTGCGCCCCACCTACTACCTCGGCTCGCCGCAGGGCAACGTGCCGGCTGGCGTCACCGCCATCACGGCGGCCTCGAAGCAGGCCTTCGCACGCATGCACTTCGAAGTGTTCCCGGACGTGCAGCACGTCATGTTCGCCAAGCTTGACCAGCTCGACGCCCTCAGCTGGGGCCTGAGCCAGACCCTCACCAGCAAGCCCGTCGGCCTGCGCACCGACTGCCTCGGCAAGACCCTCACCCTAGGCGAATGGGAGAGCAACCCGGCCAGCTTCGCGCTGATCCAGGATCAGTGGAAAAAAGCCCCCTTCATCGCCGAGTTCTGCTCGCCCGATAGCGGCAAGAACGTGGTGGACCTCGCGCTCGCCAGCAGCCAGATCACCCGATACCACATCAGCACCCTCGGCAATGGCCAGATCGCGCCCAAGGCCAGCAGCGATATCGACGCCCGCTGGTCCTTCCTCACCTCAGATGAGCAGAGCGCCCTGATCGGCCTAGGCCGCCAGACGGGCTACCGCTACTTCATCAGCGAAAGCGGCGTGAGCCTCAATGCCGACGGTAGCCTGCGCATCCGTGCCGCTCTGCGCAATGGCGGCAGCGCGCCAAGCTACGAGAGCTGGAAGCTCAATCTTGAACTCGTGGATGCTGCTGGTGCCGTTGCCGCCAGCCAGCCGCTGAGCCTCAATCTGCAGGATAACCTTGGCAACTGCTCCAGCCAGCTCATCGACACCAACTGGAATCCCGCCGTCAGCAACTCCGGCAGCTACACCCTGCGCATCGCTGCCACGCACAGCTTCTGGCCGCGCCTGAAGTGGGCCCAGCAAGGCCGCAATACCGATGGCAGCCTCCCCCTCGCCACTGTGCTGCGTAAATGAGCGCCAGCTTCAGGGCGCCACGCAGGCGGGCGCTGAATTGCTGCATTGCTTGAAGGGCGCAGGTTTTCCCCGTCCGTGACGGCGCGTGCGGACCCGGGCAGCGGCGTTTGCGCGCCGCTCTAAGTCCGGACATATCGCCTTGCTGCCGGCCTCAGCAGCCCTGAGATTGGGCGCGGGAGAGTCGCAGGAAGCGTTTGTCGCGCTCGCTCCACACCCAGTAGCTCACGAAGCTGTTGTTGTAGTGCGGGGCCCAGCTTATCTCGATGGCGGGTTCGCCATTGAGCATGTCCACCTGCAGGCGCAGGGCGGAGCCGTCGAGCGGGCCCGTCTGCTGCAGGGTCTGGCTTTTGCCCCGGAAATGCGCCCGCACCAGCACCGCCCCCTCCCACATGAACTGGCTGGATGAAGGCTCCGAGCCATTGGCGGCCAGGCGCGGCAGGTATTCGAAGCTGAAGCGGATCTTCTCGCCGTTGAGCATCAGCTGGCGATCGAACAGTTGCCGGGGCAGGCCTTCGCTTTCGGCGCTGGCGATGGCCTGGTTCCAGGCTTCCTCGGAGAGCTTGAGCGCTGCAAGGCCAAACTTGCCTTCAGGCAGGCGCCGCTGTTGGGAAGCATGGGTTTCCGTGCCTTCGTACTCTTCGATGCCTTGCGCGAAGCGCTGGATCGGATAGTCCGTATCCAGCCGGGCGTAGCCCAGTGAGTCGCCGAGCTTCAGCACGTATTCCACTTCGCCGGTGAGCCAGGTGCGTTTGAGCAGCAGATCGAGTTCGGAATCGCTGCGCAGGGCGCCGACCCACAACAGCTCTTGCCGCTCGAAGGCCATGCCATGCGCCGGCGGCACGAGGATGTGCTGTTCACCTTTCGCATCGGTGGCCACGAGTTGCAGGGAGCCCGCCAGGAGGGCGCCATCCTTGCGGCGCTGCGAGGGGGTGGAGAGCGACCAGGGTTTGCCATTGGCCTGCACTGAGGCCACCCAGCGATCGTGCAGCAGGGCCGGTGCGCTCAGGGCTGAGGGGTAGCTGCCGGGCTTGAGCGCAGGGAGCTTCTCGTTGCCGCCAGTGCTCATCAGGCGGAAGGCCAGCAAGGCCGGTGCGGGCAGGGTGAGGGCGTGGCGGACCGGCGTGGTGGTCTGGGGCGTGGGGCCGGTCTTGCGTGCCACCAGTTGCCAGTCGGGCACGCGGGTTTTGTCCGTGCGGCTGAGGATCAGGGTCTGCCCCTCCAGCGATACGGCATACCACGCATCCTTGAGCTGCATCGGTGGCAGCGGCGGGTTTTCGGGGATGTCGACCACCAGTGCTTCGCCCGGTGTGCTCATGAGCAGCATGGGGGCTTCGGGCCGGGCCGAGATGCTGCCTGAGAGCAGCAGGGCGGCGAGGCCAAGCAGTGCGTGCAAGACGGGTTTCATCGTTCAAGGTCTCCGAGGAACAGCGCGCGGTATGGCAGGTGCGGCGGCATCTTCGCATGGCGTACACCTTGTGCCTCCACCTGCGGCGCTAGACTTATGTAGTTGGCGACTGGGCCGCCTTGTCGCCATGAGTTTCCTTGTTGCCTGGCGGTTGGGCAATCTCAGCCCGGAAGCTGGTCATTGGGTTGCATCACACTCGATTCTCGCACATATGATTTTTGCTCCTGTTCCAGGCCTGTTTTTCATTTTCCTAGCGCTGGTGTTGCCCGGTCTGTGCCTGATCGGCACGCTGGGTCTGATCCTGATTTTCGTGCTGAAACGGCGTACCGAAGCGGGGCGTGAGAGCCTTGCCCGGCATAAAGGCAGATTGATCGCGGGCGCGGTTCTGGTGGCACTGCTGGATTGTTTTTATGCCTTTGTTTTGATTGATGGGTACAGGACTTATATCGAGATAAAAGAGCAGGCGCTCAACCGTGAGAAACGCGCTCATTTCACCTTGAGCCAGCCCGTTCAACATTGCGAGTTGCTGATGCCAACGGGGACGCAGATCACTCGTTATGACGCGTTTGACAATGGAGAGCCTGAGCGGCCACAGAAACTCACGGGTTTGATCTCGGCACGTTTTCCGGAGCCGGTGCTGATTGGCGGTGCGTGGGCGATTGCTTTGCAGAGTGTGCAGGGAGAACTGGAATTGGCGCGCGATCAGGTCATTCAGGGGCAAGCCTGCAAAACGGGGCAGATCGCAAGGTTTGATGTGCCGCTGATCGAGTACGACATTGTGGCGGAGTTCGGTCAGGAGGTGCCCGATGGCCCGCTGGCGAGATTCAAGCCCAGCCAGTGGGTGTTCAGATCGTGTAATCCAGCGTAGTGGCCGTGCCATCCGCTTTGCTCCGGCAGGGCAGATTGGTGTGGCGATAAGCGCTGGCATGTAAGACGCAGCAGGTAACTGAAGTAGGGAGTGCTCATGGGTGGTGTAGTGGCGCTAGGCTTTCTGGCACTGTTCTTCAGCCTGACAGGGACGCTGGCTGCATCTCTTCTTGAAAGCGCTTTCGGTTTTTCATTCTCGACCGAAATGGAAATTGCCTGGTGGGTGCTTGCGTATCTGCTTTTTGCCAGCCTGGTGACTTACCTGCACAAAAAAATCAGCCAGGCGAAAACCGGCTGGCCGGCGCGCATGCATGCGGGGCTGAGCAAGGGGTTGTGGTATTTGTTTGGAGCCTTCATGGCGGGCGCTGTTGTGCTGGATATTCATGGCTGCGTGGCGGCTACAGACGCCCGGATTTATCCAGAAGTGGTGGGCACCTGGTATGCCAGTGATTACATCGATCACGATTACGGCTCGGATTCCTACACCACACCTACAGCCCAGATCGCTCCGATCGTGCGGGATATCGAGACGGGGCGGACCTTGCATGCAAGCTGCCCGCACAAGAGCACGGATTGCTACGAGATCCGTCATAACGGTGGCCTGAAAGTCGACGATACCCGCTCATGGAGTGGCCGCCCGTTCTCGGTTCGCTATGCCCGCCTTTCCGTGCGCTCCAAACCTCTTGGTAAAACCCTCATTACGGGGCTGGAGTATTTGGATTTCGCTGAGTTGCCGGAAGCGGTCAAACAAAGCGCCATCCGCGAGCTGGTGTGCTCGACTTCTGTACTGACCGTGTGGCACATGGCCAAGCAGTTTCCGGCGTATCGACCACAAATCGAAGTGGCTTTCTCGGAAAAGGCTGATCGCTGCAAGCGTTGAGGTAGCTGTTTTCAGCCGGTAGGACTCAATGGGTAAAAGGCAGGCAAGACGCAGGCAGGCAAGACGCCAGATTATATTTGTCCGACAGTACAGCCTTCAGAATCAAGGTTTACCCGTCGTTAAGCCTGTTGTTAGCGACGAGCCTTACTTTTCAGAATGGTGAAAGGCTCTTGCTCCGATTACTTGACTGAAGAGCTCCAGGAGTAAGGCTGTGAAAAACATCAAGATTGGCATGCGTCTCATGCTCGCGTTCGGTGTAGTGCTTGCGCTTTTTGGGAGCGCTGCAATGCTCGCGGGTTTGAAGGGCGCTGAGATCCGTAATGGCGCCAATCTCGTGCAGCAGCAGGGTGTGGAGCGCTCACGCATGGCAGCTAGCCTGCTGTATGAAATCATGCGTTTCCGTATTGTTTCGCGTGATTTTCTGCTCAAGTCAGATGCGACGATTGGGCCGAAGATGATCGAAGGCCTGGAGGCGATCAAGACCAAGCTGAAGCCTTTTGCCGAGGGGCCGGAAGCCGATATCAAGGAGGCTGCGGCGGCCATTCAGGCGAGCCTGGATGTACTCCAGCCATCCACGGCGGAGATCGTCAGGCAGGCCTCTGCGGGTGATCGCGAGGGGGCGCTGGCCACGATGGGCAAGGGCGGCCCCGCTGCAGGTGCGATGCAGGCTGCTGCAGACAAGCTGATTTCGACTGTGGAGACGCATGCTGCGGACATCACCGAATTACTGGTGGCGAATGCGCGCTCCAGCCAGTTGCTATTGCTGGTGGCTTTTACGCTGGCGGCGGTGGCCGCTGTGATCTGTGCGCTGCTGGTGACCCGTTCGATTACGGCACCTATCCAGGAGATGATAGGCCAGGCTGGCCGTTTGGCGGAGGGAGACCTCAGCGTGCGCATCCAGAGCAGCTCCAAAGATGAGGTTGGCCAGTTGCAATCGGCTTTTGCACGCATGACCTTCGCCATGAGCGAGGCCTTAGGGAACATTCGCGGCAGTACGACGCAGGTTGATGCGGCAGCCCATCAGCTTGAGGACACGGCCAGAGCCGTTCATAACAGTATCGAGACCCAGTCGGAGTCCGCCTCCGCAATGGCCGCTGCGCTGGAGGAGATGTCGACCAGCATTGATCACATCACCGATATTTCGCAGCAGGCTCGCCAGGCCTCAACCCAGGCACGTACCAAGGCCAATGAGGGAAGCAAGGACATCAATCGGATGGTGGCCCAGATCGATACGGTTGCCGACTCGATCAACCAGAGTTCGGATACGGCGCGTGCGCTTGGCCAGGAGTCGGAGCGCATCTCTTCGATCGTGCAGGTGATCAAGGAGTTGGCGGACCAGACCAATCTCTTGGCACTCAATGCGGCCATTGAGGCCGCGCGTGCTGGTGAACAGGGGCGCGGATTTGCGGTGGTGGCGGATGAGGTGCGGAAGCTGGCCGAGCGCACCACGAATTCCACGCAGGAGATCGGTGCAATGGTCACGGCTATCCAGTCCGGCTCCAGTCAGATGAGTCAGAAGCTGTTTGAAGCGGTTTCTTCTGTTCAGCGCGGTCTGGAAATGGCGCGCAACGCAGATCTTTTCATCCATGAGATCGAGCGGGAAGCGCAGTCTGTGCAGCAATCGATCGATGAGGTTTCCTCGGCGCTCCAGGAGCAGTCGGCTGCTAGCCGTGACATTGCCGGGAGGGTCGAGATCGTAGTTCGGATGGTCGATGAAAACACCGCGGCGGCCGCTTCGATGTCGCAGACTTCGAGTGATATGAAATCGCTGGCCAATGCGCTTCACGGCAGTGTGGATCGCTTCAAGCTGGCTTCACGCTGATCGGGTGAGGTCGTTGCTTGTGAGCTGAAAAGCCATGAGCCGCAGCCTGTTTGACGAGGGGTGTTGGCTGGCCTGAGTTGTCAGTCGCTTGGCACGCGCTGTATGAGCACGGCCTTGGCTTGTGCACGCGTGCGCTCCTATAAAGTGATGACGTATTCATGTCTTTTCCGCGAAGGAGAAGGACGTGCATTGCAACAGCATCTTCATGCGTTTTGTGTTGCTGGCTTGGTGCGCCAGCGTCAGCATGGGCGCTTCCGCTGAGAAGGCGTGTATTGGCGTGGTTCCTGCCGGTGGGGGCTACGCCTTTTGGGGGGAGGTTGGGCGTGGCGCGCGGCAGGCCGGGCTCGAGCTGGGCCTGGATATTTATTTCCGTGGCCCGTCTGATGAAAATAATCCGGATGCCCAGAAGGAAATTCTGGCGGTGATCGCGCAAAAACGCTGCAGCGCTTTGGTGCTGGCGCCGAATGTGCCTGAGCGCGCCAAGGAGGTTGCTCAACTGCGCTTGAACGGCGTGCCGACTGTTTATATCGACCGCAGTTTCGGAGGCAGTGAAGCTGCCGCGATAGTGGCAACAGATAACTATCTGGCGGGAGGCGTAGCCGGCAGGGAGATGGCCCGTATCCTCGGCAAGCATGGGAGGGTGGTCGTGTTTCGGATGAAGCGCGGGGTGACGTCGACAGACGACCGGGAGCGAGGGTTCATGGCGGCAGTGAAAGCGGCGGGGCTTTCGGTTGTGCTCGACGAGTGGATCGGAAGCAATGTGGGCGAAGCGCGCACACGTTCAGAAAGCGCTCTTGAGCGTTTAAAACAACCCTTTGATGGCATCTTTACGCCGAATGAATCCACAACCCTGGCGACCCTCAGTTCGCTTCAGAAGGCGGGGCTGGCCGGCAAGGTGAGGCTTATTGGATTTGATATGAGCAAGGCATTCATTGATGCCTTGAACAAGGATCATTTGTACGGTGTGGTGGTGCAGCGGCCTTAACGGAGTGCTGCGTGCTGGCGTGGCTTGCGACGCCATCAACAGGATTCATGCGAGCAGCCGTGGTGTGCTGGATATGTCTGAAGAAATCTCGAGTGCTATCCGGGAGCAAGGCAGCACCAGCAATAATATTGCCGGGCATGTGGAACGGATTGCGCAAATGGCAGAGGAGAGCAGCGAGACGGCACAGGGGAGCGCTCGGATTGCGAATGAGCTGGATCAGTTAGCCCGGACGATGCAGGGGGTGGTCGCCCGCTACAAGGTTTGAATTTGCCCCGATTTTCGGTAGCCAGTCTTGCCTGGAGTGCTTTGCGCAAGGGTGGGGCTGGCGCTGTCAGGAAGCTGGTCTTGTGTTGTTGGGGCCTACGCGCACAGCCGCGGGTGTGTGATTTGGCACGGCGGACAAGAAAATTAACAAGCGCTTGAGCTGCTTTCAGCATTTGCCCTGAAATTGTGATTGTTCGGCCACTTAAAATGCCTCGACAGTCTCGCTCACGAGGCTTATTTCGGGCGTCCCCATGCTTTGCGACGTAGATGCCCCAGCTCAACTGGACAACGCATGCTCTCGCTTGACTCTCCTACTCTCCTGATGACGCAGGCCATCGTGCAGTGGCTGCTGGCAGCCTTGCTGATGTGTGAGCGACACAGTCATGCCAGCGCGCGGTTCTGGTCTTTAGCGCTGATCATGCATGGCACAGGCAATCTGCTCCTGTTCCTGCGCCCGTTGATGCCGCATCTGGCTGCAATCCTTCTGTACAACGGCTGTGCTGCGTGTGCGTTTTCTGTTTCCCATCTGGCTTTCGGACGCCTGGTCGATCAGGCCGTTCCCCGCTGGGTGATGCTTGCCCCGGTATTGCTGATCTGTGTCTTGATGCTGATCTTTGTTGATGACATTGCCATGCGAGTCATCGTTACCAGTATTGTTTACGGTAGCCAGGTTGTGCTGATCAGCTTGATGCTCAGGCGTGGTACCTGGCCCCCCGGCTCATTGCTGCAAAGATGGTTGGTCATCAGTTCGGCGCTTTTTGCTCTGTGCTTTTTCGTGCGTGCTTTGCTGTGCTGGCTGGACCCTGCACCGTTCACACAGTTACTCGGTAAGAGCCCGATTCAGGCCATTTTGATTCTGGGCGGGCTTGCTTACGGCATCATGTGCACGCTGGTGATCCTGTTGGCTAAGCTGGAGTGGCTCAATCAGGATCTTCTTCGGAAAGCAATGCTGGATAGCCTAACTGGTGTGCTTAATCGTGGCGCATTCACTGACATGGGTACGCAGGCACTCAAGCACGGGAAATTCCCGATCAGCGTGCTCATGATTGATGTCGATCATTTCAAGCAGATCAATGATCGACATGGTCACGCTATCGGAGATCAGGCGTTGAGGCTGTGTGCCGAAGCTTTGCAGGCCACCTTGCGCACGGGTGACATTCTGGGGCGGATTGGTGGGGAAGAGTTTTGCCTGGTTCTGATCAATACGGATAAAGCGCAGGCACAGACGATTGCGGAGCGTTTGCGGGCGGCGGTCGAGGCTATTCCTCTTGTGGATAATCTGGAGACCACATTGACGATCAGCATAGGCTTGATCACGGCGCCCAAGCCTGAAAAGCTCGAGTCTTTGATGCAGCATGCCGATGCGGCACTCTATGTCGCCAAGGCGACAGGCCGTAATCGGGTTGTCTGTGCGCACGAGGATTCTGGAGTTGAGACTTTGAGCCCGGTGCCGGTTGCTATGCAACCTTGATGTGTTGCGAGCCCCATTAGGTCCGGTTCAGGGTATGGCACGCTATAAATAGCATGCCGGGTGATACAGCTTTTGGGCGAGTCGAAATCTGGATGGGCGGCTGATTCTGGCGTGTACCTGAGGCTGGCATTCAGTGTTCGGCGGCGCCCCAGAGTTGATGAAAGTTCACGCCGATCATGATTCTGTCCAGCGAAAGGGCCATACCTACGGCGGCGCTTGCGTCGGTTGCCGTATGGCGGATGACCGGCTTGAGTGACGGCATGCCGCTGGCGTTCATGAGGGTGGCAATGACGGGGGACTTTGCGTTCGGCCCGCGTTTGAGGACAACCCCGGTTTCGCCGCTAACGAGCCTGACGATGGTGCCGGGCGGGTAGATGCCGATTTCTTTCACGAGCATTGCAGGGAAGGGGTTTTTCCCGCCGTGGGCGAGTTTGGTGAATACAGATTTGGTGGCCTCGCTGGCGATCATCGGCTTGCGATGGGAGCGCGGACTGACCTTGGCGCAAAAGACGTCTGCCGTGTGGACCAGCATGGCCAGATCGCTCGGCGTGCGGACCTTGCGCGGGTAACCAAGGCCTTCCGGTGTTTCGTGGTGCTCGAGCACGGCACGCAGCCACTCGTCATCTTCCACGCCGCAAACGATCAGCTGGCGCGCGCTTTCGGCAGGGTGATTGTTGATGGCGGTACGCTGCTGTGGTGAGAGTTTTTCCTGCTGGTTACACAGGCGCAGTTGCAGTTCAAGCATGGCGATGTTCATCGTCAGAGCGGCACAGACTAGGCTGGTCCGCTCTGCGGCACTCCAGTCAGCGGAGCGGGCGACCATGTCGGCGATCAGGGCGGTATGCAGGCTGTGGGCTACCGGATAATTGCGTTGATCCAGCAGCATGATTGCAGCCAGGGCCAGATCCGGGCTGCGCTCTGAGATCAGCATCGCCTGGCGTGCGAGGCGGGTAATTTCGGGTTGCATGCTGCCGTCTTGAGGCATGGCTTCGGCAATGAAAGCCAGGTGGGCCTGGACGCTTTCCCAGAGTGACATTGCATCGTACCGGGCCGGTGTATTCTCGGCTTCATGCTTGCGGTACTCGGCAGCATTCACATACATGCCGCGTTCGATGAGGGTTGCGATCTGGTCGTCGCTCTGGATTACAAAGCCCTTGCGTAGGAGCAGATGGCCGCTGCCGTCATAGACATCCCAAGGCAGGGGCTGATCCAGTTTCAGTTGATCGGGTTCCAGCCGGTGCATTTCGGCCATGACTTCGCTCCCGCAAAGCATCACACATTGCCGGCCGGCGCGCCGGAATGCTGTTTTATTACGTCCCTTCCGTCCGGAAATTAAGTCAGGGAAAACCGGGGTGCCCCTTCTTGCGTGGCTGCAAGGCCATGCCTGAGTATGACGAGCTAGCCGTTCAGAGCGGGATATGCAGGAATAAGGCTTGTCCTTGCCGCTTTGCCTGACGTGCTCAAACACCTGAGCTCGTACACAATTCTGGGTATGTGCCCCAGCGGTGAGAGGCTGTTCACGATCGGTAGCGAGAGGCCGTCAGCAGGGTGAGGAGCAGCGCAGGAACCAGCGTTTATGTTGATAAATGAGGATTCCGAGCAGTGCATGAGCCCTGATCACGGCCTCGCAGTAAGATCGTGAGCAGTTTCTGAGAGACGCTTTCCAACCTGTTCATGATGAAACCTACCCCATGCCAACCCTGAAAACTGCGAAGCCAACACCTAGTGACCAGCTTGCGAAATTGCTGGGAGGGGCTGTGGTGCTGCTATTGCTGGACTATGGGCGGGATGTTCTGGTCCCCATCGTTCTGGCTATTTTTCTCGGTTTGCTGGTTGCCCCGCTGATCCGCCGGCTTCGCCATTGGGGGCTGGGACAGGTGCAGGCGGTGGCGATCTCGGTCTTCCTGCTTTTCGCTGCGGTTTCGATCACGGCGGTTGTGCTCGGCTCCCAGGCCATCCGTTTGGCGAGCAGCTTGCCGCAATATGAGTCGACCATCCGCAACAAGCTCCAGACGCTGGATCGTTTGACGCTCGGCAAGCTGGATGCGTTGCTGACCCAGGCCGATCATCTGGTGAACAAGTTGTCACCAGAGCCGCCTGCCAAAACCGTTTTGCCTCCGCTGATTGCTTCGCCAGGACTGGATGGCCGTGAGCAACCGGTGAAAGTGCAGATTGCTGAGCCTCACCCCAAGCCTTTCGAGATCATTTCTAAGCTAGCCGAGCGGATTGTGCCTCCCCTTGAGACAGGGGGAATCGTCTTCATTCTGCTGGTGTTCATCCTGCTTGATTTTGATTTGATGCGCGATCGTTTGATCCGCCTTGCAGGGGGCAGCAATCTGCGCGCCACAACACAGGCGATCACGGACGCAACCGAGCGTCTGTCACGTTTCTTTGTGTCCCAGTTCGCGGTGAATGCGCTGGTGGGCAGCCTGGTCGCCGCCGGTTTGGGCTTGGCGGGGATCAGTGGTGCTTTGTTCTGGGGGGCACTCACTGCTGTGTCGCGTTTTGTGCCTTATATCGGCATCTGGTTGGCGGCAGGAGCGGCGCTGCTCATGTCAGCCGCCATGGCTGAGGGATGGGCACCCGTGATCCATACCTTGCTCGTGTTCATGTTTGTCGAGATTGTGGTTGCACAGTTCTTCGAGCCCAAACTGTATGGTCACTCCACTGGTTTGTCGCCGCTCTCGGTGGTGATTTCAGCCATCTTCTGGAGTGCTTTGTGGGGGCCGGTCGGACTGATTCTGTCCACACCGCTGACGCTGTGTCTGGTGGTGGCGGGGCGTTACGTGCCTGCATTGAATTTCCTTGAAATCCTGCTGGGAGACCTGCCTGCACTGAGTCATGTCGAGCGTTTCTATCAGCGTGCGCTCTCGGGGGATGCTCCCGAACTGGTACGCGGGCTCAGGCAGTTTCTGAAGGACAAGCCATTGCGCGAGTACTGCGACCAGGTTTTGCTGGCTTCGGTCAAGCTGGCCTATATCGACTTCGGTGAGCACGAAATCACCCGGGATGAGCAGGCGCACATGAACAGGGCAGTTTCTGGCTTGATTGAGGCGATGTCGCGCAAGCGTTCCTTGCGCCGGAGTTCGACCCAGGGCTCTGTACTGCGCATTACGGCACCGGATAACGGCACTCCGGACAGCTATCGCAGCCTGAATCCACGGCGGGACTGCAGCATCCTGGTGACGGATATTGGTGACCCGGTTGCCATCGTTGTTGCAAAGGCGTGCGTCAACGTGCTGCATAGCGAGGAGTTTGAGGCGCGCTATCTGAGTCACGGCGCGCTGGCCGAAATTGAGGCGGATGCTGATATTCCGCTCGTCTTCATTACTTGTGTGGCGCCTGAAGATCATGCCCGGGCTTTGGCTCAGAGCGTTGCTGAGTTACGTCGGCGTTTGCCTGAGGCGCACCTGATTGTCATGCGCGTACTGGAGGAGGTTGATGCTCCTTTTGCGCGCCCCACCTACTCAGAATGCGGGGCGGACGCCATGGTCCGCAGCTATCAGGAAATGGTCGATACCAGCTTCCGGCGCTTGGCTCGCCAGACCGGCGAGGCGACTGACTTGGAGGTTTGAGAGGTTTTTTTAGCAGCCTGGCCTGGCCTGGCCGTGTCTGTATTCCGGCTCCCTTATAAAGGCTGACTCGCCGAAGGCGCTGGCGCTGATGCTGCAGACACCGGCGCGGAACCGGCCGGGAGCGGGGCGCTGCCGGGCGCTACAGGCTCGGCCGGGGCCGACTCGCTGGCCGGCGGCGCTTCTGGTGCCGAGGCCTCGGCTTGCGGGGCACTGGCTGTTGGTTCCGTAGCGGGCGCGGGGCGAGGTGGCGCGGGCGTTTCGACAGGCGTTTCGGTGCCGAAAACCGAGTCATACCATTTGTGCAGCTGGCCGAGCAGGGTGTCGTCTACGGCCTTGGCGAAGCGGGCGTCGGTCTCGACGATGCGCGCACCCTGAGCACGGGCGAAGAAATCACCGACGATGGGCAGCGCGCTGTGCGCGCCCTGGCCCCAGTAGTCGCTGCGCAGGGTGATGCGCGCGTCGTTGAAGCCGACCCAGGCGCCGCCGACGAGTTGCGGGTGCATGAGGATGAACCAGCCATCGGTGTTGCCCTGGGTGGTGCCGGTCTTGCCGGCGAGATCGCCCTTTACGCCCCAGGCGCGCACGCCGGCGCCGGTGCCACGGGTGACGACGCCGCGCATGGCGTCGAGCAGCGTATCCAGTGCAGCCGCAGAAATCGTGCGCTCCGGCGCGTTCGGTTGGAATTCGGCGAGCACTTCGCCTTTGCGATTTTCGATGCGCGCGACCATGTACGGCGCACGGTAGCGCCCTTCATCGGCAATCGTGGCGTAGGCCGAGACCATCTCGTAGAGGGTGACCGGGCTGGTGCCGAGTGCCAGCGAGGGCACTTCATCGAGCTTGCTTTCACGCACGCCCATGGCGCGCGCCAGATGCGCGACGCGGGCGGGCCCGACCTGCTGCATGAGCTGGGCGGTGATGCGGTTGCGCGAGAGCGCGAGGCCGGTGGCGAGCGTCATGGGTTCATTGCTGGGTGGCTCGGCGTCGTCCGGCCGCCAGACCTCACCCCCACCGAGCGGGATTTCGACCGGTGCGTCGAGGAACGTGTCGTCCGGCTTCATATCTTGCGCGAAGGCCGCGCCATACACGAAGGGTTTGAAGGTGGAGCCGGGCTGGCGGCGGGCCTGATGGACATGGTCCCAGGCGTCGTCGGCAAAATCGCGGCTGCCGACCCAGGCGCGCACTGCGCCGTCGCGCGGATCGATGGCGAGGAAGCCGGCCTGCACACGGGTCTTGTCCTCGCGCAGCTGGCGCAGGAAGCGGGTGTCGCGGCTGAGGCGTTTCAGTACGGCTTCGGGTGCTTCACCGGCTTCGATGGCTTCCGCATACGGCTTGCTTTCGCGGATCAGGGTTTCGACGATGCGGTGACCGGCGCGCCACTGACCAGCCCAGGCGTTGTCCGCAATGCCTTGCAGCTGGCGGCCGTGTTGCTCCACGGCGCGTGTGGCGTATTTCTGCAGACGCGAGTCCAGTGTGGTGACGACCACGAGGCCGTCGGTGTAGATGTCGTAGTCATTCTTGTCGGCCCAGTCGATCAGCCAGCGCTTGAGCTGGGCGGTGAAGTGGGGGGCTTCGCCGGGCTCCACGCTCTGGCGTTCGAAATCGAGCTTCAGCGGGCGCTTCGCCAGCGCCTCGTAGCGCTTGGCTTCGAGCTTGTCCTGCTGGGCCATCAGCGAGAGCACGAGGTTGCGCCGCTCGCGGGCGCGCTCGGGGTTCTGTACCGGGTTGTAGTAGGCCGTGCCCTTGAGCATGCCGATCAGGGTGGCGCTTTCGAGCAGATCCAGCTCACGCGCGGGCTTGCCGAAGTAGGTGCGCGCGCCCATGTCGATGCCGTAGGCGTTGTAGAGGAAGGGCACCGTGTTGAGATAGGTTTCGAGGATCTGCTGTTTGGTGTATAGCGCCTCGATCTTCAGCGCAGTGATGGCTTCCTTGAGCTTGCGGTTGATGTTCTGGCGGCGGCCGATTTCCTCGGGGAAGAGGTTGCGTGCGAGCTGCTGGGTGATCGTGGAGCCGCCTTGGGTGTCGCCCTGCAAGGTGGCGAGAAAGGCACCTCCCAGCCGATAGAAGTCGATGCCGAAGTGGTCGTAGAAGCGCTTGTCTTCGGTGGCGATCAGGGCGTCGATCACGCGCGGCGAGATGGCCTCCAGCGCAACCCAGTCCCGGTTGCCGCGCTTGAAACTGGCGAGTTCCTTGCCGTCCAGGGTGAGCACACGGGTGGGCGATTCATCGCGTGCCTTGCGGATATCCGAGATGCCCGGGGTGAAGGGGATCAGCAGCAGTGTCCACAGCAAGAGGAGCGCCGGGGGCAGGGCCAGCAGACCGAGGATCTCGCGCCAGCCGGGGTGGCGCAGGCGCTGCAGCAGGCTTTGCAGCCAGGGCGGCAGCTTTGCGTGCAGCTGGGTGATCAGCGAGGGCCAGTTCAGTTCGGGCAGGCGGAGGGGCACGGTGGTTCGGGCGTTGAATAGGCCTGCGCATTATGCGCGTAAGGCGCTGCGGCAACAGTCCGCCGCCGCCGCCGGCCGGTCGTCGAGATTGGCTTGGTGCGGCGCGGCTGGCTCAGTGAGCATCACTCCCGAAGCCGCCAGCGGGCTCTTTCAGGTGCTGGCCAGAATTCGTCATATCTCCGGGGAGAGTTATCTTGCACAAGCCATTGAAGCCCTTGAAAAATTTTCTGCTCCTGGCCGCGTTGCTGTTGAGCGCCGGCGCACAGGCTGCCAATACGCCTTTCGAGATTACCGACAACATGATGCCCGGCTGGAACCTGGGCAATGCGCTGGATTCCATCGGTGGTGAAACCAACTGGGGGAACCCGAAGACGACCCAGGCCATGATCGATGCGGTGGCCAAGGCGGGCTTCAAGACCGTGCGCGTGCCAGTGTCCTGGGACGATTACGCCACCGGCAGCAGCTACACGATCAGCAGCACCTGGATGAGCCGGGTGGAAGAGGTGGTGAATTACGCGCTGAAGAACAATCTGTACGTGATCATCAATGTGCATCACACGCAGAATGGCTGGCTCAACACCACCTATGCCAATGAAGCGGCAGCGAAGGATCGCCTCAGCAAGTACTGGCAGCAGATCGGCACGCGCTTCAAGGGTTATGGCGACAAGCTGATCTTCGAAACCATGAACGAGCCGCGCAATGGTGACGACTGGTGGGGCACAGCGGAGACCTTTGCGGTGATCAACAGCCTCAACAAGGCCGCACTGGCGACGATCCGCGCCACCGGCGGCAACAACGCCAAGCGCCTGGTGATGCTGCCGACCTATGCGGCCTCGGCCTATGACCATCAGCTTGACGGCTACACGCTGCCCTCGGACGCGATGATTGCGGTTTCGGTGCACGGTTATCTGCCCTTTGCCTTCGCGATGGAGGTGCCGGGTACTTCGACCTTTACCGATACGGCTGCCATCGACGGGCTGTTTGCGCGGATCAATACCCGTTACGTAGCCAAGGGCATCCCGGTGGTGATGGGCGAGTGGGCCAGCACGCACAAGAGCAATCTGGCCGAGCGCATCAAGCATGCCGAGTACTACGTGAAGGCGGCCGCCAAGGCGCGCGTGCCGGCGCTGGTGTGGGACAACAATGTTTTCTACACCAACAGCGGCACGACGGATGTGATGGGCCTCCTGAACCGCTCTACGCTCAGCTGGGCTTATCCGGAGTTGATCACCTCGATCATGCGCGGTGCTTCGACCTGGACCTGGAGCAGTAGCGCCTCGTCCGCCGCCTCATCGCAGGCGGCTTCGTCGGCAGCATCCTCCAGCAAGGCCAGTTCAGCCGCCAGCGCCAGTTCAGTGGCCGCCAGCTCGGCCGCTTCTTCCGCTGCTGCCTCGTCGAGTGCCGCGGCGAGCAGCACTGCCGCAGGGGGCGTGGTCGCCAGCTACACCATCAACAATGACTGGGGGAGCGGTTACTGCGCCAGTGTGACGGTGCGCAACAGCTCCGCTGCTGCAGTGGTGTGGCGCGCCAGCCTTACCGTGAGTGGCAAGGTTAGCCAGATGTGGAATGCGAGCTGGCAGCAAAGTGGCAGCACCCTGAGCTTCGCGGGCTCGGGCTGGAACAGTACGCTGGCCGCCGGGGCCAGCCTGGGCTCCATCGGTTTCTGCGCCACCCGCTGAGGCTTCATCGCCCGATCTGGAAGGCCGCCTGCGGGCGGCCTTTTTCTTGATCCGGGCTCTGACCAGACGCTGCCGTCTGGCACTTACCCTGTTCGAATGGACAGGCGGATTTGCGCTTGGTATGTGGCGGTCATAGTCTTTCTGGCGGGGGATGTTCCGGGGAGCTGCGTTTGTTCGCCTGGTTCAGGTCTCCCGAGCGCAGGGCTGCTTCGGTGGTCCTGTAAGAAAACCAAAGCAAGGAGACAAGTATGCAATTCAAACACCTGGCGCTGATGGCGCTGATCGCGGGCGTTGCGCTGGATGCCAGTGCGGCCAACCGGCCCGCGGGCTACACCACGATCTGTACTGAGGGTAAAACCTGTACGGTGGCTGCCAATACGATGGTGGCCTATGGCCGCTCCGATCAATTCACCTACAAAGTGCTCTCGGGTAGCTTCGTGTGCGGCGAGGTCACTTTTGGTGCTGGCACCAAGGTGGCGGGCGGGACCAACGAGTGCTCGATCAGCAGCACGGCTTCATCCTCAAGCGTGACCAGCAGCGCCAAGTCCAGCGCAGCCGCGAGCAGTGCCGCTGCTTCCAGCGCTGCGGCAGCCAGCAGCTCCAAGGCTTCGAGTTCGGCCGTGAGCAGCTCCAAGGCCTCCAGCGCCAGTTCGGCTGCGGCCACCAGCGCCACGGTGACGCTTTCGGCCTGGCCGGGCTGCCCGGCTTACGTGAACGTGGGGGCCGCAGATACGGTGCCACTTACCGCCACCCATGTGGTGCCGGCTGGCACAACCTATGACGCGGGCGGCAAGCGCTACCAGCTTTCCAACGGTGGGCAGGCCGAGGGCCAGCCGCCGGTGTTCCTGCTGGAGGAGGGGGCCTCGCTGCGCAATGCGGTGATCGGCAATCTGGCGGCAGACGGCGTGCACTGCGTGGGTAACTGCTCGGTCTACAACGTGTGGTGGGAAGACCTCGGAGAAGATGCGGCTACCGCCAAGGGCGGCCCCGGCACCACGATGCGGGTGGATTGCGGCGGCGCTTTCCTCGGCACCGACAAGACCTTCCAGCACAATGGCCAGGGCACACTCCACATCACCCGCTTCGTGGCGGACAACTGGAAGAGCAAGGGCGGCAAGTTCTATCGCTCCTGCGGTGACTGCACCGGCAACAAGGGCCCGCGCACGGTGATCATTGAGAACTCGCGCATTCACAACCACCAGACCATCGTGGGTGTGAATAGCAGCTACTCGAACGGCTCGCCGGCCGACAAAGCCACTCTGCGCAATGTGCTGCTGCTGCGCTGGAATGGCGAGATCGAGGTCTGCCATACCTTCAAGGGCGTGGAAAAGGGCTCGGGCGATTCCAGTGACATCGGCGCCGAGTGGAATACTGCATCCTGCAATCTCACCGCCGCCGATGTGACCGCCATCGACAAGACGGGTGGCAGCAAGAAGACCGGTATCGCTCCCGGGAATGGCGTGGATCCGGCACCGGTCAATCGCATCCAGGAAAACTGGAACTATTGATCCCCAGTCTGTAGCCCTCATCCTCAAAGCCCGCCTTTCGGCGGGCTTTTTGCTTCCAGGGCCAGGTCGGTGCTGCAGGCTAGCAGCCGGAAACCGATGCATTTCCGACTTTCGGCGATGGCTGACGAGGCTATGCTGGTCAGCACGGCGCGCTATCCCTTTCTGGTCATGAATCTCAAGCCACGCTTCCTGTTGCTGACCGTTCTGCTCTTCATCGTGGCGGCCATTCCGTCCTGGCTGACGGTGCGTGCGATGGCGGAGAACATCTTCGAGATGTGGGCGCAGCGCTACACCGAGAAACAGGTGCTGTACGACAGGAGCCGCACGCTGCAGCCGATCCTGCGCGAGGTGGCGCTGTCGCGCCAGATGGCCGACTCGCCCGCCCTGCTGGAATGGGCACGCGATCCGGACAGTCCGCGGAAGAAGGCGCGGGCGCTGGATGAAATGGAGCGTTTTCGGCAGAACTTCACCGATCACAGTTACTTTGTCGGCCTGACCCGGAATGGTCAATACTTCCACAACAACGCCGCCAACGCGTTCAGCGGTCACGAGTATCGCTACACTCTCAAGCGTGGCGAGACGAAGGATGCCTGGTTCTTTGACCTGATCCGTCAGGGGCGCGATCTCCACATCAATGTGAATCCTGATCCGGAGCTGGGCATCACCAAGCTGTGGGTGGATGTGCTGATGCGCGATGGGGGCGAGATCCTGGGCATCGCAGGTACCGGGCTGGACCTCACCTCATTCATCCGGGATGTGGTGGAGGTGGGAGGGGAAGGTGTGACCACGCTCTTCGTGGATCATGACGGAGCCATCCAGCTGCATCGTAACCAGTCCTTCATCGATTTCAGCTCGATCAGCCGGCACGGCGCAGCCAACAAGAGCCTGGACCTGCTGTTTGATCGCCAGCTCGACCGCCAGGCTGTGTTCGCCGCAATGAAGGAGCTGGAGTCGATGCACAAGAGCGTCGTCACCACCTTCGTCAACATCCATGGCAAGCGCCAGTTGGTTGGCGTGAGCTATGTGCCGGAAGTCGACTGGTACGAGATCACCCTGCTGGATCTCGATGTGCTGCTGCCACTGGGAGGCTTTGCCGGCATCTTCGTGGCTTATGTGCTGACCTTGCTGGGCGTGCTGCTGCTCTTCAATCTTGCGCTCGGGCATTTCGTGCTCAAACCGTTGAGCCAGCTGGATCACGCCATGTCCGAAATCGAATCGGGCAAGCCCTCGGCGGCCGGATCCGTACAGGTGGAGCATGCCGGTGCCGGTGAAATCCGCGGCCTGCTGGAGCGTTTCAACCGGATGGCGCGAAGCGTGATCGAATCGCGCCTGGATCTGGAGGCGCGCATCCAGGAGCGGACGATGGCCCTGGAGCGCCTGACCAAGATTGATCCGCTGACTGAACTGCTGAACCGGCGCGGCATGACCGAGCGCATCGAGGCGAGGCTGGCCCGTGCGGCTCGTGAGCATGGTCGCATCGGCATCCTGTGGCTGGATATCGATTACTTCAAGGAGATCAACGACCGGCATGGCCATGCGGTCGGGGATCAGGTGCTCAAGGCGGTATCGGACACGATCTGCAGCGTTCTGCGCCCCTATGACGTGGCGGCGCGCTGGGGTGGCGACGAGTTTCTGGTGCTGCTCGATGTGGCAGATGCGGAGGTGCTCGACCATCTCGGCGAGCGGCTGCGTGCCGCAGTGCAGGCCCATCCGCAGCCGAGCGGCGCGGAGGGGGCACAGGTCGCCATCAGCGTGAGTGTGGGCGGGCATCTGGCCCTGGCTGATGAGGCACTCGACGACATCCTGCTGCATGGCGACCAGGCGCTGTACGCGGCCAAGGCGGCCGGGCGGAACTGCTATCGCGCCTCCCGCGACCCCGCCGGGGCCTGAAGCGGCAAGGCCCGACGTACGGCCGATTGCCTGTCTGCATGGCTTCGATAGAGGGGCGTCGGCGCGTGCTGGCCTACACTGGCGGGCGACCTGCCGCCCGGGCACGGAACTTTGTTCGCGTGTGGCAGGCCTGAAGCCTGACCGGGCTGCATTGGCTGCATGGCCCGGACGCCTTTATCCACTGTTTGAACCTATCCCCAGAGGAGTGCGTGACTATGAAGAACCGACCGTTTTCTGCAGGCTGGACCGTGCTGGGCGCGGCCTTGATAAGTGTGTTCCTGTCGGCCTGCGCCAGCAGCGTGCCGCGGGCGATACCGGTGGCCGAGGGGGCGGCACGGGTGGATCTTGGCAAGGTGGGTGTGACCATGCTGAGCGATGGTCAGGGCGCACGTGCACTGGACGCGAACTTCGTGCGTAATGCGTCGCTGGCCGAGGTGCAGGCCGATCTGCAGGCGGCCGGCCTGCCGACGGACAAGCTGGAGGTGCCCTATAACTCGCTGGTGGTGGATGTGGGCGGCCAGCGTGTGCTTTTTGACACCGGCAATGGCGAGTTCGGTGCGGCGGGCAGCGGCAAGCTGCTAGAGAACATGAGCAAGGCGGGCATCGATCCGAAGTCGATCACGGCCGTGGTGATTTCCCACTTCCACGGCGATCACATCAATGGCCTGCGCAACAAGGCCGGCCAGGTGGTGTTCCCGAATGCGAAGATCTATGTGCCGACACCGGAATGGAACTGGTGGATGGACGAGGCACGCTACACCGCCACGCCTGAGGCCTCGCGCGGTGGTCTGAATACCGCACGGCGCGTGTTCGGGCCGCTGGCTGGCAGCGTGATTCGCTTCGAGCCGGGCAAGGAAGTGCTGCCGGGTGTGCGTTCCATTGCCGCGTATGGCCACACCCCGGGTCATACCGTGTTCATGATCGAAGGCGGTAGCCGCAAGCTGCTGTACTGGGCCGATACCACCAATGTCTCGATGTTCGTGCGCAACCCCGAGTGGGCCGTGATGTTCGATATGGATGCCGAGGCGGCCAAGGCCACGCGGCGGCGCATTGCCGATCTGGCGATTGCCGAGAATGCACTGGTGGCGGGTTTCCACCTGACCAGCCCTGGTGTGGGAACGCTGAGTGTGCGTGGCAAGGGTTACGACTTCACGCCGCTGAAGTGATCCTGGGTTTGCGAGGACGCATGAAAAAGCCCGCCGGCTGGCGGGCTTTTTCATGGGCGAAGCTGTTTGCCCATCGTCTTGCCTGCGTGTGGTTTTTACAGCGCCGGCGAGGCGTTGCGAACCAGCATCATGAACTGATCGTGGAACCAGTGGCCGGCGTGCGGGGCATTCTGCAGGGCATCGATGTTGCCGCTGCCGCACATCACGTCAAAGCGCTTGCCTTCTGAGTTGGCGCTGGTGGCGGAGCTGTCGCTGGTGCCGTCGGACTCACCCGGGCCCTTGACCCAGTAGTAGGCGTCCAGATAGCTGCGTGAAGCGTCCGGTGCAGCCTTCGGGCGCGCACCAACACCCGTGTTGCGCACATTGCACCAGTTGCCACGATGGTTGCGCAGATCGATACGCATGTTGTCGACGTCAGCCGCGGCGGAGGTCGGGCGCAGTGCGCTGCCCCAGCCGTTGCGACCGGTGTCGATCATGAAGCCCAGGCCCGAGGGGAAGCCGGCAGCCACGAATTCGGCGCGCAGTTTGTCGACATAGCTCAGCTCGTCGACCATGTAGTTCCACTCGTAGAAGGCCGTGCTGCCGCCGGTGTTGACGACATCGGCGGTGCCGTTGAAGAAGGGTTCGTCCAGCGGAGTGTAGTTCGCAACGTTGGTTACGAAGCCACGGATCACCGAGAGGTCACCATTCCTGATGCCGCCGACCCAGGTCTTGAAGTAGCTCACGGCGCGGGCACGGTTGTTGTCCCAGCCCAGCCAGCCGGAGTGGGCAATGTCCAGATACTGGTAGACGTTGGTGAGCGTTGCGAACTTGCCGACGGCATATTGCACGCCTTCGACATAGGTGTTGTTGCTCTTCACCGTGACACAGGCCGGGATCGATGCGCCTTCACCGGCATTGGTGACCAGGTTTGGCAGCGAATCCGGCTCGATCACCAGGGTGATGCGCAGGCTCTTGTACTCGCTCTTGGCGAAGATGCTGTAGAGCTTGTCGATGTACTGGGTCTTGTACTTGCTCATGCCTCCGGTCGCAGCATTCAGCTCGCCGTTGGAGGCGGCCGATGCGCAATCGCGATCCGGCAGGTCATAGACGACGAAGGTGATGGTCATCGCGCCGCCCTTGAGCTTCTGCTGGGCCAGGGCTTCCTTCAGATGGCCTTCCACGCCAAGACGGCCGCTGTTGAGGGCACCGCCTTCAATGGCGTCGATACGGTCGATCCAGACACCGGTGGGGAGGGACTTCATGGCCGTGGCGATGCGGGCATCGTTTGAGCCGGCGGAGAGTATGTTCACCGATTGCTGCACGGCGGCAGCGTAATCCGGATTGACGTACATGCCGGCGCCGGCGAACGGATTGCCGGTGGTGACGCCCAGGGCTGCACTGATGCTGCTGGCCGAGGAGCTGGCTGCCGCAGAAGACGTTGCTCCGGCCGAAGAGCTGGCGGCTGCCGACGAGGTGTTGCCGGCCGAGGAACTGGCGCCGGTGGAGGATTGGGCTGCGGACGAGGTGTTGCTGCCGGCAGAGGTATTGGCGGAGGAAGTCGCCACGCTGCTCACACTGGAAGAGGGGTTGCCCGCTGCGGAAGATGCGCCGGCACTGCCCGTGCTGCTGGTGTTGCCCGCCGACGAAGCGTTACCGCTGCTGCTTCCACCACCGTTTCCACCGCCACCACCGCCGCACGCACTCAGAAGACCTGCGCACAGCAACATGCTCCAGGTCAGGCTGTTAAGAGACACTTTTTTCACTTGGGTTTCCTTGAAAGGTATTGCTTGAATCGAGCTCGAAAAGTGTGACGTGCTTCATCCGTGAATGCTTTTGGCATTGGATGGAAAGGCTGCTTGAGGGTGGCGAACGGCTTTAAGGTTTTTTACCTGGTTTGTGGTTTTTGTACGCCGTTTAGGCTGGATTTGCGGGTGTGGGGAAAGGTTCTGACAAGCCTGTCGTTTCCGGTATTTCTGGTCGCGGTCTGGGCGACTGGGCTGCGCGTGAGCAACAGGGATGACTTCCGGCCTGGGCGATCCGGTCAATTTTTGCGCGCCAAGGTCGTAAATCCTCATTGAGGCGGTCGTGCCGGGCTTGGAGGGCGAGATGAAAGAGGTGAGGCAAGTGATGTTCGGGCTGGTCCGGTCGAACTGGTTCGTGCTGGCCGCTGCCTTGCTCGCAGCCACGCTGCTGATGCTGGCGCTCGGCTATACCGTTTTGGATTACTACCTGAGTCACGCCGAGGGGCTGGGGGGGTTTGATGCCCCCCAGGATCCGGCCAAGCTCGGCACATTGGGCGATTTCTTCGGCGGCCTCCTCAACCCAGTGTTTGGCTTTCTATCGGTGGTGGGCCTGCTGGTGGCGGTAGTGTTGCAGCGCGAGCAATTGCAGCAGGTCAAGCGCGAGGCCCAGGCGAGCGCACGGGCGGCCGAAACTCAGGCATTCGAAAACACCTTCTTCCAGCTCCTGCGCCTGCATCAGGAAATCCTCAATTCAGTGGAACTGAGCGATCACGAAGGCCTGTTCAGGGGGCGGGCGGCGATTCATCGCCTGTACGGCGAGAGTTTTTCCGATTACGACTTGCTCGAGCGCTGCCAGAACTGGGACGAGCGCGAGGAGTTTCTGGCCTGGCTGAACGATTACTACGAAGACAACTACATCCGCTTCGGCCACCTCGTGGAGCACTACTATCAGAGCATCGAGAACATCGCGAGCTTCGTGCACCGCAGTGCCATCCGCAACAAGGCTTTTTACGCCCGGCTGCTGCGTGGCCAGTTCTCGCAGTACGAGTTGCTGATGATGTTCTTCCATGCACTGCGCGACGAGGCTTTCGGCCTCAAGGAGAGCATCGAGGAGTTGTCACTGTTTGAAGGCTTGCGCCCGCAGAACCTGCCCGACTACAGCCTGCTTGCGCTGTACGAGGTACGGGCTTACGGGATCGGGCTGGTCAAATGGAGTGCCTTGCGCAGCGATGCCGCGAGCCAGCTCTCCGCGGCGAACATCCAGCGCGCCTTGAAGGCGGCAAGCGAAATGATGGAGTCCTGCCAGGAACGCTTGCTGTCGGTGCGGGCCCGGAAATTCGATCTGGCCGGTGCTGGTCAGGATCATGAAAACGAGTCGGACGAGATTGCCCGGCTGGAAGTCGAGGTCGGCCGCCTGAGCCGCCTGCACAAGGCTTTGAGCAAGCGCCGGGCAGAGCCTGAGGTTTGAGTTGTGCCCCCGGCTTGCGTGCAGGCCGGACAAAAAAAGCCCACCGGAGTGGCGGGCTTTCTGTTGCTTGCGCCTTGAACGGCTCAGCGGCTGATCGGCTTGTAGCGGATGCGCTTGGGCTTGGCACCTTCCTCACCCAGACGCTTCTTCTTGTCTTCTTCGTACTCGGTGTAGTTGCCGGCGAAGAAGGTCCATTGCGATTCGCCTTCGCACGCCAGGATGTGGGTGGCGATGCGGTCGAGGAACCAGCGGTCGTGCGAGGTGACCATCGCACAGCCGGAGAACTCGAGCAGCGCGTCTTCCAGGGCGCGCAGGGTTTCCACGTCCAGATCGTTTGAGGGCTCATCGAGCAGCAGCACGTTGCCGCCTTCGACCAGGGTTTTCGCCAGATGCAGACGACCGCGCTCACCACCGGAGAGATTGCCGACGATCTTGGCCTGGTCGCCGCCCTTGAAGTTGAAGCGGCCGATGTAGGCGCGGCTGGGCATTTCAAACTTGCCGACGGTGAGGATGTCGGCGCCGTCCGCAATCGCTTCGAACACGGTCTTGCTGCCGTCGAGGCCTTCGCGGGTCTGATTGACCGCAGCGATCTTCACGGTGGAGCCGATTTCGATTTCGCCGGAATCCGGTTTTTCCATGCCTTGGATCATGCGGAACAGGGTCGACTTACCGGCGCCGTTGGGGCCGATCACGCCGACGATAGCGCCGGGCGGAACGTTGAAGCTGAGGTTGTCGATCAGCAGACGATCACCAAAGCCCTTGGACACGCCCTTGAACTCGATCACCTGATTACCCAGGCGCTCGCCCGGCGGGATGAAGATTTCGTGGGTTTCGTTGCGCTTCTGGTATTCGACCGCGCTCATTTCCTCGTAGCGGGCCAAGCGGGCCTTGCTCTTGGACTGGCGTGCCTTGGCGCCCTGGCGCACCCATTCCAGCTCTTCCTTCATGGCCTTGCGGTGAGCATCTTCCTGCTTCTGTTCGTTGGCCAGACGCGCGCCTTTCTGCTCCAGCCAGCTGGAGTAGTTGCCCTTCCACGGGATGCCTTCGCCACGGTCGAGTTCGAGAATCCATTCGGCGGCGTTGTCGAGGAAGTAGCGATCGTGGGTGACGGCCACCACGGTGCCGGGGAAACGCACCAGGAACTGCTCCAGCCATTCGACGGATTCGGCGTCGAGGTGGTTGGTCGGCTCGTCGAGCAGGAGCATGTCCGGCTTCGAGAGCAGCAACTTGCACAGCGCCACGCGGCGCTTTTCACCGCCCGACAGCGGGCCGATCTTGGCGTCCCAAGGCGGAATGCGCAGTGCGTCGGCGGCGATTTCGAGCTGGGTTTCCACGTCTGCACCGCTGGTGGAGATGATGTTCTCGTACTTGGCCTGCAATTCAGCCAGCTTGTCGAAGTCGGCATCCGGCTCGGCGTAGGCGGCGTACACCTCTTCGAGCTTCTGCTTGGCTTCCATGACTTCGCCCAGCGCGGATTCAACTTCCTCGCGCACGGTTTTGTTCGGGTCCAGCTCCGGTTCCTGCGGCAGGTAGCCGATGCTCATGTTCGGCTGCCATTGCACTTCGCCGTCATATTCCTTGTCGGCACCGGCCATGATGCGAAGCACGGTGGATTTGCCCGAGCCGTTAAGGCCCAAGAGGCCGATCTTGGCGCCGGGGAAGAAGGAGAGGGAAATATCCTTGATGATCTGACGCTTGGGCGGAACAACCTTGTTCACGCGCAGCATTGACATGACGTATTGAGCCATTTTTTGCCTTTAAGGGACTTCCCAGAACCGCTTCCAGCCTTGTCGCGCCTCCTTGCCGTACTACTTGTACTGTCGCTGTGGGCGACGCCAGGCAGGAAGCGGTTCTGGAAAGTCCTTGTTCATGGGGATTGGAAAAACGTAAGGATACCTTGAGGCTGTGCGTCGGGGCATGACGAAACAGGGGGGCCGCGCGAAAGGCAGGGCGGGTCTTCCCTTGTTCTGGTGTGGGCCGTCAAGTTTGCCCTGCCATCGTCCGATATCTCTGTTTGGGCTTGAAAGCCGGAGGAGTACAGCATGCAGGGCAAGGGCGTGTGGGTGATGTTCGGCATTTTTCTGGCTCTGCTGGCTAGCTTGGCGGGCTCCTTGGCGAACGGCGCGCTGGCTTGGCGTTTTGCGCTTGCCGGGCTGGTGGTGGGGGTGGTGGGCGCCTGGGGCGCGCAGCGCTTTTCGCGACGCCTGGGGCGCAGCGAAGCAATTACCTCCGTGCTCACCAGGATGAGCGCCGATGGTGATCTGACGCGGCGCGTGGACGAAGGTGAGGGGGATGCCGGGCGGGCCGCTGCGGCGGTGAATCGCTTCGTTGCAGGCATGCAGGGGATGCTGGGCAAGATCGTGCAGGATGCGCAGCGGGTCAGCGAGTCCTGTCTGGTGCTCCAGCAGGAAACAGACGGTGTGCTGGCGGCAGGGGCTACGCAGTCCGCCGCGGCGCAATCGGCCGGTGCGGCTATCGTGCGCATGCGCGAGCAGACGCTGGCCGCCAGTGCAGAAGTGGGCGAGGCGGGAGAGCTGGCGATGAAGGCCTGTGCGCTGGCCGAGGAGGGCGATCGCACGGTGCGTGAAGCACAGCTACAGATCCAGTCGCTGGTCCAGTCGGCGGTGCATTCTGCGCAGCGTGTGACGCACCTGGGCGATCTGAGCCAGGAGATCGCCCGCATGATCGCCGAGATTCACGAGATCGCGGATCAGACCAATCTGCTGGCGCTCAATGCGGCCATCGAGGCAGCGCGCGCCGGTGAGCAAGGGCGCGGCTTTGCGGTGGTGGCCGATGAGGTGCGCAAACTGGCCGAACGCACGACACGGGTGACGGCCGACATTACCGGCATCACCGATGGCATGCGTGCCGACACGGCCGAGGCTATCGCTGTCATCACCCAGAGCAGTGATCAGGCGCGGGACGGGGCGCAGTGTGCCCAGCGCGCAGCGGAGGCGCTATCGGCCATCTTCGTGGGGGCGCAACGGACCCGCGATCAGGTGCAGCGCATCGTGCATGACATGGGCTCGCAGGTGTTGGCTTGCCAGGCTCTGGAGGCCGAGGCGCGGCAGATCGTGCGCCTGGCGCAGGAGAACGAACGGCGGGTTGGTGTGGCGGCAACGCATCGGCGCATGCTTGAGCAACTGGCGGCGAGCATGCGCGAGGTGGAAGAGGTCTACAAGATCGGCGCGGAAGGCGAAGTTGCAATGCGTGAGCATCGCGAAACGCCGGAAGTGGCGCGCGAGGCAGCGCGGCAGATCGGGGCGGCACTGGAGCGTGCCCTTGCGGACAAGCGCATCAGCCTCGATCAGCTCTTCGACGAGCAATACCTGCCCATTCAAGGCACCGATCCGCAGAAGTTCCACACCGCCTTCGACACGCTGACGGACGAGATCTTCCCTGCAATCCAGGAACCCTTGCTGGAGCGCTATCCACATATCGTGTATGCCGGTGCAGTGGATAGGCGCGGCTACTTCCCGACGCACAACAAGCGCTTTAGCCAGGCCCTGACCGGCGACCGCGTGCGCGACATGGTCAATAACCGCACCAAGCGCATTTTCAGTGATCGTGTTGGCAGCCGTTGCGGTGCGCACGAACTGGATTTCCTGACACAGACTTACCGGCGCGATACGGGCGAGGTGATGTACGACATTTCTGCGCCCATCTACGTAGCGGGCCGCCACTGGGGCGGCTTCCGCATTGGTTTCCGCGCCCACGGGATGAGCAAGTGATCATGGCCTGATTGGCGGTTTGCCCGTGTCTTGGCGGCAGGCTTTGCAAGCTTGCACTCGCTCAGCCTGCCGTGCCAAGTTTCGTTCAGGCTTCGTTCGGTGCTGGGGCCGAGGCGGGCGTGGGCTCGGCCGGGCGGGCCGACCACACGCTGTCTTCCGCGCCGAGGCGCACCCGCCGGGCGGTGGCGCGTGCCATCCACACGAGGCCCAGGCCACCGGCCAGCGCGGTGAGGTCCACCCCCAGGGCGGCGAGGCTGCTGCTGGCCCACAGGCCGAGGCCGGGAATCAGCCAGGCCAGCAGGGTGGTGAGCGGGATGCAGAAGGTGGCCAGAGCGGCCAGCCACAGCAGGGGCACCACGGCGCGGCCGGCGCCACGCCAGAAGGCCCAGGCGAGGCTGGCGAAGAACACGCCGTAATACACGTACCAGTGCCAGGCATTCAGGTCGGCGACATGGTCGTGCAGCCATTTGGCGCAGGCAATCGTCAGCGAGACGCCGGCGATGCAGCCGATGCACACGCCCACCGTGGCCGAAGCCAGGAGGCGCGTATCCAGGCGCTGGCCGGGCAGTGCTTCGCCCTGGCGCTGTTTCTTGCGGCGCGACTCGATCCACAGCAGGTTGCCGCTGTAGAAGAGCCAGGCGCCAGCGAGCGCGAGCAGGAAGTACATCCAGCGTACCGGAGTGCCACCGAAGGTGGCGAAGTGCAGGGCGAAGAAGCTGGAAAGGGTGGTGTTGGCTGCGTCCTGGGCGCCGGGCAGGAAGTCTCGGCTCAAAACCTTGCCGCTCCATGGGTCCAGCGCCACGAAGCCGCCCATGGCGCGCGGGGCCAGTGCAGCGGGATCGCTGCCCCACACCCGCACCATGGCGCGCGGGCCGGCGAGATTCACGTATTGCAGCGAACTGGGTTCGAAGCCGGGCGAGAGCGCCTGGGCGCGTTCGAGCAGGGTGACGGGCGGGAGCATGTCAGCCGGGTTGCGCGGGGCCGGTTTTGCGGCCGGGCGTTGCTGGTTGAAGGCGTTGGCGAGGCGGCCACTGTGGAGGTATTTGTCCTGCAGGGCGTAGAGGCCGTCGTGGTAGGCGAAGACCACGGCGGTAATGGCCATCACGATGTGAAACGGCAGGCTGATGATGCCGACCACATTGTGCGCGTCCAGCCACATGCGCTTAAGGTTCTTGCCCAGGCGCAGGGCGAAGAAATCCTTCACCAGGGTGGGCAGCAGCACGATGACGCCGGAGACCAGGGCCAGCGCGTAGAGCGCGGCGACGACGCCCATCAGCCAGCGGTTGGGGTCGGTATCGAAGGGCAGGCCGACCACCCGGTGCAGGATGTCGATGAACTCGGCGAGCTGCGAGGGCTGGCTTTCGCTGATGAGAGCGTTGCCCTGAGCATCCAGCGTGGCGCGGTAGTGGCGACCATTGAGGGTGTCGTGATCGTCCTGGCCTTCTTCGCGTTCGACCCAGCTCAGGCGGGCAGGCTCATGCTCGGCAGGTTTGAGATTCAGCTGGAAGCCCTTGGCGGCGCCCGGATGGGCGGCGAGGGTTTTGGCGATCAGGGCGGGCGTTTCCGCGAGCGGTACTTCGAGGGCGGCAACAGGCGCAGCGGCCCAGCGGGCCAGCGGCTCCTTGAAGACGGTCAGCGCCCCGGCATAGAAGGCGATGAATAGCGCCATGCCGGTGAGGATGCCGGTCCAGGTATGAACGGTTTTGTAGATGCGGATGTAGTCGCTGCGCATGATGTACAGGAGAGAAGGTCAGGCCGGGCGGGCCAGAAGCAGCGTGGCGAAGACCAGCAGGTTGGCCCCGCCCAGCCACTGCCAGGCACGCAGGCCGCTGCTGAAGAAAAAGCAGCCACTGAGTACGCCCAGCCAGATCGGGGTGACCAGCCACATCGCGAACTGGGCCCGCGTGCCGGGCGCGAGGCCGGCAGTCGCGAGTATCAGCAGGCCACTGCAGCCCATGGCGAGGGTGAAGCCGAGGAGTGTGCCGGCGAGCGATTTGGCGATCCAGTCGCGGCGGATCGGAGCAGGTTTGGAGCTTGTTGTCGTCATGTCAGCGGCTTTCCTTGCGGGCAATCAGAGCCCCCAGATAGGGCAGCAACACGAAGGCCAGCATCAGCCAGGTGAGCAGCACGAAAATCGCTACCACGCTGTGCAGGGTCTGGCCCAGTGCGATCAGGGCGGCCACCAGCAGGGCCGCCCCGGCCTGGCGGGCGGGGCGCGCAGCCAGCGCGCTGGCGCGCCAGCGCTGGTGGGGCGAGGCGAGATGAATGGCGAAGCTGCCCGCCAGGGCGAGCAGCAGGCCGGAGAGCAGCCACGCGAGCATCAGAAGTCCACCGTGGCCGAGAGCTTGTAGGTACGCGGTGCGCCGAGGGTGGCGAAGCCTTCACCGAAGCGGCCGGACCAGTAGTGCTCATCGGTCAGGTTCTCGACGGCAAAACGCAGCACCACCGGCTTGCTGAAGGCCGAGAGCGCGTAGTTCGCGCCGGCATCCCAGCGGGTCCATGACGGCAACTCAAGCTTGTTGGCGGCATCGAGATACTGGGCGCTGGTGTAGGTGACACGCCCGTTCAGCGTCAGCCCGCTGATCCAGGGCAGATCCCATTCGCTGCCGAGGTTGGCGGTCCAGGCCGGCACGCCCGGCGCCTTCTTGCCATCGTTGGCGGCGGTCGCGGCACGCACCTGTTCGCCCACGGTGTAGGCGGCACCACCGAGCATGCGGACCTGACGGCTCAGCTGACCGGCGATGGTCCACTCGAAGCCCTGGTTCTTCTGCTCGCCATCCAGTGCCAGGGTGGGGCGCGAGGCGCTGGTGGCAACGGAAATCGTGGACGGCTTGAGGATGCTGAACAGGCTGAAGGTGTTGATGAAGCTGCCGTGCTCCCACTTCACGCCCACTTCCTTCTGGCGCGTCTTGTACGGTGCGAGGGTTTCGCCCTCGTTGGCATACACCGAGGACACTACGACGCCCGGGCTCAGGCCTTCAATGTAGTTCGCATACAGCGAGACTTCCGGCCCCCAGGGCTTCACGACCAAGCCCAGCATCGGCGTGATGGCGCTCTCTTCGTAGGCGGTGGGCGTGGCCATCTTCTGCTTGACGCTCTGCGAGCGGGCGCCGAGGGTCAGCAGGGTGCTGTCTTCAAACAGGCTCAGGGTGTCGGCGAGTGCCAGGCTGGAGTAGATGTTGTCGGCCGAGCGGGCGACGGCACCGTGGGCGCCGGCAATGGTCGGATTGGTCTTCGGGTCGTAGATGTTGGTGACGTAGCTGGCGCTGGTGTTCACCGTGGCGAGGCCGGTGGTGGTGTGTTGCTGGGCAAAGCTGGCGACCATCTGGTGGGCAATGCTGCCGGTGCTGAAGCTGCTGCGCAGGCCGGTTTCCCCCGAGCTCGAGCGGGTATAGCCGGCCTGGTTGTAGGTCTGGCCGGTGGCGTTGCCATTGGCATTGGTCAGTACGACACGGGTGCCGTTGATGAAGCCATCGTAGTTGTAGTTGGCGGTGCCCAGGGCTGCGTAGGCGGAGAGGCCGCGGGTCAGCTCCACCTCGCCGCGCAGCATGGCACCATCGGTGCGCTGGTGGGCGTAGGTGCCGCGCAGGGCGTTCTTGCTGGTATCCGGCGCATCGATGACGCGCCCCAGGGTGCTGAAGCCGACCATCAGCGGGCTGCCGTCGGACTGGTTCTGGTGAGCCGAGTAGGCGTCCAGTTCCATCTTCCAGCGGTCACCCCGGTAGTCGAGGCCCAGGGAGGAGAAGTTGTCGCGCTTTTTCTGGTCTTCGAGCGTGGTTTCGCCATAGCCCAGCGAGCCGTTGAAGCGCACGCCGAGGCGCTTCTCCGCGCCGAAACGGCGTCCGATATCGGCGGCTTGTGTCAGATGCGAGTTTGATGCGTAGCTGGTCGTGAGGCGGGTCAGATCCTGCTCGGTGGCGCGCTTGGTCACCAGATTGACCACCCCGCCCACGGCGCCGCTCGGGGCAATGCCCGAGAGCATGGCGGCCGGACCTTTGAAGACTTCGACGCGCTCGACGAATTCGGTCGGCACATGGGCGCCGGGCAGCATGCCGTACATGCCGTTGAAGGCGAGTTCCGAGGAGTTGATCTCGAAACCGCGGATGGTGATGTTCTCGGCATTGTGGCCGTCGCTGGTGGTGAAGCGCACCGAGGGATCATTGCGCAGCACTTCGCCGACGGTGGC
Organism: Uliginosibacterium sp. 31-12; assembly: GCF_030548425.1. NCBI lineage: Bacteria > Pseudomonadati > Pseudomonadota > Betaproteobacteria > Rhodocyclales > Zoogloeaceae > Uliginosibacterium > Uliginosibacterium sp. 31-12. Next base: position 257,004 of record NZ_JAUOOA010000005.1, on the reverse strand, counting down.
GGCCTGCTGGTCGGCAATTGCCTGGGCGGTGTAAGCCGTGACGTTGAAGGGGGCGTCCATCACGTCGACGTTGCCCAGCACGCCGAGCTTGGCGCCACGCGCCACCTGGCCGCCCGCATAGGACGCCGGCAGGTCGGTGGGGGATACGGTGGTGCCGGTGACCTTGACCGCAGCCAGAGTGACTTCACCGGACGGGCGCGAACCCTGTTCGGCGGGCTTGACCAGGATGTAGCTGCCGTTGCCCTGGCGGCTGGCGTTCAGACCCTGGCCGCGCAAGAGTTCGGCAAAGCCCTGCTCGACGGTGAAGATGCCGGACAGGCCGCGGCTGCTGCGGCCTTGCAGCAGACTGGCATCTGAGCTGAACTCGACGCCGGCGATGGCGGCAAAGCTGTTCAGCACCCGATCCAGCGGGCCGGCCTGGATGTTGTAGCTGCGCGCCGCGCTGGCGGCGGGCGCTGCGCTCTGGGCGTAGGCCATGGGTGTGGTGACGCCGACGGCACCGAGCATCAGACCTGTCATCAGGGCGCTGCGCACGGCGCTGGTGGTGCCGCTCGGGGCAAAGCTGGCGAGGCCCTGCTTACGCGGCAGAGTACGTTGCGCAGAAGAGGGAAGGGAGGCGTGTCTGGCCATGCTGCGGTCCTTTCGGTTCGGGAATATTGAGTGGCTTCATCAGGTATTCCGAACGAGACTGCGAAACCCTCAATGCCAGACTGAATTTTTTTCGGGGCGAAAAAATTACGCGTGCGCATCGGAGCTGTGGACGCATTCCTGCCTTTGGCACGGAGCAGCCAATCAGCGTCTCAGCTCGCCTGCAGGGTGACCCAGTAGCGGGTGCGATAGACCGGCACCAGGGGCAGGGCCAGCGCAAGGTTCTGCAGGGCGCGATCGGTGTCGCGCAGGGAGAACACGCCGCTCACGCGCAGTTCTGCTACGGCCGGATCGCAGCGCAGCAGGCCCGGCCGGTAGCGGGCGAGTTCGGCGACGAAGTCCGCCACACGCATGTTCTCGGCCAGCAGCACGCCATTGCGCCAGGCCGCTGCGCTTTCCTGTACCGGTGTGAGGGGCGCGATCCGGGTGGCGGAATAGTGGCTGCCTTCGCCGGCGCTGATACGGATGGCCAGGTCCGGTCTGCGGCGGCTGCGCAGCTCCACCGCGCCTTCGAATACGGCGACCTGCGAGGCGTTTTCGTCCTGTCGCACGCTGAAACGGGTGCCCAGCGCTTCGACGCGACCATGCCGGCCGTGCACCCGGAAAGGGCGGTGCACGCTGGCCGGGTCCGGTGCGGTGGTGATCAGGATTTCGCCCGCGTGTAGCACGATGCGCCGCTCCTGCGCATCGAAGCGCACATCGATCCGGGTGGCGGTGGCCAGCACGATCGATGTGCCATCCGCCAGCTGAATCTCGCGGATCTCGCCCGTGGCAGTGGCATAGTCCGCCGTGCCGCGTTGCCAGGTGTCGGTGCTGCGCAGCAGGCTGGCAGCGCCGCCCGCTACGATGGCCAGGCCGAACAGTCGGCGCAAGGTCGTGCGCTTCTGCCAGGCCTGATCTGCGGGCTCGCGCAGCACATGATGGGCGAGCTCGGGCGGCAGGCCGTCGAGCTTGTCCTCAAAGATCTGCAGTTCTTGCCAGGCACGTTCATGATCGGGGTGGGCGGCCCGCCATTGCCCGCAGGCAGCCTTATCTTCCGCACGGGCGTCTTCCGACCACAAACGGGCCATCCATTCGGCCGCTTTGGCGATGATGGCCGGGCTCAGGGCAGTGGCGTCGGGGGCTGCCGGGGCGTTCATCGGTGTGCGCGGCTCAGGCGTTTTGGGCATGCAGCGCGCGGTGGCAGGCGATCAGCCCGGTGGCGATGTATTTCTCGACTGAAGAGACTGAAACCTCCAGGCGCTCGGCAATCTCGCGATAGCTCAGGCCATCTAGCCGGCACATGAGGAGCGCCATGCGCGCCTTGGGAGCGAGGCCATGCAGGATCGCATCGATCTCGACCAGGGCTTCAATGACCAGCGCGCGGGCTTCTTCGGAAGGCGCCTGCTGTTCCGGCAGGAGGGCGAGAGCCTCCAGATAGGCCGCTTCAATCTGGCGGCGGCGATACAGATCGATGACCAGACCGTTGGCAATCTGGCTCAAGTGGCGACGGGATTCATCCTGCTGCGGCATGTGCCCGCTGCTGAGGAGGCGCAGATAGGTGTCGTGGGCCAGATCGGCGGCATCGAAAGCATTGCCGAGTTTCTTGCGCAGCCAGCCTCGCAGCCAGCCATGGTGCTCGGTATAGAGCGCCTCGATTTGCCGGTGGAATGCAAAATCAGCGATGGATGCAGCGGTGGCGGACACGGCGGACTCCCTGTGCCCGAGGATGTGTATCGGGCATGATGAACTAAATGAGAATGATTATCATTTTATACATATCCGGCGAGGGTGGTAAAGCGTTTTGCCCGGCACAAAAAAAGGCCCGGTCTGAGCCGGGCCTGAAGTAGTGAGCAGTGTGGTGGCTTGAGGCAGCCAGCTGACCTGAGGAGGAAGGATAGGTCACCGGACGGCTTCAAGCGCGGTTCAACAAACTGGCGGGCGCACCGCAGCGCCTTGCAGCGAACGCTGCGGCGGACGTCGCCCACCCGTTTGTCGAACATCCGGCGGCATCAGGCCGCCGAAGTGATCAATGCGCTGATTTTCGGGCGATCGGCCTCCTTTCCTGAGTTGCGGGTTTCGGTTGAGCGGGCGTGTTCCAGTGCCTGCACGTCACCGCTGATCTGGCCGCCGGCTTCGATCAGCAGGCTGCCGTAGCGGATCGTGCCGCGTACGCGGCCGGTGGCGTGGATGACGAGCTTGTCGCGGGCAGTCAGGTCGCCCTCGAAGTGGCCGTGGATTTCGGCGACATCGATGCCGACCTTGCCGGAGAAGGCGCCTTTCTCGGCAATGCGCAGCACGCGGCTATCCATGGTGGCTTCGACGCGGCCCTCGACGATGAGGGTGTCGCAATCCAGAATTTCGGCGCCCTTGAGCTTGACCTCGGGACCGACGACCAGGCGGCTGGGCGATTCGGTGTCTGCCGCCGGGGCGGGTGTATGGCGGGTGTCCGGGCTGCTGGTCTGTGCGGCGAGCTGAGCGGCCTGGGCGGCGTTCAGTTCGGCCGCGTCGCGCAGGCGGTTCTGCGGCTGGAGCGCCGGATAGGCCCCGGGCGTGTGGGTGACGCGGGGCTGGCGCTCCGCTGCGGCTTCGGAACTGCGGGGCAGGGCTTTATGGAACATCTGGTCTCCTTCGTGAGCGGGGCGGCCTTCAAGGAGCGAAGCGCCGACAAGGAGATACAGTGCAGAGGCCGTGCCAGATTCAACTAGTCATTATTAATCAAAGGGTTGATTGTTATTTGTGAGATCTCGTTCGGGCCTCGGGTGTCGCCTTGCGGCGACAGCTTTTCGGGCCGCTGCAGGCAAAGCCCCTTGCCGCCGGGCGAGGCGCTGTCGCGAATCGGCGACAGCCCGGATCAGGCCTGCCCGGCCGGATCTGTGGCGTCCTTGAAGGCGCTTGCTTCGAGGTGGTGGCGGGCGAGCAGGCGGTAGAACTCGGTGCGGTTACGCCGGGCGAGCCGGGCAGCCTGGGCAACCTTGCCGTCGGTGAGGCGCAGCAGGCGCACGAGGTAGTCACGCTCGAAGCGCTGGCGGGCTTCCTCGAAGGATTCGATGGCGCCGCCCTCATCCTGCAGCGCACGCTGGACCAGCGCGGCGGGGATTACCGGGGTGGTGGAGAGGGCGACGGTCTGCTCGACGACGTTCAGCAACTGGCGCACGTTGCCGGGCCAGGGCGCCGCCAGCAGCAGCGCCATGGCTTCCGGCGAATAGGTGGTGACGGCACGTTTGTAGCGCGCGGCGAGGCGCAACAGGAAGTGCTGGGCGAGCAGCGGAATGTCTTCACGGCGCTCGGCCAGCGAGGGGAGGGCAAGGCTGACGACATTCAGGCGGTAGTACAGATCGTCGCGGAAACGCCCTTCGCTACGTGCAACATGCAGATCGCGATGGGTGGCGGAGAGGATGCGTACATCGATCGGCAGGCTGCGCGTGGCACCAACCGGGCGTACTTCGCGCTCCTCCAGCACACGCAGCAGTTTGACTTGGAGGGGCGTGGGCATGTCGCCGATCTCGTCGAGGAAGAGCGTGCCGCCGCGCGCGGACTGGAACAGCCCGTCGTGGTCGCGATGGGCGCCGGTGAAGGCGCCTTTGACATGGCCGAAGAGCTCGGATTCGAGCAGCTGCTCGGGGATCGCCCCGCAGTTGATGGCCACGAAGGGCTTGCCGGCGCGCGGACTGGCCTGGTGGATGGCGCGCGCGAGCAGCTCCTTGCCGGCACCGCTGGGGCCGCTGATGAAGATGCTGACTTCGCTGGCGGCGACCAACTCGGCCTGGCGCAGAAAGTCTTCCATCAGCACGCTGCGGGTGAGGATCTCGCTGCGCCAGGCCGCCGGTTTGCGCGATTCACCCGCATCGCCCGAGCTGCCGATGGCGCGGCGGATCTGCGCGATTAACTCGCCCGCGTCGTAAGGCTTGGTGAGATAACCGGCCACGCCGCGCTGGGTGGCTTCGATGGCCTCCGGGATATTGCCGTGGGCGGTCAGCACGATCACCGGTAGCGAGAGATGCTGCTGGCGCACCGCGTCGAAGAGAGCCAGTCCGTCCATGCCGGCCATGCGCAGATCGGTGACGATGATGTCCGGCCGCTGCGCGGCGATTGCCGCCAGGGCCGCAGGGCCACTGTCGGCACAGCGGATGGCAAAGCCACTGGCCTTGAGGCGGATCGAGAGCAGGCGCAGCAGGTCGGGGTCGTCGTCAACCAGCAACACGCGGGCGTTGGCAGCTTCGGGGGCGGTGGGGGTCTGAGTCATTTGGCTTTCGGGCGTTCCTGCATTTTCAACTCGATCTCGCGCAAGGCGTCGAGCTTCTGGCGCATCTGTTCATTGCCTGCCTGCGCCTCGCGCAGTTTCTGCTGGCTGCTGGCCTGGGCGTCGTCGAGGCGGCGGATGTCCTGCAGCATGGGCAGCAAGAGTTGCGCCAGCGGGTGATTGCGGCCGCGGCCGTTGGCGTCCGAGGGGGGAAGATCCAGCAGGCTCAGGGCACGCGCACGGTCGGCCGGCGGGCTGGGGGCAATGGCGTGAAACAGAGCGAGCTGCAGGCGCCGTTCTTCGCTGCGCTTGCTGGCGTAGTGTTTTTGCAGGCTGTCGGCTTCGGCCGCGAGCTCGGCCGGGTTCATGGCGCGGATCCGGCTGCTCTGCTGGAGGATGTCGAGATCCGCTTCGCTGCTTGCCTGAAGCAGGCCAACATGCCTGAGTTCGGTAGTGCTGCAGGCGCTAGCGAGCAAGACGAGCGCGCTGGCGAGCAGCAGGCTGGAGAGGGCTTTCATGCTGGAGACCCGGTGAGCGGCAGGCGGACGCAGGCGCGCGTGCCCTGGGGGGAATTGGGGTGTAGCGAAACTTCGCCGCCATGCAGGGCGACGAGTTCATGCACGATGGACAGGCCCAGCCCGCTGCCCTTGACCGGGCTGCCCTGCGGCGCCGGCCCCTGAACGAAGGCTTCGAACATGCCAGGTGCCAGCTCGAGCGGAATGCCGGGGCCTTCGTCGCAGACTTCTATGCAGATCTGGCCGGCCCCAGCGCTGCTGCGGATGAGTACGCTGCTGCCTGGCGGGGCGTATTTGAGGGCGTTGGAGAGCAGGTTGTCGAGGATCACGCGGAGCTTCTCGCGGTCCGCCTGTAAGTTCAGCGCATCGCCTTCACAGGCGATGCGGATGTTGCGCGCCGCGGCGGCGAGTTTGTGGTCGGCAATGAGCAGGGCAATGAGCTCCGTCAGCGCGATCTGCTCGCGGCGCAGATCGCCCGGCGCAAAGCGCAGGCCGCTGTAATCGAGCAGGTTTTCGATCAGTTTGCGCAGGCGCTGGCAGTTGCTGGCGAGGATCTGCACGACTTCGAGCTGCTCGGTGTTGAGCGGGCCGGTCACCTTGTCGAGCAGCAGTGCGGTGCCTTCATGCAGGGCGGTGAGCGGCGTCTTGAGTTCGTGCGAGACGTGGTGGAGCAGGCGGGTCTTCTGCGCGTCGAGTGCCTGCAGGCGCGTGCGCAACCAGTCCAGACGCTGGCCGAGGAGGGCCATGTCGCGCGGGCCGGTGACACGGATCGGGGTGTCGAAACGCCCTTCGCCGAGCCCGCGCATGGCTTCCTCGATCTGGCGGAAGGGGCGCCGGATCAGGGCGGTGATGCCCAGCGCCAGGAGCAGGCTGATCGGGATCAGGATCCACAAGCGCTGCAGCAACTGGCGGCGGGCTGCTGCCGCTTCGATCCGCAGTGACTGGATGTCAGCCTCGATGCGGGCGTCGGCCTGGCTGATGATGAGGCTGGCGCTGTCGTTCATGGCGGCGAAGGCTTTGAGCAAAGCCGGGCCGCGGCTCTGGCTCAGTTCCGCTGGCTGCAGGCTTTGCCAGATGCTCTTTTCTGCCAAGCGCAGGGTATCCAGGTTGCTGCCGAGATCAAGCGTGTCAGCGTGCCGCTGGAGGCGTTCGGCGGTTTCGTTGAAGGCTGTGCGCTGGCGGGCATAGGTGCCGAGCCCGGCTTCGTCGCCGAGTACCAATTGCTGGCGGGCGAGGCGCTCCAGGGCGGTGAGATGTTCGCTGAGGGCACGGCTGTCACGGGTGATGGTCGTGGCGCGGGTGATCGCGCTTTCGCTGCGCTGGCTGAGCTGGGCGAGCGAGAAATAGGCGCCGAACAAGGCCAGCACTGCAGGCAGGGCGACCAGTACGAAACCGAGCAGCAGCAGCTTGGGAAGGGAGAGCGGATAGGGCAGGTGCATCGGGCACGGGTACAAAGCAGCCCCTGTTTGTACCTGCGTTGCTGGCGCAGGTTCCCCTCGGGGCGACGGAAGGCCGCTGCGCGTCAGGCGAGTGTTAGCCCGGCCGCCTGCAGGCGACGAGTGTGAAAGCTGGCCCGGTAGCGGGCGCCGTGCCCGCTGAAGTTCAGTGCGGGCAGAGTGCCATGCAGGGTGCTCAGCGGCAGGGGGCGGATCTGGATCAGGGCATCATTGCGCAACAGGCATTGCAGCTGGCGCTTGAAGGCATGCTGGGCTGCCAGTGGCAGGCTGGCAGACGCCATGCGCCGCACGAAATGGCTCCAGCGGGTCTGCATTGCGCGGCGCAAGGATTCGAGGGCGGCATCGTTGAGATCGAGCTGCCAGTTCTGCTCCAGCATGGCCACCAGCAGCACGCTGGCGGGGCGCACATCGTGATGAATCCAGCTGTTAACCAGATGCAGGCGCCCGCTGCGGGTGCGGTTGTGCCAGTGCCGGCTGGTGATGCGGACTACATCGGCCTGTGGTTGTGGGCCAGGCTGGCCGGCGAAGAGCAGTAGGTAGGGGCTGTCGGCGTCGAACGGATTGTCGTGCTGGCGCAGGCACAGCAGGGTGTCGAGGTAGAGAAGGCTGGTGGGGGCTGACATGGCCGTGATTATGCCCGCGAGGAACCGTCCGGCGCTTGGCCGGGAGGCAAGGGCTCTCGGCTAGAGTGCTCCGCGCGCTGAGCATTCGGGCTTGTTTTCGGTAGCAGGGCGCAGTTTGCTCGAAGATGTTGAAAAAAGCGTTTCAACACAGATGATCTGGCCGGGTTTTGAACGGCTTCGGTGCGTGCAGGAACGATGCGCCAGGCGGCTTTTCACGCCATAATCGCCGAAATAATGCCCTCGTACGGCGCATGGCATTGCTTCAATGCGGGTTCGTTGGGCAAGAGAAAGGAAAGAGGATGAATTCAGCGGCAGACAAGCGGGTGACTCTGGCCGACGTGGCCAAGCTGGCAGGCGTTTCGAAGCAGACCGTGTCGCGCGTGGTGAATGGCAGCGAACATGTGACCGAGGAGACGCGCACCCGCGTGCTTCAGTGCATCGATACCCTTGGCTTCCGCCCCAGTGCGCTGGCGCGCCAGTTGAGCACCGGACGCAGCCAGACCATCGGTGTCGTGAGTAACGGCGGCCAGGGCTATCTGGTGTCCGGCGTGGCGTACCTCGGCATGGTGCGCCAGGCCGACAAGATGGGCTATGCACTGCTGATCAAGGAAATGACCGATTTCAGCAGCGGCAGCATCCGTACCATGCTGGATTATCTGATCGAGCGTCAGGTGGACGGCGTGATCTGGGCGGGCCCCGAAATCGGTGATAGCCATGCCTGGCTGGATACTTTCGATGCTGCCAGCCTGCCGATGCCGCTGGTGGCCATCAATGCCAAGCCGCGTCCTGGTGTGGATACCGTGAGTTTTGACAATTTCGAAGCAGGGCGTGTGGCGACCCGCCACCTGCTGAGCCTGGGGCGCAAGAATATTGGCCATATTGCTGGCCCGACCAATCGCTGGGTGTCGCAGCAGCGGGTTGAAGGCTGGAAGGCCGCACTGGCCGAGGCGGGTACAAGCGAGATGGCCCGCAACGTGGTGGAGGGCGACTGGGATGTGCATACCGGCGGCCCTGGCCTGCGCCGCTTGCTGGAAATCTGTCCGAAGCTGGATGCGGTTTTCGTGGGCAGCGACCGGATGGCAATCGGTGTGCTCGCCGAAGCCCACAAGCTGGGTTTGCGTGTGCCGGAAGACCTTGCCGTGATGGGCGTGGATAACCTGCCCGAGAGCGCCTACCTGATCCCGCCACTGACCTCCATGACGCAGGACACGCCGCGCATGGCCGAGGTGGCGCTGCGCCTTCTGGTGCGACGCATCTGCGAGCGCCGCGGCGAGCCTTATCCGGAAGCCTGTGCGATTCCCGAGAACCCGCTTCTTACGCACGATCTGGTGGTGCGCCAGAGCACCTTGTGTGGCAAGCTGGCGAGCAAATAGTCCGTTTCCCTGGACAAGCAAAAGCCCGGTTGAACCGGGCTTTTGCGTTTCTGGCGGGGCGGCAAAGGCCGGGACTCAGCTTTCGCTGCTACTGGCCTGCAAACGTGTGAGCTGCTTGCGACTGAGGCAGAGCAGGAGCCGCTTGGCGTCCGTCTGTTTGCCCAGGCGCTTGAAGCCGAGCTGGCTGCAATAGAAGCCGGCATGGCTGCGCGGGCATTCGGCAAGGATATCGGTGCTGTCCCAGTCCGCAACGGTGCTGGCAAGCGCCTGGATCATCGGGCGAGCGAGCTGCTCGGGCGCAATATGCTGGTCAAAGGCGAGTCGCTCGACTTCGACCAAGCGTGCGCCGCGTGCGCGCAGCGCGTCGAGTGCCGGGCGGTGCAGCAGGTCCAGCTGCAGGCCGGCGGGGTTGTCGCGGCGCAGGCAGATCACGCCCTGAGCGCGCTGCCGGCGTGGGCTGATATGAAGCGCCAGCGCCACAACGCGTTCGAGTTCGGGGGCTGGCAATCGATCAAGGGGCGGATGCTGCGGCTGCAACTGCTCCAGCAGGCGCCGGGCTTGTTCCAGTTGCCAATGGCTGGCGGCGAGGCCTATGCGCAGGGTGCTGCCAGCTACTTCCAGACAGGTTTCAAAGGCCAGCTCGCGCAGGGCTTCGAAAAGGTAGATCTGCTCCGGGGCGTGCCGGTCCGGGTTGGAGAGGCGCGAGCGGAGCGGTTTCGCAGCAGTCGAATCGGGTCGAACCGTGGCCACGATGGTCTGGGTCTAAGTAATTGGTTATATGCCGAAAGTACTATAGTTGCCGAATTTGACCATTATATGTATGTGGCCTATCTTGACCAGCGTCTTTTGAGCTTTTTCCAGCCTGAGACCGGTAAAAAGCTGAAAAGCCCGCCCGGATTCCTCCGGACGGGCTCTTTTCAGGGATGAACGCGACAGGCGATCAGACCTTCACTTCGTCGGCTACTTCCTTGTATTCGCTGATCTGATCGAAGTTCATGTAGCGATAGATCTTGCCGGCGTCGGCATTGATCACGCCCATGTCAGCGTGGTACTCGGCAACGGTAGGCAAGCGACCGAGCTTGGAGGCAATCGCCGCGACTTCGGCTGAGGACAGGAACACGTTGGTGTTTTTGCCCAGACGGTTGGGGAAGTTGCGCGTCGAGGTCGACACCACCGTTGCGCCTTCACGCACTTGCGCCTGGTTGCCCATGCACAGTGAGCAGCCGGGCATTTCGGTTCGCGCACCGGCGCTGCCAAAGACGCCGTAGTGGCCTTCCTTGGTCAACTCGGAAGCGTCCATCTTGGTCGGCGGAGCCACCCACAGCTTGACAGGAATATCGCGCTTGCCTTCGAGCAACTTGGAGGCTGCACGGAAGTGGCCGATGTTGGTCATGCACGAACCGATGAAGACTTCATCGATCTTGGTGCCGGCCAGCTCGGACAGCGGCTTGGCGTCATCCGGATCGTTCGGGCAGCACAGGATGGGTTCCTTGATGTCGGCCAGATCGATTTCGATGACATGAGCGTATTCGGCATTCGCATCCGGTGCCAGCAATTCGCCATTGGCGATCCAGTCTTCCATCTTCTGGATGCGGCGTTCCAGGGTGCGCTTGTCGGCGTATCCGTCGGCGATCATGTTCTTCAACAGCACGATGTTGGAGCGCATGTACTCGACGATCGGGGCCTTGTTGAGGCGCACCGTGCAGCCGGCGGCGGAGCGTTCGGCGGAGGCATCCGACAATTCAAAAGCCTGTTCCACTTTCAGATCCGGCAGACCTTCGATTTCCAGGATGCGACCTGAGAATTCATTGATCTTGCCGGCCTTGGCGACCGTCAGCAGGCCTTGCTTGATGCCGTACATGGGGATGGCATGCACCAGATCGCGCAGGGTAACGCCGCGCTTCTGGGCTTCATCCAGCGAACCCTTGAAGCGCACCAGCACGGATTCCGGCATGTCCAGCGGCATCACGCCGGTGGCGGCGGCGAAGGCGACCAGACCGGAGCCGGCCGGGAAGCTGATACCGACCGGGAAGCGGGTGTGGCTGTCGCCGCCGGTGCCAACGGTGTCGGGCAGGAGCATGCGGTTCAGCCAGCTGTGGATCACGCCGTCGCCGGGGCGCAGCGCGATGCCGCCACGATTGCTGATGAACTTGGGCAGCTCGCGGTGCGTCTTCACGTCGACCGGCTTCGGATAGGCGGCGGTGTGGCAGAAGGACTGCATCACCAGATCGGCAGAGAAGCCGAGGCAGGCCAAGTCTTTCAGTTCGTCGCGGGTCATCGGGCCGGTGGTGTCTTGCGAGCCGACCGAGGTCATCTTGGGTTCGCAATAGGTGCCGGGGCGCATGCCAGTGCCCTCGGGCAGGCCACAGGCGCGGCCGACCATCTTCTGCGCCAGGGTGTAGCCCTTGCCGGTGTCGGCCGGCACTTGCGGAAGGCGGAACAGGGTGGATACGGGCAGGCCGAGGAATTCGCGTGCCTTGCCGGTGAGGCTGCGGCCGATGATCAGGTTGATACGGCCACCGGCGCGCACTTCGTCGAGCAGCACAAGGGTTTTGAGTTGCGATTCGGCAATGGTGGCGCCGCCCTTTGTGGCGGTGACCTTGCCGGTTGCGTGGTCGACCTTCAGTTCGATCTCGTCGCCCATGTCCATCTTGGCCACGTCGATTTCGATCGGCAGGGCGCCGGCGTCTTCCTGGGTATTGAAGAAGATCGGAGCGATCTTGCCGCCGAGGCAGACGCCGCCGAACTTCTTGTTCGGCACGAAGGGAATGTCTTCACCGGTCCACCACAGCACGGAGTTCGTCGCGGACTTGCGCGAGGAGCCGGTGCCGACCACGTCGCCCACGTAGGCGACGAGGTTGCCCTTGGTGGCGAGGTCCTGAATCATCTTGATCGGGCCGCGCTTGCCGTCTTCTTCCGGGGTGATGCCGGGGCGGGTGTTCTTGAGCATGGCGAGTGCATGCAGCGGGATGTCCGGACGGCTCCAGGCATCCGGGGCTGGGGACAGATCATCGGTGTTGGTCTCGCCGGTCACCTTCAGCACGGTCAGCTTGATGCTGGCGGGGAATTCGGGGCGCGAGGTGAACCACTCGGCTTCGGCCCAGCTCTTGATCACGTCCTGCGCCACGGCGTTACCGGCCTTGGCCTTCTCGGCGACATCGTGGAAGAAGTCGAACATCAGCAGGGTGGTCTTCAGGGCGGCGCCGGCAATCGGGGCTAGTTCGGCGTCGTCGAGCAGCTCAATTAGTGGCTTGACGTTGTAGCCGCCCACCATGGTGCCGAGCAGCTCGGTGGCCTTGGCTTTGGAGATCAGCGGGCAGGCCACATCGCCATGGGCGACGGCAGCCAGGAAGGAGGCTTTGACCTGTGCGGCATCATCCACGCCAGGCGGAACGCGGTGAGTGATCAGGTCGACGAGGAAAGTTTCTTCGCCGGCCGGCGGGTTCTTCAGCAGCTCAATCAGATCGGCCGTTTGCTTGGCGTCCAGCGCAAGGGGCGGGATGCCGAGGGCGGCACGTTCGGCGGCGTGTTGGCGGTAGGCTACTAGCACGGTCTTTCCTCCTGATTTTGTAGAAACGGCCTCTGGCCGCGAATCCGCTCGCGGCCAGAGGCCGCTTCTACAGGTTTGGGTTACGCGAATAAACGTTTCAATACTTCATCTTGCAAGGTGATGCCGGTGGCGCGTGCCCGTTTGAGCACACTCCAGTAATAGCGATATGAGGCCCGGTCGTGCAGGCGATCATGGTGGCGGATCGGCCCCCAGCTGGCGTCCTGGGCGGCGAGAATGATCTCTCCGGCAGTCCCGATTTCTGCTTCGCTGGGCTGCATGCCGCGCAGGATGGGTTCGATCTGGTTGGGATGAATGCTCCACATGCGCAGGAAGCCGGCCTCCATGCGAGCGCGGCGGGCATCGTTTTCGATCACGGCCATGTCCACCAGTTCGGTGCACACGTTGTGGCTCGGAAGCACGCCATGTGCCAGTGCTGCGCTGACGATGCGGCTCTTCGCACTGACGATCAGTGGATGTTCGAACTGACCGGGGCTGCGCATGGCGCTGGCCGGAATTGCCCCGTGATGCGCGCTGACGAAATCCATCAGGCCGAAGTCCAGAGTTTCGACACCGGGCAGGGCGGCAATCTCCCACACCTGGTGCAGCGCACCGTGGGTTTCAATCAGTACGTGCAAGGGGATTTCGCGTTCAAGCCCCCCTTGCTGCGCGACTTCGCGCAGGGCAACCAGCACGCGCTCCACGTCAGAGACGCCGCGCACCTTGGGTAGAACGAGGTAAGCCAAGCGGGGGCCGGCGAGGCCGACGATCTGTTCCAGGTCGGTGCGCCAGGCACTGTGGGTGATGTCGTGAATGCGTGCGCCGATGCGTTGGAAATGGTTGTCGCTGCTCATGATGAGTGCGGCAATCATCTCGGCGTGTTCGCGCTCGGCACCGGCGGGAGCGCCATCTTCGCAATCACAGGTGATGTCGAAGACGGCGCCGCGCTCGGCTTGCAAGGCCATGGCCTTGCGCATGGTTTTCTCGTTGCCGGCGAAATGCTCGACAACGGGAATCCGGGGCAGTGGGCTGCCCTCTGGATAGAGCACGGCATCCGGGGGCAGGTGGCTGCGGCTGGATGCGATGCTCATTGGGCTCTCTGTTGCAGCTGGAGGTGATCAGCCAAGCAGGTCGGCAACGCCGGCGCGCTCTTCTTCGAGTTCCTTCAGGGTGAAGTTCATCTTTTCACGCGAGAAGTCGTCAATTTCCAGGCCTTCGACGCGCTTGTACTCACCGTTGGCGGTGATGACCGGCACGCCGTAGATGATGCCGGCCGGGATGCCGTAGGAGCCATCAGACTCGACGCCCATGGTGACCCATTCGCCATTGGAGCCGAGGAACCAGTCGTGCATGTGGTCAATTGCGGCGTTTGCTGCCGAGGCTGCGGAGGACAGACCGCGGGCTTCGATGATGGCGGCGCCGCGCTTGCCGACGGTGGGCAGGAAGGTGTCGCGATTCCAGGCTTCGTCGTTGATCAGGGTCTTAACGCTGTCGCCATTGCTGGTCACGAAGCGGTAGTCGGCATACATGGTCGGGCTGTGGTTGCCCCACACGATCAGGTTCTTCAGGCTGGAAACCGGGCGACCGGTCTTGCCGGAGAGTTGCGACAGGGCACGGTTGTGGTCCAGGCGCAGCATGGCGGTGAAGTTCTTGGCCGGGACGCGACCGAACTTCTTGGCGCTTTCCTTGGCGATGTAGGCGTTGGTGTTGCAGGGGTTGCCCACCACCAGGACGCGGCAATCCGGATCTGCGTACTGGCCGATCGCTGCACCTTGCACGGTGAAGATCTTGGCGTTTTCAGCGAGCAGGTCCTTGCGCTCCATACCGGGGCCACGCGGGCGGGCGCCGACGAGCAGGGCGGCCTGGGTGTCCTTGAAGGCCACGGCCGGATCATCGGTGGCGATCACGCCGGCGAGCAGCGGGAAAGCACAGTCTTCCAGCTCCATGATCACGCCGGCCAGCGCCTTCTGGGCTTGCGGCAGGTCGAGCAGCTGCAGGATGACTGGCTGGTCTTTGCCGAGCATTTCGCCCGAAGCAATACGGAACAGCAGGCTGTAACCGATCTGACCGGCAGCGCCGGTAACGGTGACACGGATGGGCGACTTGGACATGCGGGGCTCCTTGTAGCTGTAGGGCTGTTTATAAGCGCTGATCGCGCTGCGTCTCGTTGGGGTTGCGGGTGTGTTGCCTGTTGTGTACTGCGGTATTTGCGCTGGAGTTTATACTTCGAGTGCTGGTGTGTCAAAAGCTAACTTATGTCTTATATAAGATATAGAATAGGATATGGACGAAGTGGGTCATTTGTGCTTGAATGATCGTTATGGCACACGAATCGCCAACTTTCAGCCCCTTGTACCGACAGATCAAGAATCTGATCGTTCAGGCGCTTGACTCTGGGGAATGGCTCCCGGGGCAAACGATCCCGAGCGAGCAGGAGCTTGCGCTGCGCTTCGGTGTGAGTCAGGGCACCGTACGCAAGGCTGTTGATGAGTTGGCGGCCGAGAACATTCTTGTGCGGCGCCAGGGCAAGGGCACGTTTGTCTCCACTCATCAGGATCCGCGCGCGGTATTCCGCTTTCTGCGTTTGAAGGCCGTCAATGGCGGTCCGGTGCTGCCCAAGAGTCAGCCGCTTGAATGTCTGCGCGGCAAGGCTGGGCAGGAGGCGGCCCGCAACCTCGGTATCGAGCCTGGCAGCCAGATCTTCATCGTGCGCCGGGTGCTGAAATTTGACGGCAAGCCGGTGGTGATCGATGAAATGTACTTGCCGGGCGATGTTTTTCAGGGCTTGAGCCTGGAAATGCTCAAGGAGTGGCAAGGCTCGCTCTATAGTCTTTTTGAATCCCGTTTTGGTGTGCGCATGGTGCGCGCGACCGAGAAGATCCGTGCTGTGTCGGCTGACCGTGCGGTGGCTGACGTTCTGAATGTACAGGAGAGCACGCCCCTGCTCTCCGTTGAGCGACTGGCGTATACCTACGGCGACAAGCCGGTGGAGTGGAGACGCGGCCTGTACTCGACCGCTGAACACTTCTATATCAATGAACTGAGTTGACGGATTTACAGGTCGGTGCCGCGCGCAACGGTGCCGGATTCATATAAAAGAGAGGTGCGCACGATGGCAGAAGCTACAGTCAGGAAGGCAAGGCCCAAACATCTGAATCTCATGCAGATCAGATTGCCCTTGCCCGGGTTTGTGTCGATTCTTCACCGGATCAGTGGGATCGGTTTGTTCCTCTGTCTGCCGGTGTTGATCGCCTTGTTCGGTGCCAGTCTTGGTACGCCGGAGCAACTGGAGTGCTATCGCCAGGCGATGGTCTTCACAGTGCTGGGCCTGCCAGTAGTCAAGCTTTTGCTGCTGGGCTTGCTCTGGGCCTATCTGCATCACTTCTGTGCCGGCATTCGCTTCCTGTTGCTGGATATGCATATTGGCATTGAGCTCGCCCCGGCCCGCGCCAGCGCAATGACTGTGCTGGTGATCAGCCTTTCTCTGACCGCTTTTCTGGGGGTGCTGACATGGTGAAGCGTCTGGTAGTGGGTGCCCACTACGGTTTTCGCGACTGGCTGGCCCAGCGCGTGACTGGAACCGTGATGGCCTTCTTTACGGTCTACATGCTGGTCCGGATTGCCGCTCTGCCAGCTTGGGATAACGCTGCGTGGCGTACCCTGATGAGCGGCGGATTTACCAAATTCGTGACCTTCCTGTTCGCTTTGTCGTTGTTCTTCCATGCCTGGATTGGTGTGCGCGACATCTGGATGGATTACGTCAAGCCGATCAGCGTGCGTCTGACTCTGCACGCCATCACCCTTTTGGCCCTTACCGGATATGCCGGCTGGGTCGCTCAGATCCTGTGGAGGCTGTAAGTGAAAGTCGCCAAGCGTACGTTTGATGCAGTAATCGTTGGTGCTGGTGGCGCCGGCATGCGTGCTGCGGTGACTCTGGCCGAATCCGGCCTGAAGACCGCGGTGATTTCCAAAGTGTTCCCGACCCGCTCGCACACGGTGGCTGCGCAGGGTGGGGTGTCCGCGTCGCTGGGTAACTCCGAGCCGGATCACTGGACCTGGCACATGTATGACACGGTCAAAGGTTCAGACTGGCTCGGCGATCAAGATGCGATCGAGTTTATGTGCAAGCAGGCCCCGCAAGTCGTGGTTGAGCTTGAGCACTACGGCATGCCGTTTGACCGTACCGACGAAGGCAAAATCTATCAGCGCCCTTTCGGTGGCCACATGTCGAATTTCGGCGAGAAGCCGGTGCGTCGTGCCTGTGCGGCGGCTGACCGGACTGGTCATGCCATGCTGCATGCGCTGTATCAGCGCAATGTGAAGGCCAATACCCAGTTCTTCGTCGAGTGGCTGGCGCTGGATATGCTGCGCGCACCCGATGGCCGAGTGCTGGGCGTGATTGCAATGGAAATGGAAACCGGCGAAATCACGGTATTCCAGGCCAAGGCTACGCTGTTCGCCACCGGCGGTGCCGGTCGTATCTATTACTCCTCGACCAATGCCTTCATCAATACTGGTGATGGCGTTGGCATGGCGGCGCGAGCCGGCATTCCGCTGGAAGACATGGAGTTCTGGCAGTTCCATCCGACCGGTGTGGCTGGCGCAGGCGTGCTGATTACCGAAGGCGTGCGTGGCGAAGGCGGCATTCTGCGCAATGCTTCGGGTGAGCGCTTCATGGAGCGTTATGCGCCGAACGCCAAGGATCTGGCTTCGCGTGATGTGGTCTCGCGCGCCATGGTCACCGAAATCAACGAAGGTCGCGGCTGTGGTACCGGCAAGGATCACGTGCTGCTTGATATCACCCACCTTGATGCTGACGTGATCAACAAGCGTCTGCCGGGCATCCGCGAGATCTCGATCCAGTTCGCCGGCACCGACCCGATCAAGGCACCGATTCCGGTGGTGCCGACCTGCCACTACCAGATGGGCGGTATTCCGACCAACTATCGTGGCGAAGTAGTGGCTAACGGCGCACCGGTCGCCGGCTTCTACGCGGCGGGTGAATGTGCGTGTGCCTCGGTGCATGGCGCGAATCGCCTGGGCACCAACTCGCTGCTCGACTTGCTGGTTTTCGGCAAGAGCTCGGGTGAGTCGATGATCGAGTTCATCAAGAACGAACCTGCCTCTCTGCCGGAGATTCCGCAAGGCGAAATCGACAAGGCGCTGGCGCGTGTCAATCGTCTGGATACCCAGAAAAATGGCGCTGACGTGCACGAGACGCGTCTGGCCATGCAGCGCACTATGCAGGCGCATGCCGGTGTGTTCCGCTTCAAGGACATGCTTGCCCAGGGCGTCGACAAGATTCTGGAGATCGAGAAGCAGGTTCAGCAGACCGAGATCAAGGACAAGTCGCAGGTCTGGAACACCGCGCGTATCGAAGCACTGGAACTTGAAAACCTGATCGAAGTGGCCAAGGCCACCATGATCTCGGCCAATGCCCGCACCGAATCGCGCGGCGCACACGTGCGTGACGATGCCCCGGATACCCCGGAGCGTCCGAATGGCCGTGATGATGCTAACTGGCTCAAGCACACTCTATGGCACCGTGAAGGCAATCGCCTGGAATACAAGCCGGTAAACCTGAAACCGTTGACCGTCGAAAGCGTTGCGCTCAAGACGCGTGCCTATTGATTGCCGGGAGCTGACAAGAAATGACCCGTACCGTCAAATTCAAAATCTACCGCTACGATCCGGACAAGGATGCAGCGCCCTACATGCAGGATCTATCGGTCGAACTTGATCCTTCCGATCGCAAGCTGCTCGATGCTCTCGTGAAGATCAAGGCTTTGGATGATTCGATGTCCTACCGTCGTTCCTGCCGTGAAGGTGTGTGTGGCTCGGATGCCATGAACATTAACGGCAAGAATGGCCTGGCCTGCCTGACCGATATCGACAGCCTGCCGCAGCCGATCACGCTGCGTCCGCTGCCTGGCTTGCCGGTGATCCGCGACCTGATCGTGGATATGACCCAGTTCTTCAAGCAGTACCACTCGATCAAACCCTACGTGGTGAGCAACTCGCCGGCGCCGGAGATGGAGCGCCTGCAGACCCCTGAAGAGCGCGAAGAGCTCAACGGTCTCTATGAGTGCATCCTGTGTGCCTGCTGTTCGACCAGCTGCCCGAGCTTCTGGTGGAATCCGGACAAGTTTGTTGGCCCGGCTGGCCTGCTCGCGGCCTATCGCTTCATTGCCGATACGCGTGATGATGAGACCAACGAGCGTCTGGACAACCTTGAAGACCCGTATCGCCTGTTCCGTTGCCACACCATCATGAACTGCGTGGATGTGTGTCCGAAGCATCTGAACCCGACCAAGGCCATCGGCAAGATCAAGGAATTGATGTTGTCGCGGGCAGTCTGATCGATGGCACAACATAAGGCTCTGCGCGAGAAGATCAAATGGCGGGCCCGGCGTGGCCTGCTGGAGATTGACCTGTTCTTCACGCGCTTTGCCGCTACGGAACTCGACAAGCTCGACGAAGCTCAACTGCTCGAGCTGCAGGA
The DNA here is from genome assembly GCF_030548425.1 of Uliginosibacterium sp. 31-12. Lineage (NCBI taxonomy): Bacteria > Pseudomonadati > Pseudomonadota > Betaproteobacteria > Rhodocyclales > Zoogloeaceae > Uliginosibacterium > Uliginosibacterium sp. 31-12. Next base: position 238,117 of record NZ_JAUOOA010000005.1, on the reverse strand, counting down.
TCTCTTGACCTGCGATGACCACGAATTGTGGGCCATGCTCAACGGCAAGCAGGAATGTACGGTCGAGAAGTGGAAAAACATGGTGACCCTGCTGAGGCAGAGCGCACCGGAACTACCCTTAGCAGCACCAACAGAAGCACCTACACGTTCTACAGAAGGGAAAGCAGGCATGACTACACAGAAAACCGCGACGCTGGGCTTCAATGGCCAGTCTTACGAGTTTCCGGTGCTCTCCGGCAGCATCGGTCCGGATGTCATTGACATCCGCACGCTCTATGGCAAGACCGGTGCCTTTACCTTCGACCCAGGCTTCATGTCGACGGCTGCGTGCAAATCTTCGATCACTTACATCGATGGCGATAAGGGCGAGCTGCTGTATCGCGGCTATCCGATCGAGCAACTCGCGGTGAACTGCGACTATCTCGAAACCTGCTACCTGCTCAAGCATGGCGAGTTGCCGAGCAAGACTCAGTACGACGAGTTCGTGAAGACCGTGCGTGATCACACCATGGTGCACGAGCAACTGACCCGTCTGTATCAAGGTTTTCGCCGCGATGCGCACCCAATGGCGATTCTGGTTGGCATGGTCGGCTCGCTGTCGGCCTACTACCAAGATTCTCTGGATATCGCCAATCCGGAGCACCGTACCGTTGCGGCAATGCGCCTGATTGCCAAGCTGCCGACGATTACCGCGATGGCCTACAAGTACACGATCGGCGAGCCCTTCATGTACCCGCGTAACGATCTGGACTATTCCAGCAACTTCCTGCACATGATGTTCGCAACGCCGTGCGAGAAGTACGAACCGAACCCGGTGCTGGCCCGTGCTCTGGACCGCATCCTGATCCTGCATGCGGACCACGAGCAGAATGCCTCGACCTCCACCGTGCGCCTGTCCGGCTCCTCCGGTGCCAACCCCTTCGCCTGTATCGCTGCCGGTATCGCTTGTCTGTGGGGGCCGGCACACGGCGGCGCCAACGAAGCCTGTCTGGTGATGCTGGAAGACATCATGAAGCAGGGTGGTGTCGAGAAGATCGGTGAGTTTATCGCCCAGGTGAAGGACAAGAACTCCAACGTCAAGCTGATGGGCTTCGGTCACCGCGTCTACAAGAACTACGACCCGCGCGCCAAGCTGATGCGTGAAACCTGCCACGAAGTGCTGAACGAGCTCGGGCTGCAGGACGACCCGATGTTCAAGCTGGCGATGGCGTTGGAAAAGATCGCGCTGGAAGACGAGTACTTCGTGTCCCGCAAGCTCTACCCGAACGTCGACTTTTACTCCGGCATCGTGCAGAAGGCCATGGGCATCCCCGTGTCGCTCTTCACCGGCATCTTCGCGATGGCCCGCACCATCGGCTGGATTGCTCAGTGGAACGAAATGATCGGCGATCCGGAGCAGAAGATTGGTCGTCCGCGTCAGCTTTACACCGGCGCACCGCAGCGCGATGTGAAGCCGATGGCATTCCGTTAAGCCAAGAACACTGCCCGAGAACCGGGGGTCACCAGCGGCCCCCGCAGAGATAAAGGCCATCCAAGATGAGACAGTACCAGCTCAATTCCTACCTGTTCGGCAGCAATGCGCCGTTCATTGAAGAGCTCTACGAGACTTACCTCGAGAACCCCTCGAACGTGCCAGATCAATGGCGCGATTATTTTGATTCGCTGCAGAACCTGCCGGGTGCAAGCCGTGATGTGGCTCATGCGCCTGTCATCGCTTCGTTTGCGCAGATCGCCAAGCAGGGTAAGCCTCTGTCGGCGGCTGTCACTACGCCTGGCGTGGCCGACAAGCGTCAGATCAGTGTGCTGCAGATGATCAACGCCTACCGCTTCCTTGGTAACCGCTGGGCACAGATCGATCCGCTCAAGCGGCAGGAGCGCCCCTCGATTGCCGAGCTGGAGCCGTCCTATTACGGCTTCACCGAAGCGGATCTCTCCACCAGCTTCAACATCGGCTCCTTCCAGTTTCAGGAAAAGAGCCAGGCATCCCTGCGCGAGATTCTCGACGCTGCCCGTCAGACCTACTGTGGCACGCTGGCGGTCGAATACATGTACATGGCCGACGTGCAGCAGAAGCGCTGGATCCAGAGCCGTTTGGAGCCGATCCGCTCGACGCCGTCCTTCGATGTGCCGACCAAGAAGCGCATCCTCGAGCGCCTGACCGCAGCGGAAACCCTGGAAAAGTATCTCCACACCCGTTACGTCGGCCAGAAGCGTTTCTCGCTGGAAGGCGGCGATACGGCGATCGTGGCGATGGATACTTTCATCAACACTGCTGGCTCGCTGGGCGTGCAGGAAATCGTGATTGGCATGGCCCACCGCGGCCGCCTCAATGTGCTGGTCAATGTGCTGGGCAAGGCGCCCAAGATGCTGTTCGAAGAGTTTGAAGGCAAGCATGCTTCCGACCTGTCGGCTGGTGACGTGAAGTACCACATGGGTTTCTCCAGCGACGTGAACACTGCTGGTGGACCGGTGCACCTGACTCTGGCCTTCAATCCTTCTCACCTTGAGATCGTGAATCCGGTGGTTCAGGGCTCCGTCTATGCGCGCCAGACTCGCCGCAATGATGTCAGCAAGAGCCAGGTGGTGCCGCTCTTGATCCACGGTGATGCTGCCGTGGCTGGCCAGGGCATCAACCAGGAACTGCTCAACTTCAGCCAGACTCGTGGTTATGGCACGGGTGGCGCAGTGCATCTGGTGATCAACAACCAGATCGGCTTCACGACTTCGGATCCGCGTGACTCGCGTTCCTCGATCTACTGCACCGACATCTTCAAGATGGGCGAATGCCCGATCTTCCACGTCAATGCTGACGATCCGGAAGCGGTGGCGCTGGCTTGCCAGTTGGCCGTCGAATTCCGCCAGACCTTCAAGAAGGATGTTGTCATCGATCTGTTGTGCTATCGCAAGCTCGGTCACAACGAAGCGGATGAGCCGATGGTCACCCAGCCGCTGATGTACAAGAAGATTGCTCAGCATCCGGGTACGCGCAAGCTGTACGCCGACAAGCTGGTCGGGCAGGGGGTAATCAGTGCTGACGAGCCGGACAAGATGATCGCTGAATACCGTGAACATCTGGATCGTGGCGAGCTGCTCTACAACCCGGTGCTTTCCGGCCATAGCCGGAAGTTTGCTCAGGACTGGACGCCCTTCATCAAGAAGGAATACACGGATGATGGCAAGACCGGCGTGCCGATGACCGAGCTGAAGCGTCTGGCCAAGCGTCTGGTCGATGTGCCGGCCGATTTCACCCTGCACTCACGCGTCTCCAACATCATCGAGGCCCGCAAGGCTATGGGTGATGGCAGTCAGCCGCTGGACTGGGGGATGGCCGAAAACCTCGCCTACGCGTCGCTGGTTGCGCAAGGCTACGGCGTGCGCATCTCCGGTCAGGATTGCGGGCGTGGCACTTTCTTCCACCGCCATGCTGTACTGCACGATCAGAACCGCGAAAAGTGGGACGACGGCAATCTTGTGCCGCTGGCCAACATCCAACCCGAACAGGCTCCCTTTGTGGTGATCGACTCGGTACTGTCCGAATCCGGCATCCTGGGTTTCGAATATGGCTACGCTACGGCCGAGCCGAACCAGCTCGTCGTGTGGGAAGCCCAGTTTGGTGACTTCGGCAACTGCGCCCAGGTGGTGATCGACCAGTTCATCGCGTCCGGCGAAGCCAAGTGGGGTCGTCAGGCTGGCATCACCATGCTGCTGCCGCATGGTTACGAAGGTCAGGGCCCGGAGCACTCCTCTGGTCGTCTGGAGCGTTACATGCAGCTGTGTGCCGAGAACAACTGGCAGGTTTGCGTGCCTTCCACTCCGGCCCAGATCTTCCACCTCTTGCGTCGCCAGATGGTGCGCCCGCTGCGCAAACCCTTGGTGGTCATGACACCGAAATCGCTATTGCGCCACAAGGATGCCATCTCCTCGCTGGACGACCTGGCCAATGGCAGCTTCCAGACCGTGATTGGTGAAGTCGACAAGTTCGATGCCAAGAAGGTCAAGCGCGTGGTGGTGTGCTCCGGCAAGCTCTATTACGAGCTGCTGGCCGAGCGCCGCGCCAAGGATCTGAAAGACACTGTCATTGTGCGTCTGGAGCAGCTGTATCCCTTCCCCAACGATGCCTTTGCACTTGAGCTGGCGAAGTACCCGAATGCCAAGGAAGTGGTGTGGTGTCAGGAAGAGCCGCGCAACCAGGGAGCCTGGTACTGGATCGCCTCGCGTCAGCACCTGACCCGCTCGATGGGCAGCAAGCACACCCTGTATCTGGTGAGCCGTCCGGCTTCGGCTTCGCCGGCCGTGGGCTACTACGCGGTGCACAATGCCCAGCAGCGCGAAGTGGTGGAAGGTGCCTTCGGCAAACTCGGACAAGACCTGGCTCCGCGCTCCTGAGCGCAGCAGCACGGATAAAAACTGGAGAATCAGAACATGATCATCGAAGTCAAAGTGCCGCAACTGTCGGAATCCGTTTCCGAAGCGACCCTGGTGAGCTGGCACGCAGTTGAAGGCCAGGCTGTGAAGCGCGACCAGAACCTGATCGATATTGAAACCGACAAGGTCGTGCTGGAAACACCGGCCCCGGCCGATGGCGTGATCGTCAAGATCGTCAAGGGCAATGGCTCCACCGTTGTAAGTGGCGAATTGATTGCCCACATCGACACTGAAGCCAAGGCTGGTGCCGTGGCCCCGGCTGCTGCTGCAGCGCCTGTTGCTCCGGCAGCAGCTACCGCGCCGGCAGCAGCAGCGGTAGCCTCCGGTAGCGGCCCGGCCGCCCGCAAGATCCTCGCTGAGAAGGGCGTGGACCCCTCCGCGGTACAAGGGTCCGGCCCCGGAGGCCGTGTGACCAAGGCGGATGCCCTGGGCGTGAGCAAGCCTGCTACGGGCAGCTCGGTTTCCGCCCCGGCGGTGGTCGCTCCGGCCGCAACTTCGACTGCCGCTCTGCCGCAACCTCCTGTGCCGCCGGCTGTTGAAGCCGTACTCTCTGATCGCCCGGAAGAGCGGGTGCCGATGAGCCGCCTGCGTGCCCGCGTGGCGGAACGCCTGCTGCAATCGCAAGCTACCAACGCCATCCTGACGACCTTCAACGAAGTGAACATGGCTCCGGTCATGGAACTGCGCAAGAAGTACGTCGAAAAGTTCGAAAAGGAACACGGCATCAAGCTCGGCTTCATGTCCTTCTTCGTCAAGGCCGCAGTCGCCGCGCTGAAGAAGTACCCGGTACTGAACGCCTCTGTCGATGGCAATGACATCGTCTATCACGGCTATTTCGACATCGGTATCGCGGTCGGTTCGCCGCGTGGCCTGGTGGTGCCGATTCTGCGCAATGCCGACCAGCTGTCGATTGCACAGATCGAGAAGAAGATTGCCGAATTCGGTGCCAAGGCCAAGGAGGGCAAGCTCTCCATGGAAGATCTCTCCGGCGGCACCTTCTCAATCTCCAACGGTGGCGTGTTCGGCTCGATGCTTTCGACCCCGATCATCAACCCGCCACAGTCCGCAATTCTCGGCATCCATGCCACCAAGGATCGCCCGGTGGTTGAAAACGGTCAGATCGTGATCCGCCCGATCAACTACCTCGCCATGTCCTATGACCATCGCATCATCGATGGCCGCGAGGCTGTACTGGGTCTGGTGGCGATGAAGGAAGCGCTGGAAGATCCGGCCCGTCTGCTGCTGGATATCTGATAACGGCGAATGCTCCGGGGCTGGTGCTCCGGAGCTTTACCCAAGGAATAAGGAATTCACATGAGCCAAGAATTCGACGTCGTAGTCATCGGCGGTGGTCCCGCCGGTTACGTGGCCGCCATCCGTGCTTCTCAGCTGGGCCTGAAGACCGCCTGCTGTGAATCCGAGGCCTATGCAGACCCCAAGGGCGAGCCGCGTCTGGGCGGCACCTGCCTGAACGTGGGTTGTATTCCGTCCAAGGCCCTGCTGCACTCGTCCGAACTGTACGATCAGGCAACTCACTCGTTTGTCATGCACGGCATCAAGGCCGATAACGTGACCATCGATGTGCCCTCGATGATCAAGCGCAAGGACAATATCGTCACCCAGCTGGTTACCGGCATCAAAGGCCTGTTCAAGAAGTACAAGGTTACCTTCATTCCTGGGCATGGCAGTTTCGTGGCCAATGCGGATGGCAAGTGGCAGGTGAAGATCGGTGAAGAAATCGTGACCGCCACCCACGTCATCGTGGCGACCGGTTCGCACGCGCGCCATCTTCCAGCTATCCCGGTGGACCAGCAATTGGTGGTCGACAACATCGGTGCGCTGAATATCTCCGGCGTACCCAAGCGCCTCGGCGTGATCGGTGCTGGTGTGATTGGCCTCGAAATGAGCTCGGTGTGGAAGCGCCTCGGCTCCGAAGTCACCATCCTTGAGGCCATGCCGGATTTCCTTGCGGCGGCTGATGCCAACGTGGCCAAGGAAGCCTGGAAGATCTTCACCAGCAAGCAAGGCCTGAACATCCAGATGGGTGTGCAGATCAAGGAAGTGACCCCCAAGAAGAAGACCGTTGTCATCAAGTACGAAAACGATGACGGTGATCAGACCTTGGAAGTCGACAAGCTCATCGTGGCTGTGGGCCGCGTGCCCAACACCGCAGGCCTGAATGCCGAAGCCGTGGGCCTCGCGCTCGACGAGCGCGGCCGGATTGCCGTGGATCACCACTGCGCCACGAACCTGCCGAACGTGTGGGCGGTGGGCGACGTGGTGCCGGGCCCGATGCTGGCGCACAAGGGCATGGAAGAGGGCGTGATGGTGGCTGAGCGTATCGCGGGGCAAGGCACCACCCTGAACCACGACACGATTCCCTGGGTCATCTACACCCATCCGGAAATTGCCTGGGTCGGCAAGACCGAGCAGGAGCTCAAGGCTGGCAACGTGCCCTACAAGCAAGGGCAGATTCCTTTCCTGGCTAACGGGCGCGCGCTCGGTCAGGGTGACACCACCGGCTTCGTCAAGGTGCTGGCGCATGCTGAAACCGACCAGATTCTGGGCGTGCATATCATCGGCACCAATGCCTCCGAATTGATTGCCGAAGCCGTGGTGACCATGGAGTTTGCCGGCGCCGCCGAAGATCTGGCGCGTACTTGCCATGCGCACCCGACCCTGTCGGAAGCCATGCATGAGGCAGCTCTCGCAGTCGACAAGCGTTCTTTGCACTTCTAAATAGATTGCACTGAGCATCAGCGAAGGGCAAAGGCCAAAACCTTTGCCCTTCTTCGTTTTGCAGCGAAGTTCGCATACATGTCGCCGAACGAAATTTGCAGGAGCCTTCTGGAGCGCTTCCCCTGCACAGAACAAACCTTCCAGAGGCTGGAATTACCGAGGCAAGAGCATGGACTCACATCAGATCCTCAACGTCCCAGAATTCGGCGTGCGCGATGCCTACGACGCCTTGCTCGGTATGCGCGGCTATAAGGCCGATGCAGCCCAATTGCGCGCGATTTCCCGCTTGCAGCAGCTTTACTCAGAGCTGTTGAGCTTCAAGGCGCAGCGCCGCACGGCTTTGCGCAAGCTCTTCATTCATCCGGATCTGCCACGCAGCGTTTTCCTGTGGGGCGGGGTGGGGCGGGGCAAGAGCTTTATCATGGATTGCTTCTTTGATGCCGTGCCCTACAAGCGCAAGCGCCGGGTGCACTTTCATGCCTTCATGCACGAGATGCACGCCCAATTGCGTGCGCATCAGAACGAGGATGACCCACTCTCCCGGGTGGCCGAAGACATCGCGAAGCAGACGCGCCTGTTGTGCTTCGACGAGTTCCACGTTTCCGACATCGCCGATGCGATGATTCTCGGCCGCCTCTTGCAGGCGCTGTTCGAGCGCGGTGTGGTGTTCGTAATGACCTCCAATTACCCGCCGGATGGTCTCTATCCAAATGGTCTGCAGCGGCAGAATTTCCTGCCGACCATTGCGCTGATCAAAAAGCAGTTTGACGTGGTCGAGGTCGATGACGGTACCGACTACCGCCTGCGCAGTCTTGAATCCATGAATATCTTCATTACGCCGGCAGACGAGGCAGCTCAGCGCGAGCTGGCTGGGCACTTTGGCAAGATGGCGGGTACGCCCGGCAGCCCCGGCGAAATCACGGTACTGGAGCGTAAGCTGCCGGTGCGAAGGGTTGCGCCCGGCGTGGTGTGGTTCGATTTCGCTACTTTGTGCGGCGGCCCGCGCTCGCAGAACGATTACCTGGATATCGCCCGCGAATATCACACCGTACTACTCTCGAATGTGCCGGTGATGACCCGGGAACAAGGCAACGAAGCCCGCCGTTTCACCTGGCTGATCGATGTGCTCTACGAAGCGCGGGTGAAGCTGATCGTCAGCGCAGCGACTGAGGCCGCCGAGCTCTATCGCGAAGGCCCCAATGCGCAGGAGTTTCCGCGCACCGTGTCGCGCCTGATCGAGATGCGCTCGCGTGAATATCTGGCGGAGCCGCACCGGGCGGGTTGAGTACCCGCCGCGGTGAGGGCCGTGTTCAGTCTTCGCCGACCCACAGTTCGGCGTTCGGCAGGTCTGCAGCGGTGGTCTGGAAGGTTGGCTCCAGGCCTTTCGCCTGCTGTGCTTCGTAATCCTTGAGCGAATCCAGTGCGGGCTTTTGCAGGAACAGGATGGCCACGATATTGAGCCAGGCCATGATGCCCACGCCGATGTCACCCAGCGTCCAGGCCAGATCAGCCGAACGCACAGCACCATATAGACAGGCGGCTAGCGACACCACTTTCAGCACGAACAGCAACCAGGGGCGGCCCACCTTGCGGTTGATGTAGGCTACATTCGTTTCGGCGATGTAGTAGTAGGCGATGATCGTTGTGAAGGCGAAGAAGAACAGCGCACCCGCCACAAAGATGCTGCCGAAGCCGGGCAGCACGGATTCCACTGCGGCCTGGGTGAAAGCCGGGCCGACTTCGGTGCCGGGCAGGGCGTTTCTCAGCATCGTGCCGTCCAGCCCCTTTACGTTGTAAAGGCCGGTGATCAGCAGCATGAAGGCGGTGGCTGAGCACACGAAGAGCGTGTCGACATAGATCGAGAAGGCCTGCACGATGCCTTGCTTGGCCGGGTGGCTCACCTCGGCGGCGGCTGCCGGGTGCGGGCCGCTGCCCTGACCGGCTTCGTTGGAGAACACGCCGCGTTTCACGCCCCACTGGATGGCTGAGCCGAGCATGGCGCCGAAGGCGGCGTCGGCCCCGAAGGCGCTGCTGAAGATCAGGTTCAGCACGCCCGGCAGCTTGTCGATGTTCAGGCCGATCACCACGCAGGCAATCAGGATGTAGCCCAGCGCCATGAAGGGCACCACGATTTCGGCGAAGCGCGCGATGCGTTTCACACCGCCAAAGATGATCAAGCCCAGCAGCACCACGATGATGGCCGCCGAAACTTCCGGTGCGATGCCCAGCGAGTTCTTGAGGCCGGAGGCGATGCTGTTGGCTTGCACGCCCGGCAGCAGGAAACCCATCGAGATGATGGTGGCGAGTGCGAAGACCCAGGCGTACTTTTTCCAGCCCAGGCCTTTCTCGATGTAATAGGCCGGGCCGCCGCGATACAGGCCGTCGTTCTGTTCCTTGTAGATCTGGCCGAGGGTGGACTCGATGTAAGCCGTGGAGGCGCCGAGGAAAGCCGTCATCCACATCCAGAACACCGCGCCAGGGCCACCGTAGGCGATGGCCGCCGCCACGCCGGCGATGTTGCCAGTGCCGACTCGACCCGAGAGCGACATGGCCAGTGCCTGGAAGGAAGATACGCCGGCGTCCGAACCTTTGCCGTCGAACATCAGGCGGAACATCTCGCGAATATGGCGAACCTGCATGAAGCGGGTACGGATCGAGAAATAGAGGCCCACGCCCAGGCACAGGAAAACGAGGGCCGGGCTCCAGATGATGCTGTTGATCTGATTGACGATGGCTTCCATGCGCGGAACTCCATGACGAGAAGTGTTGAGTGAGCATACCGGCGCAGGCGTTCGAACAGGCACGCGGAACGGTATGGAAAGCGATGCATGGTGCCGCAAGTTTTGTGCGCGGATCAAGAAATTACGGTGATTCCGTGCGCACTCATCTCGAGGCTGTAGCTTTTGATGCCTTGGGCGTCGGTGGCGGGGTATCATGCCGGCCCCCCTCGAAGTGCCTTTTCCATGATTTTCGTAAAAAACGTGACGCTGCGTCGTGGCGTCAAGGTCGTGCTCGACCGCGCCTCAGTCAATTTCGCGCCCGGTGAAAAGATCGGTCTGGTTGGCCGCAATGGCGCCGGCAAGTCCTCCTTCTTCGGTCTGCTCAATGGCACGCTGCATGAAGACAGCGGCGAGTTCTCGATTCCCACCCAGTGGCAGATGGCCCAGGTGGCGCAGGACATGCCGGAGACCGAGCAGAGCGCGACCGACTTCGTGATCGAGGGCGACAGCGTGCTGCTTGCTGCACGCGCGGAAGTCGCTGCGGCCGAAGCCAGTGACGATGGCATGGCCATGGCTCACGCCTACATGGCGCTCAATGATGCTGGCGAGCATGATGCGGCTTCGCGTGCCCAGGCCCTGATTCTTGGCCTCGGTTTCTCTACCGCCCAGCTCGATCAGCCGGTGAACAGCTTCTCCGGGGGGTGGCGCATGCGTCTGCAACTGGCGCGTGCCCTGATGTGTCCCTCGGATCTGCTCCTGCTGGATGAACCGACCAATCACCTGGATCTGGACGCCTTGGTGTGGCTCGAAGCCTGGCTCAAGCGCTATGCCGGCACTATGGTGGTGATCAGTCACGACCGCGAGTTCCTCGATGCAGTGACCCAGGTGACGGTGCACGTCGACAACGCGAAGCTCGTGCGCTACGGCGGCAACTACAGCCGCTTTGAGGAAATGCGTGCCGAACAGATGCTGCTGCAGCAAGCGGCGCTGGCCAAGCAGGCGGACAAGATTGCTCACCTGCAAAAGTTCATCGACCGCTTCAAGGCCAAGGCCAGCAAGGCCAAGCAGGCGCAGAGCCGTGTCAAGGCGCTGGAGCGGATGGAAAAGGTCGCCCCGGTGCTGGCGGATGCGGAATTCACCTTTGAATTCAAGGAACCGAACAATGTGCCGAACCCGATGCTGTCGATGCTGGACGCCAGCTTCGGCTACCCGCCGGCGGACGACGCACCTGCTGGCACGCCGCCCACCACCATCGTGCGCAACATCAACCGCTCGGTGCTGGCCGGCCAGCGCATCGGCATCCTGGGGGCCAACGGCCAGGGCAAATCCACCCTGGTGAAGACTGTGGCCCATGCACTCATCCCCACGCATGGCGAGATCAGCGAGGGCAAGGGTCTGAACATCGGCTACTTCGCCCAGCAGGAGCTGGACGTGCTGGATCCCGAAGCTTCGCCCTTGTTGCACATGGTGCGCCTGGCTCAGAGCCTGCCTGCCAACCTAAGGGGCGGGCAGGGGACGGGCGAACAGGCCTTGCGAACCTATCTCGGTACCTTCAATTTCGGCGGCGAGATGGTGCACCAGCCGGTCGGCACCATGAGCGGCGGCGAGAAAGCGCGCCTGGTGCTGTGCATGATCGTGTGGCAGCGCCCGAACCTGCTCTTGCTCGATGAGCCGACCAATCACCTGGATCTCACCACGCGCGATGCACTCGGTGTGGCACTTAATGAGTTTGAGGGCACGGTGATGCTGGTGAGCCACGACCGGGCGTTATTGAGATCCGTGTGCGACGAGTTCTGGCTGGTCTCCAAGGGCCGTGTCGAACCCTTCGACGGCGATCTGGAGGACTACCAGCAGTTCCTGCTCGATGAAGCGCGCCGGGTGCGTGAAGAGGCGGCGGCTGCGCTCAAGAAGGGTAAGTAACGCTGTTGTCGCCCATAAAAAAAGCGCCTTCCGGCGCTTTTTTTATGTCTTGAACGCTGCTTACTTCAGCTTCTGCACCTTGGCGTAAGCCTCCAGCAGCTTGCCGTGCATCACGCAGCCCTCCAGATTCATCCCCGCCGAGGGCGTGCCGAAGAAGCGCAGCTCGCCGCTGAGCGTCACCATGGCCAGCTCCAGGGTTTCCTTGCCGTAGAGGCCCAGCAGAGCTTCCATGTAGCGCTCGTCGTCGTCCAGGCGCAACAGGTTCTCGATGCAGCTATAGACGCGGCGACGCGCCGGGTTGATCTGGGAGAAGTTGCTCACCCACAGCAGGCCCGCGTCCACGGCTTCTTCATCTCCGATGGCGAGCGCCAGCAGGCACTTGAGCTCGCCTACGCGGAGATCCGCCCACAGACTGTCCGGATCGGCGGCCAGACCGATGAGGGCGGCGACTGGCTTCTGCTCGTCCAGATCAATGTCGTTCAGCGCTTCGAGCAGCTCGGCGCATTGCGGCTCGGTGAGGTCCTGCCAGTGCAGGATGCTCGGGCGCAGTTCGTTGCCGATGCTGTTGTTGTCGAAGTCCAGCTCGTCCAGCGGGTAGATCTCGGACATGCCTGGCACGATGATGCGGCAGGTATACACGCCCAGATGTGTGAAGTCCGCGACCAGAATGTCGTGACCGGCGGCGTGGATGATGCCGGCGAGGCGCTCGAAATCTTCTGCCGTGCTGCCGGCGAAGTTCCAGTCACAGAATGCGAAGTCCGGCGTGTTGGCGAGGAAGTTCCAGTGCACCGTGCCGGAGGAGTCCACGAAGTGGATCTCGGTATTGGGCGTCGAGGCTACGTCTTCGAGGTCGTGGCTGGCGGCCGGGAAGCCGCCCAGCGCATCCAGCGCGCGGCCCTGCAGCAGCTCGGTCAGCGCCCGCTCCAGCGCCACTTCGAAGCGCGGATGGGCGCCGAAACTCACGAATACGCCCTGATCGTGCGGGTTCAGCAGCGTGACGTTGATGACCGGGAATTCGCCGCCGAGCGAGGCGTCACGCACCAGAATGCCGAAACCGGCCTCGCGCAGGCCCTTGATGCCGGCGGCAATGGCCGGGTAGCGGGCGATCACTTCTGCCGGCACTTCCGGCAGGCACAGGCCTTCGCGGATGACCTTGAATTTCACATGGCGCTCAAGGATTTCGGACAGGGCCTGAGCACGGGCTTCGGTCGGCGTGTTGCCGGCCGACATGCCGTTGCTCACGTACAGGTTGGAGATGATGTTGACCGGCATGAACACGGTTTCACCATCGCGCTGGCGCAGATAGGGGATCGTGCAGATGCCGCGCTCCAGATTGCCGGTGTTCATATCCACCAGGGCTTCGGAGTCGATTTCGCCATCCGGGTTGTAGAAGGCCTGCAGTTCCGGCGTCAGGATTCCTTCGGGCCATTCCCATTCGTCGTGGGTGGCGAACCACTTTTCTTGCGGGTAATGGGCGAACTGGCCGCTGGCGTTGGCTTCACCGAGGTAGTAGTGCGACCAGAAATAGTTGCAGGACAGGCGCTCGAAGAACTCGCCGAGGGCGCTGGCGCGGGCGGCGAGCTGGGTCGCCCCCTTGCCGTTGGTGTAGAGCAGGGGGCAATCCGCATCGCGCAGGTGTACCGACCATACGCCTTCCACCGGGTTGAGCCAGCTGTGTTCCTCGGCACGGAAGCCCACTGCGGCAAGCTTGGCCTGCAGGGTGGCGATGGTGGTTTCGAGGGAGGCATCCTTGCCAGGGATGAAGTGTTCGGGAGCGTTCATGGCGAGGTGCCGGGTGGAGAGGGGGAGCGCATCATACAGGGCCACACCCCGGGCGTCCGGAAAAGCTCTGTGTCCTAGGGGCTGGCCACCTACAATCGAAATCCCTTTATCCGGAGCTTTGCCATGCTGCGTCTGATTCTTGCCCTGCTGTGTTGTGCGTTCGCCCTGCCGCTGGCGGCCCAGCAGCAGATGGAAATCATTGCGCTGCGCCATCGCCTGCCCGAGCAGGTGTTGCCAACCCTGCAGCCCTTGCTGGAGCCAGGTGGCAGCCTGTCGGCCATGAGCGGCAAACTCATTGTGCGCACCACGCCTGCCAATCTGGCCCAATTGCGGCGAGCACTGGAAGCCATCGACACGCCGGTGCGGCGCTTGCTGATTTCAGTGCGGCAGGGCGGCAGCCAGAGCCGTGAGGAGACTTATGTGGGGGCCGATGGCCGGGTGGTAATCCGCAACGGTGAAGTAGGCGGCGCCGTGCGCGCCGGCGCAGAGGCGGGTAGCCGGGAGCGGCGCGAGAACATTGTCTCTCAGGTGCAGACTGTGGAAGACGGCGAGGCCTTCATCCAGCTCGGCCAGTCCGTGCCGCAGCCGGTCACGCAGGTGGTGCAGGGGCCGGGCGGCACGACGGTGACGCGCACCACCCAGTACGTGAGTGCTGGCAGTGGCTTCGCTGCGCGGCCGCGCCTGGCGGGTGACAATGTGACGGTGTCGATCGCACCGCAGAGCCAGCGCATCGCGGGGAACGGGCGAGTGTCCGGCAGCGGGCTGACGACCACGGTGAGTGGCAAACTCGGGCAGTGGATTCCGCTCGGCGGCATCAGCCAGCAGAGCGAAACCTCTGGTCATGGGCTGATGAGTTATGAGCGCGGGCGCAGCGAAACGAGCAGTGAGTACTGGATCCGGGTCGAGTCGCTGGACTGAGCGCGGGGGCAAATCTACTGCGCGACGCAAGCTCGACACTCCGGTGCTCAACGTATCCACATACGTTTCCGCTCCTCATGTCGATCTTGCATCGCTCGCTACGATTTTCCACCCGCGCTGGTTTGGATGCGCCGCAAGCCGCGGCGCAGCTGGCGGGCGTTGCGTAGCTGCAGGTCCACCCATAGCGGGCGCGGCGCGGCATGTGGCGTGATCCACACCGTGCGCATGCCCAGGCAATGTGCCGGGCGCAGGTTCATGGCCGTGTCTTCCACCATGATGCAGCGCGAGGCCGGCACCTTGAGCCGGCGCAGCACGGCGCGATAGGCGCGGATCTGCGGTTTGGGCTGGTAGCCCAGGTCTTCCACGGCGAAGCTGCCATCCATCACATGATCCAGGCCAGTCAGGCGCAGCACCTCGTCGACATAGCTGCGTGGCGCGTTCGAGAAGATGTACTTGCGCCCCGGCAAGGCGCGCAGGCTGGCTAGCAGGGCGCGGTCGAAGACCAGCAGGGCGCCCAGATCCGGAAACTGATGGGTGGCAGCGAGGAAATCGGCCGGGCGCTCGGCGTGGTTGCGCACCATGCCGCGCAGGGTGGCGCCGAAGCGGCTCCAGTAATGCATGCGCAGGGCACTGGCCTCTTCGTGGCTGAGGTCGAGGCGACGGGCAAGGTAGACCGTCATGGCCCGGTTGATGTGCGGAAAGATGTGCACGCCGGCGTTGTGCAGGGTGTTGTCGAGATCGAACAACCAGACGGGAGTCATGCGCGAGCCTTGCGAAAGTGAGCCCTGATTGTATTGCCCTGTCGGGTTTGTGTGCGGTTGTATGCATAGCGTCTGCCTAGGCTGGAAGCTGGATTCATCCGTCTTCCATGCAGGCTGCCATGAGAACCTTGCTGCATCTGCCCGTACCCGCCATGCCCGCGCTGCTGCGCTTGCGGGCCCTGGTGCCGGTGGTTATTTTTGGCTGCGGGGTGCTGGCCAGTGTCGGGCTATGGCAGGCCCAGCAGCAGCAGCAGGCGGCTCAGCGCCAGGCTGCGTTTGATTTCCTGCTGAGCAAATTCGTGCGCCAGCTGGATGCGCACTTTGCTGCTTCAACTCAGGTGCTGCGGGGCGTGGCGGGCTATTTTGCAGCCAGCCGCGAGGTGGATCGCACCGGCTTCCGGCACTACGTGGCGGTATTGCGTCTGGGGGATCGCTATCCCGGCATCCAGGGGGTTGGTTTTGCGCAATTGCTTGCACCGGAGCAGCTGGTCCGGCACGAGGCTCGGGTGCGTGCCGAGGGGTTTCCGCATTACGGCGTACGCCCGGCAGCTGCGCGCAGCTTCTACACCAGCATCCTGTTTCTGGAGCCTTTTGACTGGCGCAATCAGCGTGCTTTTGGTTTTGACATGTTTACTAATCCGGTGCGTCGGGAGGCCATGGCGCGTGCCCGTGATAGCGGACAAGTCGCGCTCTCCGGGCGCGTCCATCTGGAGCAGGAAACCGATGAGGATGTGCAGGCCGGCGTGCTGCTCTATGTGCCGGTTTACCGTGAAGGCGAAGGTGGGCTGGATGTGGCGCAGCGGCGCGAGAGTCTGCAGGGCTGGGCCTTTGCGCCGCTGCGCATGAAGGATCTGGTAGGGCGCCTCTTGGCGCGCGAGTTGCCGGAGCTGCAGACACAACTGGCCTTCGAACTCTACGACAGTGCCACGGCGGATCCGGAGCAGCTCTTGTACCGCTCGGAGCGCTGGGCCGGGGCGAGCAGCCAGCACTATGTCAGCACGCTCACGCTGCAGGTGGCGGGGCGAAGCTGGAGTTTGCGGGCGCACTCGCTGCCTGGCTTCGAAGAAGGCGGCAAGGGCTTGCACGGACGCGGCATGCTGCTCCTCGGCACGCTGGCCAGTGCACTGCTGGCCAGCCTGGTGGGGCTGATCCTCACCAGTCACGTGCGTACCGTCGAGGCCTTGCAGGAAAGTGCCGAGGTTCAGCAACAGCTGAGCCAGAGCCAAGCCGAGCTGCAGAGCGTGTTCGATACCTCGGGCGTGGGCATGCTGCAGGTGGATACCTTCGGTGTGGTGCGGCGGGTGAACCAGCGCATGGCAGAGATGTTTGGCCGGGTACGCGAAGGCATGCCGGGCATGCCCTACGAAAATCTGGTGCCGCCAGAAGACCGTGAGCGGGTGCGCCAGCGGATTGCGGAACTGGTGAGCAGTGAGATGCGCGAGCTCAATATCGAACGGCGCTACTGCCGTGCCGACGGCACAAGTTTCTGGGGCATGCTTTCGGCGCGACGCCTGCTCGATCGGCAGGGCGGCACTATCGGCCTGGTCGGGGTGATCGTGGACATCACCGCGCGGCGCAACGCCGAACTGCACCTGACGCAATCCGAGCAGCGCTACCGCACGCTCACCGAGAGCATGCAGGATGTGGTGTGGTGCGTGGATCCGGTCGATATGCGAATTACTTATTGCAGCCCATCGCTGCGGGCGCTGTGCGGCTTCTGCGCGGAAGATGCGCTGCTTGGCGGGCTAGCCATGCTGTTCGGGGCGCGTCGCACGGAATGGCTGCAGGCACGTTGGCGGGAGCGCGTGGAGTGCTATCGCCGCGGCGAGGTGGAGGCTGGGCATGCCTGGCTGGATGAACTGGAGCACCTGTGCGCGCAGGGTGGGGCGGTACCGGTGGAGCTGAGCAGTTGTTGCATGGTGGACCCGGAGGGCGGAGCCCTGCTACTGCGCTGCGTGACGCGCAATATTAGTGAGCGCAAGCGCCATGAGCAGGCTCAGCGCGTGGCTGCGGTGGCGTTTGAATCGCACGAGAGCATGCTGGTGACCAATGCGGCCGGCGTCATCATCAAAGTGAACCAGGCTTTCTGCGACCTCACCGGTTTCAGTTCCGAGGAGGTGTTGGGCAAGACTCCGCGCTTGCTTCACTCCGGTCGTCACGATGTCGAGTTCTATGCTGAGATGTGGCGCTGCATCAACAATTCCGGCTTCTGGCAGGGCGAGATCTGGAATCGCCACAAGGATGGTCGCGTCTATCCGGTGTGGCTCACCATCACCGCCGTGCGTGACGAGGAGGGGCGCACCACGCATTACGTTGGCAGCTCCTTTGATATTACGCGCCAGGTGCAGCACCAGAGCGAGATCCGCAACCTGGCCTTCTATGATCCGCTCACCGGGCTGGCCAACCGGCGGCTGTTCGCGGATCGCCTCGGCCATGCCTTTGCCAAGAGCGGACGCAGCAAGCGCTTCGGCGCCGTGCTCTATATCGATCTGGATCGCTTCAAGGAAGTGAATGACTCCCTGGGCCATGCCGAAGGGGATCGCCTGCTGGAACTGGTGGCTGATCGCATCTCTACCAATGTGCGTGAGGGCGACACGGTGGCGCGCTTTGGCGGGGACGAGTTCGTCGTGTTGCTCGAAGACGTGGGCGAGACCCGCGAAGAGGCGCTGTGCGTGGTCATCGCCGTAGCCGAGAAGCTGCGTCAGGCGCTGGCAACTCCTTACCACCTGCACGGCACCCAGCCGGGTGAGCATGTGTGCTCGTCGAGCATTGGCGTGGCGGTGTTCCGCGGCTCACAGGAGGAAATGGAGTCGGTGCTGCTGCGCGCGGACCGGGCGCTCTACGCGGCCAAGGATGGTGGGCGCAATGCGGTGTGTGTGGGTGAGGGCTGCGAGGAGGAAGAAGGAACGCGTCATCAGGACTGACTCGTCGTTTCTGCCGCCTGTTCCGGAACGGCACTTGGCTGCTTTCCTGCCCAGCCATTCCCCCGAAGTGTGTCGTTCTCAGCGATGGAACTGGATCACTGTGCGGCCATCTTCGATCTGCTTGGGGGCTGCTTTCCAGGCATGGCCGAAAACCAGCTCCAGGGTGAGGGGCAGGCGACCGTCCTGCCGAGCTTGCTCCAGCGCGGCACGGGCGGCTTGCCAGCCCGCCTTGCCGGCGAGGCCACGCGGGCGGTTGGTGGCGGCATTGGTGGCGCTCGCCGCGCGCAGGTCGCGGAAGATAGCGTCGGCATCCGGGTAGGTGAGCGTGAGGCGTTGCATGTCCATCACCGGGTCGGCAAAGCCCGCCTGCACCAGGCAATCTCCCAGGTCGTGCATGTCGATGAAGCGATGCACCCGCTCGCCGGCATGGTCCGGCAGGGCTGCACGTAGTTCTTTCAGGGTGTCCGGCCCCAGTGTGGCAAACATCAGCAGGCCGCCCACTTCCAGCACCCGATGACATTCCTTGATGGCTGGCAGCGGATCGCTCAACCAGTTCAGCAGCAGATTGCTCCACACCAGTTGAGTGCTGGCACGCGCCAGCGGAAGGTGCTGGGCATCGGCGCAGACGAGTTGCGGGCCGGTGCTTTTGCCGAAGAGGCGCTGCAACAGGCCGCGTTGCGGGCGGGCCAGGTCGAGCCGGGGTAGGGCGAAGTCCAGCCCGATGCAGGAGGCCTCGGGATAGCGCTGGGCCAGCATGGGCAGATCCGCACCATGGCCGCAGCCCAGATCGAGGATGCGGCTTGGCGTGAGGCGGATGTAATCGAGGCGCTCGGCCATGCGGCTGCTGACTTCGCGGGCGAGAAAATCGCCTTGTGCAGCCTGCGGCGCCGAGGCGGCGAAGCGGTGGCGCAACAGGGCTTGATCGAGGGCGAAATCAGTGGATGTGGGCATGGCGGGAAATGAAAAAGGCGGGCAGCCTGCGCTGCCCGCCTTGAGTTTAATACGCGAGCCGACTCAGTGCTCGGCGGCTGTTGTGCTAGCCGGTGCAACTTCCTTGTGCGGCGCATGCGGATGCCAGCCAACCACAGCCATCATCACGGCAAAACCAATCACATAGGCCAGCACTACATGCCAGCCATGGCGCAGCCACTTGCCGGCCGAGCGCGCTTCCGGGTACATGTTGGAGAGCGCTACGCCCGCGGAGGAGCCGAACCACAGCATGGAACCGCCGAAGCCCACGCAGTAGGCCAATACGCCCCAGTCGAAGCCACCTTGGCGGATCGCCAGTGCGGTCAGCGGGATGTTGTCGAACACCGAGGAGACGAAACCCAGCCCCAGAGCACTCATCCACGAGGCCGGCGGCAGAGCTTCGACCGGCATCATCGAGGCAATCACCACCAGTGAGAGCAGGAAGACCGAGCCCTTGAAGGTTTCCGGCATCAACTCCCAGTCGTGGCGGCGGACCGGAATGGTGATCAGGATGGCCACCCACACGGCGACGCCGATGAAGGGGAAGCTGTCCGAGATGTCGGCATAGTGAAGGTTCACGATGATGTTGGTGCCCATTGCCAGCAAAAGGATGGTGGCAACGATGCCAACGCGAGCCCAATCGATCTTGGTATGGGCGTGAGCATTCTTGAGGATCGGCGAGTAGGCATGCTGCTGTTTGGCACCGAAGTAACCAATGATCAGCAGGGCGATACCGGCGGCCACGTAAGCATGCAGCACGTTGGCTGGCGAGATGCCGTCGATCCACATCATGGTGGTGGTGGTATCGCCGACCACGCTGCCCGAGCCACCGGCATTCGAGGCAGCCACGATGGCGGCGAGGTAGCCGATGTGCACTTTGCCCTTGAATAGTTGGTGAGCCATCGCACCGCCGATCAATGCGGCCGCGATGTTGTCGAGGAAGCTGGAGAGCACGAAGACCATCACCAGCATCATGAAGCCGCCCTTCCAGTCGTCCGGGAGGTACTTGGGCAGCACCACCGGCACATGGCTCTTCTCGAAGTGGCGGGCGAGGAGGGCGAAGCCCATCAAGAGGCACAGCAGATTGGCCAGGGTGACCCACTCATGGGCCAGATGCAGGCCCAGCCCAGCAAAGCCGGCGCCGAATTTGAAGCCGGTGAAGACCAGCTTGTAAACGGTGACGGTCGCCAGCCCGCTGAGCGCGACTTGCAATGTGTAGTGGTGGAAGAGGGCCACGCCGAGCAGGGTGGCGGCGAAAATGAAGAACTCCAGTGGGATGCCGGCAATGGCCGGGCCGCCAGCCGCGAAAGCAGCAGGCGAGGCCAGCAACAGGGCCAGTAGCGAGAGAAGGCGTGACAGCTTTGACTTGAGCATGATGGACACGGGTGACTGGAAGGTAGGCGGAGTACAGCAAAAACGGGGCCTGCTGCAGTTTTCTCGCTGATGGCGTGCAATGGCGGGCTTCCAGCGCGTGGCCGGAAGCGTTTCATTGTCGTTATTGTCGTGATCGCGACATTCTAGGGGCTGCGTGAAGCATTCCCCAAGCTGAGGTTATCCGCAGTGTACGTCAGGCTTTGCTTGTGCTTGTCAGACAGCCTGAATGCCAAGTCTGGCAAATAAACCTGCGTCGCGATCGGCGTCCGGATTGTCCGTCGTGAGCAGGCGGTCCCCCGAGAAGATCGAGTTGGCGCCGGCGAGATAGCAGAGCGCCTGCGTCTCGTCGCTCATCTGCTGGCGGCCGGCCGAGAGGCGCACATAGCTCGTCGGCATGGTGATGCGGGCGACCGCGATGGTGCGCACAAATTCGATTGGGTCCAGCGCCGGTACTTCGGCCAGCGGCGTGCCGGCGATCGGCACCAGGCCATTGATCGGCACCGATTCTGGCGCCGGATTCAGATTGGCGAGCTGGGCGATCAGCACCGCGCGGGCACGACGGTTTTCACCGAGGCCGACGATGCCGCCGGCACAGACCTTGATGCCCTGGCTGCGCACCTTGTCGATGGTGTCCAGCCGGTCATCAATGGTGTGGGTGGTGACAATCTCGGAGTAGAACTCGCGAGCCGTGTCCAGATTGTGGTTGTAGTAATCCAGCCCCGCTGCTTTCAGGCGTTCGGCCTGGCCATCCTTGAGCATGCCCAGGGTCACGCAGGTTTCGAGGCCCAGCTTCTTCACCTCGCTGACCATCTCCAGCACCGGCTCCAGATCCTTTTCCTTCGGGCTGCGCCAGGCGGCGCCCATGCAGAAGCGGCTGGCGCCCTTGTCTTTGGCGGCTTGAGCCATCTTCAGCACTTCGTCGAGACTCATCAGCGGCTCGGACTCCAGCCCTGTTTTGTAGCGCTTCGATTGCGAGCAGTAGCTGCAGTCTTCCGAGCAGCCGCCGGTCTTGATGGACAGAAGGGTCGAGCGCTGCACGGCGTTGGCATCGAAGTGCTTACGATGCACTTCCTGGGCGCGGAAGATCAGGTCGGCAAAGGGCAGCTCGAACAGTTCGGCCACCGCATCCGTGCTCCATTCTCCTTCGCGGACTTCGGCGGAACGATGGAAGGAGATCTTGTGCTCGGCGGGGGAACAGGAATTCATGGGGCTGACCTTCGTGAAAACAGCCGGCGATGATCCGGGAGAAGCCGCAGGCTTGTCAAACCGCATCATCCATGCGGCAAGGTACGGATCGAGTGTCTTGCGCGGCTTGTGGCCGCAGACCTGCTTTGTATGCGGGGAACAGGCGGGGCGGCAGCCGCTGTGCCCGGCCTGTGCGGCGCAGGTGCGCGTTTTGCCGGCGCCGGGTTGCCCCTGCTGCGCCTTGCCGATGCCTGTCGCGGGCGTGTTGTGCGGGCGCTGCCAGCGCCGTCCGCCGCATTTTGATGCCACCCATGCGCCCTTCATCTACAGCCATCCGCTGCGTGAAATGGTGCTGGCGCTCAAGCATGGCCAAGGCTTTGGCCTCACGGGCTGGATGGTGCAGGCGCTGGCCGGTGCAAGCCGTGGCGTGGCGGCGGATTGCCTGCTGCCGATGCCCTTGCATCGCCGGCGCCTGGCCGAGCGTGGCTTCAATCAGGCCATGGAACTGGCGCGCGGGCTTGGCCGCGAACTGGGGCTGCCAGTGCGGGCACAGGCACTGTTGCGGGATGTGGATACGCGCCAGCTGGCTGGCTTGCGGCAACGTGAGCGGCGCCGCTGCGTGCGCGGTGCCTTCCGCTGCGTGGCGGATCTGAGCGGGCTGCATGTGCTGGTGGTGGATGACGTAATGACCAGTGGCGCTACGCTGGACGAAGTGGCTCGCAGCCTCAAGCAGGCCGGCGCGGCCCGGGTGACGAATCTGGTGCTGGCCAGAACGCTCAGGGAGCGGCCGGACTGAGCAAGGCCCACTCAGCCGCTTTTGCCTGCGGGCTTGTAGCGGGAGCGTCCAAGCCGTGCAGCGTGGACGTGATGTCTCCTCAGCCCTTCTTGTCCTGCGCCATGCCTACCCTATAGGTCGTGCAGCGGTTACGGCCGTTGTGCTTGGAGTGGTAGAGCGCTTGGTCGGCAAAGTCGGCGAGCTGTTCGGCGCTTTCGGCACCCGAAATGATGGACGCCACGCCGAAACTTGAGGTGATTACCGGCTGCGGGTCCAGTGGCAGGGATGAGCCGACCTCGGCCTTGACCCGCTCGCGGATGCGCTCGGCAACCTGCCAGGCTTGCTCGGCGTCGGCCCCGGGCAGCGCGACACAGAACTCCTCACCGCCGTAGCGGCAGACGATGTCCGTGTCGCGCGCCGAGGCGAGCAGGATGCTGGCGAATTTCTGGATCACCTTGTCGCCGATGGCGTGACCGTAGTTGTCATTGACCGACTTGAACTTGTCGATGTCCGCCATGATGAAGGCCAGCGGCAGATCGCGTTCGCGGGCTTCGGCGAACAGGCGCTCGAATTCCGGGAAGAAGGAGCGGCGGTTGCGTGCGCCGGTCATCGGGTCGACGTTGGCGAGGCGGTACAGCTCGCGGTTCTGCACTTCGAGCTGCTCCTTGGATTCCGAGAGGTCGGCCATCAGTGCCACGAGCTGGCGGTTGGCTTCGTCAAGCTCGGTCACGTCGTTGAAGGAGACCATGCAGCCGCGCACCGCGTTCTTGGCGTCGAGCACCGGCGAGGCATTCACGACCAGGCGATGCACCTTGCCGTTACCGTCGGTGGCCTCAAAGATGGCGGTTTCGGAGCGTGCCTTGCTGCGGAAACAGTCTTCCCAGGGCGGGATGGCATCAATGTGCTCAAGGCCCATGCGCAGCCAGGGAAAACTCTCCAGGCTGCGGCCGCTAACGAGCGTGGTGTCGTCTGGCAGGAGTTTTTCGAAGCTGCTGTTGGCCATCACGATGCGTTGTTTGGCGTCCAGCACCACCACGGCTTCGCTCATGGCATCAAAGGCCATCTGCACGCGCTCGGGCACGGCCGCAGAGGGATCGAGGTGAATCAGGGTGCGGCGCAGGTAGAAGTAATAGATCACGCTGCCTGCCAGCGAGAACAGGAGGATCAGCTTGATGGCCGGGGTAAAGAAGGCGAAGAGGCCTTTGTCGAGGGGCGTAAAAGCCACTTCGACCTGACCCCAGCGTGAATCTTCGCCCCGGCTGGCGGAGCCGATCGGTACGGCAAAGCGGCTGCGTCCGGTTTCCTGCGCATCGCCCTGCACCCATAGCAGTTCGTGCTGGGGCGTGGCGACGAGCAGACGGCTGTCCGCTGTGCGTACGCCGATGCTCTGCAGGGCCGGATCGCGGCGCAGGAGTTCGGGCAGGATCTGGCCGATCCGTTCGCGCTCATCGTGCATCAGCAGCGAGGCAACCTGGATCGCGATGGTCTCAGCGAACTGGCGCCGTGCCTGGGCAGCCTGGCGGGCCGGGTCGGGAAACACGCCGAGCAGCAGATCGAGCGCCAGCAGCAGGGTGACGGCCAGCGAGAGCAGGCCGAGACTGATCCGCGCGGTAGGGCCAAGGGTGAGTTTCAATCTGTGATGTCCATCATCAGGAGGGGCTCTCCGCGCCTTGGCTGCAGCGGCTCGGGTTCGAGTCCCAGGGTGGTGGTTTCGGCTTCTTCCTCTTCCACGGCACGCTTTCTGTTGCGCCCGAGGATGGGTAAGGGATCGACCGTGCGCCAGGCCGGCACCGAGGCCATCAGGGCCGTGATCAGGCCCGTGGCACGGCCGGCCCACCACACCACGCCGGCAGTCAGCGCTGCGGCGGCAGCCTGGCCGGCCTGGCTGGGTGACAGACGCAGCAATTGATCAAGCTTGTCCGTAGGTGAGGGCGTGGCCACGAACAGTGTTTCGCTAACGACTGCACCGTGTCCGCTGGGTTCGTTTTGGATGATACGGCGCAGTAAAGCCAGCACATCCTCTCCCCCAAGCAGGGCGAAGTTGGCGGGTTCTTCAATGTTGTTGGCGGCAAGAGGGTTCAGGAGTTGATAGGCCTGCTCATCGTCTGGCGTGATTTCAATGACGGCACTGCCGCCATCGCTCAGTGCAGCGCCGCCGCTCGGTAGCGGGATCGGTTCCGGAGGGGGCGCCGCTTCATCTGGCACAACCGGCTCGGGCGTGATGATCTGGGGCGGCTCCGAATCAGTGACCGGCGCTTGCGCTGCTGGGTCGGTGACGATGCTCACCAGTTGCAATAGCAGGCTGGTGTTGCTGCTGAGGCCGCCCGCGTCGGTGGTGCTGAGGCTCAGGCTGGCCTCACCTGCGAAGCTGCTGCTGGCTTGATAGCGCAGGCTGGCCAGGGTGGTGTTGAGATCGCTCTGGCTGCCGCTGAGCGTGAGTTGGGCGCTGCCGTTGGCGCCTGCCGCGATGCGGGCGCTGCCGCTGAGGCTGACACTGAGGCTGCCCTGATCAACGCTCAGTGAGACTTCGCTGATGTTGCCTTCCGGATCGTTGAGGCTGACCCCCGCCAGCGGCAGGCTGCTGCCGGCGAGTCCGCTGGCGGATGCCGGCGCCGTGATGCCGGGGGCTTCATTGATATTCACCAGGCTGATGGTGAAGGCCTGACTGCTGGCCGAGCCATCGCTGCTGCGCGCGATGACGGTAATGCTGAAGCTGCTGGCGGACTCAAAGTCGAGCAGGGCAGGGTTGGCGACGCTAACGACGCCGCTCGTGGCATCGATGGCAAAGCGTCCGCCGGCGTCGTCGCTGAGGCTGTAGCGGATGCTGTCGCTGGCGTCGGCGTCCACCGCGTTGGCGGTGATCCCCACGGAGGTGCCGGCGCCGGCATTTTCGTTCACGCTGTTGGCGGTGGCATTGCTGTCGCTGAGCGGACCGATGTCGAATTCATCTACGTCTGCAAGCTGGATCGTGAAACTCTGGCTGCTGCTGGAGCCATCGGCTGACGTTGCGAGTACGGTGATGGTATGACGGCTGGCGGCCTCGAAGTCGAGCAGCGCGCCGTTGGCGACGCTGATGACGCCGCTCACAGCATCGATGGCAAAGCGCCCGCCGGCGTCATCGCTGAGGCTGTAGCTGACGCTGTTGTGGCTGGCATCAGCGTCCGTGGCGGAGGCACTGAGCCCGACCGGGCTGCCGCTGGCCGCGTTTTCGCTCACCAGATTGGCGGCGGCGTTGCTATCCGTGACCGCGCCGAGGTCGAACTCGTCACTGTCCGCGAGGTTGATCGTGTAACTCTGGCTGCTGCTTGACCCGTCGGCCGAGGTGGCGAGCACGGTGATGCTGTGGCTGCTGGCGGACTCGAAGTCGATCAGGCTGCTGTTGGCTACCGTCACGACGCCGCTCGTGGCATCGATGGCAAAGCGCCCGCCGGCATCATTGCTCAAGGTGTAGGTGATGGCGTTGTTGCTGCCGTCGGCATCCGAAGCCGAGGCGGTGATGCCGACGGCTGTGCCGTTGGCCGCATTCTCGGTGAGGCTGTTGGCGCTGGCGTCCGTGTCCGTGAGCGGGCTGACATCGAACTCGTCGGCATCGGCCACCGAGATCACGAAGGCGCGGGTGCTGCTGGAGCCATCCGCGCTGCTGACGAGCACGCTGACGAAGTGGCTGCTGGCGCTCTCGTAATCGAGCAGGCTGGCGTTGGCGAGGGTCACCACGCCGGTGCTGGCATCGATGGTGAAGAGCCCGCCGGCGTCGCTGGTCAGCGAATAGGTGATGGCATTGTTGCTGCCATCGGCATCGCTGGCATGCGCGGTGACGCCGACCACGCTGCCGTTGCTGGCGGCTTCGCTGATGCTGTTGGGGTTGGCATCGCTGTCGTTGAGCGGGCCGACGTCGAACTCGTCGACATCCTGGATCGCGATCACGAAGCTCCGGGTGACGCTGGAGCCGTCCGCACTGGTGGCACGTACCACGATGGTGTGGCTGCTGGCACTTTCAAAGTCGATCAGGGCGGGATTGGCAACCCGGATCAGCCCCCCGTCACTGGTGATCGAGAAGCGTCCGCCGGCGTCATCGAGCAGTGCATAGCTGATGCTGTTGGTGCTGGCGTCCGCATCGCTGGCGAAGGTGCTGATTCCGACTGTGCTGTTGGCTGCGGCATTTTCGCTGATGCTGTTGGAGGCTGGATCGGTATCCGTGATGCTGCCAACATTAAATTCATCGACGTCAGCGACGCTGACTGACAGGCTCTGGCTGTCGGTGTTGAGTCCGTCCGAGGCCTGCACGATCACTTCATAGACATTGTTGTGGTCTGCATCGATCGGGGTTTCGGCATCTGGTGCAGCGATAAAGCGCAGCACGCCGGTGCTGGCGTCGATCGAGAAGCGGGCCGCATCCGTGCCACCGATGATGCTGTAGCTGATGCTGCTGCTTGCATCGGAGTCAGTGGCGACGATCGTGGTGACTGCTGTGTTGTTCTCCGCTGTGGCGAGTGCCGCCGTGGCGCCGCCGCCTTCACTGGTGATGGTGGGCGCGTTGTCGTTGCTGTCGGTGAGCGTGATGATGAAGCTCTGGCTGCTGGTGGAGCCGTCGCTGCTGGTGGCGAGTACGGTGATGCTGTGGCTGCTGGCGAGCTCGAAGTCCAGCCCGGCCGAGTTGGCCACGCTCACCACGCCGGTGCTGGCGTCGATGCTGAAGAGGCCACCGGCGTCGCTGGTCAGCGCGTAGCTGATGCTGTTGTTGCTGCCGTCTGCGTCGCTGGCATGCGCCGTGATGCCGATGGCGCTGCCGGTGGCGGCATGCTCGGTGATGCTGTTGGCCGCGGCATTGCTGTCGGAGATGGCTCCGACGTTGAATTCATCGATATCCGTGAGCGCAATCGTGAAACTCTGACTGCTGGTGGAGCCATCGGCCGAAGTGGCGAGCACGGTGATGGTGTGGCTGGTGGCTGATTCGTAATCGAGCAGCGCGCTATCGGCCACGCTGACAAGCCCTGTCGTGGCATCAATGGCGAAGCGTCCGCCGGCATCATCGCTGAGGCTGTAATTGATGGTGTTGCTGCTGGCATCCGCGTCCGAGGCGTTGGCCGTGATGCCGACGACTGTGCCGTTGGTGGCGTCTTCCGTGATCTGGTTCAGCGCTCCGTTGCTGTCCGTTACCGCGCTGATGCTGAATTCGTTGGCATCGGCCAGGTGGATGGTGAAGCTGGCGCTGCTGATTGAGCCATCCGCAGAACTGGCCTGGACCGTGATGTTGTGGCTGCTGGTGATTTCGAAATCGAGCCCCGCTCCGTTGGCGACGGTCACGACACCCGTGCTGGCATCAATCGTGAAGAGGCCCCCGGCATCATCGCTGAGCGAGTAGCTGATGCTGTTGTTGCTGGCGTCCTGATCGAGGGCGCGGGCGGTGATGCCGACCAGGCTGCCGTTGGCCGCATTTTCCGTTACCAGATTGCTGGCCAGGTTGAAGTCGACCGGTGCGCTGACATCGAACTCGTCGGCGTCCGTCAGCGTGATCGTGAAACTCGTGCTGCTGCTCGAGCCATCGCTGGAGTTCGCGCGTACGGTGATGGCATAACTGGTGGCGCTTTCGTAATCGAGGCGGCTGCCGTCCAGCACACTGACCACGCCGGTGCTGGCGTCAATCGCAAAGCGCCCGTCAGCGTTATCCGTGAGGGCGTAGCTGATGCTGTTGTTGCTGCCGTCGGCATCGCTGGCCTGGGCGGTGATGCCCACCAGGCTGCCATTGGCAGCGTTCTCGGCCACCACGTTGGCGGCGCCATTGCCGTCCGTGAGCGCGCTGATATCGAACTCGTTGATATCGCTGATGTTGATCGTGAAGCCCTGCTCGGAGAAAGAGCCGTCTGCTGAAGTGGCACGCACGACGATAGCGTGCGAAGTGTTGCTCTCGTAATTGATCTGGTTCTGGTCCGCGACTCTTACCACGCCACCACTATCGATGCTGAAAATGCCACCGGCGGAGTTGCTCAGGCTGTAGGTGATGGTGTTGCTGGTGGCATCCGCGTCGCTGGCCAGGGCCGTGATGCCAACGCTCGAGCCATTGGCGACGACTTCCGAAATCGTGTTGTTGCCGGCGTTGCTGTCCGTGATGGTGCCGACGTCGTATTCATCCACGTCGGTAATGAGGATCGCCAGGTTCTGGCTGTCGGTGCGGTCGCCATCGCTGACCTGGATATCGACCAGATAGACATGATCGCCATTGGCGTCGCCAGCCAGCTCGCGGTCGGGGGCAGCGAGGAAAGTCAGGGCGCCGCTGCTGCTGTCGATACTGAACAGTGCTGCATCTGCGCCGCCGGTGATGCTGTAGCTGAGCGTGCTGCCGGCATCCCCATCACTGGCGGTGACGGTGGTCACCGCGCTGCTGTTCTCGGCCAGGTTGATGGCGGCCACTGCGCCAGCGCCATTGCTGGTGATGACCGGGGTGTTGTCGTTGAGATTCACCACGGCGATGGTGAACACCTGGCTGCGGGTGGAGCCATCGGCTGAGGTGGCCAGCACCGTGATGGCGTGGCTGGTGGCTGTCTCGTAATCGAGCTGGCTGCCATCTGCGACGCTGATGACGCCTGTGTCCGCATCGATGCTGAAGATGTTGCCGGGGTTGCTTGAGAGCGAGTAGCTGATGCTGTTTGTGGTGGCATCGGCATCGGAGGCCAGGGCCGTGATGCCGACCCGGCTGCCGTTGGCGGCATTCTCGGTGATGCTGTCGGCACTGGCATTGCTGTCGCTGATGGCACCAACATCGGATTCATCCACGTCGCCCAGCGTGATCGTGAAGTTGCGCTCGGTGAAGGAGCCGTCGCTGCTGCTGGCCTTGACGGTGATCGTGTAGCTGGCCGCCTGCTCTCGATCGAGATCGCCCGGCGTGCCTCCGAAGGCAGAAACACTGACTACGCCGCTTGAGGTGTCGATGCTGAAGCGCCCCGCTGCATCACTGGACAGGCTGTAGGTAATCGGATCGCCGTCAGGGTCGCTGGCCTGGGCCGTGATGCCCACCAGCGTGCCACTACCGGCGTTTTCGATGACATTCTCTACGCCCGCGTCGCCGTCGCTGATGGCCCCCACGCCGCCTTCCTGGGCGTTCAGCAGGGTGATGACGAAGCTCTGGTCGGTGTGGGATCCATCGGCTGAGCTGGCGCGCACGATGATGGTGTGACTGCCATCGGTTTCGAAGTCCAGTCGGGAGGCATCGGCAACCGTGACGACACCGGTAGTGGCATCGATGGCGAAGCGACTGCCGGCTGAGTCGATCAGGCTATAGCTGATGCTGTTGTTGGTAGCGTCGGCATCACTGGCCTGGGCGGTGACGCCGACCGTGGCGCCGTTGCTGGTGAATTCGCTGATTTCGTTGCTGGCCGGATCGCTGTCGGTCAGGGAGCCGACATCGAATTCGTCCGCATCGCTGAGGCTGATCGTGAAACCTTGCTCGGAGTAAGAGCCATCGGCCGAGGTGGCCCGCACGATGATGCTGTGACTGGTGGTGGCCTCATAGTTGAGTTGGCTGCCATCGGCGACGCTGACTAAACCGCTGCTGCTGTTGATCGCGAAGCGTCCGCCGGCCGAGTCACTGAGGCTGTAGCTGATGCTGCTGTTGCTGCCGTCCGCATCCGTGGCGCTGGCCGTGATGCCGACGGCGGTGCCGTTGGCGGCATTTTCAGCGACCGTGTTGGCGCCGCCATTGCCATCGCTGACGCTGCTGACATCAAATTCATCGACGTCACTGACGCTGATGGTGAAGCTCTGACTGCTGCTGGAGCCATCGGCCGAGGTGGCCTGCACGGTGATGCTGTGGCTGGTGGCCACCTCGTAATTGAGGTTCGCACCCGCGGCAACAGTCACCACGCCGCTGCTGGCATCGATGGCGAACAGATTGCCCGGATTGCTTGAGAGCGAGTAGGTGACCGTGTTGCTGCTGCCATCGGCGTCGGTGGCGTGTGCGGTGATGCCCACGGTGGCGCCGTTCACTCCTTCCGGCACGCTGTTGGCCGACGCGTTGCTGTCGCTGATCGCGCCGACGTCAAATTCATCGACATCGGTAATGCTGACCGACAAGCTCTGCGAATCGGTGTTTGTGCCATCCGACACCTGCACGACGACCAGATACACATTATTGCCGTTGGCATCCGCTGCGGATTCGTAGTTGCGGGCAGTGCTGAAGCTGAGTTCGCCGGTGCTGCTGTTGATCGTGAAGAAGGCCGCATCCGCGCCGCCGGTGATGCTGTAGGTGAGCGTCTGGGCCGGCAGGTCGGAGTCAGTGGCGGTGAGCGTGGTGACGGCGCTGGTATTTTCGGCGACGCTGATCGAAGCGCTGGTGCCACCGCCATGACTGGTGAGGGTGGGGGTGCCGTCATTCACGGCAGTGATCGTGATGGCGATGGCCTGGGTGTCGGTCAGGCTACCGTCAGAGACCTGCACGATCACGTCATAGACGTTGTTGGCGCCGCTATCGCTAGGGTTTTCGTAGTCGGGAGCGGCGATGAAAGTCAGTAGCCCGGTGCTGCTGTTGATCGTGAATTTTGCGGCATCGGCACCACCGGAAATCGAGTAAATGAGCGTGCTGGCGGCATCGCTGTCGGTCGCGCTGACGGTGGTGGCAGCGCTGCTGTTTTCCGCCACGCTGGTGCTGGCCGTTGCGCTGCCACCATTGCTGCTGATGACGGGCGCTTCATTGCTGTTGGTGACAGTGACAGCAATGGCCTGGGTGTCGGTGAGGCTGCCGTCAGAGACCTGAACGACCACGTCATAGACGTTGTTGGCGCCGCTGTCGGTGGGGGTTTCGTAGTCGGGGGCGGCGATGAAAGTCAGCACCCCGGTGCTGCTGTTGATCGTGAATTTTGCGGCGTCGGCACCCCCCGAGATCGACCAGGTCTGGGTGGCGCCGGTATCTGCATCGCTGGCCGTGGCGGTGGTGACGGCGCTGGTGTTTTCGCTGACGCTGACGGCCGCCGTGGCGCCGCCGCCGTTGCTGCCGATGACCGGCGCTTCATTGGCGTTGGTGACGGTGACGGTGATGCTCTGGCTATCGGTCAGGGAGCCGTCCGATACCTGCACGCTGACGATGTAGCTGTTGTTGGCATCGGCGTCTGTGGGCGCTTCGTAGTTCGGCGCCACAGAGAAAGTCAGTGCCCCAGTACTGCTGTTGATCGTGAACTTGCCGGCATCGGCCCCGCCGGTGATGGACCAGGTCCGGGTCGCGCCGGCATCCTCGTCGCTAGCGGTGGCAGTGGTGACGGCCGTGGCGTTTTCGGTGACGTTGATCGTCGCCGTAGCGCCAGCGCCATTGCTGGTGATGACCGGTGCTTCGTTGGTATTGGTGACGGTGACGGTGAGGGTCTGGGTGTCGGTGCCGCCGCTGCCATCCGAGACCTGCACGATCACGACATAGCTGTTGTTGGCGTCCGAATCGTTCGGGGCTTCGTAATTGGGGGCACTGGCGAACACCAGCGCGCCGGTGCTGCTGTTGATCGTGAAGCGCGCTGCATCTGCGCCGCCCGTGATGGCATAGCTGAGGCTGGCCGAATCCACATCGGTGGCACTGAGGGTGGTGACGGCCGAGGTGTTCTCCGCCACGCTGAGGCTGGCGGTGCTGCCACCCGAGTTGCTGGTGATGACCGGCGCGTCATTCACCGCGCTGACGGTGAGGGTGATGTTGGCAGAGGCCGTCTGGGTGCCGCCGCTGCCCGAGTAGCCCTGGTCGCTGACGCTGACCCCCAGTGTGATCGAACTGGTGCTATTGGTGGCCGTGGTGTAGCTGAGGCTGCCTGTTGCGATGAAGCTGTTCAGGCTGCTGACCGTGCCGGTCAGTGTCAGGGCTGTAGCGCTGCCCGCCACCGTGACGCCGCTGCCTGAGGTGGCGGAGAGGCTGCCGCTGCCGACCGTGAAAGTGAGGATCAGCGGATTGCTGGCGGCATCGTTGTCCGCCACCGTGATACCGGTCAGGGCCGTGGCCAGGTCTTCGGTCACGCTGATCGAAGTCGGTGTACCCAGTACTGGCGGGTCGTTGACCGCGGTGATCGTGATCGTCGAGCTGGTATTGCTGCTGGCTATACCATCGCTGACGCTGAGCGTCATGGTGAGCGAAGCGGTGGGAGTGTCGCCGGCCTGACGGAAGCTCAGGGTGGCCGAGCCGTTGCCGGCAAAGAAGTTGTTGAGCTGGCTGGCGGTGCCGGAGACGACCAGGCTCTTGCTGCCGTTGCCGGAGACGACGCTGACGCCGGTGCTGCCAACGGCTGCAGTGAACTGCGAGTTATTGCTCGGGGTGGAGATCGTGACCGTGAGCACATCACCATCCACATCGGCCACGGTCATTCCGGTGCCCTGCAGGTCGAGGCTGATCTGCTCGGTGGCGACATAGCTGGCGGGTGCACTGAGTGTAGGCGTGGTGTTCGGTGCCGCATTCAGTGACACCCCGAGGCTGGCCCACTCCCAGGAATCGGTGAGGGCCCAGCTCATGGTCACCGAGGCCGCACCGGCCTCGGTACTGCCGGCGCCACTCGGCTCCGCGCTGCCGATACCGGGCGAGTTGGTCCACAGCTGGCTCTGGCCGGCGCCCAGCGTGGGGCTGCCGGTCTGCTGGCGGGTGGCCAGACTGTCGATCACCAGATCACCACTGGCCGAGCTGACGTTCACGCTCGCAGTGCTACCGATGCCGGTGGCCTTGGCTACCGTGCCAAATGTGCTGCTCTGGTCGACGTTGAGGAAGGTGGTGGCGCCGACCGAGAACTCCTTGGCTGGGCCTGGCATGGTGACCACGATATTGGCGGTGCCGGCGCCCGGATTCTTGAGATACCAGATCTCGGTGGTGACCACATCGCCATTGGATACCGTGTCGAGGCGGGTGAGGGCCATCCCGTTCCAGGTGATCGAAGCCGGCGAGGTCGTGCCGCGAGTGCTGTATTCGACGATCAGCAGGCTGTTCGAACCCGCATCCACGGTGTGCGAGAAAGTCAGGCTGGTGGCGCCGACGGTGTCGGTGGTGGCGGTGCTGGTGGTGCCGGTGAAGATGTTCAGCGTGCCGCTCCAGGCCAGCTCTGCGCCGGTGCCGAGCACGCTGGCGGTTTCGATCCTGCCGGTATGCTGCTCCAGCACCCAGTCACCCCCGGCCGCGCTGCTGCCGGTAAGGTCATCGCTGCTGGCTACATCGGCGCCGGTGAGGCGTGCCAATGCATCGGCCATTTGCAGGCCGGCCTCGCCGGCGGTGAAGTTGCAGCCGTAGATCAGCAGATCGGCCTCGGCACTCAGTGCCCCCTGCCAGCCGGCCAGTGCCTCGCTGTAGCGGGCGAGGCTGCTGGCATCGAGCAGGGTGTTGCCCAGTTGCAGGCTGCCATCACCGCCGTGCACCAGCAGGTGAATGGCCGAGATGCCTGTGCGCCCCTGCAGGGCTTCGCTGATCTGGGTGATGCCATCACGGTCGGCCGCCAGGAAGATGATCTCGGCATCCGGCTGCGCACGCAGGATATCGGCCTGCAGGTTGGCGACGTCTTCGATCGAAGCGTCAACGAAGATCAGGGCGTGGCTGCTCTGGCTACTTTGGGTGGCGGCGCTTGCATCCTCGTCAGGCTCGGCGAGGCGGATTTCCGCGACAGGTGCCAGCTCGCTGATGCCGGGGGCGAAGTCTGCCGAATACAGCAGGCGCGCCTCGACCTCTTCGAACACCGCCCGCTGCGGACGCGCGCGCGCCGGCCGGGCCGGCGTGCGGCCCAGCAACTGGCGCAGGAGCGGGGGCAGCCACATGGCGGGTGCCGCTCAGCGCGGCCCTTCTTCGAACACGACCTGACAGCGCAGGCCCGACGGAATCCGGTTGCCGGGGTTGGGCAGTACGAGGCGTACACGGAAGGTGTTGCTGGCTGCGTCGATCACTGCATCGACCCGGCTGATCCGGGCCTGGATCGGGCTTGCGCCCTGCATCTCCGGGCTCAGCTGGGCGTTCTGGCCGACCCGGAGGCTAGCGAAGCGGGTGGCCGGCAGCACGATTTCGGCGTGCAGTGGATCGAGCTGCACGAGCTTGAGGACCGGCTTGTCTTCCACCCGTGCGCCCGGCTGCAAGTAGCGTTCCACTACCACGCCGGCAAACGGCGCGGTGATGCTGCGTTGGCGTAGCTGGGCATGGGCCACCGACAGGTCTTCGCGTGCCACCATGCGCTGCTCCTGGGCCTGGGCGTAGCGCATGGCGGCCACCTCGGCTTCGGACACGGCCTGGTCGCGGGCCTGGGGGGAGATGAAGTTCTGCAGCAGCAATTCCTCGGCGCGTTCGGCCTTGCGCTGGGCGAATTCGTAGGCGGCCTTGGCGGCGGCCACTTCGGCGCGATTCTCTGAGCGCTGGGTTGCGGCGGAGGCCGCGGCGCGCTCGACGTCATTCATCAGGCGGGCGATGACCTGACCCTTGCGGACGCTGTCGCCGCGGTCGACCAGCACCTGCTCGAGGATGCCGACCACGGGGCTACCGATCTCGGCTTCAGCGGCCGGCGTGAGCAGACAGCCGAGGATGTCACCGGTGCGGCTATTCGCTGGCGCGGCAGCCACACTACCGCAGGCAAGGAGCAGCAACCCCGGGAGCAAGCCGCACAGGGGGCGTGAGTACGAAATTCTTGTCATGATTATTTTCTGCCTGTCGGCGCTCATTCACGGCGCGTGCCAAACAGTTGTCCTCCTCCTTGTTGCGTGTCGGCTACCCGTAAGCGCTGACGGGCATTGCGGGCACGACGTTCGGCTAGCCACTGGGTTACTTTCAGTAGCATTTTGCCTACTACTAAAGGCATAGTGTCGTCTAGCTTTGAGCTAAATAATTGCAATATTTTGTGCCACCTTGTGCCGAGGTAGCGTCCCAGCAAGCCTTCTTCCAGCGATAGCAGGGTGCGCGCGCTGCCCGGCTGGCCCAGGCGTGCAGCGCGGCCGAAGAGCTGGCGGTCGATGCGGCGCGCGCTGTTGTGCTGGCATGACAACACATGCAGGCCGCCGGCGCGGGCGACAGCCTCGTCGATCAGGATGTCGGTGCCACGGCCCGCCATATTGGTCGTGACGGTGATCGCTCCGGCTTGCCCGGCCTGGCCGATGAGGGCGGCCTCAGCCGTGTCCTGGCGGGCATTGAGCACCTGATGAGGCAGGCCGGCGCTGCGCAGCAACTGGCTGATGCGCTCGGATTCGCGGACCGAATCGGTACCGATCAGCACCGGCCGCCCGGCCGCCTGCATCTGGAGGACTTCTTCAAGCAGCTTTTGCTGGCTGGCGCCGGCATGGCTGCATACCACCGGCGGCAGCAGGCGCAGGCTGGAGGGGCGGCCGACCGGGATGCGCTCCACCGTGAGGCCATAGACCTCGAGCAGTTCGCTGCGGGCTTCGAGCAGGGTGCCGCTCATGCCGCCGAGCAGGTGGTAGCGGCTGAAGAAACGCTGGAAGGTGATCTGGGCGATCACGCGGGCCGCCTGGGTGGGTTTGCAGCGCTCCTTGAGTTCCACCATCTGGTGCAAACCGCGCGACCAACTGCGCCCCTCGGCGCGGCGCCCGCTGTTCGCGTCGATGATGTGGATCTTGCCCTCGCTGACCAGGTAATCGACGTTGCGACGCAGGATGTAGAGCGCGCGTATGGCCAGTTCGGCCATTTCCTGACGGTAGCGCGGCACGCCCCATAGCGGGATGTCGCCCAGGGTTTCGGCCTCGATCAGCGCCAGCCCCTGATCGGAGAAGTGCACGCTCTGGTCGCGCCCGTCCACGCGGAAATCGAAGCCAGGTTTCATTTGCCCGGCCAGTCTCAGGGCCTGTACATAGAGCGCCTGCTGGGTAGATTCGTCGACACTCTCGGAGAGGATGAAGGGGGTGGCCGCTTCGTCGATGAAAACGCTGTCGGCCTCATCCACGATGGCCATGCACAGGCCGCGCAGCACGCGGTCGTGCGTGCGGCTGCGGTCGCGCAGGTAATCGAAGACCAGTTCGCGCGCAGAGCAGAAGGTGATGTGGGCGGCATAGGCCTGGCGCCTGGTCTCGCTCTTCATGGCCGGATCAATGGCTGCCACGCGCAGCCCCAGCGCCGCGGCGAGCGGCTGCAGCATGGCGGCGTCGCGTGCAGCGAGGTAGTCATTGCTGGTCACTGCATGGACGGGCACCCCGGCAAGGGCGGCGACGCAGGCGGCGAGGGCACTGGCGAGGGTCTTGCCTTCGCCGGTGGGCAGTTCGGCGAGGCGCCCGTCGAGCACGCACAGCGCGGCCATGACCTGGGCCGGGCGCAGACTGCGACCGAGGGTGTTCTCGATTTCCAGGCACACCCGCGCACAGCAGGCTTCGGCGGCGGCCGAGGCGAAGCCGTCGCGGGCCAGCTCGGCCAGCGGCATGGCCGCCGGAGTCGCACGCAGACGCTTGCTGCGTTGAAGGATCCGCGTGGCACGCTCACTCAGAAGGCGCCTGCGGGGATGGGCGAAGGGGGGCAGATCGGCGAGCAGGCTGCGCAGCCAGGGGAGGTCCGGGTGATGGGCGCGCTCGATGCGTTCGGGGTAGTGCCCCAGCAACAGCCCGGGCACCGGAGGGCGGCTTCGGCTCGTCATGCGCCGGCTCCACCAAAGTGTGGCTCGAAGGCCTGGCGCAGGCTACGCCACCACTGCACGGCGAGTGGGCGCGGGGCATGGTAAATGTGTACCCGGGCACGTTCGCCAATGCGTGGCAGGGCTTTGCCCGGGATTTCGAAATCGAGCGTGAATACAGGCTCGAGGGTTCGCAGGCCGTCCGGGTCAGCTGGGTCGGTCAGGAAAGGACCACCACCGCGGTCGCCGAGCAGCGCGCTGGGCAGTTGGTAGCCGGCCGCAGGCTGCTCCGGCCGGCTGCGGGCAACGAGGCTCTCGCGTGGCTGGCCGGCGATACGGATCTCGACGCGCGGGTCTGTGGCCCGCAACAGCTCGATATCCTGCTGCCCCAGCACCGCGCGGACGGTGAGGGTGGCCGGGTTCAGCACGTTGGCGAGCACATTGCCGCGGGCAAAGAAGCGCCCTTCAAGGTCGCGTGCGGTGGGCATGCCGACGATGCCCGCAACCGGTGCGCGCAGCAGCAGGCTTGCCAGCCGCTCTTCCATGCGTGCCTGCTCGGTCTGCAGGGCATGCACTTCTTCGGCCAGTGCGATGGCTTCAGCGGGATTGCTCAGCAGGGAGCCCTGATAGGCCTGCTCACGGCTGGCCAGGCGGCTGGCCAGTTGGCTGGCGCGGGCCTTGAGTTCGCGGTTCTCGAGCTCCAGCAAGGGCGTGCCGGCACTGACCGACTGACCGTTGCTGACCAGGATGCGGCTCACGAAGCCCTCTTCCTCGTTGCGCACCCGGGCTTCGTCCGGCACCCACACGAGGCCTTCGGCGTGCGTGATCCAGGGCATCGGCAGCACGCCCAGCACCACGACTCCCGCCAGCAACAGGCTGGTGAGGCCTGCGATCGCGCGGCCGCGTGTGCTGTGCAGGCGGCGCCCGGCAAAGACCAGGCGCAGCAGGCGCCAGCCCGGCAGGAGTGCGAAATGCAGCAGCAGCCACAGGCCCAGCAAGGCGCCCAGTAGCAATTGCTTGCTGCCCAGCCAGAGCGCCATGCCCAGCAGCAGGCTGATGCGGTAGATCAGCGAGGCGGCACCGAATACGCTCAGCAGCAGGCGCTTGTGTTCGGTGCCGGGCGGTGGCGGCAACTCGCGGTGACCGAGCAGCCAGCGCTCGCCGAGGTAGCGCAGCCAGGCATCTGCCCGTGCGGCGAGGCCCGGCATTTCGAGGGCGTCGGCGAAGACGTAGTAACCGTCAAATCGCATCAGCGGGTTGGCATTGACCAGCACCGTGGACACCCCGCCGATCAGCATGCAGGCAAAGGCCAGTTCGCGCAGTACACCATCGTTGAGATTGAGCCACAGCAGCAGGGCCAGCGAGGCGATGGCGACTTCGGTCATGACGCCGGCGGCGCTCACCAGAATCCGCCGGTGGCGCTCGGGGAAGGCCGAGGCGGAGGAGGCGTCCACATACGGTACCGGCATCACGAGGAAGAAGGTGACGCCCAGCTCGTGCACATCGCCGCCCCAGATCCGCACCGCCAGGGCGTGGGCAAACTCATGGATCAGCTTGATCGTGGGATAGGTCAGCCACAGCAGCAGCAGGTTGCGCGGGCTGGCTACGTGCAGGCTGGCGTAGGCGCGCAACTCGGCCCAGTGCAGCTGGGCGAGGAGCAGTGCGCCGAGTGTCAGCAGCGTCCACAGCAGCACAGCCGGGCGAGTAAAGAGCCAGCGCGTGGCGGGGGCCAGAAAGTCCAGTACGGGTGCGGGATTCCACAGTGGCAGGCGGAAGGCCAGCGGGTTCAGGCGACTCGCTCCCTGCTGCCGCCGCCGGGTGGCTTCGAAAATGCCGCCCAGATCCGGGCTGCTCTCACTGCGCAGCATGCCGGCACCGGCCAGCTCTGAGAGCACCCGCAGCACTTCATGCTGGCTGGGGGCGTCCTGACCGAGTTCGCGGATCAGGCCATCCCAGATGTCCTGCACCGAATGCTGGCCATCAAGACGGCCGATGAGCTGGTAGCCGAGGCGATTGACGCGGAACTGGCGGCCGGAGGCCTGATTGCTCAGTACATACCACTGTTCGTCGCGGAAAACTTGACGGGTGATCCGGGTATTGCCGGCGAGCTGCGGATGCAGATGTGCGGCGCGATACCAGTAAGGGCTGAACAGCGACTCGCTCATGCTTCAGCCGAATACGGACCACAGGCGCAAGCTCAGCCAATCCGCGAGACGGCTGCCCCAGATGGCCAACAGCGGGCGCCTGCCCATGTGGAGCTGGGCCACGCCTTCCAGGCCCGGGCGGACGGCCTGGCTGCGCCCCTCCAGGGTGGCCTCCACTTCGAAGCCGTTGCGACCGTCCACTACCCGGGCGACCGGCGTGATGCGGCTCACGCGCAGCGCAAAGCGCTCGCCGGGCAGGGCCACAAAGCTCACCTCGCCGCGCTGGCCGGCGGCGAGGCGGGCGATGTCACGTTCATCAACCTGCAGGATCAGGCGCCAGGCACTGAGTGGCGAGATCACCAGCAGCACGTCACCGCGCTTGACCGGCGCACCGGCCTGCTGCTGCAGATCTCCTCGGATCACCACGCCGGGGAAGGGCGCGGTGAGGCGTGTGCGGGCGAGCTGGTCGGTGATCAGATCGAGCTGCGAGCCGACCTCCTCGACCTTGGCCTGGCTGGCCACCATGCGGGCGCGGTCCTGGCGCGCGAAGGCTTCGGCCAGTTCGCTGCGGTGACGCGCATGTTCACTCTCAAGGCGGCGTTGCTCACTCTTCAGATCCTGGTCTGCCAGGGTTAGCAGCAATTCGCCTTCGGCAACGCTGCTGCCGGGGCGTACCAGTACATCCTGAATGAAGCTGTCGGCCGGGGCCGTGATGCTGCGTTCAATCTCGCCCTGCAGACGCGCTTCGGCCCGTACCGTGTCGGCCACCGGAATCAGGCCACCGGCAAGCAGACAGCCTGCCACGCCGAGCAGGCCCAGCCACAGGCGCAGGCTGCGCGGACCCTGAAGTTTTTCCAGCAACTCGCCCGGCTGGCGCAGCAGGCGGCGGCGCAATGGCTCGTCCGCTTGCTGGCGCAGGAGCAGCACCGGGCCAAGCAGGCCGGCAATCTCCTCGGCCATGCTGCGTTCGGCATCGCTCCAGGGCTGTTTCTCGCCGCGCAGCAGGATCACACAGCCCACAGCTTCCAGGCGAGCGGGCAGGGGGACACTCAGGATCGCTGCTCCCAGATCCGCGCTGGCGAGCTCTGCGTGCATCAGAGTGATGCGGGGCGGGTCGCCGGCGGCGGCTGGATAACGCAGGCTGCAGCGCTGATCCACGCATTCATCCATGGCTGCGCCGATCTTGCGCCCGAGCGCCAGTGCCGCCTGCGCATCAGCCACACCGGACCAGCCCAGTGGCCGCACACTGCGCCCGCGCAGCAGGCCAAGGGCAACCAGCTCGCAGCCGAATACCGCCTGCAATTCGCTGCATACGGCCGCCGCCGCTTCCTCGAAACGGCTGTAGGCCAAGGCTGCGTTGAGACAGGCGAGCAGGCGCTCGCCCTCCTCGCGTGAGGCGTGCGGGTTTTCGGCAGGGCGCTGGGGGAGGCTGTTCGTCATTCCTTGCTTCGGCTCTTACTCGAACCAATTCAGATACTTAGATACGACTTTGGTCGTACTTTAATTGCTTTAACGGTTGTGCCGGTTGACAGCTTGATGGCCGGCACTGGATTGGTGGCAGTACTGTCGTACAGGCGCAACCGGAGGGATAATGCCGGCATGATCGACATTGTCCTTTTCGAACCCGAGATTCCGCCCAATACGGGCAACATCATTCGTCTGTGCGCCAATACCGGCGCGCGTCTGCATCTGGTTGAACCGATGGGCTTTGAGCTCTCCGACAAGCAGCTGCAGCGCGCAGGCATGGACTACACCGAGCTTTCGGTCGTCACCCAGTACCCCGACTGGGCCGCCTGCCGGGCCAAACTCGCGGGACGGCGCTTCTTTGCCCTGAGTACGCGGGGCACGGTGCGCTATGACACGGTGGCCTTCCAGCCCGGCGACGTGCTGGTTTTTGGGCCTGAGTCGCGTGGCCTGCCTGCCGAAGTGCTGGCCGAGTTCGCCGCAGAGCAGCGATTGCGCCTGCCGATGATGCCTAATGTGCGCAGCGTGAATCTCTCCAATACG
This sequence comes from Uliginosibacterium sp. 31-12, assembly GCF_030548425.1. Classification (NCBI taxonomy): domain Bacteria; kingdom Pseudomonadati; phylum Pseudomonadota; class Betaproteobacteria; order Rhodocyclales; family Zoogloeaceae; genus Uliginosibacterium; species Uliginosibacterium sp. 31-12. The sequence continues at coordinate 196,949 of NZ_JAUOOA010000005.1, read as the reverse complement.
GTCGCCGTGGTGACCTACGAGGCCTGGCGGCAGCTGGGCTTTGCCGGCGGGCTGTGATCCCGCTCGTCATGCTTCCTGCACTTATGCTCGGTGGTCGGGTGCTGAATCAGCTTTGGCAATGGCACAATGGCGAAGCGATTGATTTAAGTCATCGTCCGGCAGCAAAGCCCTGGTGGCACGGCGTTCCGCAGTGCGAACTTGTTTAGAATTTTGATCGGGCGGCGACCCCCTCGTCGAACCCGCGAATCCAGCAGGAAAAAACACATGGAAAAGAAATGTCGGATCGCCCTTTTCGGCGAATGCATGATCGAGCTGCGCGGCGAGATGTTTGGCACCATGCAGCAAACCTTTGGCGGCGATACCCTGAACACTGCTGTGTATCTGGCCCGTCTCGGCGCGGATAGCGGCATCCAGGTTTCCTACGCCACCCAGCTTGGCACGGATGCCTTCAGTGCCAAGATGGTCGAAGCCTGGCAAAAGGAAGGTATCGATACGCGCATGGTGCGCAGGGTCGAAGGCAAGATGCCCGGCCTCTACACTATCCAGGTGGACGACTCCGGCGAGCGCACCTTCTTCTACTGGCGCGACATGTCGGCGGCCAAGGACTTCTTCGTCGGCCAGGAGCACAACAGCCTGCTCGAGCAGAATATCGACGACCTTGATGTGCTGTACTTCAGCGGTATCTCGCTGGCGGTGCTGCCGGATTCCGGTCGCGAGACCCTTTTCGAGCTGGGCGATCGCCTGCGCAAGCGCGGCGGCAAGGTGTTCTTTGACAACAATTACCGGCCCCGCGTGTGGCGTGGCGATCCGCGCACGACCGAATGGTACGACCGCGCCTTCGCCAACGCTGACCTGACCCTGATCACGCTCGAAGACAATGCCGCGCTCTACGGTCTGGATGAAGAGTCCGCCCTGGCCCACGCCTACTCGCTGCCCTGTGAGGAAGTGGTGGTCAAGCGCGGTGCTGACCCGACCCTGATCCGCGTGCGCGGCCAGGAGCCGATCATGGTGCCGACCTTCCGTGTGGACAAGGTCGTCGACACTACCGGCGCCGGTGACTCCTTTGCCGGTGGCTATCTGGCTGCCCGTCTGGCTGGCCAGCCGCCCGAAATCGCCGGTCGCTACGGCAACAAGCTGGCCTCCATCGTGGTCCAGTATCCGGGGGCAATCATCCCGCTCGCGGCGATGCCGGTTTTCTTCTTCGGCTAAGGACTATCCCAGCCCGACCAAACGGCCTGTTTCCTCGCGGAACAGGCCGTTTTTCGTTAGCGTCGGCGCTCATCTCGAGGCTTGTAGCCGGCCCGTGATCAGGGTTTACATCTGCTTGAGTTGTCAGACAACTTGAACTAATATGCGTCAAATTCTTCAATTTGTCAGGCGTACTGGCCGCTTTTGGGGCGCTGAGCCGCGTGACTTCATTTCGGGAGACAGTCCGTGCTTGCATTGAATCGTTCGACCCTTGCCACCACCCAGGTGCGCGCCGAGTACTCGCTGGACGCTGCGGCAGGCAAGCCGCCGGTGAAGATCCTGCAGATCGGTGACGGCAACTTCCTGCGCGGGTTTGCCGACTGGTTGATCGATATTGCCAACGGGGCAGGGCATTTCAATGGCCGCGTGACTATCGCTCAGCCGCTGGCGCGCGGTATTGCCGACCTGATCAATGCCCAGGATGGTCTCTACACCGTGCTGCTGCGCGGCGTGCAGGGTGGCCAGACCTTCGAGTCGCGGCGCATCGTGAGCTGTGTGGACAAGTGCCTGAACCCGTACGCGCAATGGGATGAAATGCTGGCCCTGGCCGCCGATCCCGCGCTGCGTTTTGTGATCTCCAACACCACCGAAGCCGGCATCGCGTATGTGGCCGAAGCTCAGGGGGCTGCCTGTCCGGATAACTTTCCGGCCAAGATCGCCGCACTGCTGTGGGCGCGGTACCAAGTTTTGGGCGGCACGGCCGCGTCCGGCCTGGTCTTCCTGCCCTGCGAGCTGATTGAAGCCAATGGCACGAAGCTGCGCGCCACCGTGCTGCAGCACGTCGAAGCCTGGGGTTTGCCGGCCGCATTTGCCGAGTGGATCAAGGCCCACAATCACTTCTGCAATACCCTTGTTGACCGCATCGTGCCGGGCTACCCGGCTGCCGAGGCTGCCAAGCTTTGCGAAGAACTCGGTTACGAAGACAAGCTGCTGGTGGCCGCTGAGCCTTTCCTGCTCTGGGTGATCGAGGGCCCGGCGCACTTGGCCGACGAAATTCCGCTGCACAAGGCCGGGCTCGGCGTGGTGTGGACTGACGACATGCAGCCCTATCGCACCCGCAAGGTGCGCATCCTGAACGGCGCGCACACCGCCTCATCGCTGGCTTCCTACAGCACCGGGCTGGATACCGTGCAGCAGATGACCGAAGACCCGGTGGTGTCGAAGTACCTCAAGCAGGTGATGTTCGAAGAGATCGTGCCCTTCGTGCCGCTGCCCGATGCCGAACGCCGCGCCTACGCTGACACCATCATGGAGCGCTTCGCCAATCCGCACATCCGTCATGAGCTGATCTCGATTGCGCTGAACTCGGTGTCGAAGTGGCAGGTGCGCGTGCTGCCGACGGTGAAGGATTACGTGGCTGCGCACGGCAAGGCGCCGGCCGGCCTGTCCTTCTCGCTGGCCGCGCTGCTGAACTTCTATCAGGGCACTTTCGATGCCAAGGGTGAATTCGTGGGGCAACGTGATGCGGGTAGCTACCCGATCCGCGACAACGCCGAGATCCTCTCCGCGCTGGGCGAAGCCTGGCGCGGTTGGCAGGCTGGCGAAGACCTTGCCGGTCGCGTGCGTAGCATGCTCGGCGATGCGCGCCTGTGGGGCGAGGATCTGAACGCTGTCGCGGGGCTGACCGAGCAGGTCACGCGCGCGCTGACGGCCATCAAGGCACAGGGCGTTAAGGCCGCGATGGCAAATCTGTAGGGTGCGCACCGCGCACGCGGACTCTTCCCGACACATGACGAAACGGTGCGCAGTGCGCACCCTACCAGTACGCAAGGAACCATCATGGACGCTTCCATCGCCATCCGCCTCCACGCCAATGATGACGTGGTGATCGCCACCCGCCAGCTCATGCCGGGCAACGCCATTCCGGGCGAAACCTGCACTGTGCGCGATCTCGTACCGCCGGGCCACAAGGTCGCCGCACACGACATCAAGCAGGGTGAATCGGTTCGCCGCTACAACCAGATCATCGGTTTCGCCAAGACCGATATCGCCGCAGGCCAGCATGTGCATGTGCAGAACCTCGCCGTGGGCGAATTCGAGCGCGACTACGCCGTCGGCACCGCCCGCTTTGATCCGCCGAAAGTCGCTCAGCCGGCACTGTTCAAGGGTTTCAAGCGTGCCAATGGCAAGGTCGGCACGCGCAACTACATCGGCGTGATCGCCTCCGTAAACTGCTCGGCAACAGTGGTACGGGCGATTGCCAACCACTTCTCGCGCAGCGTGCTGGCAGCCTATCCGAACATTGACGGCGTGGTGCCGATGCCGCACCCGCTCGGTTGCGGCATGAACAGCCAAGGTGAGGGCATGCTGGCGCTCAAGCGCACCATGCTCGGCTATGCCCAGCACCCGAACTTCGCTGGTGTGCTCTTCGTGGGCCTGGGCTGCGAGATGAACCAGGTTCAGCCGCTCATCGAGCAACTCGGCACCTATCCCGAAGGCATGTTGGGCAGCGTCAACATCCAGGAACTCGGCGGCACCTCCAAGGCCATCGCCAAGGGTATCGAACTGGTCGAAGCCATGCTGCCCAAGGCCAATGCCTTCCAGCGCGAAGATGCGCCGATCAGCAATCTGATCATCGGCCTGAACTGTGGTGGCTCGGACGGCTATTCCGGCATCACCGCCAACCCGGCTCTCGGTGGCGCGGTGGATATGCTGGTCGCCCACGGCGCCACGGCCATTCTTTCTGAAACGCCCGAGATCTACGGCGCCGAACACCTGCTGACCTGTCGCGCGGCGACCCCGGCAATTGCCGATAAGCTGATTGGCCGCATCGCTTGGTGGAAGGACTACACCCACCGCAATGGGGGGGAGATGGACAACAACCCTTCGGTCGGCAACAAGGCCGGCGGGCTCACCACGATCCTCGAGAAATCGCTCGGTGCGGTCGCCAAGGGCGGCACCACCACCTTGCAGGGCGTGTATGAGTACGCAGAGCAGATCGATGCCAAGGGCTTCGTGTACATGGACACCCCGGGCTACGACCCGGTCTCCGCGACCGGCCAGGCAGCGGGCGGCGCCCAGCTGATCTGCTTTACCACCGGGCGCGGGTCGGCCTTCGGCTGTGCCGGCGTACCGACCATCAAGCTTGCCACCAACAACGCCCTGTGGAATCGCCAGCGCGAGGACATGGACGTGAACTGTGGTGATCTGCTCGACGGCGTGCCGATGAAAGAGATCAGCCAGCGCATCTTCGATTCGATCATTGCCTACGCCTCGGGCGAGAAGGCCCAGAGCGAGAAGCTGGGCTATGGCAACGACGAGTTTCTGCCCTGGCAGATTGGCGCTGTCATGTAAAAAAATCGGTGGCAAGCTAAGCGTGGCCCAATCTCGCGACTGTGCTTCTCGCCGTACTTCAGTACGGCTGCGATGCTCCTCGCGACCTTGAGCCGCTCGCTACGCTTGCCACTCGATTTTTGCGTCGGGCGAAGTTTGATTTAAAAGCTTCGCTCCGGTGGGCTTGATCTTGTAGGAGCGGCCTCTGGCCGCAAGCCTTCGCGGCCAGAGGCCGCTCCTACACAATCTGGCGCACCCAGCACCCAGCACCCAGCACCCAGCACCCAGCTCAGGCTGCCCATCCCTCCCTTCCATGCAGTTCAAGTCTCCCCGCGCGCATCCGATAAACCGCTAAGCAGCCTGTTTCGGGCTGCCGGCTTGGAGATGCATGCACGCATGGCTGCCCGTCCGCTTGAACGCGAAGCAAAGATCCTGATTATCGACGACTCGCCCAGCAGTATTCGTCTGGTGAGCCATTTCGTGCGTGACATGGGCAACGTGCATTTCGCAACACGCGGTGATTCCGGGATCCGCATGGCCATTGAGTTGATGCCGGACATCATTCTGCTGGACGTGGAGATGCCCGGAATCGATGGGCTGGAAACTTGCTCGTTGATCAAGAAAACTCCCGAGTTGATGGATGTGCCGGTGATTTTCATCACCGCATATACCGGTGTCGATCACGAGGTGGCGGGGCTGTCCGCCGGGGCGGTGGATTTCATTCCCAAACCGCTTTCCGAGCCGATCGTGCGGGCGCGCGTCAAGACCCATCTCACCCTCAAGCGCCAGGGGGATCAGTTGCTCGAGCTGGCCATGCGCGATGGCCTCACCGGCATCCACAATCGCCGTGCCTTCGATGAACAGTTGCTGATCGAATGTCGCCGCCATCGCCGTACGCCAGGCCCGCTGGGGCTGGCGATCGTGGATATCGATTATTTCAAGCCTTTCAATGATTTCTACGGTCACCAGGCCGGCGATGCCTGCCTGCGCCAGATCGCTCTGTGCATCGAGGAGTCGGCGCGCCGGCCTGGAGAGATGGCGGCGCGCTATGGCGGTGAAGAGTTCGCGGTGATTCTGCCCAATACCGAACGCGAAGAGGCTTGTCGCTTCGGAGAGTTCCTGGTTGAAAGGGTGCGCGCACTGGCGCTGCCCCACGAAATTTCATCGTTTGGCATGGTGACCGTCAGTGTTGGCGTAGCCGCTGGAAAACCCGCTATCGACGGCGGTAACAATGAAATCGTTGCCGCGGCGGACGCCGCGCTGTACCGGGCCAAGGCCGCGGGGCGCAACCGGGTGATGCTGGCGGAGAGTGGCACATGAGACAGCTCTCCGGATCGTTGGCGGATGCGGAGGTCCGACGGCGCCTCAGGGATGCGATTCCCTGGCTGGTCCTGATGTTCGGACTGATCTTGAGCCTGGTGGCCTGGCAGTCCTTGCTGCGCTATGTCGAGGGCGTGCGTCAACACACCTTCGAGTTGCGGGTGGCGGACGCTCATCGTTTGATTGAGGAGCGTATTGATGCTTATCGGCAGATCCTGCTGGGTGCCACCGGCCTCCTGCAGGCCAGTGACGAGGTAACCCGTGAGGAGTTCTCAACTTACTACCGAGGCCTGGATCTGGAGCGACGCTATCCGGGAATCTTGGGGGTTGGCTATATCGAGCTGGTCCACCGGCATGAGCTGACGAATCATGAGCGGCTGATGCGCCAGAGCGGTTTGGGTGAGTATCGGGTCCGTCCTGAAGGTGATCGAGCGCGCTATGCCCCCATCGTGTTCGGAGAGCCTTGGTCGCGCGCAGCGCAAGAGCGTGTATTGGGCCTCGATCAATTCATCGAGCCGATACGCAGCGAGGCTATGGCGCTTGCTGTGGATAGCGCCAGCAGTAGCATAACCGGCCGGGTCAGGTTGTTTCTGGACGGAGGGGAGGATAGGCCAAGCGTCATGATGTTCGCGCCGGTGTACCTGAGTGGTGTGCCGTTGGAGTCGCTGAGTGAGCGTCGTCGGGCGATCCGCGGCTTCATGTTTACGGCCTTTCGCGTGGCCGAACTCATGGAAGGGATTTTCGGCCATCAGGAGAATAGGTTGCTGCACCTGCAGCTTTTTGACGGCGCCGATACCCGCCCTGCGCATTTGCTTTACGCCTCTGACTCCGCCAAGGAGCTGGCACTCGCAGCACGCAATGATCTTGTGATCCAGGTGCAGCTTGAGCTGCCAGGGAGGCAATGGCAGGCTGTTTTTACGCCCAATGAAAATTTCATGTCCGAAACGGCGGACAAGTTGCCGGAAGTCGTGCTGGCGAGCGGCATCCTGACTTCCTTTTTATTGTTTGCCTTGCTACTGGTGGGCGCGCGCTCCTCCCGTCTGGTGATTGCCCAGGCTGAAGCCAAAGCCCGCGAAATGACGGTTGATTTGCGCAAAAGCGAGGCGCGCTTCCGTCAGGTGATTGATGCCAGCCCCAGTGGCATCGTGATGGTGGATAGGCGGGGGCGCATGAGTTTGCTCAATGGGCGGCTCGAAGCCATGTTCGGCCACGCCGAAGGCTCCCTGCTCGGACAGCCGCTGGAAACCCTCCTGCCGGAAGGCGCGCGTGCCTTGCATCAGCGCCTGCGTGAAGGTTTTGAGGAGGCTCCTGTGATGCGGCTGATGGGGCAGGGGCGTTATCTCACGGGGCTGCGCGCAGACGGCAGCGAGTTTCCGCTCGAAATTGCACTGAGCCCGGTGGATACTTCGGAGGGGCATCAGACCCTGGCCATGGTCAGCGATGTCACTGCTCGCTACAGCGCCGAGCAGCGCATCGAAGCTACCCAGAACCTGCTCCAGGCCATCATCAATGCCGCCAGTGAGTTTTCGATTGTGGCGTCGGATAAAGACGGGCTGATCACCGTCTTCAATACCGGCGCGGAGCGCATGCTGGGCTACCCGGCTGGCGAGCTCATTGGCTGTGCAACCCCCGCCATCTTCCATTTGCCAGACGAGCTGAGGTGCCGTGGGGCGGAGCTCTCGCAACAGACTGGTTTGCTCATCGAGGGTTATGAAGTTTTCGTGCACAAGGCCCGCTGTGGTGAAGCTGAAGCGCGCGAATGGACCTATGTACGCAAGGATGGCTCCACGCTAGCAGTGATGCTGACCGTCACGGCCCTGCGTAATGTGCAGGGAGAGATTTCGGGTTTCATGGGGATTGCTTACGACATCAGCGCGCGCAAACAGACTGAACGCATGCAGCGCGAGGCGCGCGAGGCCGCCGAATCGGCCAGTCGCAGCAAGAGCGAGTTCCTCGCCAACATGAGTCACGAGATCCGTACTCCGCTCAATGCGGTACTGGGTATGGCCCAGGTGCTTGGCTTCGGGCGCCTGGATGCCGAGCAACGCGAGCAACTGCGCCTGATCGAAGTCTCCGGCAAGGCCTTGCTGGGCATCCTGAACGACATCCTGGACTTCTCCAAGATCGAGGCCGGGCGCATGGAGCTGGCTCCGGTGCCTTTCCACCTCAGTGATGTATGCGATGCGCTGGCTGGCATCATGGCCGTTAGCGCGGCTGACAAGGATATTGATCTGCATATCCAGGTCGACCCGGCGCTGCCACGCATCCTGCTGGGAGACCAGTTGCGCCTGCAGCAGATTCTCGTGAATCTGGCCGGCAATGCGATCAAGTTCACCGGCAACGGCGAAGTGTCGGTTGGCATCGGCCTGCTGCAGCGAGAGGGCAACGAAATCATCCTGCGTTGCGAGGTGCGTGACACCGGCATCGGCATGAGCGAGGAGCAGATCGGGCGCCTGTTTGCTCCGTTTACCCAAGCGGATACCTCCACCACCCGGCGCTATGGCGGTAGCGGGCTGGGCCTGGTGATCTGCAAACGGCTGGTTGAAATGATGGGCGGCTCCATCGGTGTCACCAGCATGCCGGGGCAGGGCAGTCGCTTTAAATTTACCGTGCGCATGCAGGCTTTGGCCGGAGGTCAGGCCTCGCAGACGCCGCCGTTGCAGGGCTTGCAGATCCAGGATCTGCTGGTGGTGGATGGCAGCGATAGTTCCAGCGGTGCACTGGTGGCGGCTGCCGAAGCGCTTGGCGTGAGTTGCGAGAGCTGCGCCAGTGAGTCCGAGGCCATGGCCCGTGTGATCACTCGTGGCCGCAATCCCGATATCGTGCTGATTGACTGGAACATGCCCGATCGCGGTAGGGGTCGCCTGCTCCAGCAACTGAGCCAGCGCAAGCCGGATGCCTTGCCGCCGATCGTGCTGGCCGTTTCCAGCGCGCACGGGCGGGAGCAACTCAATGCCGATCCGTTGCTGGTGTCGCTCGATGGCGTGCTGATCAAGCCAGTCACCAGTTCCACGCTGCTCGATTCGGTGATGCAGGCTTGTTCGCGGCGTGACAATAGTCGTGACCTGCGCCGCATCATGCAGCTGCCCGAAGTGCAGTTAAGGGCGCGCTCCCTGCGTGGGGCCCGACTGCTGCTGGTGGAAGACAACGCCATCAACCAGATGGTGGCGCGTGGCATCCTCCAGCAAGCTGGTGCCATCCTAGATGTGGCGGGCAACGGGCAGGAGGCACTGGATCGCCTGCGGGCCCATCCGGAGTTGTACGTTGCCATTCTCATGGACGTGCAGATGCCGGTGATGGACGGCTGCACCGCTACCCGCCTGCTGCGCAGCGAGCTGGGCATCAAGCTGCCGGTGATTGCAATGACGGCTGGCGTGCTGCAGCGGCAGCGAGAGGAATGCATGGCCGCTGGCATGAATGATTTTCTCAGCAAGCCGCTGGACGCCGTGCTGACCATCGAGACCCTCGAACGCGCGCTTGGCCACAGCCTTTCCCACGCCGTGGCGGCGTCGCCCGAAGATGCGGGTGAATCCACGCCGGCCGGCGAGGTGATTGCCATCTCCGGTCTCGAGACGAGTGAGGCCCTGGCCCGCATTGGCAATAACCAGGCGCTGTTTCGCGAACTGCTGTTGCAGTTCTGCATTGAAGCGACCCCTTTGCCTGAAGCCTTGCGCCATCATCTTGAGCAGGGGCGCTTCAAGGATGCCGGGCGGATCTTTCACACCCTGAAATCGACAGCGGCCAATATCGGTGCGAATGCACTCTCGGAGCAGGCCCGGCTCGGTGAGGCCGGCATGCAGCGGGGCGATGCCGATGCCGCGCTGGCTGCGCTCAATGCGGTCGAGATCAGTCTGGATCTGCTCCTACCCGCCATTACCGCTCACCTTGAAACCCGCAAACAGGCAACCAGCCCTGCCAGCGGAGCAGATCGTGTAGCGCTTCAGCAGTTGCTGCGTCAGCTGCATCAGCACGACATGGATGCCCTCGACAGCTTCGAATACCTGCGGGCAGGCTTGCCCGGCGCGTGCGGCGCCGAGCTGGCTGAACAACTGACCGTACTGATCTCGGCGCTCGATTTCGATGCCGCCGCCCAGCTCCTGGAGGGGCTGTTGGCCGAGGCCTAGGGTGAAATCTTTGTCTGCGCCCCGGCGGTGGCTGGCAGCCCTGTAAAATGCGTGCTTCGTCTGAAGTTGCGCCTCCATGTCCAAGCTGCTCGAAAACCTCAACGCCGAACAATTCGCCGCCGTCACCCTGCCGCCGCAGGCCGCCCTGATTCTGGCCGGCGCCGGCTCGGGCAAGACGCGCGTGCTCACCACCCGCATTGCCTGGCTGCTGCAGACCGGCCAGGCCAATCCGGCGAGCATTCTCGGAGTGACCTTCACCAACAAGGCCGCCAAGGAAATGCTCACGCGTCTCGGCGCCATGCTGCCGATCAATACGCGTGGCATGTGGATCGGCACCTTCCACGGCCTGTGCAACCGCATGCTGCGCGCCCACTACCGCGAAGCGGCGCTGCCGCAGACCTTCCAGATCCTCGATACGGCCGACCAGCTTGCCGCGATCAAGCGCTTGTTGAAGACCCTCAACGTGGATGACGAGAAATTCCCGCCGCGCGAGCTGCAGCACTTCATCAACGGCAACAAAGAGGCCGGCCATCGCGCCGCCCAGGTCGAGGCCTGGGACGACTACACGCGCCAGCGCGTGGGCCTTTACAAGGAATACGAAGACCAGTGCCAGAAGGAAGGTGTGGTCGATTTTGCCGAGTTGCTCTTGCGTTCCTACGAACTGCTCAGCCGTCATGAGCCGATCCGCCGCCATTACCAGCTGCGCTTCCGGCACATCCTGGTCGACGAGTTTCAGGACACTAATCGCCTGCAGTACCTGTGGCTCAAGCTGCTCGCCGCGCACGGCGCCGAAGCACCCGCCGCCGTGTTTGCAGTGGGCGATGATGACCAGAGCATCTATGGCTTCCGTGGCGCGGAAGTGGGCAATATGCGTGACTTCGAGCGCGAGTTCGGGGTGGCCAACGTGATCCGTCTGGAGCAGAACTACCGCTCGCACGGCAACATCCTCGATGCGGCCAACGCCATCATTGCCAACAACTCCAAGCGTCTGGGCAAAAACCTGTGGACCGATCAGGGCAGCGGCGAGCCGATCCGCGTGTATGAAGCGCCGGGCGACATGGATGAGGCGCGCTGGATCGTCGAGGAGATTCAGCAGCTGATTCGTGACGGCGCTTCGCGTTCCGATGTGGCCTTGCTCTATCGCAGTAACGCCCAGTCCCGCGTGCTGGAGCATCAGCTTTTCTCCAGCGGCGTGGCCTACAAGGTGTATGGCGGCCTGCGCTTCTTCGAGCGTCAGGAAATCAAGCACGCGCTGGCTTATCTGCGCCTCTTGGCGAATTCCGATGACGACACGGCCTTTCTGCGCGTGGTGAATTTCCCCACACGGGGTATCGGCGCCCGCTCGCTGGAACAGCTGCAGGATGCCGCGCGCAGCTTCAACACCAGCCTCTACGCCACCGTGCCGCACCTCTCGGGCAAGCCGGCCGCCGCCATCGGCGGCTTCCTGCGCCTTGTCGAAGAGATGCGCCGCGCCACCGATGGCCTGCCGCTCTACGAGATCGTCGATCACATCCTCGACGCCTCCGGCCTGCGCGCCCATTACCGTGCCGAGCGCGAAGGGCAGGAGCGGCTGGAAAACCTTGATGAACTCGTCAGTGCCGCGCGCTACTTCATGAACGAAGCCGAGCAGCCGCCGGTCGAGGGCGAGGAAGTGTTGCCGGGCGATCCGCTGTCACGTTTTCTGGCTCACGCCTCGCTGGAGGCCGGTGACCATCAGGCCGAAGCCGGTCAGGATGCTGTTCAGCTGATGACCGTGCATGCCGCCAAGGGCCTGGAGTTCGACGCGGTGTTCATCACCGGCGTGGAAGACGGTCTCTTCCCGCATGAGCAGAGCATGAACGATCTGGCCAGCCTCGAAGAGGAACGGCGCCTGATGTATGTGGCGGTGACGCGGGCGAGAAAACGCCTCTACCTCACGCTGGCGCAGAGCCGCATGCTGCACGGCCAGACGCGTTACGCGATGAAGAGCCGCTTCTTCGACGAGATTCCGGAAGGCCTGCTCAAGTGGCTCACGCCGCGCGTGCAGGCCGGTTTTGGGGCCGGGGCTTATCACACCCCTTCGCGCAACGCGGCCTGGAACAGCCAGCACAGTAGCCCGGATGCAGCGAAGCGGAATCCGGGAGCCGGCGCCGTGCAGAAAAGCCGCGATCTCGCAGGCCTGCGCATTGGCCAGCTGGTGCGCCATGCCAAGTTCGGCGACGGGGTGATCATCGCCGCCGAGGGCAGTGGGCAGGACGCCAAGCTGCAAATCAACTTCGGCTCGGCCGGCGTGAAGTGGCTGTTGCTGAGTCTGGCCAAGCTCGAAGCGGTATGACAGGTTCGAATATGACCACTATTGTTGTGTGGCCATAAAGTCGGGCGGTATCGAGCCGTTAGGGTTGAAGGCGGGCGAATCAGACCCGTCATCGCAGCCAACCCGATGCCACCATGAACAAGAATCAGCCTGTCACTCGTCACGAAGTCAAACTCCCCGCCAACGCCTATCTCGTTTCACAGACCGACCTTCACGGCAAGATCACGGATGCCAACGAAGCCTTCGTGGCTATCAGTGGTTACGCCCGTGATGAGCTGATCGGCAGTCAGCACAACATCGTGCGCCACCCCGACATGCCGCGCGCCGCCTTTGCCGCCATGTGGGCCGATCTGAAGGCCGGTTTGCCCTGGCGAGGCACCGTCAAGAATCGTTGCAAGAATGGCGATCATTACTGGGTGGATGCGCTGATCGTGCCGATCACGCGCAATCGCGGCACCGTCGGGTACATGTCGGTGCGCCGCCGTCCGACGCAGCAGCAGATCAGCGCTGCCGAGGCTGCGTATGCCGGCATGGATGCTGCGGCCCGCGGGGCCGCGAGGTCTTCCTCACCGCTGAGCCTGGCCGCGCAGTGCTATGCCCTGTTTGCCCTTATCGCCCTTCCCCTTTTGCTGAGCCTTCTCGTGGGCGCATTGGCCTGGCCGGCCTGGACGGGCAGCGCAGCAACGCTGCTCGCCTTGCTGCTTCTGCCGGTTGGTGCGCTGCTGATGCGCCAGCGTCTGTTTAGTCCCTTGCAGCGGCTGAATGAAGCCATCGTGCCGATGAGTGAGGGCGATCTCTCGCATCGCTTCGATATCGCCCGAGCGGACGAAATCGGCCGTCTGAGCAATGCACTCTCGGTGATGCAGACGCGCTGGCTGGTCAGCATCGATCATATCCGCGAAGCCATGCGCACCAGTCTGCACAACACTGGCATGGCCAATGCGCGTGCCGATGCGATCAGCCAGCGTATCGACGAGCAGTACGATCGCATCTCGGCGGTGGCCGCGGCGACCGAGGAGTTCTGCCAGTCTGTGGTGGAGGTGGCTGGCAGTTCCGGCGAGGCGGCGCAGGCGGCAGGAGAGTCTCGTGAGCAAGTGGCGAGCGGACGCGAAATCGTGGCCAGGGGCATGTCCAACTCCGAGGCTGCGATGGCTGCAGTACATAGCGCACGCGCCGAGATTGGCGAGCTGAACGGGGCCGTGGCCGAAATTGGCAGCATCACTCACACCATCAAGGAGATTGCCGATCAGACCAATCTTCTCGCGCTCAATGCAGCCATCGAGGCGGCGCGGGCCGGTGAAGCCGGGCGAGGCTTTGCGGTGGTGGCCGATGAGGTGCGCAAGCTGGCCGAGCGCACCACGCGCAGCACCGCTGAGATCAACACCATGGTTGAGGACATCCAGCGCCTGACCGCTTCGGTGGATATGGCCATGGATCAGACTTCTCATGTCGCCCGGGCCAGCACTGAAACCATGCGCTCCAGCGTTGATTGTCTGCTGGCCGTCCAGTCCGCCAGCGATCGTACGCTCGATCTGGCTCGCCATATTGCTGGTGCCTCGGATCAGCAGACGCTGGCCGGGCAGGAGATCACCGGCAACATGGAGCAGATCTCGAGCCTGGCCCAGGTGAGTCAGGAGGGCTTGCGCGAACTCTGGCAATCGATGGAGACGATGACCCGCTCATCGCGCAAGGTTGATGATTCTCTGAAGGTTTTCCGGCTCTTTGGCGAGAGTACGGTCTGAGCCGCGCTGCATGTGTTGTTGGCCGCAAGACTGAGCCCGCGACACGGCAGAGTTTAGGCCGGCTTAGTGGCGTGATTCGTCCGGCGCGATGGTGTCGCCGCCGAGTTCGTCCAGATTGATGTGCAGGGTCTTGCTCAGATCGGTCATGTCCAGCTCGAAGTCGAGCTGCCCAAGGCTGTTGCTCGAGGAGAAAGGCAGTGCTTCGGGTTTGGCTAGCACCGCTGCAGGCGCCGGCTTGGGCTCCGGCTCACGTGGGGCCGGGCGGGTGACCAGCTCCTCAGGCACGATTGAGGGTACCGCCAGTGGGGCGGTCGGTGCAGTAAAGCTGGCGCTGCGCGACAGGGTGGCGATTGGCGTAAGGGTCGGGTCCCCCGGCTCTGGCCGGTAGGGGCCGATCTGGGTCTCGAGAATACCCAGCAAGAGCAGGATCTCGTCGATGATGACAAGCGGGAAGCCTTGGCGAGTGCCCTGACGGTTGTCGCGCAGCAGTTCGTGGAGCAGTGCCTGGCATTCACGGCGGCCCCAGGTGTCATGCAGGCGCGCCAGGATGTGCGGCATGTGTTCCAGCGATTCCGGTGCCTGGCGGGCAATCTCGAATTCGTCCCAGGCCACTGTGCGTACGTTGAAGGTCTTGTTCAGCTGGCTGGTGAGCGCATCGAATTCGCTGCGCATGTCGGCTGCGCGATAGACCTCCAGCAACTTGATCCAAGGCTTCACGGCCTGCTTCGGATTGGCTCGGATGAAGTCCGCAAGAGTCTGCGCCGCACCCTGAACACGTCCGAAGGACATCATGATTTCGGCCAGTTCGACAGCAGAGTCATGCTCTTCGACATCGTCCTCCACGATCTGCAGCATCGAAGCTGGCCCCAGCCCGGAGACGGATAACTGGCCAAGTGCCCCCTCCATACTGGCAGCCAGGCGCGGATTGGTCTGCGGCGCATGGCCTTCTTCGTCCGGCCAGATGTCGGCTTCGGACAGCGGTTCGATCAGGTGCCCGGCCAGCCCCGCCTCGTTGCCGGCAGGCAGCGGCAGCGTTTCACCTTCAAGCGGACTGTGCCGGCGGCGCAACCAGGCCCAGCGGGCGGCTATGAGTATTGCGGCAAGGCCGGCCGCTACGGCCAGCCAGAGCAGCGGCTGGAGATGCCAGGCGCTGTTCGTCCCGGCGGTGGGCGTCACGGCCGGCGGTGCGACGGGCACTGCGAGCGGTGTGCTGGCGGCGACCGGGCCGGATTGCTGCAGGGCGCGCTGGGCGCGCAATTCACTTTCCAGGCGATCCGCGTCTTCCTTGAGGCGGGATTGCAAGGCTTCGAGTTGGCGCAGGCGATCAGCCAGTTCGAGCTGGGTGGCAATCTTTTCATCCAGCGTGGCAATCAGCTGCATCTCGGTACGTAGGCGGCCACGCTGGTCTTCATTGAGTTCGCGACGTTTTCCGATCGAGGTGGAAAGCTGCAGTGCAGCTTCGTCACCCGCAGCGCTGACAACCAGACGATCGTGGCTCTTGTGCGGCGGAGGCTTGGGGGCACTGGCAACTGGTTTGGGTTCTGCCACGGCAGTGCCCGGTGTAGGCACCGTGCCGGGTTCGCGCGGAGGGGGCACGGCGAGGCTGGCGGGCAAGGCGGGGATTTCAAGCGTGAGACCGGCAGGCAGGCGGTCGTAGGTGCCGCTGCGGCCATTCAGGCGACTCGCGTTGTGGGCCAGCAGCGCACGGGCCATGCGGCGCTGAGCAGAGCTGTCGGCAGGGTACAAGCGGTTGGCAATGCTGCGAGCCGTGTCGCCCTCAAGTGTCGTGAGCGTATTGACTGTCGGCAGGCGGGGCGTAGCTGAAGCCTCCACGACGGGGGTCGAGCGCAGGGCAGGTGCCTGGATGTCGGGCTGCAGTTCAGGTGCCGGAGGCAGAATCAGCAGGGTGTAGTCGCGGCGCATCTCCATGCCACAGCTCACCTGCACGCCCAGCACCAGCGCCGGGTGGCTGTTGCTTGGTGCGCTGATCACCAGCAGGCGATGGCCATTGCGTTGCTCAATGCTCAGCTTGGCTTTGCTCAGCCAGGGCAAGTCATCACCGTAGTCCGACGGCCGGGAGGCCAGCCGCAGACAGGAAAGTTCGATGCGCTCGGCGTCATCCGCCTGAACCGGTATTTCGATCCGCAAGGGGCCGCCGACCCGGCTGGTGGTACTGGCAGAGCCTAATCCCATGGCCGATACCGGTACGCACATGGTGACCGCGCCCAGGCTGGCAAGCAGGGCTGGCAGCAGGCGTCGGGCGTGGGGCATGATGCGGATGTTTTTATCTCTCATCAGTCCCTCATTTTAGGGGCTCAGGCGCCTGTTTGATACGGGGGAAAGCCCGGAAAACGTTGCAATGCGTGGCTTATTACGCAGTCCTGCCTGTAAAGGGATTGTCATTGCCGTCAAATCCCGTGAAGTCTGTTCCGAATCTTCCTGTAAGCGCATTCCCGCATTTGCTGCGCCGCGGCGTTTGCGTACTCTTATATAAGATTCGGTATAGAATCCAACTACCCTGCAGAGATACACGTGCCCTGATTTGATGGCCGCAGTCATGCGGACAGACGACGAAGGTCGTGAGCCCGGGGTTCCGTCGTGCGTTTCACTCCATAGACGACTCAAACCGTACCAGTACCCCGCTTGCAGAGGGTGCGGTGCGACACAAGGGCAAAAAAATGAAGATCCATGAGTACCAAGCAAAAGAAATCCTGCGCAAGTATGGTGTAGTCACTCCGCGTGGCATTCCGTGCTTCAGCGTTGAAGAAGCGGTCAAGGCTGCCGACGAACTCGGCGGCTCGATCTGGGTTGTGAAGGCCCAGATTCATGCCGGTGGTCGCGGTAAGGGCGGTGGCGTGAAGCTGGCCCGCTCCAAGGAGGAAGTGAGCAAGATCGCCGGTGAAATCCTCGGCATGCAGCTCATTACTCACCAGACTGGCCCGGAAGGCCAGAAGGTGCGTCGCCTGATGATCGAAGAAGGCGCCGACATCAAGAAGGAATACTACGTTGCAGCGCTGACTGATCGTGCCACCCAGAAGGTTGCCATGATGGCCTCCTCTGAAGGCGGCATGGACATCGAGGAAGTTGCGCACAACACCCCGGAAAAGATCATCAAGGTCTTCGTTGATCCGGCCACCGGTCTGACCGACGCGCAAGGTCTGGAACTGGCGAAGGGTATCGGCGTGCCGGAAGGCTCGCTGGACAAGGCTGTCGACACCTTCAAGAAGCTCTACACCTGCTACATGGAAACCGATGCTTCGCTGGCGGAAATCAACCCGCTGATCCTCGAAGGCAACGGCAACATCAAGGCACTGGACGCCAAATTCAACTTTGATCCGAACGCGCTGTTCCGTCACCCGGACATCGTTGCATATCGTGATCTGGATGAAGAAGACGCAGCTGAAATCGAAGCATCCAAGTTTGATCTGGCCTACATCTCGCTCGACGGCAATATTGGTTGTCTGGTCAATGGCGCCGGTCTCGCGATGGCGACCATGGACACCATCAAGCTGTTCGGCGCCGAGCCGGCCAACTTCCTTGACGTGGGCGGCGGCGCCACCACCGAGAAGGTGACCGAAGCCTTCAAGATCATGCTCAAGAACCCGGCCGTGAAGGGCATTCTGGTCAACATCTTCGGCGGCATCATGAAGTGCGACACCATCGCTAACGGCGTCGTGACCGCTGCACGTGAAGTGAAGCTGGCTGTGCCGCTGGTGGTGCGCATGAAGGGCACCAACGAAGACCTCGGCAAGAAGATTCTTGCTGACTCCGGTCTGCCCATCATCTCTGCCGACACCATGGCAGAGGCCGCCCAGAAGATCGTTTCCGCAGTGGCCTGAGGCCGCGGCGAGGAGTTCAAGACATGTCCATCTACATCAATAAAGACACCAAGGTCATCACCCAGGGCATCACGGGCAAGACCGGCCAATTCCACACCGAGAAGTGCCAGGAATACGCCAACGGCAAGAACTGTTTCGTGGCAGGTGTGAACCCGAAGAAGGCTGGCGAGTCGATCTTCAATATCCCTATCTACGGTTCGGTAAAGGAAGCTGCGTCGGAAACCGGTGCTACCGTGTCCGTGATCTATGTGCCGCCGGCTGGCGCCGCTGCTGCCATCTGGGAGGCCGTCGAGGCTGACCTGGATCTGGCGATCTGCATCACCGAAGGCATTCCGGTCCGCGACATGCTGGAAGTGCGCAACCGCATGAAGGCCAAGGAAGCCGCAGGTGGCAAGCGCACCCTGCTGCTGGGTCCGAACTGCCCCGGCCTGATCACCCCGGATGAAATCAAAATCGGCATCATGCCGGGCCACATCCACCGCAAAGGCCGTATCGGCGTGGTCTCGCGTTCCGGCACTCTGACCTATGAAGCTGTGGCGCAACTGACCGAAATCGGTCTGGGCCAATCTTCGGCCGTCGGTATCGGTGGTGACCCGATCAATGGTCTGAAGCACATCGACGTGATGAAGGCCTTCAACGATGATCCTGATACCGATGCAGTCATCATGATCGGTGAAATCGGTGGTCCGGACGAAGCTGAAGCTGCTCTGTGGTGTAAGGAAAACATGAAGAAGCCGATCGTGGGCTTCATCGCGGGCGTGACCGCGCCCGCCGGCAAGCGCATGGGCCATGCAGGCGCGCTGATCTCCGGTGGTGCGGATACCGCCGACGCCAAGCTTGCCATCATGGAAGAGTGTGGCTTCAAGGTGACGCGTAATCCGTCTGAGATGGGCAAGCTGCTCAAGGCCATGCTCTGATCCTCACCGGGTGTCACAAAAGGCCGCGCAAGCGGCCTTTTGTTTTTTCGGGTGCTTGCCCTGTCTCAGGTCAGCCGTTTGGCGACAGACTCGGGTAAGCTCCGGCCTTCTTTGTCCTGTTATTTGCTGGAAGAAAATGGAGTTCTTTTTACACGCTGAATTCTGGCTGGCTGTGGGCCAGATCATCATGATCGACATCCTGCTCGGGGGCGACAACGCGGTGGTGATCGCGCTGGCCTGTCGCCAGCTTGCGCCTGCGCAGCGCACTAAAGGCATCATCTGGGGCACGGTGGGCGCCATCGTGTTGCGCGTGATCCTGATCTTCTTCGCGCTGACTCTGTTGAAGATTTCCTTCCTGAAACTGATCGGCGCGGCCTTGCTGATCTGGATCGGCGTCAAGCTTCTGTTACCCGAGGGCGATGACGAGCACAGCAACATCCAGGCGAGTGACAGGCTCTGGTCTGCGGTGAAGACTGTGATCGTGGCGGACTTCGTGATGAGTTTGGATAACGTGATCGCAATTGCGGGCGCTGCAGAAGGTGCTGGGGGCGATCACAAGATGCCTCTGGTGATTTTCGGTCTGCTGGTGAGCATTCCGATCATCGTATGGGGCAGCCAGATCGTGATCAAATTGATGGAACGCTACCCGGTCGTGATCCTGCTGGGGGCCATGCTGCTGGGCTGGATCGCGGGCCATATGGCGGTGTCCGATCCGGTGCTGCTGCCCTGGACGGCGGATGCGGCCGGTGAGCCGATCAGTGTCATCAAGTACGCCGCCAGCGTTGGCGGAGCGTTGCTGGTGTGGGGCTTGGGAAAAATGCTCGGCGCGCGCAAGCCCGAGGTCGGCAAGACCGACGTCTGAAACCAGCAGGCCGTCTGTGCCCCGCAGACGGCTCGCAAAAGTGTGAAATCTGCCGGATTGCGTGTAGCGATGCCATACTAATGGCTAGGCTCCGCGCAAACTGGAGCGATATTCTCCCTGGACTCAAAAAGCCCGGGCGCATACAGGACGCAATGAGGACAAGATGCCGAAGCTGATTCTGAGCATGGACGGTCTGGTGCTGAAGGAGATCCCGCTCACCAAGGAGCGGACCAGCATCGGCCGCAAGCCGCACAATGACATCCAGATTGATAATCTGGCGATCAGTGGCGAGCACGCGGTGATCGTCGCTATTCTCAACGATGCCTTTCTTGAAGACCTCAACAGCACCAATGGCACTTATGTGAATGGGCAGTCGGTCAAGAAGCATGTGCTGAAGGACAACGACGTCGTCGAGCTTGGCAAATACCGCATCAAGTTTCTCAAGGATGCGGTGGACACCAGCCTTGGCAACTCTTTCGAGAAGGCCTTCATCAACCCCTCCGAAGCCAACAAGCTTGGCGGCGCGCCGCGTGCGCACACGGAAACAATGGTGGGCTTTGGTGCCGAAGCATCGATTACCAATGGTGAGGACTGGAGCACCCAGAGCGAGGCCGCGCCCTTGTCTGGCAACGAGCCGATGGGAGTGGTGCAGATCATCAGCGGCCGCAATGCCGGGCGCGAACTTGAACTCTCCAAGTCGCTCACCACGCTGGGTAAACCAGGCGTGCAGGTGGCCGTGATCACGCGTCGTCCGCATGGCTACTTCATCACCCATGTGGAAGGCGACTCTTTCCCTATCCTCAACGGTAAGCAACTCGATGCCCAGGCGCATCTTCTCGGCGATCATGACGTGATCGAGATTGCTGGCGTGAAGATGGAGTTCTACCTGCGTGCAAATGGCGCTGCCTGAGTTCTTCCCGGCATGAAGATCCGGGTTCTCGGCTGTAGTGGAGGGATTGGTGGCAAAGCCAACCTCACGACTTCGCTGCTCGTTGATGAGGATATCCTGATCGATTGCGGGACCGGCGTAGGCGAGCTTTCGCTTCATGCGCTGATGGCGATAGATCATGTGTTCCTGACGCACTCGCATCTCGATCACCTGGCTATGCTGCCGATGTTGATCGACACCGTGGCGGACCTGCGTTCGCGTCCGATCACCCTCTATGCCAGCGAGGAAACCCTGCGCATTCTGCGTGCGCATGTCTTCAACTGGCTGATCTGGCCTGATTTCACTGCCATTCCGGATCGCCTCCACCCTTTGCTGCGGATGCAGCCGGTGAAAGTGGGCGAAACCGTGCATCTGGGCGAGCGGGCTATTTCACCGATTCCAGCTCTGCACTCGGTGCCGTCTCAGGGATATGCATTGCGGGGGCAGCGGGGCGCGCTGGCGTTCTCTGGCGACACCACGGTATGTGACGAACAGGTAGCCGCCCTGAATGCGATTGAAGATCTGCACTATCTTTTGATAGAGGCGGCGTTTCCGAATGCGCATCAGGATCTGGCGCACGCAGCCCGGCATCTTTCGCCGAGCATGCTGCACCGGGTTCTGGATAGGCTGAACGGAAGCCCGGAAATTTTCGTTACGCACTTCAAGCCGGGCCATGCCGACTTGCTGGCCCGCGAAGTGCTGGCCTACGACGGGCGTTTGCGCCCACATCTGCATCTGCTCGGGAACGGCCAGACTTTCGATCTCTAGAGGTCCGCAGGCACACTATGGTGTGTGGCTTGGCTGTGTTCCCGGTATGAGAGGCTGGACATGAATACTTCCCTGAAATCCGGTACCGCCATTTCGCGTCGGCTGGCCTTCTTTAAGAGCCTGCAAGGGCTGAACACCCGCATCCACGACACGGCCAATATCGACGAGATCATCTTTGAGGTCTCCACCGATATCTGTGCGCTGTTCGGTGCCGAGCGACTCACGATCTATGTGGTTGACGAGGGCGGCACCAGCATCAGCACGCGCGTGAAAACCGGCCTGCACATGGCCAAGAAGCTGCGCTTGCCGATTTCTGACAAGAGTATCGCCGGCTACTGTGCGCTGCATCAGCAGATGCTCAACATCCATGATGTGTATGACGCGGAAGAGCTCATGCGTATTTCGCCGGCTATCGAGTTCCGGCATGAAGTGGATGAGCGCAGCGGTTTTCATTGCAAGCAGATGCTCGTGGCGCCGCTCGTGCAGCCGGGCAGGGCCGCGCTGCTGGGGGTGATCCAGCTCATGAACACCCAGGATGGTGATAGTTTCAGCACGGTCGAGGAGGAGGGCGTGCTGGCGCTTGCCCAGACCTTTGCCATCGCCTTCTCGCAGCGCCTGCACGAGACCGTGCCTCTGCGTTCGCGCTACCACTGGCTGGCCATCAAGGGCCATCTGGCGGTGGATGACATGGAGCATCTGGGCGAGCTGGCGCGGCAGCGTGGCATTACGCCGGAAAAACTGCTGCTTGAGGACAAGCACTGCAAGCTTGCCGATATTGGCGAATCGATGGCGCGCTTCTATGGCGTGACTTATGAGCCTTGGCGGGCGGATCGCATCAAGCCGATGGATCTGCTGCGCCATATCAAGCGCGATTACGCGCTGCAGAATGGCTGGCTGCCGCTAGAAGAGACGCAAGAGGGGGTGGTGATCCTGGCTGTTGATCCGGAGCAGGTTATTGGCAGCCGGGTGGCCTTGAACGTGTTTCCCAATGTGCGTCTGGCCTATCGGGTGACGACCCAGACCGAGTTCGAGAAAACGGTCGGCCAGTATTTCGAGCATACGGACGACGAGCTGAGCGTGGGTGACCTGCTCTCGGATCTGGCTGAAGACGGTGAAAGCAGCACCAGTGAAGACATCACGGCGGCGGCCGACAACGAGCTGGTGAAGCTGGTCAATCGCATCATCATCGACGCCCATCGTCAGGGCGCCTCGGATATCCATATCGAGCCTCGCCCGGGTAAGGAAAAGATGCTCGTGCGCTTCCGCAAGGATGGCTTGCTGGTGCCTTACATCGAAGTGCCGGCGGCCTATCGCAATCCGATGGTGGCGCGCATCAAGATCATGTGCGACCTGGATATTTCGGAGCGCCGCAAGCCTCAGGACGGCAAGATCAAGTTCCGCAAGTTCGGCCCGCTGGATCTGGAGTTGCGGGTGGCCACCATCCCGACCGCTGGCGGGCTGGAGGATGTAGTGATGCGCCTGCTGCAGCAGGGCGAGCCGATCCCGCTCGACAAGCTGGCCCTGTCGGCCTACAACCTTACGCGCCTGGAGGCCACGATCTCGAAGCCTTATGGTGTGTTCTTCGTGTGCGGCCCGACCGGGTCTGGCAAGACCACCACCCTGCACTCGATCCTGAAGTACATCAACAAGCCGGAAACCAAGATCTGGACCGCCGAAGACCCGGTCGAGATCACCCAGCGCGGCTTGCGCCAGGTGCAGGTCAATCGCAAGGCCGGGATGGATTTTCCAACCGTGATGCGCGCCTTTCTGCGAGCCGACCCGGATGTGATCATGGTTGGCGAAATGCGTGACGCGGAAACCATGCACATCGGTATCGAGGCCTCACTGACCGGCCATCTGGTGTTCTCCACCCTGCATACAAACAGCGCACCGGAGTCGGTCGTACGTCTGCTCGACATGGGCATGGACCCCTTCAATTTCGCGGATGCCCTGCTTGGCGTGCTGGCCCAGCGTCTGGCGCGGCGTCTGTGCCGGCATTGCCGGGCGCCCGAGGAAGCGAGTGACGAAGAGGTCACTGCCTTGCTTGACGAGTATTGCGAAGATTTGCGCAAGAGCCGCCAGTTCCGCGACAACCCGAACGAAGCGCGTAACGAGATCCTGGCGGACTGGCACGAGCGTTTCGCGGCGCCTGACGGGCGAATCGTGCTCTATCGCGCCTCAGGTTGCCCGGAGTGTAACCAGAGTGGCTATCGTGGCCGCATTGGCCTGCATGAGCTGATGCTGGGCAATGACGAGATCCGGCATCAGGTTCATCAGCGCGTGCCGGCCAGCGAGCTGATGGTGACGGCACTTGAAACCGGCATGCGCACCCTGCGTCAGGATGGCATCGAGAAGGTCTTGAGCGGGGATACGGATATCCAGCAGGTGCGTCGGGTCTGCATCCGTTGAACGGCGCAGGAAAAGAAAAAAGGGCCGGCATCGCCGGCCCTTGGCATTTCTGCGCGGCGCTTTACTCTGCGATGGTTTCCATCACTTCCCATTTGCCGCCCACGACCTTGTAGACCGTAATGCCGCCATTGGCGAGGTCGCCCTTGGCGTCATAGGCGATCTTCGGTGCGGTCACGCCTGCATGCTCGATCGCCGCCAGCACCGGCAGGTATTTCGCGGCCTCGGTCGAGTCGGCCTTGAGCATGGCGGCAATCAGGATACGCGTGGCGTCGTAGCCATAAGGGGAGTAGATCTCGGGCTCACCGAAGCGGGCCTTGAAGCGGGTGACGAAATCCGGGCCCCCGGGCATCTTGTCCATCGGCAGGCCGGCCAGCGAGGCGATGGTGCCATCGGCAGCGTCACCGGCGAGCTTCAGGAAGGTATCGGAGCGGGTCATCTCGCCCGACAACAGCGGTGCATTGAGGCCGATCTGCTTGAGCTGCTTGGCGAGCGGGCCGGATTGCGCATCGGTGCCACCAAAGAAGATCACGTCCGGCTTCTTGCCCTTGATGCTGGTCAGGATGGCCATGAAGTCGCTGGCCTTGTCGGTGGTGAATTCGCGTGCCACCACACTGCCACCGGCGGCCTTCACGGCCTTGTCGAACTCGTCGGCGAGGCCTTGGCCATAGGCCGTACGGTCGTCGATGACAGCCACTTTCTTTGCACCGAGCTTGGCCACCACGAACTTGCCCATCACCGAGCCCTGTTGGGTGTCGGAAGTCATCGAGCGGAAGGTGGTCTTGAAGCCTTGCTGGGTGAAGGCTGGTGCGGTAGCCATGGCGATCTGCGGCATGCCAGCATCGGAATAGACCTTGGAGGCGGGAATCGAGGTCCCCGAGTTGAAGTGGCCGATCACGCCGGCTACTCCGGCATCCAGCACGCGCTGGGCGACCTGGGTGGCGGTGCGCGGGTCGGCCATGTCGTCTTCGGCGACCAGCTCGAATTTCACAGCCTGACCACCGATCTGCGGGTTCAGCGCATTGGCATCATCGAGGGCGAGCTGCACACCGTTCTGGTAGCCCTTGCCATAGTGAGCCTGGGGGCCGGTGAGCGGGGCGGCGAAGCCTATTTTGACCACCCGTGCGGCGTTGCTGCTTGCGCCCTCTTCCTGTTTCGGCTTGCAGCCTGCAATCGTGAAGGCGAGTGCAACGGCTGATGTGGCGAGCATGAACTGCGAGAGGCGAGCGAGCATGGCAAGGGTTCCGGGCAGAGGATGCATGAAAACCCAGATCTTGCCGTATCCGTCTCCGTACGGCTACGGATAGGATCAAGCGACCTGCAGGTTTAGACTGCCTGCAAGGCACTCAGATGAAAGGACAGGGCATGAAGGTATCCGTGATCGGCATGGGGGCGGTGGGCACCGAGATCGTCGGTTTGCTGCTCAATGTGAGCGAGGTGACCGAGATCGTGGCTGTCGACAAGAACCGCGGCAAGGCCGAGGCCGAGATCTGGGATTTTGCCCACACCACGGCCTTTACATATGCCAAGAATCCTGCCCTGGTCGCTGGCGACTATCCGGAGACGCGCGGCAGCGACATCGTCGTGATCACGGCCGGGGCCCAGCTCCAGCAGGGTCAGACGCGTGATGATCTCACCCGCATCAACAGCGACATCCTGCGCGGCATCATCGGCGAGGTGGAGCGCTACTCGCCCGGCGCGATCGTGATCAACGTGACCAACCCAGTCGACGTGATGACCCAGGTGATGTTGCGCGCCTCTTCCTACCCACGCGAGCGCCTGATTTCGGCAGGTACCCTGATCGACACGGCGCGCCTGATCCGCATCGTGGCCGAGCATGTGAAGGTCGATCCGAAGAATGTGGTCGGCTATCTGCTGGGCGACCATGGCGCGACCGGCTTCGTGCCCTGGAGCCTGGTGAACGTGGCCGGGCTGGATATCGCCAGCTACTGTCGCTTGAACGGCCTGCCGCCACCGGATCATGCGGCCATTCGGCAGCAGACGCTGGACGCCGGTTTCCGCATTTTCGAGCGCAAGGGCAACACCAATCACGGCATTGCGGCCAGCGTGTTCCGCATCATCCGCGCGATCGAGGCCAACGAGCATTCGGTGCTGCCGCTGGGGGTGCTGCTGCAGGGCGAGTACGGCGTGGAGGATCTGGTCATGAGCGTGCCCTGCGTGGTGGGGCGCAGCGGAGTGCAGCGGGTGCTGAACTACGAATTCACGCCAGCCGAACAGAGCGAGTTCCAGCGATCGGAAGCGCATCTGCGCGCCTTGCTGGCGCTGACCTGAACTGCCCGTGTAAGCCTGCTCAGGCGTGGCTTGCCAGCCAGGCCGTGATCAGCAAGGCGAGGAAGAAGGCGGCCAGCATCATTTGATGGCGACCCTGCAGGTTGGCGATGACCTGTTCGCGCGGGTGATCTGAAATCACGAAGGGGCGGCCGTCAGCGGGTTCGCGCAGGCAGTGGTAGGGAGGGAAGTCCGCGGCCGCCTCGCGCTCGGCCAGTACTTCTGTGCGTGCGGCTGCCCGGGCGCGTTCCCATTCGGCCTGGTCCAGCTCGCCGTTGCGATCCGTATCGAACTGCATCAGGCTGCTGCGGTCCCGTTTCCAGTCAGTGAGCTTGTTGCGCAGCTCGGCTTCGGCGGAGGCCCGGTCTTCGATCGGGCGGCGGGATTCGAAATGGCCGATGGCGAACAGCCGGGTGCCCGGGATCAGCAGCCATTGCGTGCTGCGGCAATCATCGAGGCGAATCTCATCCTTGTGCACTGC
Organism: Uliginosibacterium sp. 31-12; assembly: GCF_030548425.1. NCBI lineage: Bacteria > Pseudomonadati > Pseudomonadota > Betaproteobacteria > Rhodocyclales > Zoogloeaceae > Uliginosibacterium > Uliginosibacterium sp. 31-12. Next base: position 170,459 of record NZ_JAUOOA010000005.1, on the reverse strand, counting down.
CTCGATACGCGCATCGCGCGGATCGATGCTGCAGCGATTGCCGTCTTCGTCTTCGAGGAAGAAGCTGGCGTCGCTGGTTTCATCGCGCTCCACATGCCAATGCCCTTGGCCATCCTTTCTTCGCTGCACGATGCGATACCACAGGCAGGGCAGGTAGTTGAGCGGCGAGCGCAAGGGCTCACCCGGCAGGGCACGGCCAATGCCTTCGATGGCGATGTAGCCCTGGGGCGCGCTGGCGATCGGGGCGCTGGGCGTATCGGCGTAGTGGCGGTAGCGGCGATAGGCACCCATCCACAGGCAGAGCAGGCTGGCGGCCAGCAGCAGGGCGAGCTGCCAGGGCTGTGGGCGCTGCGCTTGCAGCCCAAGCCACAGGATGTAGCCCAGCGCCGCGGCCAGTGCCGGTAGCAGGTCGCGCAGGAGCGAGCCGAGGTCGGGAGGCGCCTGGCGCATCAGCCCTTGAAGAGCTGGGCGATATTTACGTCAGCCTTCTCGGTGGCAGCGAATTCGAGCAGGGGCTGCAGGCCGAAGCCGCACAGGCGGGCGATCAACAGGTCCGGCAACTGTTCGACACGCACGTTGTTGAGATTGACGGCCTCGTTGTAGAGCTCGCGGCGATCTGCGATGCTGTTTTCCAGCCCACTGATACGCCCCTGTAGCTGGCGAAAGTGCTCGCTGGCACGTAGCGCCGGATAGGCCTCGGCGACAGCGAAGAGCTGGCCAAGGCTCGCGCGCAGGCTGTTTTCGGCGCTGCCCAGGGCTGGGATGTCGTGCTGCTCGCGGGCGCTGGCTACGCCAGCGCGGGCACTGATCACGCGCTCCAGGGTCGCCTGCTCGAACTGCTGGTACTGGCGGCAGACTTCGACCAGCTTGGGCAGCTCTTCATGGCGCTGACGCAGTACCACGTCGATGTTGGCCCAGGCACGGGCAACACCGTGCTTGAGATTGACTAGGCCGTTATAGAGCAGCACGCCGTAGGCGAGCACGAAGATCAGGATTCCAAGGGCGATCCAGCCAGTCATGAAGATTCTCCGAGGGTGGGGCTCAGGCAGCGACCGGGCCGATACGGGTGGTCAGGCGACCGACGCCGGCAATTTCACCCACCAGCAGGTCGCCCGGCTGAATCGGCCCGACGCCAGCCGGCGTGCCGGTGAGGATGATATCGCCCGCCTGGAGATCGAAAAAGGCCGAGAGGCGGCTGATGATCTGCGGCACATTCCAGATCATGGCCTTGAGATCCGAGTCCTGCTTGATCTCGCCGTTGACCGTGAGGTGGATGCGGCCGCTGGCCGGATGACCGATGCTGCTTGCCGGATAAATGGCTCCGCAGGGGGCGGAGTGATCAAAGCCCTTGGCCACATCCCAGGGCGCGGCCTTGGCGCTGAGCTGCTTCTGGATGTCGCGGCGAGTCATGTCCAGCGCGACGGCATAGCCGAATACGTGGTCGAGAGCGCTGCTTTCGGGGATGTTGTAGCCACCGGACTGCAGCGCCACGGCGAGCTCCAGTTCGAAGTGGTAGTTCTGGGTGGCAGACGCGTAGGGAATCGTTGCGCCATCCTGCTCGATGGCATCGCGCGGCTTGGTGAAGAAGATCGGGGGCTCCTTCTCGTCGTTGCCGAGTTCGCGAATGTGTTCCAGATAATTGCGCCCGACGCAGTAGATGCGTCGTACGGGGAAATGCGCATGGCTGCCGGCAACCGGAAGGGAGACGACGGGCGGGACAGGCAGGACAAATTCGGTCGGGCTCATGGCAGTTCCTGAGTGAAGGTAGCTGCCATTATGCCTTGGGTGGGGCGCTCAGCCTTCCTGGGCAGCTATGGGCTGGCCAACGATGCGGTGTGCGTGGCGCAAGCCGAGGCGGGCAAGGAAGTCGTCAAGGATGGGTTGCCAGATGTGCTCGCCGCGGGCGAAGAGGGCATGGCCGTTATCGCCGAAGGCCGGCAGCAGGCGCAGTTCAGCCCTTCCGCCGGCGGCGGTGTAGGCGCCATGCCAGCGTTGCGCCCATTCGGGTGCGAAGAGCCGGTCGTTCTCGGTGTACAGCCACAGGCTAGGGCTGCTGGCTTGGGCGCCAAACTGGCGGAAAGCCTCGGCGAGGGCCTCCGGGTTGCAGGGCTGGCCCGGGTGCAGCTCGGCATCCCCGCCATGGCCGCCGGCAAAGTTGATGGTGGCGGTGAGGCCCACAATTCCGCGCGCGCTGCCAGCGAGGCTGCCTAATCCGCCGACCGACTGGCCGAGCAGGATCAGGTGTTGCGGGTCGATCCAGCTTTCCTGGCGCAGGCGCTCGACGACGCGGGCGATCTGCGCGCCAGCGGCATCCAGGGCCGGCTCATACGCACTCAGGGCACAGCGGTTGCTGATGTTCTCCGGATCGCCGGCGGCGGCACTGGCGCCGTAACCGAGGCGGGTCGGGACGGCCACGGCAAAGCCACGACTGAGGAAGTAGCGGCTGGCGGATTCGAAGCGATAGCGCTGGACGGCGTCGCGACGCTGGCTGTCACGGCCGTGATTGATGACAACCAGTGGAAAAGGGCCGGCGCCCTCCGGGCGGAATACCGTGACGAGCATTTCGCCCCGTACCCCCCGCCCGAGCCAATCCTGGCTGTTGATCGGCTCGTGCAGCACGCTTTCTCTATATCGCAGCTCTCCAGCCTGGGCGGCTGCGCTGAACAGGCCGCTGGCAAAAAGAAGGGCGGTGAGGAGGCGGAAAGCGAGGCGCATGGGCGACTCCGGAATCACATGCGAGCGACTCTAGCGCAAACCCCGTATGCCCCGACGGGCAACAAATGAAAACTATGGTGTCCAGCCCGTTTTCAGGCCACCCTGTCGTTGAGGCGTTCGCCCCACAGCCGGGCATTGTCTTCATCGCCCCGCTGGCGGTAGAAATGCTCGGCTTCTAGGCTGGCATCTGCACACAGTTCGCGGTTGCGCCGCACCGCCAGTTGGAGATAGTGGGTGAGTGCTTCGTCACCACGCTCGCGCAGCAGGCGGGCGGCGGCCATGGCGCTGTCGGCCGAGCCATGCGGATGGTCGGCCGCCTGGCAGAGCAGCGGCAGGGCTTCGTCCTTGCGCCCCAGCGTGTCCAGTGCCAGCGCATAGTGGCTCAGCTCTTCGGGGCTGAGGCTGGCGGCGTCGCGCCCCTGCATGCGCTGCACGGTTTCTCGGGCCGAGGCGGCCGCGTGATGGTGCAGACGCCAGGTTTGCTCGTTGTGGCTCAGCCAGAGCTCGTCGAACTGTTGTTGCAGGCGCGGCAGAAGGTCACCGAGCAGAGACTGAGCGGCGCTATGTACCGCGTTTGGTGGCAGTTCGGTGCCGGTGTCGAGGGCCAGGATGCGATCGCGCAGGCTCGGGTGGGTGTCCTGAGCACCGGTGTAGTGTTGCAGTGCTTCGTCAAACCAGCGCTGGGCATCCTCCTGGGACAGGCCCAGGTGCAGGGCGGTACGCATCGCGGTGTGCGGCAGGTAAGGCGGGTGCTGCTTGCTGCTGGCCTGCGACCATAGATCCTGCCAGAAGCGCTCTTCGATGAAGCGGCCGCGGATGGCTTGGGCGATTAAGGCATCCGCCATGGTTTGCGCACCAACCACGCTGGCGGCCAGGCGATCGGCCTCGTACTCATCGCGACGAGCCTGCACCAGGCTGTAGGCCTGGAAGAGCGGGATATAGCCACGCAGGAAGCGGGTCAGCATGGCTTCGATGAGACTGCTGTCGTGGCGGAATGAGGCTTGGACCTGCGACCACAACAGGCGGGTGTGGTAGATCCAGGTATCCAGGCGGCCGTGCTGGCGCGAGAGATGGGCGTATTCGTGTGCCAGGATGGCGGCGAACTCCTTGCGGGAGAGCGCCTGCATCAGCGGCAATCCGATGATCAGGGTGTTGTGGTGCCAGCCAAAGATGCCCAGCCGAGGCGCCTGGAAAATGGCCGCATTGAAAAGGTCGTTCACCACCACACGGTGGATCGGCGGGCCGCCGAGCTTGCTGCGGATTTTTTCGATTACCCCGAAGAGTTGCGGCGCATCGGCGGGCAAGAGCGCCTGGCCTTGTGGTGCGGGCAGGTTGATGCGGGTGGAGCGCCACAACATGATGCCGGCAATGCTGCCTAACAGCAGCAGCTTGGCCCCCTGCAGGGCTTCATCATGGACGAGTTCGGTCAGCCCCCACAACAGGAGCAAGGATGAGAGCAGCAGCAGTGCAAGGATGTAGAGGTGGCCCAACGCAGTGAGGGCGAGCAGTTTGATCCGGTAGAGTTCCGGGCGCTGCTCGCTTTCGCGGTTGAGGCGGGCGACAAGTTGTTCGAATTCCCGAGGCGGCATGGGTGGGTGTTGCGAAATGGATGCAGATCCATCCGCAAGCCCTGTGCCATGCAGGTGGTTGTGATATTTATCACGCGTTTGCGCCTGCAGACGGGCATGCGGGGCATTCGGCTTGCCGTCAGGCGGAAGCCGGGGTGACGAAGAGCGTCACAATTTTGCCAAATTTCCAATTGCTGAAGAATTTGCGCGGGTGTTGCGCGGGCTTCTCAGGCCGGGCGGGTGCTGGCCAGCGGCGGATTTTTTGCGAAGTAACGCTTGATGCCGCGCAACATGGCCTCGGCGAGGCGGTCCTGATAAGCCTCGTCATTGAGACGTTTTTCTTCTTCCGGATTGGAGATGAATGCGGTCTCGACCAGCAGGGAGGGGATATCCGGTGCCTTCAGCACGGCGAAGCTGGCCTGCTCGACCTGGCCCTTGTGCAGTTGATTGACGTTGCCAAGCTCGCCAAGGACGGACTTGGCAACCTTCAGACTGTCATTGAGGGTGGCCGTTTGCGACAGATCGAGCAGGGTCTTGGCCAGATGTGCATCCTTGACGCCGAGATTGACGCCACCGACCAGATCGGCTGCGTTTTCCTTGTTGGCCAGCCAACGTGCGGCAGTGCTCGTGGCGCCCTTGTCGGATAGCACGAAGACTGAGCTGCCGCGCGCTTCCGGGCGGATGAAGGCATCGGCGTGAATGGATACGAACAGGTCGGCCTGCACCCGGCGGGCTTTTTCGACGCGTTGCTGCAGCGGTACGAAGAAATCCGCGTCGCGCGTGAGCATGGCGCGCATGTTCGGCTCAGCATCGATTTTGGCCTTGAGGCGTTGGGCCACATCGAGGGTGATGTTTTTCTCGAAGGATCCCTTGGCGCCTACGGCTCCAGGATCTTCGCCGCCATGGCCGGGGTCCAGCGCGATGGTGATCGGGCGTACGTTACCGCGTGCCGGTTTGATCGCATCCTTCTCGGCTTGAGCCGGGCGAGGCGTTTCGTGCGGGTTTGCCGCCGGCGCTTCGGGGCTTGTAACCGCGGCTGGCGAATCCTTCTCGAGCAGGGCCAGCAAAGGGTCGACCGGCTGGGTCGGATAGAGGTCCAGCACCAGGCGGGGGCCGTAGCTGCCGGCCGGTGGCAGGGTAAAAATCTGCGGATTGATCTCGGCTTTCAGCTCGACCACTAAGCGCACCACGCCCGGGCGATTGCGACCGGCACGGAGCAGTTTGATATAGGGATCATTGTCCGAAATCTTGCTGGGTAGGCTCTGCAACACGCTGTCGAACTCGACGCCTTCCAGATCGACGACCAGACGCTCCGGGTTCTTCACGATCTGGTGGCTGTAGCGCACCGAGTCTGCGTATTCGAGAGTGATGCGGGTGTAATCACGGGCCGGCCATACGCGTACCGCCAGCACGCGCGAGGTGCCCTGAGCCAGACCCACTGGTGTCACCAAGAGCGTCATCAAACCGGCTGCGGCCTTCAGCAAGCGGCGGCGGGGCGGAGCAAAACGCTGGTCTGAATTCAGCATGGCAGGCAGATGTCCTTCAGGCAGGCTGCGCCGCGCGGGCTGCGGGCGACAAGGCTGGCCAGGCGCGCTTCACCGGCCACTTGCAGATGGATCTCGAGATCGGGCTGTGGAACGTAGGGCAGAGCTTTGTCGGCCCATTCAACAAGACATACGCCCTCGCCACCAAAGTATTCGTCCAACCCCGCTTCGAGAAATTCATCTGCATGCGTGAATCGATAAAAATCAAAGTGATACAGCGCAATTCTAGAAACAGCATAAACTTCTATCAAGGTGTAGGTGGGGCTCTTTACACTTCCTGTGTGGCCCAGCGCCCGCAACAGGCCGCGTGTCAGCGTAGTCTTGCCGGCACCCAGGTCACCCGCGAGCCAGATCACCAGGCCAGGCGCCAGCACGGGTGCGAGTGCCGCACCGAGGGCTTCAGTGGCCGCTGCATCGGCAAGTGGCAGGCGCTGGGCGCAGGTATCATCGCTGGCGTGATGCATCCCGATTCCTTGATTCCTCAAACTGATGAACTACTCCGGCAGATCCGGAGCTGGGCCCGCGAGCTGGGCTTTGCCGGGCTGGGTGTGAGCGGCGTTGACCTTGGCTCGGCCGAGCAGGGTTTGCTCGACTGGCTGGCTGCCGGCTTCCACGGCGGCATGGATTATATGGCTCGTCACGGGCTCAAGCGTGCCCGTCCGGCAGAACTTGTGCCGGGCACTGTCAGCGTACTCATGCTGCGCATGGATTATTGGCCGGAGCCGGATCTAACGGAGGCTATCCGCCTGCAAGGCGAAGCTGGCCGCGCCGCGATCTCGCGCTATGCGCTGGGACGTGATTACCACAAGGTCTTGCGCACTCGCCTGCAGAAGCTCGCTGAGCGCATTGCTGCGGTGGTCGGTGACTACGGTCATCGGGTTTTCGTCGATTCCGCTCCGGTACTGGAGGTGGAATTGGCCAGCCGGGCCGGCCTCGGCTGGCGCGGCAAGCACACCTTGCTGATCAACCGCGAGGCCGGTTCCTTCTTTTTTCTGGGCGAGATCTATGTGGATCTGGCCTTGCCGCCGGATACCCCGGTCCGCGCGCACTGTGGCAGCTGTACGGCTTGTATCCCCGCCTGTCCAACTCAGGCCATCGTGGCGCCCTACCGGCTCGATGCGCGGCGCTGTATTTCCTATCTGACCATCGAGCACGCCGGTCCCATTCCGGAAGCCTTGCGGCCGCTGATTGGTAACCGTGTCTATGGTTGCGACGACTGCCAGCTCGCCTGCCCCTGGAACCGTTTTGCGCGGCTGACTCAGGAGCCGGATTTCGCGGTGCGCAACGGGCTCGACCGGGCCACTCTGGTCGAGCTGTTTGCCTGGCGTGAGGATGAGTTTGCGCAGCGTCTGGCGGGTTCCCCCATTTACCGTATCGGCCATGAGCGCTGGTTGCGCAATCTGGCGGTCGGGCTGGGCAATGCACCAACCAGTCCAGCGGTGCTCGAAGCCTTGCAAAGCAGGGCTGACGATCCGTCACCACTGGTGCGTGAGCACGTGGCCTGGGCATTGGCACGACACGGACGCTGAAATGAAAAAGCCGATGCGCGGGCATCGGCTTGGGGCTTGCTGCTTATCCGACTTATTTCATGCGGTAGTCGTCGTGGCAGCCCTTGCAGGTCTTGCCCAGATCGGCCAGTGCAGTCTTCAGGGAATTCAGATCGCCGGAGGCGGCGGGCAGGCTGCGCGCCGAGGTGCTGAACTTGTCGAAGGCAGCCTTGAACTTATCGGCTTCGCTCCAAATCTTCGGATCAGCTTTGGTCGGTGCGCCCTTGTCGGTGCCGGGGCCATAAGCACCCGCGGCGAGCGGCAGATCAGAGAGATCGGCAATCGTGCTGGCGTGACGCTGAGCGAGTTCCTTGTTGAAGGGCAGATCGCCCTTGGCCATGGCGCTGAGTACGCCGACGCTGCGGGCGGTGACCGTCATGGCGGACTGGCGGTATTTGATCTGGTCTTCCGGCTTGGCTTGCGCAAAAGCGGCGCTGATCGACAGGCTGGCGATAGCGATGGCGGCGAGATGCTGAATCTTCATTGCGTGTCCCTCTTGGGTGGTGGCTGCTGCTGGAGTCAAAAGTGCCGGGGGCGGCACCCTTCAAAACGGCCCTGCTTCAGGAGCCGGATTCTGCAAAGACATGGCGTACGCGCAAAACGTTCCCGTCGCGGGCCAGCGAAATCAGACGGTCGATGTTGGGATGCTTGCCCGGGTTCTGACGTGCGTCCTCAGTATGTTCAGCATAAAGCTCAAGCCCTTTGCTGGCGGCCTCGGTGTTCACGGCGCCGAAGAACTGGGCCAGATGGTTGTAGACGGCGAGCGAGCCGATCTGGCCCGGCTTGTGTTCGATGGTGGCGATGACATTGCCTTCTGCGTCGAGCAGTTGCAGGGCCGCCAGATGGGATACGCCGGGGAGTTGCTTGAGGTTGTCTGCGAAAGCCATTTTCGGTCAGGGAAACAAAGTTACAGGGTGACGATGAACCAGACCACGCCGGCTGCTACCGCCAGCGTGATCAGCCCAAGCAGGGCGGAGCCGCCATTGGCGTCCTGGACCGGCGTTTCTGCCGGCACTTCCTTGCTGCCGGTTAGCATCGGTTTGATCAGGTTATCGCGCTTGACGAAGCGGTAGAACAGGATGGCTGCTAAGTGCAGGCCGATCAGGGTGAAGATGATGCCAGCATTGGCTTCATGTGCTTCGGCCAGGATGCTCGCGATCTCACCGCTGACGAACTTGAATAGAGGCCCTTCGAACATGATTTCATCGGAGAGGAAGAGGCCCGATCCGGCCTGGAACAGCAGCACGGCGAGCAAGCCCACCACAGACAGGGCGCCCAGCGGGTTGTGGCCGACGGTCGGACCTTTCTCGTTTTTCATCCTCTTCACGTAGCTGAGGATGCTGGCCGGGCTGCGCAGGAAGTTTGCGAAGCGTGCGTGCTGGCCGCCTACGATGCCCCACAACAGGCGGAACACCAGCAGGGTCAGCACGGCGATGCCGAAGCGCTGGTGCCAGTCGATGTTGTCGGCAACTTCAATGCTGATCACCGCGCCCGCAACACAGAGGAGAAGGCTCCAGTGGAACAGGCGCAGAGGCAGATCCCAGACCTTGATGCGACGAGTGCTGACAGTCATGAAAGATTCCTTGTGCATTCAGTCTTATAAATGATGGCAGAAGAGCTGTAAAAGACAAACGGCTCCCTTGTGGAGCCGTTGTTGCGTGGAACGGGATAATGCCCGCTCAGACGACGGCCTCTTCCTTCTCTACCTTGGCCTTGATGAACTGCTCGCGCGACACGCCCAGCCACATTACCAGCGGGGCTGCCACCAGCACTGAGGAGTAGATGCCGAAGCAGATACCGATGGCCAGTGCCAGAGCAAAGAAATGCAGGGTGGGGCCGCCGAAGAAGAACATCGACAAGGCCATCATCAGGGTACAGGCGTGGGTGATGATGGTGCGGCTGATGGTGCTGGTGATGGCGTGGTCCAGCACTTGTGGCACGGTCAGGCCGCGCATGCGGCTGTTGCGGAAAGTTTCGCGCACGCGGTCGAAAACCACCACCGATTCGTTCACCGAGTAGCCCAGCACCGCCAGTACGGCGGCCAGCACTGGCAGCGAGAACTCCCACTGGAAGAAGGCGAAGAAGCCCACGATGATGATTACGTCATGCAGGTTGGCGATGATGGCCGATACGGCAAAACGCCACTCGAAGCGGAAAGCCAAGTAGATCACGATCCCCAGCACGACCATCAGCAGCGCCATGGCGCCATCGGTGGCGAGCTCTTCGCCGACCTGCGGGCCGACGAACTCGACCCGGCGCAGCTCGCCCTTGGGGCCCGGTACGGCGGCCAGGGTAGCCATGACCTTGTCGGAGACCTTGCTCGAGTTTTCGGCGGCGCGGTTCGGCACGCGCACCATGATGTCGCGCGATGAGCCGAAGGTTTGTACCTGGGTGTCGGTGTAGCCAGCCGCTGTCAGTGCGTTGCGCAGCGGATCGAGCTGCGGTGCTTCGGCGTAAGTGACTTCCATCACGGTGCCACCGGTGAACTCCACCGACAGGTGCAGACCCCTGTGGAAGATGAAGAACACGGCCAGTACGAAGGTGATCAGCGAAATTGCGTTGAACACCAGCGCGTGACGCATGAAGGGGAGGTCATTTTTGATGCGGAACAGTTCCATGTTTTCTCTCCTGGCGCTTATTCAGCAGTGGCACGCCAGACTTGGCCGATGGCGAGCTTTTCAAGCTTGCGGCGGCTGCCGTAGACGAAGTTGGTGATCATGCGCGAAACCATCACGGCGCTGAACATCGAAGTCAGGATGCCCAGGCAGTGCACCACCGCGAAGCCCTTGACCGGGCCGGAGCCGAAGGCCAGCAGCGCGATACCGGCGATCAGCGTCGTCACGTTGGAGTCAAGAATCGTGTCGAAGGCGTGCTCGTAACCGGCCGAGATGGCTGCTTGCGGGCTGGCGCCGTTGCGCAGTTCCTCGCGGATACGTTCGTTGATCAGCACGTTGGCGTCAATGGCCATCCCGAGCGTCAGAGCGATAGCTGCAATCCCGGGCAGGGTCAGGGTGGCCTGGAACAAGGACAGCAGCGCAATCAGCAGCAGCACGTTGGCGCCCAGGGCCAGCGTCGAGATCAGGCCGAAGAGCATGTAATACACGCACATGAACACGGCGATGGCAACGAAGCCCCAGAGTGTCGACTCGAAACCTTTCTTGATGTTCTCTGCGCCAAGGCTCGGGCCGATGGTGCGTTCTTCGATGATGTCCATCGGCGCAGCCAGCGAGCCGGAGCGGATCAGGATCGAGAGGCGGTTGGATTCTTCGGTGCTGAAGGCGCCACTGATCTGGAACTGGTTACCGAATTCACCCTGGATGGTCGCGACCGAAATGGCTTCTCCCTTGCCTTTTTCAAACAGGATGATCGCCATGCGTTTCTTGAGGTTCTCACGGGTGGTATCGCGCATCACGCGGCCACCGGCTGCATCCAGGCGCACCGAAACGACCGGCTGCTGGTTCTGCGAGTCGAACGAGGCCTGGGCACCGACGAAACGGTCGCCGGTCAGCACGACCTGTTTCTTCACGACTACCGGGTAGCTTTCGGTGCCCCGAGTTTCCGGGAAAACATCGGTGCCGGCTGGCGGGCTCATCGGATTGGCGTCCTCCGCTACCAGGCGCACTTGAAGGGTGGCGGTACGGCCAATCAGATCCTTGGCCTTGGCGACGTCCTGCACGCCAGGCAGCTGCACCACGATGCGGTCCGCCCCCTGTTGCTGGATGACCGGTTCGGCCACGCCGAGTTCATTGACCCGGTTGTGCAGAGTCACCATGTTCTGCTTGATGGCGTCTTCCTGGATGGTGCGGCGACCCTTTTCGGTCAGGCTGCCGATGATCAGGAATTCGCTGCCATCCGTGCGTTCAACCAGCTGGAAATCGGTGCCGCGCGCATCACGTATGTAGCCGCTGGCTTTCTTGCGGTCGTCCTCGCTGCGCAGGCGTACGACAAGGGTTTCGCCTTCGCGGTTGATGCCGCCATGGCGCAGGTTCTTCTCGCGCAGCAGGCTGCGCAGGTCGCCAGCCGTGGCGTCAAGCTGCTTGGTTACTGCGCCCTTCATGTCCACCTGGAGCAGGAAGTGCACGCCACCGCGCAGATCGAGACCCAAATACATCGGCAGCGCACCCATAGAGGTGAGCCATTGCGGGCTGGCCGACAACAGGTTCAGCGCCACCACGAAACCGGGGTTCTGGGCATCCGGGTTCAGAGCGTGTTCGATCACATCACGCGCCTTGAGCTGGATGTCTTCGTTGGCCAGGCGCACACGCAGCCCCGCCGGATCGCGAATCAGGCCCGTGGGTTCAATGCTGGCGGCGGATAGTGCCGCAAGCACCTGGCGTTCGATATTGCTATCGACCTTGGTGGTCGAGCGGGCAGCCGAAACCTGAACGGCCGGTACTTCACCGAAGAAGTTCGGCAGGGTGTAGAGCAGGCCGAGGACCAGCACAAGGCCGATCAACAGGTTCTTCCAGAGCGGATAACGGTTCATGGTGAATGACTGGGTAGGAAGTGACGCGAAACAGAACGCGAAGCGGGACGCGGCGTGGCGCAAGGGCTGCATGCAAACGGGGGCTGGCGCCCCCGTCAATGCATTACGCGCCCTTCAGCGTGCCCTTGGGCAGCACGGTGGCCACGGCCGGTTTCTGCACCGAGATTTCCACGCCGCTGGCGATTTCGATCTTGACGAAGTTCTCGCCCACGCTGGCAACCTTGCCGGCAATACCGCCGCTGGTGATTACTTCGTCGCCTGCAGCCAGTGCGTCGAGCAGCGACTTGTGTTCCTTGGCGCGCTTCTGCTGCGGGCGGATCATCAGGAAGTACAGCACCACGAACATCAGGATCATGGGCAGCAGGCCCATCCATCCGCCGGTGGGGTCGGAAGAGGCAGCAGTCTGTGCGAAAGCGTCGGAAATCATGGTCAGGCTCCGTAAATGGGGTCTTTAAGGCGGCCGAGTATAACAGCCCTTGCGGGCAGGTCGGCCTGAGCGAAATCAGGCACCGCGCTGCCGCTCCGCCGCAAAACGCAGCTGGAATCCGGCGTAGTCATCGGCTTCGATGGCGGCACGGATTTCACGCATCAGATGCTGGTAGTAATGCAGGTTGTGGATGGTCATCAGGCGCGGCCCGAGCATTTCCTGGGCGCGATCCAGATGGTGCAGATAGGCGCGCGAGAAATGGCGGCAGGTGTAGCACTCACAGCTCTCGTCGATCGGGCGGGTGTCCTGCTTGTGCTTGGCGTTGCGGATCTTGAGATCTCCCCAGCGCGTGAACAACCAGCCGTTGCGGGCATTGCGGGTAGGCATCACGCAGTCGAACATGTCGATGCCCTGTGACACGCCATATACGAGATCTTCTGGCGTGCCGACGCCCATCAGGTAGTGCGGCTTGTCCGCCGGCAAGCGCGGGCCGGTGTGGGCCAGTACGCGGTAAAAATCTTCTTTCGGCTCGCCAACTGACAGCCCGCCGATGGCGTAACCGTCAAAGCCGATCTGCTGCAGGCCTGCCAGAGATTCGTCGCGCAGATCTTCGTACATCCCCCCCTGGACGATGCCAAAAAGGGCGTTGCGGTTCTCGAGTTTGTCGTGTTCGTCACGCGACCGGCGTGCCCAGCGCGCCGACATGCGCATCGATTTGGCAGCCTCATCCACGCTGGCGGGGTAGGGCGTGCACTCGTCGAAGATCATCACGATGTCGCTGTTCAGGCCGTGCTGGATCTGCATCGAGATCTCGGGGGTGAGGAAGAGCTTGTCGCCATTGATCGGCGAGGAAAACTTCACGCCCTCCTCGGTGATCTTGCGCAGAGCTCCGAGGGAGAACACCTGGAAGCCGCCCGAATCGGTGAGGATGGGTTTGTCCCAACCCATGAAGCCATGCAGACCACCGAACTGCTTGAAAACTTCCATTCCCGGGCGTAGCCACAGGTGAAAGGTATTCCCCAGGCAGATCTGGGCGCCGATTTCCAGCAACTCGTGCGGGCTCATGGCCTTGACGGTGCCATAGGTACCTACGGGCATGAACACCGGCGTTTCGACGATGCCGTGCGCGAGTTGCAGGCGGCCGCGGCGGGCTTGGCCTGAAGTGGAGAGAAGCTGGAAATGCATGGCTGGGCGTGGGCGACAGGCATGTCGCCAAGACTTGAAACAGGTTCGCAAGGATACAGGATCTCGCCTGCGGGGCGCTCTAAGCCGGTGTTGCGGCGCAGCGACACCAGGTCGGGAGCATGCGAGTGTTGAATTAGTATCCGTTTGGATACCGTTCTGTTTGACCATGACCGGAGAGTTGCTCATGAAAACCTCGTCGCTGCAGCGCTTGTTGCGTTGCCTGCCCTTGTTGTTGATCGGTGCCCTGCCGCTGGCTGCTGAAGCCAGCTTCCTGCATGGGGAAGCACTCGATGCCGTGGCCGACTTCATGGCCGTGGTGGTGCTGCTCATCGTGCCACCAGTGGTCATCGGTCTGTTCTGGATCGTGCATGTCCTGCCTGAAAAGATTGCGCACAAGAAGCACCATCCGCAGACCCCCGCGATTACCACTTTGTGCCTGCTGTCGCTGGTGTTCGGTGGTCTGCTCTGGCCTCTGGCCTGGTTGTGGGCCTACACCAAGCCGGTGTTGCACAAGGCCGCTTATGGAACGGATAAAAGCGATGAGTTCCATGACAAGGAACGTCTCGCAGCCACCGAGAAGGGGCTGGCACAAGTCTCTGCCGCCGAGAAGGCTGACGTGGCTGCTCTCATGCAACGCATTGCGGCGCTGGAAACGCGCCTGAATCAGACTCAAGGGGGGGCGAACTGAGATGGATATCCTGCTACTCGGTATTTATTCCGCCATCGTCTGGTTTGTCTTCATCAAGAAGAAATGGCTACCTTGGAATCTGACTTCGCAGGTGATTGTGGTGACCATTCCGGTGATTGCGCTGACCGTGATGATCCTGACCCTGAACGTAGTGGCGCCGTCTTCTTCAGATGTGCGGGTATTCAAATACACCGTCCCCATCGTGGCCCAGGTGCGTGGTCGCGTGATCGAGGTTCCGGTCGAGGAGGGGAATCGCCCGGTCAAGAAGGGGGATGTGCTGTTCCGCATCGATCCGACGCCTTACCAGCAGGCCGTGCGTGGCTTCGAAGCGCAGCTGGCGAATGCCGAAGGCAATCAGCGCCAGCTGGTTGAGCAACTCAAGGGCGCCAAGGGTAAGGTCAGTGAAGCCCAGGGTGGCATTCAGGCGGCCAGTTCGCGGGTGCGTGAAGTGCAGGCCAAGCTCGAGTTGGCCCGCAAGCGGGTGGAGCAGAACAAGGAGCTTGTTGCGACGGGTGCCGGTAATCGTTTCGATCTGGAGAAGGCCGAGACGGATCTGAAAGAGGCGGAAGCCAATCTGGATGCGGCGCGCAGTGCCGAGGCTCAGGCACGCAGTGCCGAAGTGCAGGCCCTGGCCAGCCAGACCCAGGTCGAGCAGAAACTGTCGGCCAGAGTGGGCAATGATTATGCCGAAGTGGCCGCCATCCGCTCCCAGCTCGATAACGCCAAGTGGGAGCTGGATCAGACCACGGTGCGCGCGCCGGTTGATGGCTATGTCGTTAACCTCCAGCTGCGTCCGGGCGCCTTTGTGGCGGCCATGCCTTTTAACGCGGTTATGAGTCTGGTGGAAACGAGCGGGCAGGTGGTGGCCCTGTACGGCCAGAACGAGTTACATCAGATCAAGCCGGGCAACGAAGCCGAGTTCGTGCTCTATACGACGCCGGGCAAGGTCATCAAGGCCAAGGTCGATTCCATTATCTGGGCCCAGGGCCAGGGTCAGATGCCTCCCAGCGGGACCATGCCAATGACCGGTGTGCTGACGGCTCCACCGGGACGTTTTGCGGTGAAGTTCGACGTGGCCGAGAAAGACAAGGATCTCTTCATGGCCGCCGGTGCAGCGGGTCAGGCGGCGGTGTACACGGATTCGGTGGCGGCTATCCACATTTTGCGCAAGGTGTTCATTCGCGTTAGCGCCTATACGAACTACCTGGTGTTGAAGCTGCACTGAGCGGGAGAGCCTGATGGATAAGACTTCATTCATGCGGCCAGCCCTGTTGCTGGCGCTGGCATCCGCCTTGGGCGCTTGCGCCCTGACGACTCCGCCTGCGGCAGACGAGCTGTATCGGCAGGCCCTGCCGGCGGCGCCGCTGCCGGGGCAGTGGCAGGCCGCAGCAATCGGTGCGGTGGTGCCGGGCTGGCTGGATCAGTACCAGGATCCGCAACTATCGGCATTGGTTGCCGAGGCCTTGCTCAACAATCCTGACCTCAAGGTTGTAGCCAGCCGTGTCGAGCAGGCGGCTGCGTATGCCAGGGTGGCTGGCTCCTCCTTGCTTCCGCAGGTGAATTTTATCGCGAAGGATGGCTTGGCTCAGTCTGGTGGCGACGGTTCCGGCATAAGTGTGGTGGGCTTGTTTGCTAGCTGGGAGCTGGATCTGTGGGGGCGGGTGCGTGGTGGGCGTGAATTTGCGTCGCAACAGTATGCTTCGGCTGTGTCGGATGCGGAGTACGCGCGCCAATCGCTAGTCGCGCTGGTGACTAAGAGCTATCTGCAGGCGATCGAAGCTGGGCAGCAGAAGCAGCTTGCCCGGAAAATGCAGGAATCTTCTGCCCAGCTGCTGAAATACGCCGAGGAGCGCCAACGCATTGGGCGAGGTGATGGTCTGGAAGTGGCTCAGGCTCAGGTCGCGTTGCAGGGCTATTTGGATGCCGTGCAGCAACTAGAGCTGGCTGAGACCCAGGCCGTGCGTGCGCTGGAAGTTGCGTTGGGGCGTTATCCCGGGCAGTCGCTGAAGTTGCCCGCCCAGCTTCCACAGGTGGCAGGCGACATTCCGGCCGGTTTGCCCTCCGAGTTGCTGGAGCGGCGCCCGGACGTGATTGCCGCACAGCGGCGTGTGGCGGCAGCGTTTGCGCGTGTGGATGAGGCCAAGGCAGCCCGCTTGCCGCGTCTCTCATTAACGGGGAACGTCAACGCCATTTCCAGTGATGTGTTCCTGCTCAAGGAGCGCGACAATCCGGTTTGGGGGCTGGGCGCGAGTCTGCTCGCACCGATCTTCACTGGCGGGGCGCTGCAAGGGCAGGTAGAAGTCCGCAGTGCCGAGCAGAAACAGGCCGTGGCTGAATATGCCAAGGTGGGCGCGAGAGCCTTCGCTGAAGTCGAGAACGCGCTCTCTGCCGAGATCTCCGCCCGCAAGCGCACGGCCATCCTCACGCGCAGTGCGGCCGAAAACCAGCGTGCGCTGGATTTGGCCGGTGTGCGGGTGAAGGTCGGCTCGGGCGATATGCGCGCCCTGCAGCAGCAGCAACTGGCCACCTATGCGGCGCAGTCTGCCCTGCTGCGCATGCAGAGCGAATTCCTGATGCAGCGCACGAATGCCTATCTTGCACTGGGTGGTGGCTTCGAAAGCCCTGCTGCGGACGCTGCCGGAAAATCCTGAGCCCAACCTCTTCCGGGCGCGCTCAGCGCGCCCGGTTCAGGAACATCGCGTCACCATAGCTGAAGAAGCGATAACGGTTTGCGATGGCATGAGCATAAGCCTGGCGGATCGTATCGACGCCCGCCAGCGCCGAAACCAGCATCAGCAGGGTCGATTTGGGCAGGTGGAAGTTCGTGATTAGTGCATCCGCTACGCGGAACTCGTAGCCGGGCATGATGAAAATGCCGGTTTCGTCGCTGCCAGCTCTCACTTCTCCGTGTTGCGCGGCAGACTCCAGCGCGCGCAGCGCGGTTGTTCCCACACAGATCACCCGTCCGCCGGCTGCCCGCGTGGTGGCTATCGCATCCACCGTGTCCTGCGGAATGCTGTAGTACTCGCGATGCATCTGATGCTTTGAGAGGTCGTGCTCGCGCACCGGCTGGAAGGTGCCGGCGCCGACGTGCAGGGTCACAAAGGCGCGACGCACCCTCTTGGCATCCAGTGCTTCAAACAGCTCGTCATCGAAATGCAGGCCTGCCGTGGGGGCAGCCACGCTGCCCAGCTCACGCGAATACACCGTCTGGTAACGGGTTTCATCGCCCGAATCGGCGCTGTGCTCGATATAGGGCGGGAGTGGCAACTTGCCGTA
Organism: Uliginosibacterium sp. 31-12; assembly: GCF_030548425.1. Classification (NCBI taxonomy): domain Bacteria; kingdom Pseudomonadati; phylum Pseudomonadota; class Betaproteobacteria; order Rhodocyclales; family Zoogloeaceae; genus Uliginosibacterium; species Uliginosibacterium sp. 31-12. The sequence goes on along the minus strand of NZ_JAUOOA010000005.1, from coordinate 153,020 downwards.
GCGCTCGATGTAATCGACGGCCGAAGCGTCGGTCGGAAAACGTAACTGGAAAAACTCCTGATTTGCGCCGGCGCGGCCAATTACTTCAACGTCAAAGGCCTCCATCAGCCGGATGCGTCCGCCCGGTTTGGGGGATTTGCTGGCCCGGATCATGGCCAGCACTTCGTGATCTCCAATCGGGCGCTCCACCATCACCTCAACCTGACCACCACTTTCCTTGTGGCCGAAGAGGCGTGCATGCAGTACACGGCTGTCATTAAGAACAAGCAGATCGTGGGCGCGCAGCAATCCGGGAAGGTCGCGGAATACAAGATCTTCAAGGCTGTCGGGGCCTGCGACCAGCAGACGCGAGGCTGAGCGATCGGGCAGCGCTGTTTGCGCGATCAGTTCCGGGGGCAGAAAATAATCAAAATCGTCGAGCGTGAGCATGATTCGGCTTGAGTTACAGCGAGGCTTGAGCCATAATCCGCGCCTCCTCCCGTGCCGGGATGGCGGAATCGGTAGACGCAGCGGATTCAAAATCCGCCGCCGCAAGGTGTAAGGGTTCGAGTCCCTTTCCCGGCACCACAGCAAGCCCCTCAGGTTTTCCAGGTTTTTCCAACACTCCCCGTCTTTTCCTCGCCGCCACGGCGTCAGCCGCTGATTTCTTGCGTTGCGTGCAAGGCTTTGGCAATTCGTGACGGGAAAATAAAAAAGCGCCTCAGGAGGCGCTTTTTTATTTGCATCAGTGGCGGAGAGGGTGGGATTCGAACCCACGGTAGGCTTACACCTACGCCTGATTTCGAGTCAGGTACATTCGACCACTCTGCCACCTCTCCGCGAGCCGCGCATTATATAGGGCTTGGCGCGTTTGTCTAGCTTTTACGGCAGCTTTCAGCCTTTGTGGAGAATCGCCTTGCCATCGATCAGTGCGTCAACCTGAGCCAGTGTGACAACGGGGACGCCGGCGGCTTCGAGCATCTTGTGGCCTTGCTTGAAGCTCTTGGCAACTAGGAAGGCGGCGGCGACTGGCGTGCAGTTGGCTTCCTTGGTGATTTCTACCAGGGCGGTGGCAGTGCGGCCGTTGGAGAGAAAGTCATCAACGATGGCAACGCGCAGACCCGGCGTGAGGTATTTCTGGCTGACGACCATCTTGACTTGCCCGCCCTTGGTGGGGGACGGGATCACACGCGAGATAGAGGGGATCTCGACATCCGGATGGTATTTCTTGCCATAGACCATCGGCACATCCAGTTCGAGGGCAACCATCAGGCCTGGCGCGATACCGCTGGCTTCGGCGGTGAGGATCATGTCTGGCTTGAACTGGCGCAGACGGACGGCAATTTCGCGGGCCATGCGCTGCATGAAGCCCGGTTCGATGCGGTGGTTCAGGAAGTGGTCGATCTTGAGGATTTCGTTGCCCTGGACGATGCCTTCGCGTTCGATACGGTCGGCGAGTTCAGGCATCGGGCTGTTCAATGAGACGGTCATGGTGGTTGTACGTTTGGACGAGGATTCGAGAGCTGAATGGACAAACCGGGCTCGTGTTGCCGCGAGCCCGGTTTGTCTGCTGAGTGTGCGTGTGTCTACTCCGTACGCATTTGCGGCGTGGCGAAATGCTCAGCAACGCATTGAGTAATCTGGAGTTTGATGCTTTTCATTTTGTCTTATACCCCCATGTGTACCCCGTCTTATTCGGGGTGTGCGGGCCAATTCTGGTGAAGGCGAGATTCTTGCCCAAACCCGGATGTATGTGCCAGCGATTTGTTTGCTTGGCTTGAGTTGCTTCAAGATGCAAGGAGGCTGGAGGCCCCAGCAGTCCTGAACTGGGCATCAAAGCGCGGCTCTAGGGCGCGAAGCATTTCCGCAGGGGCGCCAAGGCTTTGCAGCGTGCTCAACCACTGAGTTCTGACTGTCTCTGCAATGCTGGTAATGATCTCGGCGGCCGGCTTGGGTGAGAGGCCGAAGTGTGGGGCGGCTTCTCTGGCGAGGTCGAGATGGCTATCAAACTTGCCAGGCAGGATGGCCAACTGTTGGCTGCCCAGATTCATGCGCTGGGGAACCAGGTCAAAGGCGGGGGAAAGGCGGTAAAGCGCGCCACCCGCGTGTAGAACGCCATGGTTCTTGATGTGATCGTCGCTGTTGTCGACAAGGATGTTGAACACCAGGCGCCGGAACAGCTCCTCCATGTCTGCGGCCGGCTCAGTGGAGATGCGGCGCAGGGCCTGGGCAAGTTCGACATAGCTGCCGGCCGACGATGCATAGGGAACATCGAGCAGAGCCGAGGCCGAGAGATAGTGAATGCGGCGCTCAGCGCGGGCCGGGCCTTCCCGGTCGAAGCGCTCCAGCACCAGCGCATGCCCACGTGGTACCGGGAGCAGCCAGAAGGCCGGCACCCGGATGCCGCAGGCGCGTGCCAGGCTCAGGGTGGCGGCTTCGAGCAACTGCACATCCAGTTCATCGTCCCGGGCCGGGAATTTGGCAATGCAGCGCCGCCCCTGATGGATGAAGTTGGCTTTGGGGCGTGCCCCGCCAAGGCTCCCGCCTGGTTGCAGCAGGCGCCGCAGATCGGCCGGAACATCCATGCGGAATTCGAGCCTGTTGGCCGCTTCTGCCAGGGCGCCCAGCTCAAAAGAGTCGCCATCATTGCCGGGGGCGGGAATGGGCAGGGTTTCTGAAAACACCATCGCGCCGACCCGCTCAGCGTTGGTCATGAGCAGAACGTCGATGTCGTTCAGTGGCCCGTGTTCTGCCTCCAGCACCAGGCGCCCCCAGGCATCAGGCAGTGCGTCACGCAAGGTAAGTGGAAGCGCGCCGCCATCACGTAAACGGCGTTCTGGCAAGGCGAATGGCTCGTTTTGCAGTGGGAGATGCAGAGGGTTGATCGCGATTGATCCCGCTTCGGCGAGGTAGCGGTGACCGTAGGCAAAAGAGCCTGATTCGATCATGTCGCGGCGGGCAAGCTTGAGGATGCCAGCGGCCGTCGGTGCGCCGTGTGCGTCGGCAGCAAGGCCCACATACAGGGTGCGCTCAGAAATCACGTTCATCCTCGCTGATGGTGCCGGCTTTGGGTTTGCCTGCCTTGCGCCGGACGCGTCGTCCGCTGGCCAGCGCGGCAGGGGCCGGGGCTACTGCGTCCAGGGTGTCCGCTTGCCCCAGCAGCCACAGGACATTCATGAGCACGCCTGTGCTGGTCGTGGGCTTGCCGGATTCCAGCGCGCGATAGGTGGTCGGTGAGCAAAGCACCCGGGCGGCCATTTCGGCAATCGTCCATTGCTGCTGCGTGCGGTGTGCGCGCAGGCGCTCTCCCAACCGGACAAGTTGTTGCGCGGCTTCAGGCGGAAGGGCTGATTGGGCGTTTGAGCGTTTTGACATCAATATAATGATCGGAAAGCTTGTTAATGATCATTATATTGGTTGAATGCCATAATGAAAGAGGCGGAGATGCTTGCCTGGAATGCGAGCTTGCCAAATCTTCAGCTTGTTGAGCGATGAAACTTTGAATGCTCGGGAATGTGGGCAGAAGCCGTAGCGAGCGGCCAAAGGTCGAAGCGAGGCGCGGAAACGTACGTCTTGTACGTTGGCATCGGAGCTTCGAGATTTGGCCGCGCAGTAGGCTTATGCCCTCATTCTGGGCGCATTTGCGGGAAGAGAATGACATCCCGGATCGCCGGGCTGTCGGTCAGCAGCATGACCAGACGGTCGATGCCGATGCCACAGCCGCCGGTGGGCGGCAGGCCACTTTCCAGCGTGCGAATGTAGTCGGCGTCGTAGTACATGGCTTCTTCGTCACCGGCGTCCTTGGCCTTTGCTTGGGAGAGGAAACGCTCGGCCTGATCTTCCGGGTCGTTCAGCTCGGAGAAGGCGTTGGCGATTTCGCGGCCGACGATGAAGAGCTCGAAACGCTCGGTGATGCCGGGGTTGGCGTCCGAGGCGCGGGCTAGCGGGGAGACTTCCACCGGGTAGTCGATGATGAAGGTGGGGTTCCACAGCAGCGACTCGGCGGTTTCTTCGAAGAACGCGAGTTGCAGTGCGCCGATGCCGACGTTGCCCTTGGGCAGCGCCTTGCGCTTGGCCAGCTCTTCGCGCAGCCAGGCTTCGTCGGTGAGTTGGGCTTCGGTGAATTCCGGGCAGTACTTCATCACGGCCTGAATCACGGTGAGGCGGTCGAAGGGCTTGCCCAGATCGAGGTCGCGGCCCTGATACTGGAACTGCTCGGTGCCCAGTGCTTCGCGCGCGGCATGGCGCAGCAGGCCTTCGACGAAGTCCATCAGCGTGCGGTAGTCCGCATACGCTTCGTAGAACTCGATCATCGTGAATTCGGGATTGTGGCGCGGGCTGAGACCTTCATTGCGGAAGTTGCGGTTGATCTCGTACACCTTCTCCATGCCGCCGACCACGAGACGCTTCAGGTAGAGCTCCGGTGCGATACGCAGGAACATCTGCTGATCCAGCGCGTTGTGGTGGGTGATGAATGGCTTGGCCGAAGCGCCGCCAGGGATCGGATGCATCATCGGGGTCTCGACTTCGAGGAAGCCGTGATTGTCCATGTAGCGGCGGATCGCGGAGATCAGCTTGCTGCGGGCGATGAAGGTGGCGCGCGAATCGTCGTTGGTGATCAGATCAAGATGGCGCTGACGGTAGCGCATTTCCAGATTCGACATGCCGTGGAACTTGTCCGGCAGCGGGCGCAGACACTTGGAGAGCAGGCGGATGGTTTCGGACTTGACCGAGAGCTCGCCGGTCTTGGTCTTGAACAGGCTGCCGGTGGTGCCGACGATGTCGCCAATGTCCCAGGCCTTGAAGGCGGCATAGACTTCTTCGCCCACGCCATCACGGGTGACGTAGAGCTGGATGCGGCCGGACATGTCCTGGATGGTGATGAAGCTGGCTTTGCCCATCACGCGCTTGAGCATGATGCGGCCAGCGACCGTGACCGATACCGGGGTGGCCTCGAGCTCTTCCGGGCTCTTTTCGCCGTAGCCGGCATGCAGCTTGTCGGCGAGGTTTTCGCGACGGAAGTCGTTCGGATAGGCTTTGCCCGTCTCGCGCCAGGCAGCAAGTTTGGCGCGGCGCTCGGCGATGATGTGGTTCTCGTCCTGCGCGGGTTGTTCGACGGGCGGGGTGGTCTGTTCGGACATGATCGGTGTCTTGGGCAAGGTGATGCCGGCGGCGTGCTGGCGAAAGTCCGCTATTTTGACCGATCAGGGGGCACCTCGCCAGTCGCGTGCAGCCTTGGAGACGGCTATTTGAACAGCTCGTCGATATCCGCCTGCAGATCCAGCATGGGGGCAGGGGCTTGTTTGAGTACGCCGAGCTTGAGCAATTCTTCGAACTGTTGCACCTGATTGCGCCCGTTTTCCTTGCCGTAGTACAGCGCGTCGTCGGCGTGGCCAAGGATTTCTGCCGGCGAGAGGGTGGGGTCAATGCGTGCGTAGCCGACCGAACAGGTGACCTGGCCGACCTGCGGAAATTCATGCTTTTCCACGGTTTCGCGGAAGCGCTCGAGGATGTGGGCGGTGTTGGTCGCCGAGACATGGCGCAGCAGGATCACGAATTCTTCGCCACCGAAGCGGAACAACTTGTCACTGCCGCGAAAGCTCTTGCGCAGTAGATCGGCCACGCGGATCAGCACTTCATCGCCAAAAAGGTGGCCAAAACTGTCGTTGATACGTTTGAATTTGTCGATATCCACGACGGCCAGCCAGCAGTGACGGTCTTCTTCATGCTCACTGGCCTGATGCTCTTCACGGCGATGGGCCGCTTGCTGGGCCAGGTCTATGAAACGATCGAAGTTCTCGTCGAAGGTCTTGCGGTTGTTCAGGCGGGTGAGGGTGTCGAGCTCGGCGTAGTCGAGCAGTCCGACGTGTTCCGCGTAGATCGCCAGCAATTCATGCACACAGGCACACAATTCGTCGACCGGGCGCTCATTGCAATGGACTTCTGCCACGGCGACCGGGCAGCCTTGCGGACCGACGGCAAAACCCAGCACGAAGCCGCCTTCTTCCTTATGGGTCGTAACGCCCGAGGGGGCGAGCGCGCATTCTTCGAGCAGGGGCTCGGCTGCGAGGTGGGTTTCGTCAACGTCGAGGTGATCGAAATTGGTCGTGGCCGATTCACCGCCGGCGACAGCCCAAGCCAGAGGGGCCGTTAGATAGCCGCTGGGCGTGGCACGGAAAACGTGGAGCAGGGCGAAGCGTGCATCGAGGATCTCCAGCGTAGCCACCACCAGTGATTCGGCGATGGCAAGGCGATCCCGCGAGGCTTCGAGGGACTGGAGCTTCTTCAGCAGACGCAGCAGGGCAACTTCGGTTCGCATCAGCGGGGGTCCGGAAACGAGCAGGGCTTCGTGTCATTTACGACGCGAAGGTCCCGGGCTTGATCCCGTACCCCCGGGTAGATCGCAAAAAAACTGTTTTAGTCGATCTGGCGGCGTAAAACCCCGATCGGCGGGGCCCAGGCGTCCGCTGGTTTCTTCTTGCGGGTGACCAGGGTGAGCTGGGCCGGTTGGAAGACATTGGCGTTGTGGGTCACCGGGGTGGTGATCAGATACTGGGCGCGGGTAGCGCGAAGGAAAGCACCGACGCGATCGATGTTGGCCACGTCGAGGTGGGCGAAGGGCTCGTCGATGAACACGAAGCCGCCGGGGCGGGCATCGTCCATCAATAGACCGATCAGCAGGATCAGGGATTTCATCACCTGCTGGCCGCCTGAAGCCTCACCATCATTGAGCGTCTGGGCGCCTTTCTGGTCGAAGTCGAAAGCCACTTCGAGGCCAGCGGCAGCTAGCGTGCTGTCGTCGTTATCCAGCACCGGTACCGGGCATTCGACGTTGATGCCGGCCAGATCGCCCAGAGCGCGAAGGTTCTTGCCGTACTGGCGCACCGTGGCGCGCAGGCGCGCGATGTAGGCGGCGCGGGCTTCGTCCACCATCTGCTTGGTGCGCTCGGAGTAGGCCATGCGCTGGCCGTAGTCGCCCTCGCGCTGATGGAGCTCCAGGCCGAGTTTTTCCTTGATGACCAGCACGTTTTCGTCACTAGGCCATTCGCCGTCGACGAGCCGGCGCTTGAGGCGCGAGAGTTCGTTGCGTGCGCCCGAAAGGCCACCATAGTGCTCGGCAAGCTCTTCCTGGGCGGCGGGTGAGAGCCAGTCGGCCGGCATGCCGCGACGCTTGCTGCGCAATTTCAGGAGGCGAGCGGCCTGCTCCAGGCGTTGAGGACGTGATTCGGTGGCCATTCGGGCCAGCACCTCGCGGGCGGAAGCCAGATCACGCGAGCGGCGGTCGGTTTCGATGGCGATGCCGGAGAGGCGCTCCTTGCACTGGTCGACTTTGCTACGGGCCTCGTTGAGCGTGGCTTCGGCCTGCTGCTGGGCGGCCTGCAGACTGGCCTTGTCCTGTTCGGCGGCTTCGAATTCCGCGGCGCGGGCCAGCATCAGCTCGGCGGCCTGCATGCCGAGCAGCTTTTCGCGCGCGGTTTGCATGGCCGCCTCAGCCGTATCCTGCTTCTTGCGCGCCCAGGCGAGTTGCTTGTCGAGCTCGCCAACTTCCTGCTGCAGGGCTTCGAGGCGGGCCGTGCGGGCCAGTTCGCCGAACCAGAAGTCGTGCGGCACACCCAGGTGGCGGGCGCCGCGGCGCTCGCGGTGATAGCCCTCGCGGGTGATCCAGTCCTGCTCGCGCGGCAGCTTGGCCGCAGCCTGGGCATTATCGACGCGGCGGATTCGGTTCAGGAGTTCGGAGAGCCACTTCGGCGGCTCGCCGGCAAAACGCACGACTTCGAGCAGGCTGCCGGGGTTTGCGTCAGGGCAGGGGGCGCGGTCTGACACCACAAAGTGGCGGAAGCGCTCACGCTCACCCAGTGCCCAGGCTTCATGGCGATCACCTTCGTTTTCAAGCAGGATCAGCGAGCGGTAGGGGCGCAGGATGGCTTCGATGGCGCCTTGCCAGCTGGCGTCCGTCACCTCGGTGATCTCGGCCAGCAGCTTGTGCTCGATGCCGGCTTCATTCAGCGCGCTGCGGAAGCGCTGCACTTCGCTGTCGTGCGGCGTGCCACCCTTGCCCTGAGCTTCGCGCAGGCGGGCGGTGACGTCTTCGAAACGGGCGGTAAGCTCGCGCACCTTGGTGCGCACGCCTTGCCATTCGTTGTAGGCGTTGGCGGCCGCGTTTTCGGAGTCCAGCGCGGCGGCGCCATGCTCCTTGGCCACGCGCTCTCTCAAAGCATCGCGTTCGGCGAGCTTCTTCTCCACGTCGCGCAGGGCATCACGGGCGGTGAGCCACTGGCTGTCGATCTCTTTCTGACGCTTGCTGGCATCGGTGAGCCAGGCTTCGGCCTGGGCCTTTTCTCCGGCTAGCGCGGCGACGCGTTCTTCCGAGGCAGCACGGGTTTCGATGGCGGTAATCACTTCATGGCGGGCGCGCTTGAGCTTCTCGCGCCAGCTGGCGATCTCTCCCTGCAATTCGGCGATTTCCAGACGTGGAATGGCCTCGGCCTCCAGTGCGGTGGCCTCGGCTTGCAATTCACGGCCTTCGAGGAAGCGATCCGCTTCGATGCGGCGAGCTTCGGCCTGGGCCTTGAGCTTTTCCAGGTCCAGCGCCAGCGCTTCCAGCTCGCGCTGGGCGGTTTTCTGCTCTTCGCGGGCGGCCTGATAGTTGTCCAGCACTTCCTTGTCGCCGAACACGTCGAAGACCAGATCAAGGAGCGCCCGCGGCGAGTACTCGCAGAGCTTGTCGGTGTCGCCCTGCTCGAGCGACAGCACCTTGGCGATGGCCGGTGTCAGGCCGGCGTAGGCCAGGCGCGACTGGTAATCGCGCAGGCCCACGAACTGGGCGGTTTCTTCGAGCTGCTCGACGGTGACGTTGCCATCTTCGATGCAGTACTCGCGGCTCCAGTCACCGCCAGCACGCTTGACGCGACAGGCCAGCGTGACCTGGTCCTTGAGGCAGGGGAAGAAAGGGCGCTTGCCGGTGTTGCCGGGCTGGTTCGAGACCGTGGCGCGGATCCACGCAAAGCCGTGGTTCGAGCGGCGTACATAGCGGCGGAAATCGCGCTTGCCCGAACACTTGAGCGCGAAGAGTGTGCGCATCGCGTCCAGCAGGGTGGTTTTGCCCGAGCCGTTGGGGCCGACGATGGTGATGATGTGGGCATCCAGGGGCAGCGTGAAGCGGCGCCAGAAATCCCAGTGAACGAGTTCGATATCGCGGATGTGGAACATGTCGTATCTATGATCCGTTGTTAGCGGCGGGCTTCGACTTCGTCGTCGATCGCGTTGATCTCGTCGAACAGTTCTTCTTCGTCTTCACCCATTCCGGCCGGCAGCGCGCGGCCGGCGGCGGCCAGCACGTCGGCCAGGGTGCCGTTGATGATGCGGTCGGCCAGCACGCGGTAGTCCAGCAGTACGTCGAGCAGCGGGCCTTCATGCAGATAGCCGTTGCTGCGCACGATGAAGCCCAGGCGGGCGAGCTTGCCCAGCGCGAAGTTGCGGATCTTGGTGCGGCCGCCGAGCTGGGCGCCAAAGTCGGCCAGCAGTGAGGCTTCTGAGATCGCGCCGGAGACGGTGTCGCCATGCTCGATGGGTTTTTCCTGGCCAAACATGTCGTTCTGACCGTCGTCACCGAGTTGGCGGCGGCCGAGTTGGCGCTCGCGCTTGGGGAGGATGATCAGCGCCCAGATCACGATCAGCAGCGCGATCTCGTCGCGGGTGAGGCCCATGGTGCTGGCTTGATAATCGCGGCCGCCAAATACGGCGTCCATGACTTCATCCTTGAGACCTACGGCAACATGTTCGGCGAAGGGGTTGTCGAGCAGTTGCAAGCCCACTGCCGCGAGGTTGGTTTCCAGCTCGAGGCGGAAGGCTTCATCGACTAGGGCGCGGCGCACCTGGGTATCTGCGCGCGGTAGCCAGCGGTGGGCCAGCAGACGGGCGGTGAGTTCGGTGATTTCGATGTTCATGGCTTGGGTTCCACGACTGTGGCATCACGCCGCACGACATTGCCGGCGGACATGTGCGAGATTTCGTCTTCCATGACTTCGACCAGCCAGTCTTCAAGCTGCAGGTCGTAGGGCATCTGGGTGAGGTCGGCCACCGGGCCGGAGGCACCGGCCTCCTCGTTGCCGAGCAGCGAGAGCAGCGAGAGGCGGTAGCTGGCCGGGCCGAAGCCGCCGCCGAGAATGAGCTTGCTGGCCGGTGCTGCTGCCGGGATGCCGGCGAGCTTGTCGGAGAGCTTGATCAGAAGGCCCAAGTCTTCGGACGGGGCGACTTCGTCCTGCGGCGCATCTTCGGCCGGCGGCAAAGTGGCGTCGGCCTCCATCTGGCGGACTTCTTCGGACAGCGAGCTTTCAGCGCGGTCGAGCAGCTCATGGCCGCCGGCGATGAACTGCATCTGCGGGCCGGCGCCGAGCGCGCCATCGGCCAGCGCGGCGATGCGGCGCACATCCAGGCTACGCAGCCAGGCGGCTGCATCCGAGGACGACACGCCGGAGGCGCCGAGCGTGACGCGCTGTGATTCGATCTTGTTGAGGGCCCGCTGGAAGGCCGCATCGACCCTGGCCAGGCGGCTTTGGGCCAGACCGATGGCATGCGCGACACGGCTGGTCTCGGGGCTGATTTCGTCCTCGGAGAGCAGACCACGCAGGATGGTGGTGCCTTTTTCCAGCCAGCGCACATTGCCAGTGAGGCGCGAGCGGGCGTCCAGAATGCGGAATTCGGAGCCTGAGGCGATGGCGTCTTCAAAGGAAGCGGTCAGCGCATTGAGCTTGGCCAGGAGGTGCTGCAGCACTTCCGGTGTGATCGTGCCGGTGGCCTGCATCCCGGCGAGCTGGGTGGTGAGGAAGCCCAGCTCGGAATCTTCGTTGTCGCCGAATCTGAGCAGCATGGCCATCGCGGCCACGGCGTTACGGCCACTGTCGGAAAACTGGTAGCTGCCGTCTTCGCCATACACCAACAGACCGTTGCCACGCAGGCGGCCGAGCACGGTTTCGAGCTTGATCGGATCGATGTAGGCGAAGTGGCGGCGCAGCTCGTCCGGCTCCCAGCGCGGGTGATCAGCTCGGGCGCTGATCTCGCGCAGCACGTGCAGGCGGATGAACACCTCTTCCTCGCCACCCCGGAACAGGGTGATGAAGGTGTTGATCAGCTCGCGCGAGCGCACCAGCGACCACAGCGCCGGGACGTCGTCGGGCTCGACGCCGGGCGTGAGGAAGCCGGCGAGGTCGAAGTCTGAAATCGGGGCGGACTGTTCGATCATGCGTGGGCCGGGGAGACGGAAGCCGGCAGGCCGGCTTCCGGGGTTGAGCGCAGCAGGTCTTACACGCCCTGCTTGAGGCTGGCCTCGATGAAGCCATCCAGGTCGCCATCGAGCACGCCCTGGGTGTTGCCAACTTCGTAGTTGGTGCGCAGATCCTTGATACGGCTCTGGTCCAGCACATAGGAGCGGATCTGGTGGCCCCAGCCGATGTCGCTCTTGGTGTCTTCCAGTTTCTGCTGCTCAGCCTGACGCTTGCGCAGCTCCAGCTCATACAGGCGGGCGCGCAGCATCTTCCAGGCTTCGTCCTTGTTCTTGTGCTGCGAACGGTCGTTCTGGCACTGCACCACGGTGTTGGTCGGCACGTGGGTCAGACGCACGGCGGAGTCGGTCTTGTTGATGTGCTGACCACCGGCGCCCGAGGCGCGGTAGGTGTCGGTACGCACGTCGGCAGGGTTGATCTCGATCTCGATCGAATCATCCACTTCCGGGTACACGAAGACCGACACGAAGCTCGTATGGCGGCGCGCGTTCGAGTCAAACGGGCTCTTGCGCACCAGGCGATGCACGCCGGTTTCGGTGCGCAGCAGGCCGTAGGCGTATTCGCCGGTGATCTTGATCGTCGCGCTCTTGATGCCGGCCACTTCGCCTTCGGATTCTTCCATCAGCTCGACATTGAAACCCTTGCGCTCGCAATAGCGCAGGTACATGCGCTCGAGCATCTGGGCCCAGTCCTGCGACTCGGTACCACCGGCGCCAGACTGTATTTCGATGAAGGCCGGGTTCGGGTCCATCGGGTTGTTGAACATGCGGCGGAATTCGAGGCCAGAGACGCGTTTTTCCACGTCGGCCACGTCAGCTTCAACGGCCACGAAGGTGTCTTCGTCGTCCTCGCCCACGGCTAGTTCATACAGATCGGCACAGTCGACGAGGCTCGCGGCCACGCCGTCGAGCACCATCACCACGCCTTCGAGTTCTTTTTTCTCGCGGCCAAGGTCCTGGGCGCGCTTGGGATCATTCCAGATCGCCGGATCTTCGAGCTGCTTGCTGACTTCGATCAGTTTTTCCGACTTGTTGTCGTAGTCAAAGATACCTCCGCAGCTCATCTGCCCGGCTCTTGAGCTCGGACATCTTGTTGGCGACGGCGTTGAGGCGTTCTGCTTCCATTGTTGGCTTTCCGTGACAATTGCATTCGTTGAGGGCGCGGATTATACCCCTTTGCCTGCGTTTGCCCGGCCGCTCGCGCTATGCTGGGCCCCACGTCCGTATGGGCGGCCGGAGGCCTCTGGAAATGATCAAGATTCCTGCCCTGCGCCTGCGCGCCAAGCTGGTGCTGATCTTTGTGGCGATCAAGGTGTTGCCGCTGGTACTGCTGGCTGCACTGGCCTGGTCGGCGGCGCATCGCCTGGGGCACGCGCTGGGGCAGCGCGCCGCCGTGATGGCCGACAACATGGCCGGCTCGATCCGCGAAGTGGGCGATAAAGCTACCCAGGACGCCATCGTGGCGCTGGACGACCGCTCACGTGAGGCAATCGAGCGCCTCACCACTGACACGGCCCTGGCCGTGGCCGCCTTCCTGCACGAGCGTGATCGGGATCTGCAGGCTGCTGCCCTGCTGGAGCCGAATGAGGCCGGCTACCGGAATTTCCTCAGGCATCGCACGCGCGACTATTACCGCCATGGCGAGTGGAAGCTGAAAGCCGATGGCAGTGGCTGGGAGCCGGCTGTGCCACATTCGCCGGACCCAGCCAGCATCGCCCGTGCCGGCGAGGCCCTGCCGGACAATGCCAAGTCCTTCCACGCGCGTCCGCCGGAATACCGCGGCGAGCGCAGTGAACGGCCGCTCTACCTGGAGATGAGCTTCATTGGCCTGGACGGGCAGGAGAAGCTGCGCATCGTGGATGGTGAGGTGATGCGGCCGGGCTTGCGCAATGTGAGCCGGCGTGAAAACACCTTCGTGCGTGCCGAAACTTTCTGGCCCGAGCTGCGCCGCCTGAATCCGGGCGAGATCTATGTTTCCGAAGTGATCGGCGCCTATGTGGGTAGCCATGTGATCGGGCCCTACACGCCGCAGGCCGCAGAGAAGGCCGGGATCGCCTTCGAGCCGCAGAAATCGGCCTATGCCGGAACCGAGAACCCGCTTGGCCAGCGTTTTCGCGGCATCGTGCGCTGGGCCATGCCGGTCGTGCGCAGTGGCCGCATCACGGGCTATGTGAGCCTGGCGCTCGATCACGATCACCTGCGCCAGTTCACCGAACGCATCCTGCCGACCGAGGCGCGCTATACCCCAATCATCGATGCCATCGGTGGCAACTACGCCTTCATGTGGGATCACAAGAGCCGCGCCATTGCTCACCCGCGCGACTACATGATCGTTGGCTACGATCCGGCCAGCGGTGAGCAGGTGCCACCCTGGCTGGACGAAGAGCTGTACGGGGAGTGGAAGGCCTCGGGCCAGCCTTGGGCGGAGTTTTCGGCCGGCATCAAACCTTTCCGTGATCAGAGCCTCAAGCGCAGGCCGGCAGCGGCCATGCTCACTGCGGGAATGCTGGGCCTGGACTGCCGTTATCTGAACTTCTCGCCGCAATGTGCGGGCTGGAACCAGCTTACCGAGCAGGGCGGCTCGGGCTCCTTTGAGATCTTCTTCACCGGCTTGCAGAAGCTCACCACGGCGGCGGCGATTCCCTATTACACCGGTCAGTACGCCGATTCGCCGCGCGGTTTCGGCTTCATCACCATCGGCGCCAATGTGGACGACTTCCACCGCGCCGCGACCGATTCGGCGCGCCAGATCGGCCTCACCATCGAGCAGAAGAACGAGGCCTTCCGCAAGGAGCGGCAAGACATGCTGCAGATGGTGGAAAACAGCATGCAGCGCATGACGGTGGAGCTGGCCAGCTCCACCTTCGTGATGGTGCTGCTGGTGATCGGGATCGCCTTCTGGATGGCGAGTTTCCTGGCCGGCCACATCGGTGCGTTGGTGGAAGGCATCCGCCGCTTTGCTTCGGGTGATCGCAAGCAGCGCTTCGATGTGCGCTCGCGAGATGAGATGGGGGATCTGGCCCGTGCCCTCAACAGCATGGCCGAGACGGTGGATGATTCCTTCCTGCGCTCGGAGGAGGCGCGCCAGCGTGCGGAAGACGCCAGCCGGATGAAGAGTGATTTTCTCGCCAGCGTGTCGCACGAGTTGCGCACTCCGCTCAATGGCATCCTCGGCTTTGCTGATTTGCTGGCGATGGATCTGAAAGATGTGGAGCAGCGCGACCAGGCGCTCACCATCCGCAACTCCGGCAAGCATCTGCTGGGCGTGGTGAATGATCTGCTTGATCTGGCCAAGATCGAATCGGGCAAGATGACGGTACATGCCGAGCCGATCGATCTGCCGGCCTTCGTGGCCGACGTGGTGCGCGGCCATCGGGCCCATGCCGCAGGCAAGGGCCTCGAACTCCTGCTTGATATGGCGCGCCAGGGGCCGCTGCCGGTACTCGAATCGGATGCGCTGCGCCTGCGCCAGATTCTCAACAACCTGATCAACAACGCCATCAAGTACACCGACCATGGTCAGGTCAGCGTGCAACTGGAGGCGGAAGGTACAGACCTGGTCTTTCAGGTGCGGGACACCGGCTGCGGCATCGCGGCCGAGGATCAGGAGGCGATCTTTGATCGTTTTGGTGGGGTAGGCAGCAAGGTTCAGCGCGACAAGGGAGGCAGCGGCCTGGGCCTGTCGCTGGTGCGCAAATTGGCCGGCCTGTTGGGCGGCCGGGTGAGTCTGGTGTCCGAGCCAGGGCGAGGCTCGCTATTTACTCTGCGGATTCCCCTGCAGCCGCGCGCTGACGAAGGAACACCGGGTGACGGGGCTGGCCCTGAGCCGTCAGGCTCTGATAGCGATAAGTAACCAGGGCGCCCGGCGCGGGGGGCGCCTCCCGTTGGGCATCACTGAAGCCGCTGCCGAGGCTGAAACGTCGGCCATCCGGCGCTTCCACCAGCAGGGCGCCGAGACGCCCGCGGTGCTTGCCCCGGCCCGGTACATATCCGACGACTCTGGCTTCGGCGTCTTGCCAGGGCTTGAGCTTCAGCAGCACATCACTGCGCCCGGTGACATAGGGCGCGTCGGCCCGGTGCAGCATCAGGCCCTCGCCACCCGCCTTGAGAACGGCTGCCATGCGTTGCCGGAGTGCGGCGGCATCAGCCACGCGGAATTGCTCGACGGCTTGCAGCCAGGGGATGCCTGCCGCAGCAGTCAGGCGTCGGATGGCGTCGGCGCGGGCGCTGAAATCGCCCGGTGCGTCCGGTAGTTCAAAAATCATGTAGCGCAGCTCGCGCCATTCGGCATCTACCGGCTGCGCCTTGCGCACGATGCCCGAGAGGCGCTCGAATGTGCCGCGGCCGGCCCACAGTTCGCCATCGAGCGGGGTGGCGGGCAGCGCCTGGATGAACCAGTCCGGCGCATTCACCGGATGGCCGCTGCGAAAGCTCAGGCGCTGGCCATCCCAGATGGCGCGAACGCCATCGAGCTTTTCGCTGACCAGATAAGCGCCGGGGTCGATGCCGTCCCGATAGAGCTCGGCCAGCAGAATTTCCGGCGCAGCAAGCGTGTGGAGCGAGAAAAGGCTCAGTAGCAGACTGAGCATCAGGTAGGGCAGATAGCGCATTGAAAGGCTCCCGGGCGATGCCGCGAGCTTAGCCGCCAGGGCTGGTTGCTCCATTCTGTCCGGAAGGGCTGGAGCCGGTTGAGCGCGCCGCTCAGCTGGCTGGCGTGAGGACGCTGTGGGCGATTTCCAGCAGGGTCTCGCGCATGAAGCCGGTCAGCGGGTCGGAGGTGTCACGGCGGTGAATCACCACCGAGATCGGCAGGCGCAGGTCTTCCTCGTGTAGCGGCAGGATGGTCAGATCGCGATGGGTCGTGAAAAGGCGTGTGACCAGCTCGGGAAGCACCGCCAGCAGCGGGCTCTGCTTGACCACAAACGGGATCGAAAGCGGGGTGGCGGCCTGCGCCACGACCTGGCGGCGCAGGCCGCGCCGGTGCAGGGCACGGTCGATCATGCCGGGGCCGTCGCCGGTATAGCTGGTGTGGATGTGGGGCAGGCCGGTGAGATCGGCGAGGCTGGGCTGATCCTTCAGCGTGATGAGGGCCGGGTTGAAGACGCAGCAGAAACCGGTTTCATACAGCGCCGTCTGCTCATGCACGGTGCGCACGCGGGGAAAGTGGCCGACCGCCAGGCGGATGGTGCCGGCATCGAGTTCTTCGAGCTGATGTGAGGCGGGAATCGGCCGCACTGAGAGCTGCAGGCCAGGGGCTCGGGCGCGCAGCCGTGCCATCAGCGCCGGTAGTAACAGGGCTTCGAGGGGATCGTTGAGGGCGATCTGGAACTGCTCGTTGATCCGGGCTGGATCGAAGCTGGCCTCTCCCAGCGCCAGGCTGCGGGCCGAAAGCAGGAGTTCGCGCACCGCCGGCGCCAGGCTGCGGGCACGGCTGGTTGGCAGCATGGCGCTGCCTTCGCGGTAGAGGATGTCATCGTTGAAAAGCTCACGCAGACGGGCCAGGGCATGACTCATGGCGGGCTGGCCGATACACAGCCGGGCGGCGGCGCGCGTGACGCTGGCTTCGCTCACCAACGCATCGAAAGCGACGAGCAGGTTGAGGTCCAGTCGCCGGAAGAGGCTGTGGTCAATATCGTTCATGTCGATACTGTAGATCAGACCAATCGATTTTTACGATTGTGTGGTGATGTTTAAACTGGTTTTTTACCTGGATTTTCACTTCATGCCAGCTCTTGCCGCATCCGGCCCGTCGTCTCTGCGCCCACGCCTTCTGGCACTGGCGGCGGTCACCAGCGTCGAATTCATCGAAAACGGCATGGTGATGTTTTCGGCTAGCCAGATCATGGCCGGCCTGCAGCTTTCGGCGGCTGATTTTGCCTTCGCCTACACGCTCTATGGCATGGCGGCGATCTTCATGCTCTACAAACATCAGTGGATAGTCGAGCGGCTGGGCTATGCGCGTTTCGTGATGTTGTCACTGGCCGTCTTCGGCGCCGGCTCACTGCTGTGCGCCAGCGCCTCCGGCCTGAGTCTGTTTGCCGCCGGGCGACTGTTGCAAGGCCTCGGTGGAGCGACTTTCTTCACTGCCGGGCGCCTGGCTGTCAACGAGATGCCCGCCGAATCGCGCTTTGCCGGCTTGCTGGTCTTCATCGCCAGCCTGCTCGGCGGCTCGGCGCTGGCCCCCTTGCTCTCGGCCAGCCTGATGGCGCTGGGCGGCTGGCGCGCGATCTTTGCCTTCGGACTGCCGCAGGTGCTCATCGTGGCCTGGCTGGCACGGGGGCAGTTGGCGCGCACGGTGACGCCGCCTGAGCTGCGTTCGGAGGAGCACTGGGGCTGGTTGTTGTGGCTGTGCCTGGGCGTGTTCTGCCTGCAATATGCGATCCAGTCGCTGAGCCTCGCAGGCAGCCCGCTGACCCGCGTGCTGGTGACGGCGCTGGTATCGATCGCGATGCTGAGCGTGTTTGCCTGGCGCCAGTGGCGCAAGGATCGGCCGCTGATCAACTACCGTGGGCTCTTTCAACTGCGCTATCTGTTCGGGCTGGCGATGTATTTTTTCGGTTACTTCCTGATCGGAGTGGCCGGGCTGATGCTGCCGATCCTGCTGCACGGCGTGCTGGGGCTCTCGTTGCTGGCCACGGCGCTGATCTCCAGCTGCGGGCTGGCCGGCACGGTTGCCATGGCGCTGACCCATGTTGCCCTGGCGCGGCGTTGGCCCTGGCATCGTTGCTACATGCTCGGCGGCCTTGCGTTGTATGCCACGGGTTGCCTGCTGCTGGCGATGATGGAGCTGCCGCGAGGCTGGGTCGAGCTATTGCCGGCCACCCTGGCCATTTATCTGGCTATTCCCTGGTTCCTCGGGCCAGTGGCTTTCGGCACCTTCTCCGGGCTGGAGGCGAAGGTGTTCTCGCATGGCTATCAGGTAAAAAACATCGTGCGCCAGCTGGGCCTGTCATCGAGCATCGCGCTCACCACTCTGCTGCTGCACCGGCTGGAGCATTCACCAGTGCCTTCCGGTTTGTTGGAAATGCTGGCTGGCGTGTTCGTCGATCAGGCCGCAGGCACGCCCATGTTGCAGGCGAGCCAGCAGGTGTTTGGTTTGACCTTCCTGGCCATCCTGCCGGTCGGGCTGGTGGTGATGTTGCAGCGGGTTTTCCGTTGATCCGTCTAGATCAGGGTTTGAAAGCGCCGTCGTCATACGCCACGCAGTAACGCAGCCAATCCGCTTCGACCTGCTCGGCGCAGTGTTCGGCCAGCGCCAGCAGGCGGCTGCGCCATTTGTGCTTGGTACCGAACTCGATCAGCTCGTCGGCTATTGCCGAGCCTTTGCGGCCGCTGCTGCGTAGCTGCGCCCAGGCCACAAGCTCGCCCATCTGCCCCAGCATCTCGCGGAAGCTGCGGTTCTTGCCGGCCGCTTCGCGCAGATCGATGCGATCCTCGGCGGGCTGCAGTTCGCGCAGCACCGCGCTGCGCCGACCCAACTCCAGCGGATGCAGGAAAGCTACCGGGATGGCCTGCATCATCTGCTGCACACCGATCACCCGGTGCGCTTCCGAGGCCCAGCGCGGTTCGGGCGTGCGTAAATGGGGCGTGAGCGTGGAGGTGGGGGCTTCTTTCAGGTCCAGCAGAGCGTGATTGTCTGGCCCGCCCTCGCCGCGGACCAGGATCACGTAGCGCTCCAGCCCGAGACTGGCGTTGCCGCTCACCCGGCGGGCCACATCCAGCACCTCGAAGAATTTCGGATCAGCTTGTTCGCTGGCAAAGCGGGTCATCAGTTCGCGCACTTTGTGCTGTTGTTTGTCGCTCGCAGGGAGGGCTTTCTTGCCATCGATCTTCAGGCTGCGGCGCTTGCCACGGCGGGTGCAGCGGCGATCGAGCAGATCCTTGCGGCTGCGGCAGCGAAGCGCTTCCAGATGATCGCGGATCAGGCCATCGGCAGTATCGCGTTCCAGCCAGCGTGCACGGCCGGCGCTGAGGGCGCTGGCGTACGCTTCGATAAAGGCGCCGGCGTGGGCCAGGGCTTCGTCGCGGTCGAAATCCAGTGCGGGCGCTGCCACCAGCACGCTGCTCACGAAGCGCGTCAGGGCCCAGCTGGCAGGCGCGAGGGTGGCTTCGTCGAAATCGTTGAGGTCGAAATACACCAGCCGGTTGTCGCCCTTGTAACTGCCGAAGTTCTCCAGATGCAGGTCGCCGCAAGTCCAGGCCAGTGGAGCCTTGTAGAGCAGCTTGTCGTTGGGCATGCGGGCATGGAAGAGGGCGCTTGTGCCGCGCAGGAAGGCAAACGGGTCGCGGCGCAGCAGCGCGTACTTGAGTGCCAGCCGCTCGGGATCGCGACCGGCATGGCTGTGCTTCAGCAACTCAACGGCGTCGTCTGTGGTGTGGCTCATCTCTCATGTTCCTGCCTGACTGTGGGTTGGCCAAGGGTAGTCAGCCCGTGTGAGGCGAAGATGACGGGCAGACTTCAGGGCGAGAATCAGTGGGCGAGCTTGAGCCCGACGATGCCGGCAAAGATCAGCGCAAGGCTCACCAGACGCAGCGTGGCCGCCGACTCTCCGAGCACGAAGATGCCGAAGAGCGCAGTGCCGATGGCGCCGATGCCGGTCCATACCGCGTAGGCCGTGCCCAGTGGAAGCGAGCGCATGGCCACGCCCAGCAGCACCACGCTGCCGATCATGGCGGCGACAGTGCCGACCGAAGGCCACAGGCGGCTGAAGCCCTCCGTGTACTTGAGGCCGACAGCCCAACCCACTTCCATGAGGCCGGCAATGATCAGGATGAACCAGGGCATGATGATTTGAGATCCAAGGTTTGTTTAGCAGGGCGCTGGATGAGGGCGGATGCGAAGCCCTGGCCAGCGTGAGCGATAGGAGGCTGCTTTACGCTCGAAGAGCTCCGGGTAGGGGGTTAGCGGGTTGGGACTGAGAATGCCATCGTAGAGGTGTTGCAGGCCGTTGGGCGCGTAGACTTCCCCGGGCCGGATGCCGACGCAGGTGGAGGGCATCAGAAAGCGATCGATGCCTTCGCGCGAGCTCCGCAACGGGGCATAGGGCTGGCCGAAGTGGGATTCGTACCAGAGGTGGACGCGTGCCTGGTTGGCAACTTCGATCGTGATACCCAGCACGCCCAGCACTTCGTCCGCATGGGCCTGAACCCTAAGTTCGCCTGTTTCGCTGAGATCTGAGGGGTCGAAGTAGAAAAGGTCGTAGTCCTTGATGTTGGACTCCGGCACGTGTCCGGCCTGCAGATTCCACACTGTCTGGAAAAGACAGCCGGCTACGAGCCAGGCATCGGGCAGGGCCAGCGCATTCCATCGGTCGAGAATTGCGCGGTTGTGGCGATTGCTCAGCACATCGCGCAGAAAACGGTCGTTCAGATCGCCCGGATGGATCGGCTCGGCCGCTTCCACGTTGCACGGTCAGGCAAGGTTGATTTTTGCAACACGGCTTGCGTGCCGCCCGCCTTCGAAGCCGGCTTCGAGAAATGCTTCAAGGATATCAATCGCTGTGCCTGCACCGATGATTCGTGCGCCGAGACACAGGACGTTGGCGTCGTTGTGCTGGCGTGACATGCGCGCACTCAGGGGCTCACTGCACACCACCGCGCGGACGGCCGGGTGGCGGTTGGCCGCGATAGACATCCCGACGCCCGTACCGCAGACCAGGATGGCCTGGTCGATCTCGCCGTTTTCAATGGCTCTCCCTACCGCGTGGGCGAAGTCGGGATAGTCACAGGAATCGTTTGTGGTGGTGCCAAACTCGCGGACGGACAGGCTGCGTTTCTCGAGCTCTGCCACGAGGACTTTTTTCAACTCCAGACCCGCGTGATCGGAGGCGATTCCCAGTCGGTTTGTCATGAGCGCTTCCTTGAAGTATTTGACGGACGCAGCCGGACTCAGGGGGCTGCGCCAATGCCGTGTTTTGCAGGAGCGGCCAGCGATCGCTCCTGCAGAGGTCAGTAGATTTCGCGGGTTTCCAGGAACTTCACATTCGGGTGCCGTTCCTGTGCCATCTGCAGGTTGACGCGGTTCGGCGCCAGATACACATAGTCGCCCGCTCCATCGAGGGCCATGTTGGCCGGCGCCTTGTCGAGCAGGGCCTTGATGTCGTCGTCCTTGCCACGCAGCCAGCGGGCGGTGGCCCAGTTGCAGCCTTCGAACACGCACTCCACGCCGTATTCGTGTTCCAGACGGTGCGCCACGACCTCGAACTGCAGCATGCCGACCGCGCCGAGGATCAGGTCGTTGGAAGCGAGCGGCTTGAAGAGCTGGGTCTGGCCTTCTTCGGCGAGTTGCTGCAGGCCTTTCTGCAACTGCTTCATCTTGAGCGGGTTCTTGATCTGGGCGCGGCGGAAGAGATCCGGCGCGAAGGAGGGAATGCCGGTGAATTTGAGGTCTTCCCCCTCGGTGAAGGTGTCGCCGAGGCGGATCGTGCCGTGGTTGGGGATGCCGATGATGTCTCCCGAATAGGCCACGTCGGTGGTGTTGCGATCCTGCGCCATGAAGGTGATGGCGTTGTTGATCGCCATGCTCTTGCCTTGCGAGACCTGCTTGATCTTCATGCCGCGCTCGAATTTGCCTGAGCACACGCGCAGGAAGGCGATGCGGTCGCGGTGCTTGGGATCCATGTTGGCCTGGATCTTGAACACGAAGCCCGAGAACTTGGCTTCGTCCGGTGCCACGACGCGGTGTTCGGTGGCACGGGCGAGCGGGCGCGGCGAAAGATCGACAATGGCGTCCAGTACCGATTGAACGCCGAAGTTGTTGACGCCGGAGCCGAAGAAGACCGGCGTCTGTTTGCCGGCCAGGTAGGCTTCGCGATCGAAAGTGTGGGAGGCGCCACGCACCAGTTCCACTTCAATTCG
The DNA here is from genome assembly GCF_030548425.1 of Uliginosibacterium sp. 31-12. Classification (NCBI taxonomy): domain Bacteria; kingdom Pseudomonadati; phylum Pseudomonadota; class Betaproteobacteria; order Rhodocyclales; family Zoogloeaceae; genus Uliginosibacterium; species Uliginosibacterium sp. 31-12. Next base: position 130,903 of record NZ_JAUOOA010000005.1, on the reverse strand, counting down.
CAACTCGTCGGCCTGATCGCCAATCACTTCGTCCAGACGCGGGTTGTCCAGGCCCTGGATGATTTCGGAAGTGCCTTTTTCGGCATGCGGGTCGAAGAAGGCGATGCTGTCGTTATAGAGGTGATACACGCCGCGGAAGCGCTTGCCCATGCCGATCGGCCAGGTCATCGGCGCGCACTGCATGCCCAGCACGGATTCGATTTCGTCGAGCAGCTCGATCGGCTCGCGGCCTTCGCGGTCGAGCTTGTTGATGAAGGTGAGGATCGGGGTGTCGCGCAGGCGGCACACGTTGAGCAGCTTGATGGTCTGCGATTCCACACCGTTCACCGAGTCGATCACCATCACGGCCGAGTCCACGGCGGTGAGCGTGCGGTAGGTGTCTTCCGAGAAGTCTTCGTGGCCCGGGGTGTCGAGCAGGTTGATGATCGCGTCGCGATACGGGAACTGCATCACCGAAGAGGTGACCGAGATGCCGCGCTGCTTTTCGAGCTCCATCCAGTCGGAAGTGGCATGGCGGGCGGCCTTGCGGGCGCGCACTTCGCCGGCGACCTGGATCGCGCCGCCGAACCACAGCAGTTTTTCGGTCAGCGTGGTTTTACCCGCGTCAGGGTGGGAAATGATCGCAAAAGTGCGGCGGCGGGCGAGTTCTTGCTTGAGTTCGGTCATGGCGTGCGGCTTTCAGACAAGGCGCGGATTATACAGAGGCCGCCTGCCCGGCATGCCGGAATTCCGGTAAGGTCGGCTTCCCGCCGCCTGGTGCTGCTTTCCGCTTCCCGCTCCCGCATGTCTTCGCCTGTCCGGCTTTCCCGCAACGCCTGGCTGATGCTGCTGATTTGCATCTTCGGCTGGGGTTTTTCCTGGACCGTGATCAAGTACGCCCTGGCCGAAATCCCGCCCTTGTCTTTTCGTGGCGTATCAGCTTTCGCGGCCGGCATGCTGACCTTGCTGCTGGTCCGCGCCAGTGGTGCTTCGGTGGCGGTGGCGCGTGCGCATTGGCCCAAGCTGGGCATGCTGGCCTTTTTCAACGTGCTGAGCTGGAACGTGTTGTCTACCTATGGCGTGCTCTACCTGCCCTCGGGCCGGGCGGCGCTGCTGGCCTACACTATGCCGCTGTGGTGCGTACCGCTCTCTGTCTGGCTGCTGAACGATCGCCTCGATCCTCGGCGCTGCGTGGCCTTGCTGCTGGGCGGGGCCGGCGTGGCGGTGTTGATGGGGCAGGATGTGATGGAGCTGATGCAGGCGCCGCTGGGGGCGATCCTGATGGTGAGTGCAGCGCTGTGCTGGGCGTGCGGCATGGTGCTGATGAAGCGTTGGGCCCTGCCGCTCGAAACCATGTCGCTGACCGGCTGGCAACTGCTGCTGGGCAGCCTGCCGATGCTGCCGGCAGCAGTCTGGGTGGATGGCATTCCGCCACAGCTACCCGGTGCGGGGGCACTGGCTGCGCTGGCTTTCAGCGCGCTGGTGACTTTCATGCTGTGTTACTGGGCCTGGAATCGATTGGTGTTGATGGTGCCAGTGGCGGTGTCCTCGCTTTCCTCGTTGCTGACGCCGCTGGTGGGTGTGACTTCCGGCGCGCTGTTTCTCGGTGAGCAACCCGGCTGGGCTGAAGCGTTGGCCGTATTGCTGATTCTGGGTGCGGTCGCGGTGATCAATCTGGGAGGCCGGCGTGCGCCTGTTGCCTGAGCGGGTCGGCTTGGAGGCCTTTGCCTGGGGATTGGCGGAGGCCACGCTGTTTTTCATCGTGCCGGATGTGTTGCTTTCCGGCCTGGCCCTCAAGCAGTCGATGCGTCGGGTGGTGCATGCGTGCCTGTGGGCGTTGGCTGGCGCCTTGCTCGGTGGGGTGTTGATGTATTTTTGGGGCCGGTTTTCACCGATCACGGTGCTGGGCGTGCTGCGCGAGATTCCGGCGATTGATCTCCCGATGTGCGAAGAAGTGACGCGTCAGTTGCGTGATGAGGGGCTCTTCGCGCTCTTCATCGGTCCGCTCACCGGCACGCCTTACAAAATCTATGCAGCGATGGCTGGCGCACTGGCGCTCAATCCACTGCTTTTCTTCGCGATCAGCATTCCGGCCCGTCTGTTGCGCTTTCTGGCCGTCGCCGGATTGGTGCGGCTGATCTGCCGGGCTTTTCCGGGCCTGTCGCTAGGGGGGCGGATGGGGCTGTGGGCGGTGGGCTGGCTGGGCTTCTATGGCTGGTATTTCAGCCACTTTGCGGGCTGATTGCGGCCGCTCCTATTAAACCCTTGGAGTGAATTGGGCGGTCACCTTGCGCAGCGCCGCGAAGCAGTCAGCGTCGATTGCGCTGCCGATGCTTTCGGCCATCATGTCGAGCGCCTTGTCGATCGGAATGGCGCCGCGATAGGGGCGCTCGGCGGTGATCGCATCGAAGATGTCGGCGGTGGTGATGATGCGGGTCTCCAGCGTGATCCGCTCCGCCGTGAGACCATGTGGATAGCCTTTGCCATCGAGTCGCTCATGATGGGCGCCGGCCACGCTGGCCAGCTCGCGGAAGGCGCCGATGCGGCTGAGGATCTGCTCGGTGTAGGCAGCATGCATCTGCACCGCACGCCATTCGGCCTCATCGAGCTTGCCGGGCTTGTCGAGCACGCTGTTGGAAACGCCCAGCTTGCCCAGATCGTGCAGCAGGGCGGCGCGTTTGAGCCAGCGGCGGCGCTCCGCCGTGAGCTCCAGCTCTTCGGCGAGCATGTCGGTGTAGAGCGCTACGCGCTCGCTGTGGCCGGCGGTGTAGGGACTTTTTGAGTCGACCACCTGACCGAAGCCGGCGGCGATGTCGTCGAGATAGTCGTCATCCAGCACGACCGAATCCCTTGCCGGCTCCAGCGCGAACACGGCCCGGTCGATGTCGTCCGAGGCGAGGGTCTGCCAGAACTCCACTGACTGGGCGACGGACTCGAAAGCTCGCACAAGTTGCGGATCAAACCAGCTACCGCTGCGCGTTCGCACCTCCTGCTGCGCGGCCGCGGGTCCGTTGGCCGTGAAGAACACGTCAGCCACCTGGGCCAGCAAGGCGATGCGAGCCAGCAGCGAGATCGCAGGACCGGCGATGCCTAGCGGCTTGCCGCCGCCGTTCCAGTGCTCATCGAGGTGCAGGATGCCGTCGGCCACGGTTTCATCGAAGCGCAGCTTGCGGGCGATTTCGGCGCCACGCTGACAGCGGGTTTCGAACAGCTCGCGGCCGATTTCCTCCCCGTTCTGAAACAGATGAAAGAGGGAGCGGAAGCGCTCGCTGAGGGAGGCGTGGAGGCCGGTGTGGCGTAGCACGAAGCCGATGATCTGGGTGCTGCGGGTGCCGGCCAGTTTGAAGTCGCGCTTGAAGGCGAGATCGTCGGTGAGATAGAGGGCGCAGATCCGTGCCGCGTTGCTGCTACAGCCCAGATCCTTGAGCAGCAGGGTGTAGTAGAGCGAGCGCAGCTGGGCATTGTCCAGCCGCAAGGCGTGGCCGATGTGCATGCCGATCCAGCACACGCGCACGCAATGGCCGCGTGGCTGACCTTCGGTGATGTCCAGCGCATGGCTCAGCGCGGCCATCAGCTCGGCCAGGGTCAGGGTGTCGGCGGAAAATCTTGCGAAGCGCTCCATTCCCGCCTTTACGGCAGGAATGTCTTCAGGCCTGAGGAGTGACTATGTGAAAAAGTAGCGCACGAGGTGGAAGAAGACCGGCGCGGAAAAGCACACGGAATCCAGCCGGTCGAGCATGCCGCCGTGGCCTTCAATCATGTGGCCCCAGTCTTTCACGCCGCGATCGCGCTTGATGGCGCTCATCACCAGCCCGCCGAAGAAGCCCATCAGGGTGATGGCTAGCGCCATGCCGGCCGCCTGCCAGGGCGTGAAGGGCGTGATCCAGAACAGCGCGGCGCCCAGCGCGGTAGCGCTACCCAGCCCGCCGAGGAAGCCGGCGACGGTCTTGGACGGTGAGAGGTTCGGGGCGATCTTGCGCCGGCCGAAGAGCTTGCCCCACACGTACTGCAGCACGTCGGAGGACTGCACGACGATGATCAGGAACACCACCAGCAACAGGTTGCGTTCCTCGTAACCGGCGATGTTCAGCGCCAGCAGGGCCGGCACATGCGAGATGGCATACACGCAGATCATCAGGCCCCATTGCGTCTGGGTGGCGCGTGCGAGGAAGTTCGTGGTGTCCTGCCCGAGGCAGGCCAGGCAAGGCATCAGCAGGAAGGCATAAACCGGAATCAGGATCGAGAACATGCCGTACCAGTTCTGCCATACGAACACATATTGGAGCGGCAGGAACACGAAGAAGCAGGCCAGCAGGGCGTAGTGGTCACCGCGCCGGGTATTCGTGAGGGTGATGAATTCGCGCAGGGCGAAGAAGGAAATCAGCCCGAAGAGTAGGACCACACCGGTATGCCCGCCGAGCAGCGCGATGCCGATCACGGCCACCATCACCCACCAGGCATTGGTGCGCGCCACCAGATTGGCAACCACGCCGTTGTCGCGTCCCAGCTTCCAGCGCAGCAGCCAGCCAATGAGGCTGGCAATGAGCAGCACCGCGCCGATGCCGAGGAAGAGATGAAAAGTGGCTTCGCGTGCGGCTTCGGGGACCTGGTTAGGAATGCTTTGCAGGGAAGTGGTCAGGCTCATGGTTGTTTTCGGTGAGAGCGGCCATCGGCCGTGAAGGTTCATGCAGGAGCGGCCTTTGGCCACTCCTGCCCCCGGATCAATGTTTCGGCATCATCGCCAGCACGGCTTCGCGCGCTCGCACGAGAAAATCCGCCTTGGCCTCTTCCGCACCCAGTGCCAGCGGCGTACCGAAACTCAGCACGCAGACCAGTGGCACCGGCAGCAGATTGCCCTTGGGCATCACGCGATTGAGGTTTTCCATGCGCACCGGCACCAGCTCCACCTGGGGGTTGTCCCGTGCCAGATGGTAGAGGCCACCCTTGAAGGCCTGCATCTCACCATCGAGCGAGCGCGTGCCTTCGGGGAAGAAAATCAGCGAGTCGCCGGCGTCGAGTGCGGCTTGCAGCGGCGCGAGCGGACTGACGCCGGGCTTCGGTTTGCGTTCGACCAGCACGCCGCGGAACACGCGATGGATCAGGTATCGCCGCAGCGGCGAGGCGCCCCAGTAGTCCGCACCTGCTACCGGCCGGGTGCGGTAACGGATTGAGGGTGGCAGCATGGCCCACAGCAGCAGGAAATCGAGATGGCTGGAGTGGTTGGCGAAGTACAGACGCTGCTGCGCTTCGGGTTTACAGCCCAGCCAATTGGCATAGGCACCGGTGAGCAGGCGGGCCAGCGCAATCAGGAAAAGTCCGGCGAAACGATCAAGCCACATACAGGAAGCCGCTGGCGGCCAGCACGAGAAATAGTTGTGCGCATACTACCGCAGCCAGTCGTACGACCAGCTTCCGCGTGGCTGCTGCGCGCTGGGCCAGATCGCGTACATCCGTGCCCTGGCGCAAGCCCAGCTGGCTCAGCGCGGCGTCGAAATCCGGCAGGGCCCTGGCCTCCTGCTCATGTGCGGCGATCAGCTCGAAGGCGGCTACGTCGAAACGGATGCGCAAGGCGTACCAGGCCAGTGCCAGACCCAGCAACAGGGCCGTGCCGAACAGCCACAGTGCAGGTGCTGCCGCCTGCCGCGTTGCGAGCAGCAGGCCGCCAGCCGCGACTGCACACAGGATGCCGCCGAAGACTTGCAGCGGCTGGGTACTGCGCAGAAAGGCGGCGCTGAGGGTGGCGAGTGTGCGGTCCGGGGTCATGCGTGTCGGGCCCTGTTTTGTAATCAAGGATGTTTTGCAGACGAGAGGCCTGCCGCAATGCTCTGCGCCTGCAGGCGCACATGGGGTCGTGCGCGCCGGATTGCCATCACAGCCTCTTCCGGCGTGTGCGCGCGATGGCGCACCAGCCAGGCGGCCACGCTGGCGGCACTGCGCGAGAAACCCAGCGCACAGCAGACCCACACGCGCTGCCCTTGATGGCGAGCATGTTCTATGGCGTCCGCTGCGGAGGCCAGCTGCTTGCCGTTGGGGGGCAGGAGGTCGAGCAGCGGGAGGCTGTATGCAGCCGATCCCGGCACGGGCAGTGGCAGTTCGGCGGCGAGGTCGATGACCTGATCGATGTTGTAGTGGATGAGTGTGGCGGCGTCCGGCTGACGGCCGAGGAAAACGCCATCGATGACTTCAGCGCCGGCTGGAAGTTTGCGTGTCCATAGCCATACGTTGAGCCGCGCACCCAGCAAGTAAGGGGCGAAGAACATCCAGCTGCGCCAGGGCATGCGCGTGCCCTGCTTGCCGAAGTGGGCGCCTTCGCCAAACAGATAAATCGCGGCGACACCGGCAAGGGCCGCTGCCGTCCAGTACAGCAGCCAGGCGAGGGCGGCGGGGAAGAGCAGGGCGCCCAGGCCGGCGGCTGTCAGCGCACCGGCCCCGTAGTACAGCGCAAGGCGTGAGCGCTGGGCTTCCAGCCCGCGCCAACGCCATGGTGTGTCGCCATCCGGCACCAGCAGCAGGCACAGCGCACCGGCCCAGAAGCCGGTCAATACATCGATGAAATGGTGCTGCCAGGTGGTAAGAACCGACACGCCAATCAGTGCGAACCAGACGTGGAGCAGCCAGCGGATCGAGCGATGTCCTGCGAGGTCGGCATAGAAGCGCCACAGCACGACGAGCAGGCAGATATGCAGTGAAGGCGCCTGGTTGTAGGGCAGGTCGAAGCCTGTGAGTGCATCGAACATTGCGCCGGCCCAACCATGAGTTTCGGGGCGGCTGAACGAGAAATGCAGCGGCCATATCAGGAAGCCGGTAATGCAGAGGACTTGCGCAGCCAGCAGGCGTTTGGCCAGACGGAAAAGTTCGTCGCGGCTGCGTGCGGCAAACAACGCAATGCCGTACAGAAAATCGATGCTCCAGTAGGGCAGGATGGTCCAGGCAACAAAGGGGATGTGTTGCTCCCAGCCGAATACGTAGACGCCTACGTCGCTGCGCTGGGCGGTGAAGTGATTGGCTGCGCTGTAGCTGCCAAAGAACAGCACGCCGAGAAAGGCGCCCCAGGCAAGGGCTTGAGTCCAGGGGCGTCTGGGCTTCATGACGAGGTTTTCAGACATTTTGGGTCTTGCGCAGGGGGAGTCAGGATGAACCGCAGGGCCGACTTCTGCCGGCCCTGCAGGTTGGGTGTGCGGCTGAAGCCGAACCTAGGCCAGATTGCGCCGCGCAATCGACACCGTGAAGATGCCCCACTCATCGGCCAGCGTGTGCAGCTTGGTGAAGCCGGCGGCTTCGACGAGCTGGTCCATTTCGGCCTGCACGCGGCGGCGCATCACCCAGGGCTTGCCATCGCGATGGCTGGACAGCACGCGTGCAATGAACTCCAGCTGCGGGTGCCAGGGCTGACCGGTGTAGATCAGGTAGCCGCCGGGCTCTACGGCATCCGCCATACCGGCGAGTGATTCGCGCAGCAGTGCGTTGTCCGGAAAGAGTTCGTAGAGGCCCGAGACCACGCCGATCGTGGGGCGGGGCGATACGGTGGTGAGCGAAGCGCGGTTGAAGGCATCGCCCTGCACGAAGCGTGCAATGCCCTGCAAGCCCTTCTCGACGATGAGCTTGTTGCCCTTCTCGACGTTCAACTCGGAAAAGTCGCGCAGCAGGATGCCATCCGGCTTCTGGTCCAGCTTTTCGATGCCTTCGAGGATGTAGCGCCCGTGGCCGGCAGCGATGTCCAGCACCTGTACCGGGCGGCCTTCCGCGCGCAGCTTCGAGATGGCTAGCTGCAGCAGTTGCTCGACGTGCAGTTTGCGCTGGCGGATGCCGCGCCAGCCGATTGCGTCCAGATAGTTGCGGTCGATCAGGCGTCCAATCAGGCCCTGGCCGCGTGCTTCATTGCGATAAACGTAGTCCAGTGTGCTGCCCGAATCGAAGCCGGTGGCAAAACCCAGGCGCACGCCCGAGGAGAGTCGGCCGATGCTGCTCATGGACAGGCGAGAGAGCGCGAAGGCCCAGCGCTTCGGACTCAGCAGGGGCAGTGGCCGCGCGAGTTGGGTGTATTCGTCAAAGCTGTAGCCGCGCTGGTGGGCGTCGAGCAGTTGCGGCTTGAGTGCTTCGGCTTCGAAGCGCTCAAGCAGGAAGCTGCGTAGCTTGGCAATGGCAAGGTGGCGATCCACTTCGCCGAGCGTGTCGTGATAGAAGCCCTCGAGGACGTGTTTTTCTTTCACAGCGCTGCCCAGACGCTCGAAGAATTCGTGCTGGGGGGCGTGATGCACCACCCAGTCTGCGCCGGAGATCAGCAGCTGGGTCGGCACCTGAATTGCGCCGGCATCCTGTACCACGCGCTCGGCCGCTTCGTAGAGCGCGAGCAGGATGTTGACCGAGATCGGCCGGGTGATCAGCGGGTCCGCGTTGAAGGAGCTGATGCGCGCCGGATCGTGCGTCAGGTAATGTGCCTTGACGTAGGAATTGACGTAGAAGTTGCCGAACAGCTTGTGCATCACCGCGAGGCCAGCACGCGCGAAGGGGACGTAAAGCTTGACCTTGAATGCCGGTGAGGCGAGCGACATGCAGCGGATCTGCGGCGCGTGATCATGCACCCAGGCGCTGACCGTGACGGCGCCCACACTCTGCGCAATGACGCCGACATCCGAAAGCGGCAGGCCGTGCTGTGCCGCGGCAAAGCGCACGAACTCATCCACATCACGAACCGAACGGCCGAAACTCGGCGAAAAGCCGCGCGGGCCTGCGTTGCGGCCATGGCCGCGGGCATCCCAGGCATAGAAGGCAAAGTCCGGCAGCTGCAGTTCATCCACGACATGGGCCATGCGGCCCGAATGCTCATGCCCGCGGTGGAACAGCACGATCACGCCGCGTGGCGTGGCGCTTTGTGCGGGCCAGTGACGATAAAAGAGCGAGGATCCGTCGCTGGTGGTGAAGCTGCTTTCAATGACCTGACGACTCATGTGTGCTCCGTAGGGAGTGAGAAAACCTGATAGGGCTGAGAGTCATTCTATGCGGAATAAATTTCTAATGGTTTTCCGCAATACCCACTCGTCTTGAGTGGATTTTCTGTCTCACCATTTTCTCGTCGGTGCAGGGGGCGTAATCCAGGGGCTTGTGTGCCCGCAATGCCGGCTTGCGCAGCGCCGGAGCTCGCCCGATGATCGAGCTGGTTTTTTCGTTAAAAGGATGACGACATGTGTACATCGGTCTTGCAGCGTCTGACCGCTGTTTCAGTTCTTTGTCTTGCCGGCGGCATGAGTGGTGCAGCCCAGGCAGAGGATTGGCAGTATTCCGTGCAGCCTTATCTGTGGCTGCCAACCATCAATACCACCTTCCGTTTTTCGGCGCCTGCCGGCAGCAGTGCGCCGGAGAGCGAGGTCGGCCCGAACGACTGGCTCAGCAATCTGCAGATGCTCGTGATGCTCAATGGCGAAGCCCGCAAGGGTGATTGGTCCATCATTTCAGACGTGGTCTATCTGAGCTTTGCCGGCGAAAAGAGCCAGGTGAGGAGTATCGATTTCAATGCCGATGGTGCCCACAACCGCTATTCGAGCAGCCTGGATGCCGGCAGCAATACGACATTCAAGGGGCTCGAATGGACACTGGCTGGTAGCAAGGTGGTGGCGCGTAACAGGGCCGATACTTTCGAAGTGCTAGGGGGTGTGCGCTACTTTGGCCTCAAGGCAACGGCAGATTGGGCACTGAATGCTTCGGTCAGCGGCCCGGCAGGCACGAGCAGCTTCCCGGCCAATGGCAGCATTTCCGAGCGCGTCGATCTGTGGAACGCCATTGCTGGCGTGCGCGGTGATATCCAGCTTGGTGCTGGCAACTGGCATGTGCCGTATTACCTGGATTTCGGCGTTGGGCCGGATGCGCAATCCTGGCAGGCCATGCTGGGGCTGGGTTACCGCTTCAAGTGGGGGAGCGCCAACTTCGCCTATCGTCACATCGCTTACGACCAGCCTTCCGACAAGCTGGTGCAGAACCTGAGTTTCAGCGGGCCGGCCTTCGGCGCGAGCTTCAAGTTCTGAGGGAGCAGGCTGCAAGCGAACGGCCCGACACTGTCGGGCCGTTTTTCATTCTGCAGCAGCTTCAGCCAGCCCCTTGCGTACGCGCTGCACGATGGTCAGTGCGCAGAGCAGGCTCATGAGCGGAAAGACCAGCGCCTGCCAGCCCTGCACCGGCAACCCCAGCCAGATGGCCAGCGCCAGCGCCCCGATCACGAAGGCACGGTCGCTCTTGCCGAAGGGGCCGTCATAACGGCGTGAGGCGTCCACCATGAGGCCGATCACGCCGCTCATCTCGACCACGATCGACAGCGCAATGAAGACCCCGACCCACAGCGCCGGGAAGTGCAGCAGGGCGGCGAAGGGCAGATAGAGGCAGGCATCCGAAATCACGTCGGTGAGCTCGTTGAGGTAGGCGCCGAGTTTCGACTTTTGCCCGAACTCGCGCGCCAGCATGCCGTCGATGGCATTGAAGGCCATGCGCAGGAACATCCACAACGGGATCAGGCCGAACAGCGCCGGGCGCGGGTCGATGAAGAGCCACAGGCCCAGAGCCACCGAAATCACGCAGGCGGCAAGCGTGACCTGATTGGCCGTGACGCCGGCATTGAAAAGCGCGCGGGTCAGCGGGCGGAGCAGGTTCTGGAACTTAGGCTTGAGGGCGTAGATGCTCATCGGGAGTGAGGTTTCAGGGGGAGGATGAAAGTCTGGATCACAACGGCTTTCCGAGGAAATGCGAGCGTATTGCATAACCCAGTTCTTCGTACAGCGCGATCGCCCGCTCATTGAAGGCCCATGCGTGCAGGCGCATATCGATGGCGCCATGCTTTGCTGCCCATTCTTCCGCGCGTGCCATCAGTGCGCGGCCAACCCCCTTGCCACGATGTTTACTGGCTACGCTGACCGAGCCGATGCGTCCGTAGCGCATGGGCTGCATGAGCGAACCGGACTCCTGGAACAGGCTGACAGAGACAAAGCCGATGACCTGGTCATCGCGCTCTGCGACGAATGTCTCGGCCTCCGGCGCGCCGATCCCCTTTGCCCAGAAGGCCTGGTCGCGCGCCGCTTCGCCTGCGGGGGCAAAGATCTGTGGCCAGACGCGGTGGTGGATCTCGTTGACCTCGTTGCCCAGTGCGCAAATTGAAGGAATGTCTGCAATGGATGCCTGGCGGTAGCTGATCATCACGCTTCGGAGAGACTGCTTAAGTGAATGGCAACTACTTTATCGTCATAACGCTGCCTACGAGCAGATTGGGGGTCACGCTGGCTCGAAATATTCCAGCATCAGCTGCAGGCTCTGCACGCCCTGCCATTCATTGCTGGAGAGGCGGTAGGCGGCGCGGATGCGGGCGGGCACATTTTCGGCGCAGTTGAAGCGCACTGCTTCAAAGACTGCGCCGGGTTTGGCCAGCTCCAGCTTGAGGTGCCGTTCCTTCATCAGGCGCTGGCGTTTGACTTCGAACACGTCCTCGAAGAGTGGCGCGGCGAAGCCCTGACCCCAGATCTCGTCGTCGATGAGGCGAGCGGTTTCGAGGCTCATGTAGCCGGTCTCCAGCGCGCCGTCGGTCTCCAGCGTGCGCTGCAGATCATTGGGCGGTACCAGTTCGGCCACGGTGTCGGCAAAGATCTGGCGGAAGCGCGTGAAATCTCGCTCGCGGATCGTCAGGCCGGCGGCCATGGCGTGGCCACCGAATTTCAGGATCAGGTCCGGATGGCGTTTGGTGATCAGGTCCAGAGCGTCGCGCAGGTGGAGTGCCGGAATGCTGCGGCCCGAACCCTTGATCTCGCCGCCATCATCCTCGCGCTCGCTGGCGCGGGCGAAGGCAATGGTTGGGCGGTGCGCCTGATCCTTGATGCGGCCGGCCACGATGCCGATCACGCCCTGATGCCATTCCGGCTCGAATAGCGCGATGGCCGGCCCTTCATCAATCCGGGTGGCATCCAGCGTGGCGAGCGCGGCGTCGCGCATCTCGGCCTCGATCTCGCGCCGCTCCACATTCAGGTTCTGCAACTCCTGAGCGATGGTGAAGGCACGGGCATAGTCGTCGGTGATCAGGCATTCGATGCCCAGACTCATGTCGGACAAGCGCCCGGCGGCATTCAGGCGTGGGCCCAGCGCGAAGCCCATGTCGAAAGGGGTTGCGCGCGCTGGGTTGCGCCCGGCCATGGCGAAGAGGGCACGGATGCCGGCGCACATGCGGTCCGAACGCATGCGATTGATGCCCTGGCGCACCAGCAGGCGATTGTTGGGATCGAGCTTGACGACGTCGGCTACCGTACCCAGCGCCACCAGATCGAGCAGGCTGGCGAGGTTGGGTGCCGGATTTGCGTCGGTGAATATGCCACGCTGGCGCAGTTCGGCGCGCAGAGCCAGCGCGGTATAGAACATCACGCCGACGCCTGCGAGGTTCTTGCTCTCGAATGTGCAGCCGGGCTGGTTCGGATTGACGATCACTTCGGCTGTGGGCAGCGTGTCGCCGGGCAGGTGGTGGTCGGTGACCAGCACCGTCATGCCCAGCGCCTGCGCTGCAGCGACCCCTTCCACGCTGGCGATGCCGTTGTCCACGGTGATCAGGATATCGGCTTCGAGACGCGCCACGTCGGCGACGACCGAGGGCGAGAGGCCGTAGCCGTGCACCACGCGATCCGGCACGAAGTAGTGCACGTCTTTCGCGCCGAGCAGGCGTAGCGCCCGGATGCCGACCGCACAGGCGGTGGCGCCGTCGCAGTCGTAGTCCGCCACGATTACCATGCGTGCCTGGGCTTCGATGGCATCCGCCAGCAAGCGCGCGGCGTCCGCAATGCCCTTGAGCCCCTCAGGCGGCAAGAGGCCTGCAAGGTCCATCTTCAGTTCGCTGGCGGAATGGATGCCGCGCGCAGCGTAGAGGCGAGCCAGCAGAGGGTGCAGGCCGGCGTCCTGCAACTGGCGGGCGGTGCGCGAATCGGCTTGGCGCTGGATCAGGCGGGTCATGCGGGGCGGTTCTCCGTAGGGGCCTGCAGCCACGCGCTTAGTCCGCTGCCGGCGAGTGGCTTGCGCCAGAAAGCCCAGCGTGCGAGGCGTGGCAGCCGGACGCTGAGCAGACATTTGTCGGACGGGGCCTGCAGACGGAGTTCCTGAATCCGCCCGCTTTGCCAGGCCGCGAGAAGGGGCTGCAGAAGCCGGCGTTCGATTTCCTGCAAGCCACCCAGCCAGGCATTGAAGTCGCCCATCTGCGCGGCCTCCTGCAAACGGCCGTCGTGCAGCCAGCTCTGGCCGGGCAGTCCGGCGCAGATGCGCGCGGGGCTGTCGATGAACTGGCAGGCGGCCCGGCGGGCAAGGCCGCGCAGCAGCGGGTCCGAGCTACACAGATGCGTGGTGGGCGCCTGCAGGGCGGGCAGGGCGGTGTCGGCCTGGCCCCAGAACCACAGGGCATTCGGTGCGAGCTGGCCGCGCTCACTACGGGCCTGACTCACGGGGTGATTGTGCAGGCAGACCTGTATCTCGTTGGCGAGCCGGTTCCAGCGTCTCGCGTCCTCGCCTTCGGATGGGAAGAAGGCAACCGGGCGGCCGAGCACTTCGGCTAGCGGATGGAAGCGGGCGCCGACCGGCGCCTTGGCGAGCAGGTAGAAGCGCTCCGGGCTGGCGGCATGCCAGTGGCCCAGATCGGCGAATTCGGTGTTCAGCGTATCGATCAGCGCGCTGACCTCTAAGGGCTGCAGGGCCAGTTCGCGCGGACCGCGCAGAAGCAGGGCGTCGGAGGCGAAGCTGAGCGAGACCGGATCGGCGCAGAGTACGTGCGTTGCGGCGGTCGTGGGGTGCGTGTCTTCGCCGGCCAAACGCAGCGCCGCCCAGGGCAGTTCGCTGGCGCCGAACTGAGCAGGGAGCCACTGTGACCAGGGTTCCGCCGCCTGCTCGCGGGTGTCGCCGCGCCCGAGCAGGGTGGCCAGCGCCGGCAGATCAAGTTGTTGAAGGGAGGCCGTGATGCCGCTGCCGGGCCAGACGAGGCCGGGCAGAACAAGCGTGGCGCGGGCGGGCTCGCTGTGCTTGGGGCGGGTGCCCATGCTGGGATGAAAACTCACAGGATTTTCAAGGCCGAATAGGGCGCTAAAGAAGGGCGCTAAAAAGGGCGCGGGGTGCGCCAGAGGCCAGGGCAGTGTAGCATTGCCGCGCCATGAAATTTCCTCTCCTTGTCGGGCTGCGCTATGTGCGCGCCAAGCGTCGCAATGCCTCGGGCGGCGGCTTCATTTCCTTCATTTCCTTTGCCTCGATGGCAGGCATTGCGCTGGGCGTGATGGCTCTGATCGTGGTGCTATCGGTCATGAACGGCTTTCAGGAAGAGCTGCGCAACCGCATCCTCGGCGTGGCGGCGCATGCGCAGATCCTGTCCTTCGATGGCAGTCTGCAGAACTGGCGCACCTACAGCGCCAAGGCGCTCGAGCGCAAGGATGTACTCGCGGCAGCGCCCTTTGTGCAGCAGCAGGCGATGTTCTCGATGGATCAGGCCGTGCGCGGTAGCGTGATTCGTGGCATCGATCCGGCACTGGAGGATACCGTGGCCGACTTCGCCCGCTTCATGCGCTCGGGCGAGCTGGGCGACCTGAAGCCAGGCGAGTTCGGCGTGATTCTGGGGCGTGAGCTGTCGCTCGCGCTGGGTGTGCGGCAGGGCGACAAGGTGACCCTGATTGCCCCGCAGGGGCTGGTGACGCCGGCCGCTGTGCTGCCGCGCGTGAAGCAGTTCCGCGTGGTGGGCGTGTTCGAGGCCGGCATGTATGAGTACGACTCGGGTCTGGCCCTGATCCACATGAAGGATGCACAGACGCTCTACCAGATGGGGGACGCGGTGAGCGGCGTACGTCTGCGCCTGGCCGATCTGTTCAAGGCGCGTCAGGTGGCGAGCGAGCTGGGCGGGCAACTGCCGCAGGATGCCTTCGTGAGCGACTGGACCCAGAGCCATGCGAATTTCTTCCGTGCCGTGCAGATGGAAAAAACAGTGATGTTCATCATCCTGTCGCTGATCGTGGCGGTGGCCGCTTTCAACATCGTCTCAGCGCTGGTCATGGCAGTGCAGGACAAGAAGGCCGATATTGCGATTTTGCGCACCCTGGGCGCCAGCCCGGCCGAGGTGATGACGATCTTCGTGATCCAGGGGGCCACCATGGGCCTGATCGGTCTGGGGGTCGGCACCCTCGGCGGTGTGCTGCTGGCCAAGAACATCAGCACCATCGTGCCGTGGATCGAACGCACCTTCCACATGCAGTTCCTTGCCAAGGACGTCTACTACATCTCGGATCTGCCCTCGCAATTGCTGTGGGGTGACGTGCTCGGCGTGCTCGGGGTGGCCTTTGTGCTGACCGTGGTGGCCACGCTCTATCCGAGCTGGCGAGCTTCGCGCATCAATCCGGCGGAGGCGCTGCGCTATGAGTGAAGTTGCGATGAACGAATGTGTGTTAAAGGCCCGTGGCCTGTCCAAGGCTTATGGCAGCGGTGATGCGGCCGTGCATGTGCTGAGTGGCGTGAGCCTCACCGTGGGCAAGGGGGAGACGCTGTCCATCATCGGAGCCTCGGGCTCCGGCAAGAGCACCTTGCTGCATCTCTTGGGCGGGCTGGATACCCCCAGCGCCGGCTCGGTGGAGCTGCTGGGCCGTCCGCTGACCTCGATGAACGAGGCCGAGCGTGGCCGCATGCGCAATCAGGCGATGGGCTTCGTCTACCAGTTTCACCATCTGCTGCCGGAATTCACGGCGCTGGAGAACGTGGCCATGCCGCTGGTGATTCGTGGCCTGCCCACGCCGGAAGCGCATGGCCGGGCGGCGAAGATGCTGGAGTCTGTCGGCCTCGGTCACCGCCTCACGCATACGCCGGGAGAGCTCTCCGGGGGGGAGCGCCAGCGTGCCGCGATTGCCCGTGCGCTGGTCACCGAGCCGCGCGTGCTGCTGGCTGATGAACCCACCGGCAACCTCGATCGCCAGACTGCCGCGACGGTCTTCGACCTGATGCTGGACCTGAACGAACGTTTGGGCACCGCCCTGGTGATCGTGACCCACGATCCGGAGCTGGCCAGGCGTGCCGGCAGGGTATTGAACCTGCGTGACGGAGTGCTGGAGGGCTGATGGCGCGCGCCCGGCTCAATGTGGGTCAGGGGCGTCGGCGAGCAGCAGAGTCAGTGCCGGATGTGCCACCGGGCGACTGAACAGATAGCCCTGGCCGCCGTCGCAGCCGAGTTGCCGGAGAATGGCGGCCTGCTCAGGGCTTTCGATGCCTTCGGCAATGATTGCCATATGCAGCGAGCCGGCGAGTGCCACCATGGCCTTGACGATGGCAACGCCATCCTTCTTTTCCGGCAGGTGGGTGATGAAGGAGCGGTCGATCTTGATGCGGTCAATCGGCAGGTCGCGCAGGATGCTCAGCGACGAGTAGCCGGTGCCGAAGTCATCAATGCTGACGGCAATACCCAGGCGTTTGAGCGTGCCGAGAATCTCGATGCTGCGCTCGATGACCTGCAGCGTACTCTCGGTGATCTCGATCTCCAGCGCCTCGGCGGGGAAACCCGTCTGGGCCAGGGTCTCGCTCAGGGTGTGGATGAAGTCTTCGCGGCGAAACTCGCGCGCCGATACGTTGACCGCCAGGCGTAACTGCTCGCCCGTTGCATTCCTGAGCCCCGCGATATCACGACAGGCGCGCTCCAGGACCCAGCGCCCGAGGCTGTCGATCACGCCGCTTTCCTCCGCGATGGGAATGAAGCGATCCGGCGGCACCATGCCTAGTTCCGGGTGCTGCCAGCGCAACAAGGCCTCAACGCCGAAAATCTGCCCGCTGGCCAGTTTGATCTGGGGCTGGTAAAGCACGCTGAGCTGCTTTTCCTCGATGGCGTAGCGCAGACCCTGTTCCAGTAGCAGGCGCTCGTTGGTGTGTGCCGCCATCTCCTGTGAGTAGAAACAGTAGCGGTTGCGCCCTGCCGATTTGGCCGAGTACATCGCGATGTCGGCCGCGCGCATGAGCAGGTGCTGGTTGTTGCCGTTCGCGGGGTATACAGCGATACCGATGCTGGCGGAGACGGTGATTTTCTGGCCGCTCAGGCTGACCGGCAGGCGCACCGTGTTGAGGATCTTGCGGGCCAGCTCTGCCGCGTATTTTTCACTGGCACCGCTGGCCAGAATCACGAATTCGTCGCCTCCGAGGCGGGCCACGGTGTCGGTGCCGCGCAGGGTGTCGCGCAACCGTCCGGCGATGACACGCAGCAATTCGTCACCGACGCTGTGGCCCAGGGTGTCGTTGACGACCTTGAAGCTGTCCAGATCCAGGAACAGCAGCAGGCAGGAGTGTTTCTGACGGCGGGCCAGTTCGATGGCCTGACCTAGGCGATCGTCGAAGAGTAGGCGATTGGGCAGGCCGGTCAGAGGGTCATGGTGAGCGAGATGATTGAGACGCTCCTCGACGACATGTATTTCGCTGACGTCGGAGAAGGCGATGACGAAGTTGCTGACCTGATTGAGCGGGTCGCGCACCACGCTCAGGCTTTGCCAGGCAGGGAAGCGCTCGCCGCTGCGCCGCTGACACAGCACCTCACCCTGCCAGTAGCTGTCCGGGCCGGCAGCCAGGGTGGCGAAGAAGGCCGCACTGTCGTGCCCGCCGCGTTGCACGCTGAGCAGCAAGTCGGTGTCGAAACCCAGCGCTTCGGCCTCGCTGTAGCCGGTGATGCGCGTGAAGGCCGCGTTGACCGCGACCACTTGGCGCTCGGCACTGGCGATGACGATGGCTTCGGCGGCGGTATGAAAGACGACGCTGGAACGACGCAGACTGTCTTCCGACTGGCGGCGCTGGGTGACATCCTGCAGGATGCCCACTACCCGGCCTTCGCTGCAGGGGCCGGAGTAGGCCCTGACGTTGGCCTCCAGGACATGCGGACCACCGTTGGTGCGCAGGGTACGGAATTCGATGTGCACAGTTTCGCCGCAGCAGCGTGCCTGGCCCAGGGCTTCTGTGACCCGCGCTCGATCGTCGTCGTGCACCCGGGCGATGAAGGCTTCCCAGGATTCGTCGAGCGGCATCCGGGTATCGCCGAAGAGCACGCTCAGATGGCCGTCACCGTGAAGACGGTTGCTCTGCGGCAGCCATTCGAAGACGCCTAGCGAGGCTGCGTCCAGCGCTAGCTTGAGGCGCAGTTCGCTGTTCTCCACCGCCAGCTCGATTTCGCGCCTGGCCAGCGCCATCTGGATGGAGGCGTGCAGCTCGCGCACATCCCAGGGCTTGACGAGGTAGCCGAAGGGCCGGCTGGCCAGTGCGCGCTGCAGCGTGTCGTCCTCGGCAAAGGCAGTCAGGTAGATGACCGGGATCTGATGGCGCTGCTGGATTTCGGTGGCGGCCATTACGCCGTCCATCGCGCCTTCAAGGTGGATATCCATCAACACCAGATCGGGGGCGACCTTGGCGATGCAGGCCAGAGCCTGCTCGCCGCTGCCGACCATGGCACCGACCCGGTAGCCGAAGGACTGGAGCTGGTTCTTGAGGTCGAAGGCGACGATGCGCTCATCCTCGACCAGCATCAGGTTGATGGGTGTTTGGCTGTTCATCGCGAAGTCTCCATGACGGAATCGAGCGGATCGAGAGGGAAGCGTAGGCTGAAGCGTGCCCCCGGTCCGGTCCCAAAGCTGCAGCGGCCCTTGAGCTGTTCGACCAGCAGGGGCACCAGTTGCAGCCCCAGTGACTGGATGCTGTTCAGATCAAAGTCGGGCGGAAAACCGACACCGTTGTCGGTCACAATCAGTTCCAGCTCCTTGGCGTTCAGATGCAGTTCGAGGCTGATTTCGCCGGAACGCCCCTCCGGAAAGGCATGTTTGAAGGCGTTGGTCACCAGTTCGTTGACGATCAGGCCGCAGGGAATGGCGCGGTCGAGGTCGAGAAATTGCGGCCCCGAGGGCAGGGCCCGGCGCAGGCTGATGTGCGCACTCTCTTCGCGGTAGCTGCTGAGCAACAATTGGGCGAGGCGTTCAAGGTATTCGCCCAGATCCACGCGCGAGTAATCCTTGCGTTCATAGAGCAGCTGATGAGTCAGCGCCATCGCCCGTACGCGGCTTTGGCTCTCGCTGAGAATGGCGCGCAGGCGTGGTTCCTGGGTGTGGGTGGCCTGCAGGTTGAGCAGGCTGGCGATGACTTGCAGGTTGTTCTTGACGCGGTGGTGTACCTCGTTGAGCAGCACGGTTTTTTCTTCCAGCGCCTTTTCCAGGGTTTGCTGTACCCGGCGGCGTTCGGTGATGTCCACGATGGAAGCCAGAACCATCCGCCCTTCTTCGGTTTCGATCGGGTTGAGGCCGATCTCAACTGGAAACTCCGTGCCGTCGGCCCGCCGCGCGAAGAGGTCACGGCCGACTCCCATCGGACGGGGCTGGGATTCCTTGAGAAAACCGTTGCGGTAACCCACGTGCTCGCCACGCAGGCGCTCGGGGACCAGCATCTCGATCGGCTGGCCGATCACTGCGCTGCGTGGAAAACCGAAGAGCTGCTCGGTCTGGGCATTCACCAGAACGATGCAACCCTTGCGATCCACCATCACCATGGCGCTGGGCGCATATTCCACGACGCGGCGAAAGCGCTCTTCCAGGCGTTTGCGTTCGGTGATGTCGACGATCGCCGCCAGCACCATGAAACCGTTGCCGGCGTCTATCGGAGTAAGGCCGATCTCGACCGGGAATTCGCTGCCATCGTGGCGCCGTGCGAAAAGCTCGCGGCCGCTGCCCATTGGGCGTGGATGGGGATTGCTGGAGAAGGCCTGGCGAAAGCCCGGATGCTGGCCCGCAAAGCGCTCCGGCACCAGCATTTCGATGGGCTGGCCCAGTAGTTCGTCGCGGCTGTAGCTGAATACCCGCTCGGCCTGGGCGTTGGCCAGCACGATCCGGCCTTCTTCATTCACCATGACCATGGCGGTGGGCGCCCACTCGACGGCCCGCCGGAAAGACTCGTCACCGGGAAGGGGGAGGGCGGCATCGTTCATCATTACTTCCCTGATGGAAGAGGCCGCCAAGGCCGGGCTATCTGCCGTGAAATGCTAGGGCTGTGCCGGAGCTTCAGGGCGACAGGCGCGACTGCCCTGGCACAAAAGCGGGTAGAGCCAAGGGATTGCACTGACCTCACGCGCAATCTTCGGGCAGCGTCTCCATACATTCTTCTCGTGCCCAAAGTCAGGGAATGAGAATTGTTTCTAGCTCTTTCTCAAGCCGATTACCAATCAGATTATTCGCTGTGTGTCGCTCAGTTGCCGAACAGGCCGTACCAGCCAAAGCCGATGCTGAAGGTGGTGGAATCCCTCACGCCAGCCACACGGGCTGCGGTGAGGTCGATGCCAAATTTTTCTGGGATGGCCCACAGGCGCAGGCCAGTAGCCTGTGTGGTGCCGGCGCGTTGCTGGTACTGGGCTTCGGCAAACAGCATCACGCGTTCATGCGCGTCCCACGCCAGCGCGAGATTGGCCAGGCGGGCATTCTGCTGTTCGACGCGATCCCGCGCGTTGCCCAGATTGGCATGCAGGTTGAGGCCGTTCGTGATCTCCCAGCTTGCCAGCAGCAGGGCGCCATTTTCGACCGGGCGATAGCCTTCCCAGGCTTCTTCGGCGGCCGGATAGACGCGGGCGCGGCCAGTCCACAGCTTGGCCCCGAAGCCGACTGGACCGAACTTCAGCACATCTGGCGCCCACTTCAGAGCCAGGCTTTGCGCACTCTCTTTCTGGGCCTCGGGCAGTTTTGTTTCCGAGGCCTCCAGCCCCAGCTCGAATTCGCCTAGCCCGCAAGCCGGTGAAGCGACCCAGGCGCGGGTGTCCTGCGTTCTCTCGTACCAGGCTTCGAGCTGGCATTGCTTGTCCCCAACGGTCGCGGCATCGTCGGTGCCCAGGGGGCGCCCGGCATGGGCCTGGAGGCTGCTCAGGGCGAGCAGCAGAAGGGCAAGGCGGCAGAGAGGGCGGTGCAAGATGGCATCTCCGTGAGGATGGGGGATGTCATCAGGATAGTCATCGGATGAAAGTTGGTATTAATTTTTGTCAATCAGCACCCAATTGCGCTTTGGTGCTGCAGCGGCGCGTCTTGCAGCGTTTATGCCAGCTGTGGCGCAGCCAGATTTCCCAGCCGTATTTCACCGAGAAGTAGCCTGCTGCCGCTAGCAACAGGGCGAGCAAGGGCAGGCCGACGAGCAGGGGCTCGCCCAGTTTCATGATCCATTGCGCCCAGGCAGACATCATCTCCGCGAGGCTATTCCAGTCCACCTCCGGCGGATGCGTGAAATGGGCATGACTGCCGGTCACGAAGCGGCCGATCATGAAAGCCGCGAGATACAGCGGCACGATGGTGAGTGGATTGGAGAAAAAAGTACCGACCAGCGCCAGCGGCAGGTTCACCCGGAAAAACATGCACAGGATGCCAGCGCCCAGCATTTGCAGCGGGCCGGGAATCATTCCGCAGAAGAGGCCTACGGCAATCCCGCCGGCCGCAGAGCGGCGGTTCAGGTGCCACAGACGGGGATGGAGCAGGGTATTGCCGAGCAGGCCGAAGATGCGATGTTCGCGCAGGCTGTCGGGATGGGGCAGGCGATGGCGGATGAATTTGCGCATGGAGTCATTATGGCTGAGCCGATGGGGGGATTGACCGCTGGCAATGCGGGTAAGTTCAGCCGGAGGCCCGGCGGGGGCTGGTAATAATCCCCGCATGCGTCTTTTGATCGTGTTCTTCGCCCTAGGAATCGCATCCTGCCAGTTGCAGGCAAACCTGCAGCCCTGGCCGTTCTGCATGGGTTGCGCCGCCGCACTGGTGGGTGTGGCAATGATCCTGCCGCGCAAGCCCCTGCGCGTGGTGACCCTGTGGCTGGCGATGGCCTTGTTCGGGTTTGCGTACGCTAACTGGCGTGCCGAGTTGCGTCTGGCGGATAGACTCGCCGAACATCTGGAGGGACAGGACCTGCTGCTGCGCGGGCGTATCGTGGGCTTGCCTCAGGTCTTTGAGCGTGGTCTGCGTTTTCGCCTGGAAACCCAGCAGGCTCCTGCTGGAGTCCCTGCCACCTTGATGCTGAGCTGGTATGCGCAGGGAAGGGGCGAGCTGCGACAGATGCCACCAGCAGTGCATACAGGCGAAACCTGGCAGCTCGCGCTGCGCTTGCGCCAGCCCCACGCCAGTCTCAACCCGCATGGCTTTGATTACGAGGGCTGGCTGTTCGAGCAAGGCATTGGCGCGACCGGTTATGTGCGCAGCGGGCCGGGCAATCAGCGCCTCGAGGACAGCGGAGGCGGCCTGATGGCCCGGGTAGATCGCTGGCGCGAGCAGATCCGCAGCCGCTTTGAACGGGCGCTGCCCGACGCTGCCGGGCGCGGTGTGCTGGTGGCGCTGGCGGTGGGTGATCAGGCCGGCATTCCGTCTGCGCAGTGGGAGCTGTTCCGCGCCACCGGCCTGACTCATGCGGTAAGCATATCCGGATTGCACGTTACGCTGATTGGTGCGCTGGCCGGCTGGTTTGCGAGCTGGTTGTGGCGCCGCTCGACGTGGCTGATGCTATGTTTGCCGGCGCAGAAACTGGCCATTCTGGTGGCGGCGCTATCCGCTGGCGCCTACGTGTTGCTGGCCGGTTGTGGTGTGCCGGCCCAGCGTACCTTCTACATGCTGGCAGTGGCGGCATTGGCCCTGTGGAGCGGGCGTGCGGCGGGGGCCAGCCGGGTGATGGCGGCGGCCCTGCTGCTGGTGCTGCTGATTGATCCCTGGGCTGTGCTGTCGGCCGGTTTCTGGCTTTCTTTCGGAGCGGTGGCGGCCTTGTTGCTGGTAGCGCGTCAGCAGAGCGCGGCAGGGCGTGCAAGCTGGCGACGCCTCATGCCGGAATGGCTGCGTGCCCAGTGGGCGGTGAGCGTGCTGAGCTTGCCCCTGCTGCTGGGCTTGTTCCAGCAGTTTTCACTGATCTCGCCGCTGACCAATGCGTTGGCGATTCCCTTGATCAGCATGTTGATCACGCCGCTGGCGCTCGGCTTTGCCGTGCTGCCCCTGCCGTCACTGGCGGAACTCGCGCACTGGCTGCTGGAGGGGCTGCTGGCTTTTCTGGCCTGGTGTGCGGCGAGCCCGCTGGCCTTGTGGCAACAGGCTGCGCCGCCGCTGTGGCTGGTGGCGGTTTGCGCATTAGCGGCTTTATGGGCCTTGCTGCCGCGCGGAGTGCCGGGGCGTGCGGTCGGTTTGTTGAGCTTTGCACCCTTGCTGCTATGGGCTCCTTTGCGTCCGGCGCTCGGTGAGCTGGATGTGAACGTGCTGGATGTGGGGCAGGGCCTGGCGGTGCATCTGCGCACCGCGCAGCATGACGTGCTTTTCGATGCCGGGCCGCAGTACGGGCCCGAGGTGGATGCCGGCGAGCGCATCGTGCTGCCCTGGCTACGCGCCGTGGGGACGCGAAAGCTGGATCTGCTGGTGGTGTCGCATGACGATGTGGATCACTCGGGGGGTGCCGATAGCGTGCTGGCCGCCGCGTCGCCCGCGGCTTGGCGCAGCAGCCTTTCGCCAGACCATGCCTTGCTGGGCTTCGCCAGCCCGCATCAAGCCTGCCGGCAGGGCGAGGCCTGGGAGTGGGACGGCGTGCATTTCGAATTCCTGCACCCCGCCGAGGGCTTCAGCGGCAAGGACAATGAGCTCTCCTGCGTGCTGCGTGTGAGGTCCGCTCAGGGGAGTGTTTTACTCACCGGAGATATTCCGGCTGCTGTTGAAACCCGTCTGCTGCAGGAACAGGCAGAGGCACTCGCCAGCGACATCCTGATCGTGCCGCATCACGGTAGCCGCAGCTCCTCCACGCCGGATTTCATCCATGCGACAGCCGCTCGCCACGCCGTTTTCACAGCCGGCTATCGCAATCGCTACGGCCATCCTGCGCCAGACGTGCTGGCCCGTTATGTGCAGGCCGGAGCAAGCATCCATCGTTCAGACGCTGACGGAGCGCTGCTGTTTCGCTTGCGTGCCGGTGGCATCGAAGTCGACTCCTTCCGCCAGACGCATGCCCGTTATTGGCACGATCGAACTTACTGATTGTTCTTGTTATGCTATTTAACTTTTTTAAGCGATTGTTTCGCTGCTTGGGTGTGATGCCCGATATGCGCCGCTGCAGCGTGCAGTGCCTCACTTCAGGCCAGTTGCACCGCATGGCCTACACCGAGTGGGGGCGGCCGGACAATCCGCGCGTGCTGATCTGTGTGCACGGCCTGTCTCGCAACGGACGGGATTTCGATGTTCTCGCCGCTGCACTCAGCTGCGACTATCGCGTGCTCTGCCCTGACATTGCCGGTCGTGGTGATAGCGACTGGCTGGTGGACAAGAGTGCCTATGCCGTGCCCAGCTATGTGCCACATCTGCTGAGTCTGATTGCGCGGCTGGATGTGGAGCGGGTCGACTGGCTGGGTACCTCAATGGGCGGCCTGATCGGCATGGCGCTCGCTGCCATGCCCGGCAACCCGATCCGTCGCCTGATTCTCAATGATGTCGGGCCGGTGCTTTCGGCTGTCGCCTTGACCCGCATCGGTGACTACGTTGGACGGGCACCGCACTTTTTGGCGCTGGAAGAGGCTGAGCGCTACCTGCGTGGCGTCTGCCCCGGTTTCGGCCCGCTCAGCGACGCACAGTGGCGTCAGCTGACCCTGAACAGCCTGCGCCCGGAGGGCAATGGCTGGCGCATGCACTATGACCCAGCCATCGGTGATGCCATGCGTGCCCAGCCGCTCAAGACCGATATGCTGCTGTGGCCGATGTATGACGCCATCACGGCACCGACCTTAGTGTTGCGCGGGGTGGATTCGGACCTGCTGAGCCATGCCACCGCAGAGGCCATGTGTCGGCGCGGGCCGTGCGCCCGACATGTCGAGATCGCCGCGGCTGGTCATGCGCCAATGCTGATGGATCCGGCGCAGATCGGGATCGTGCGGGAATTTCTGGTGGACTGAAATGCGCTTTGCGATCAATTGGCAGGAGTGGAGCAGGCGTATGCTCGCGGCTCCGTCCCCCTCGTTCTGTCGGAGCCCGCTCAAGCCATGCGCATGACCGTTGAACTCTTCGCCCTGCAGAGCCGCCGCGTGCGCAGCGTGATCGAGTACGTCGCCACCCATCTCGATGAGGATATTCCACTGACGCATCTGGCCGATCTGGCCTGCCTTTCTCCCTCCCAGCTGGAGCGCCTGTATCGCAGCAAGGTGGGGGAGACGCCGCTGGTTACGCTGCGCCGCCTGCGCTTGTCGCGTGCCCTGGAGCAGATCCGCAGCGGTCAGGGCGCATTGCAGGATATCGGTCTTGCGGCAGGCTATGGTTCTGCGGCGGCCTTCTGCCATGCTTTTGTGCGCCGTTTCGGCTTCGCTCCCTCGCAGGTTGGTGCGTATTCGCCGCGCCGCCGGCCCCTGCCGCCCTTGAGCCTTGAATACCTGCCCGAGCGGCCCGTCTGGCAGATGAACTATCGCGGTCAGGCGCGCGAGCAACACACCGGCGCCGCCCCTCTGGTGGGCAATCTGGCCGTGGCCGGGGTGGCGCACTGGCGCAACTGGCTGGCGCTGGATCGCGATTGTCCGCTTGGCGGCGGGTCGGAGCGGAGGGTTGCAGTGCAGCACTTCGTGCCGGCCCTAGGGTTGAGCCAGCAGGTCGCGCAGGTGGATCGCGTCGTCCATCCCGCCGGGCTGTATGCGGTCTGGCACACCCTGACTTTCCCGCGTGCGGCCAGCTTGCCTGGGGTTGTCGAGGAAGTCCGAGCCAGGTTTGGCTGCATATGGCGGCAGGAGGCGCGCCTGTTGCTGCGCGAGATTACGGTCAGCGGTTACACCGCGCCGCAGGAGCGTCGCTTTGCGCTTTACCTGCCGGTTGTCGCACTCAAACGCCGATCCTGATCAAGGATGCGATGGCCTGCGCGGCATGCTGAGTCCGTCGGCAAACGGCCGGCATTTGCCCTGATGAGGACAAGCATGCAGCGATATCTATTTTTCCTGAGCCGGTTTTGGCGTAGCGGGCTGGCTGTCTGGGCTGCTCTGGCCTGTATGAGCAGTCAGGCTTTCAGCGAGGCACCCGAACTTTCAGCGCGGGTAGCGGCAGGTGAGTTGGCGCCGGTACAGCGTCGCCTGCCAGATTCACCCGAAGTGATTCACGCACTCCCCGGTGCGCGCTACGGGGGCAGCCTGCGCAGCGCCTTGCTGGCCAGTGGTGATGAAAACGGCGTGCTGCGCTTTGTGGCCCAAGGGCTCACGCGTTGGGATACGCGCTTCGAGCGCATCCAGCCCAACATCGCGGAGCGCTGGACGGTGAATCGCGATGCGACCGAGTACGTGTTTAGTTTGCGCCGCGGCCTGCGCTGGTCCGATGGTGTGCCTTTCACGGCTGATGACGTGGTGTTTGCCGTCAATGAAGTGATTGCCGACCGCAGTCTCTCCGGCCCGCCGGCCGATCGCTATCAGGCTGCCGGGGAGACCATGCGGGCGGAGAAAATCGATACCTGGCAGGTGCGCATTCGTTTTGCTGCGGGCAATCGCCTGTTGCCCGAGGAGCTGGCCGGTCCCTATGGCCATCACCCAGTGCTTTATCCCCGGCACTACTGCACGCGCTTTCATGCGGCCTACAACCCGCAGGCTGATGCCGAGGCCAAACAGGCTGGTCTGAGTGGCTGGATGGCGCTCTTTAATCGTCAGTGCCCGGCCTTCGTGGGGCGCTGGTCTAACCCGGACAAACCCACCCTTGATCCCTGGGTGATCAGTGCAGGTTTGGGGCGCGGTCTGACGCCGGTCGTCCTGCAGCGCAATCCCTACTTCTGGCAGGTGGACCAGCACGGGCGCCAGCTGCCTTATCTCGATGCGATCCGTTTCGAGCTCTTTCGTGATCCCACGGCCATTCTTGCCGCGGCCATGGAGGGGCGGCTGGACCTGCAGATCCGTCATGTCAGTGGGGTAGCTGCGCGTGAGCGGCTGGCAGCGCTGGCGGCCAGCGGCAGCCATGTGCAGATGAGTTTGCCGGACGTGAATGCGTCGGCAGTCGGGCTTTATCTCAACCACACCACTGTGCGTGACGCGCTGCGCCGCCTGTATGCCGACGTGCGCTTCAAGGCGGCGCTGTCGCAGGCCTTTGATCGCGATGCCATCGCGCGCGGCGTGTTCCGCGGTGAGGTCACCCCCTGGCAGGTTGGGCCACCGCGTGGCCACCGTTTTTACAATGAGAAACTGGCCAGCCAGTTCATCCGCTTCGATATCGCCGCAGCCAATCACAGTCTCGATGCGTTGGGTCTCACGGCACGCGATGCCCAGGGTTTCCGCCTGCTGCCCGATGGCGCTCGCCTGAGCCTGCGCGCCATTGTCAACAGCAACGCTGAGCAGATGATCGCCACGCTCGAGATGGTGCGACAGGACTGGGCGCAGGCCGGTATCGAGCTGGTGATCGAGGCCCTGGATCGTGCGGTGGCAAGCAGCCGGGCGCGCGCCAATGATTACGACATCAGTGTGGATGTCGTCTCCGGTGGTATCGACCCGACCTACAACCCACGCGCCTATCTCGCCCAGCATCCGGCCGATTCGCGCCAGGGCCTGCCCTGGGTGCGCTGGTACGATAGTCACGGCGCCGAAGGCATGGAACCGCCGCCGGCGATGCGCCAGCGCCTGCAATGGTGGGATGAGTGGAAGGCCGCCCGCTCCGCTGCCGAGGCCGACCGGCTGTTCCAGCGGATTCTCGCCATCGCGGCAGAGGAACTGGAAGTGCTCGGCACCGTCAGCTCGCCGGCCCAGACCGGCATTCGCGCCCGCCGTCTGCAGGGCGTGCCCGATCAGATGCCCGGCGCCTGGATCTGGCCCACGCCCAACCCATCACTGCCGCAGCAGTATTTCTTCACTGATTAGCCGCGCCAGAGGCGCGCAGCGGACACTTCCATGCCCGCTGCGCCGACCTGGGGATGCGCTTGCGTGCGGGCAGGGCCTCGGGCATCCTTGCCCGCCTGTCATGCGGAGCTGCGCACCATGGATTTCCTGGCTTTCTTCAAGCAGTTCTTCTGGGCCGACTGGTTGGGGCTGGTCTGGTTCCTGATCTGCTGGTTCGGCTATGAGCGCCTTGTAGAGAAAGGCTGGAAGGGGCATTCGACCCTGCTTGTCGAAGGCCATCGCCTGCGCGTGCAATGGGCGCAGCAGATGCTTACGCGCGAGAACCGCATCGTCGATTGCGCGTTGGTCAGCAATCTTGTCAGTAGCGTGAATTTCTACGCCAACACCTCGATCTACATCATCGCCGGCCTCTTCGCGACCCTCGGGGCTCTGGACCGCTTCATCGATACCGCCGCCGAGCTGCAGTTCTCGCGCAGCATCTCGCGTGAGGCCATGGAGCTCAAGCTGATTCTGCTGATCACCATCTTCGTGGTGGCCTACTTCAAATTCACCTGGGCGTTGCGTCAGTTCAATGTGCTCTCGATCACTACCGGCGCGGTGCCGCCCAGGGAGTCCGCCCCGGAAGTGCTGGAGCGTTTCGCCCAGAAGCACGCCGCCGTGAATACCTGCGCGGGCGACGATTTCAACCGCGGCCTGCGCGCCTATTACTTCGGGCTCGCCGTGCTGGGCTGGATGCTCTCGCCCTGGCTTTTCATCATCGCGACCACTGTGGTGGTTTACGTTCAAGCCCGGCGCGAGTTTGATTCACCGGTGCTCCGGGCACTGCGTGAGGTGGATGAGAGAAACGCGTGATTGAGCGAACCCTTGTTGATCGGCCGATGAACTCCCGGATCAGCTTGCGCTGTATCCGAGGGGGATTTGTTGAAGGCATGTGTCCTGACCGCTAGGGGGCAGAATTCTCTGCATTCGTGTTCAGGCATGAGGGTCTTCCATACCCGCTGATGGGCGCAAACCGTTTGCGCTTCGATAATCGTTGAAAGTCCCGACAGGGACATTCAACGCATCAATCGGACAGGGGGAAATCTTGAAGCAGATTTATCTGGTGGTCTTACTCATGTTCGGCTTGGCGTCCGGCACCTATGCACAGACGCTGCCTCCTACAGAGAAAGCCATTTCTCAGGTTAACGGTGTGCTGTGGACACAGCAATCGCTGGAGCATCATGCCGCGGCGGCGATGGCTTATCACGCCGCGAGCGCAGCGCTGCCGCGTGTCATTCACGGCAAGCTCTGGGCTTCGTTGGAGCAAGGCAAGGCAAAGTTACAGCGGCCGGCGGTGATTCTTGATGTGGATGAGACCGTGCTCGACAACTCGGAATACGATGCTTGGGCCGTGCAGAACAATCAGACATTTGCGCCGCAGAGTTGGTCCGCCTGGATCAGGCGTGAGGCAGCGCCTGCGGTGCCGGGTGCGGTGCGCTTCACTCAGCTGGCGGCGAAGCTGGGAGTGGATGTGTTTTATGTGAGCAACCGCGAATGCGTGGCGGATGAGGCCGATCCTTGTCCGGCGCTGACACATACTCAGTCAAACATGGCCAGGCTGGGGTTCGCTCGTGCCAATGACCGAGCTGCGTTTATGTTCAAGAAGCAGCGTCCGGAGTGGAGCGTTAGCGACAAAAGCGAGCGACGCGCAAAAATTGCCGAAACACACCGAGTCATCATGCTGATCGGCGATGACATGGGGGACTTTCTACCGGTTGCAAGCGTGGAACGTTTGCGCAGAGGGGAGGCTGACGCTGCCGCCAGCGAAATAATGAGCCACTTCGGTATGAATTTATTCATGATCCCGAACCCCAGTTATGGATCATGGGAAAAAGCGCTGCCGGCCAATCCGGCTGCACGCATCCCTTTGCTGAAAGGGCTGGAAGGGCTGTAGCAGCGCCCCTCGATGAAGGACTCGTCGTAGGCTCTAGCCTCCATGCACGCTGTTATCAACAGTGCTTCAACTCTTCTTCAGCTTGATCGAGGCCGAGTTGATGCAGTAGCGCAGGCCGGTCGGGGCAGGGCCGTCATCGAAAACATGGCCCAGGTGCGCGCCGCACTGCTGGCACAGCACTTCGGTGCGGTACATGCCGTGGGAAAAGTCCTCACGCTGCTCGACGTTTTCCGGGGCAGCAGCGCTGTGGAAGCTGGGCCAGCCGCAGCCGGCATCGAATTTCGTGTCCGACTGGAAGAGCTCGGCACCACAGCAGCGACAGCGGTAGTCGCCGTTTGACCATTCGTTCCAGTATTCCCCGCTAAAGGGACGCTCGGTGCCGGCCTGGCGGGTGACGCGGTATTCCTCGGGGCTCAATACTTCACGCCATTCTGCGTCGGTCTTCTCGATGGGGCGGGGCATGGTGGGGGCTCTCTGTGATTGTGAATTGGCTTGTCTTCAAGACCTTACGGCATTTTTGCCCAGTTTTGGAGGGGCGCTTCCGCTATAATCCGGCCTCCCTCAGACCGGCCCGGCCGGTTTCAATCCAGAGTGCCTCCCATGTCCGACATCCTCAGCCTTCGCGGCGCACCGGCCTTTTCGGCTTCGCGCCTCTCTCGCCTATCCGAATCCCTGAGCAGCGCTGGCGTGAAATTGCACGCTCTGGCTGCTGAATTCTGGTACTTCGTGGAGGTCAAGGAATCCCTGTCGGCGCAGGAGCTGGAGCGTCTGGTTGATCTGCTCGATGCCCGCCCAGCCAACGCTGCAGCGCCGGCCGGCACGAATCTGCTGGTGACGCCGCGTCTGGGCACGATCTCGCCCTGGTCCTCGAAGGCCACCGACATCGCTCACAACTGCGGCTTCGCCAAGATCGTGCGTATCGAGCGCGGCATCCAGTTCTCGCTGGATGGCAAGTTCGCCCGCGAATCCGTGCTGTCGCTCGTGCATGACCGCATGACTGAATCTGTGCTGGACTCGGTAGAAGCCGCTGCTGGCCTTTTCGCCCATTATGCGCCGCAGCCGCTGACCAGCGTCGACATCCTCGCAGGTGGCCGCGCCGCACTGGAAGCTGCCAACGTCGAGCTGGGGCTGGCTCTGTCGGACGACGAAATCGACTACCTGGTCGAAAACTTCACGAAAGTTCAGCGCAACCCGACCGATGTCGAGCTGATGATGTTCGCGCAGGCGAACTCGGAGCACTGCCGCCACAAGATCTTCAACGCCGACTGGATCATCGATGGCCGCAAGGAAGAGAAATCCCTCTTCGGCATGATCAAGGACACCCATAAGGCACACCCCGAAGGCACCATCGTTGCCTACGCGGATAACGCGTCGATCATCGAAGGCTTCGAGGTAGATCGCTTCTACCCGGATGCCGATGGTCAGTGGGCTTACCGCAAGGAACTGACCCACATCCTCGCCAAGGTGGAAACCCACAACCACCCGACCGCGATTTCACCCTTCCCGGGCGCTTCGACCGGCGCAGGTGGCGAGATCCGCGATGAAGGCGCGACCGGCCGTGGCTCGCGCCCGAAGGCTGGTCTGGCGGGCTTTACCGTGTCCAACCTGAATATCCCCGGCGCGACCCAGCCCTGGGAAAAGGCTTATGGCAAGCCGGAGCGCATCGCTTCCGCGCTGGACATCATGATCGAAGGCCCGCTTGGTGCTGCGGCCTTCAACAACGAATTCGGCCGCCCGAACCTGACTGGCTATTTCCGCACTTTCGAGCAGGAAGTCGAAGGCGAAGTGCGCGGCTACCACAAGCCGATCATGATCGCTGGCGGTCTTGGCTCCATTCAGGCCGAGCAATCTTTCAAGACCAAGTTTGCCCCCGGCACGCTGCTGATTCAGCTTGGCGGCCCCGGAATGTTGATTGGTCTGGGCGGCGGTGCAGCGTCCTCGATGGCCACCGGCAGCAATGCGGCCGATTTGGACTTTGCCTCGGTGCAGCGTGGCAACCCGGAAATGGAACGCCGCGCGCAGGAAGTCATCGACGCCTGCTGGCAACTCGGCGACAAGAATCCGATTCTGGCCATGCATGACGTGGGCGCGGGCGGCCTCTCCAACGCCATGCCGGAGCTGGCCGATTTCGCTGAACTCGGCGCGCATTTCGAGCTGCGCAACATCCAGATCGAAGAGCCGGGCATGAGCCCGCGCGAGATCTGGTCGAACGAGTCGCAGGAGCGCTATGTGCTGGCGATCGCGCCCGAATCGCTTGGCCTGTTTGAATCCTTCTGTGCCCGCGAACGCTGCCCGTTTGCAGTGGTTGGCACGGCAACGGGCGACGGCCGCCTGCAAGTAACTGACAGCCACTTCGGCAATCACGCCGTCGACATGGACATGCAGGTGCTGCTCGGCAAACCGCCGAAGATGACCCGCGACGTGGCGACGCGCCCGATCTACCTGCCGCCTTTCGACGTGAGCGAGATCGACGTGGCGGACGCCGCGCTGCGCGTGCTGCGCATGCCGGCGGTGGCAAACAAATCCTTCCTGATCACCATCGGCGACCGCTCGGTGGGCGGCCTGACCGCGCGCGATCAGATGGTCGGCCCCTGGCAGACACCGGTGGCGGATGTGGCCGTCACTGCGATGAGCTTCCACGGCTACACCGGCGACGCCTTTGCGATGGGCGAGCGTACGCCGCTGGCCTGTGTAAATCCGGCAGCCTCGGGTCGCATGGCCGTGGGCGAATCCATCACCAATCTGCTCGCAGCAGACGTCGCCAAGATCGGCGACATCAAGCTCTCCGCCAACTGGATGGCCGCCTGCGGCCAGCGCGGCGAAGATGCGCGCCTGTTTGATACGGTGAAGGCCGTGTCTGAATTCTGTATCGGTGCCGATCTGTCGATTCCGGTCGGCAAGGATTCGCTGTCCATGCGTACCACCTGGAAGGAAGGCGCGGAGGCCAAGTCGGTGACTTCGCCGTTGTCGATGATTTCCACGGCCTTCGCGCCGGTGCAGGACATCCGCAAGACCCTCACGCCGCAGCTGAAGATCGAAGAAGGCATCGAGACCGAACTGGTGTTGATCGATCTGGGCAAGGGCAAGCATCGCCTTGGTGGCTCGATCCTCGCACAGGCTTACAACTCGGTCGGTGAGCATGCGCCGGATATCGACGCCGCGACCCTGAAGGCCTTCTTCACCGGCATCACCGCGCTCAAGCAGGCGGACCTGCTGCTGGCCTACCATGACCGTTCCGATGGTGGCCTGTTCACCACTTTGGCCGAGATGGCCTTCGCTGCCCGCTCCGGTATCTCGATCGAGCTGGATTCGGTCTGCTACGACGGCATGGTCAATGACATCGACGGTGCCGAAAAGCGCCCGGATATGCTCAAGGGCCGCTTCAATGATCGCGTCTTCGGCGCGCTGTTTGCCGAAGAGCTGGGCGCGGTGGTGCAGATCCGCCGCAGCGACCGCGAGCGCGTGCAGATCATGCTGCGCGAAGCCGGCTTGGGCGCAGAAACCCACTTCATCGGTTTCCCGAATGATCGCGGCGCCCTGCGCATCCGTCGCAATGCCAAGACCGTGTTCGAGGCTGATGTGCATGAGCTGCTGCAGGCGTGGAGCGAGGTCAGCCACGAGATCGCACGCATCCGTGACGACGCGACGAGTGCCGATCAGGAATTCGCCGCGCTGGCTGACAAGACCGATCCGGGCCTGTCCGTCGCGCTGAGCTTCAACGCGGCTGAAGATGTCGCGGCGCCTTACATCGCCAAGGCAAGCGCGCGTCCCAAGGTCGTGATCCTGCGCGAGCAGGGCGTGAATTCACAGAACGAAATGGCCTCTGCGTTCGAGGCGGCAGGTTTCGCAGCGTTTGACGTGCACATGTCCGACCTGATGGCGGGTCGCGTGAATCTGGCGGACTTCCACGGTCTGGCGGCATGTGGCGGCTTCTCGTATGGCGACGTGCTCGGCGCCGGCCAGGGCTGGGCCAAGTCCATCCTGTTCAATGACAAGTTGCGCGAGCAATTTGCTGGTTTCTTCCAGCGCAGCGATACCTTCGCGTTGGGCGTGTGCAACGGCTGCCAGATGATGAGCAATCTCGCCGAGATCATTCCGGGCGCGGATGCCTGGCCGCGTTTCCAGCGCAACCGCAGCGAGCAGTTTGAAGCCCGTACGGCGATGGTCGAAGTACTGGAATCGCCGAGCATCCTGCTCGCCGGCATGGCTGGCAGCCGCATGCCTATCGTGGTCAGCCACGGCGAAGGCCGGGCGGATTTCAGCCAGCATGGTGTGCAAGAGCAGGCGCTGGTATCGCTGCGCTTCATCGCCAACAATGGTGAGGTTGCCAGCAGCTATCCGGCCAACCCGAACGGTTCGCCTGCCGGCATTACCGGCTTGACCACGCCGGACGGACGCTTCACCATCATGATGCCGCACCCGGAGCGCTGCCGCCGCACGGTGCAGATGAGCTGGGCGCCGACCACGCTGGGCGAGGATTCACCATGGATGCGTATGTTCCGCAACGCAAGGGTGTGGCTGGGCTGATCGCCCGGCTTACGGTGCTGGCCAGCATGATGCTGGCCGCATCGGGTGTGCTGGCGGATGAAGGCGGGCGTTTCACCGATCCGGAAGACGGCCGCTTCGATGCCAGTGAACACCTGCTGAAATATCAGGGGGTGTTGCCGGTCCCGATCATCATTACCGAGCCGGCGGTGGGCTATGGCGCCGGGGTGGCCGCCGTGTATTTCGACGAATCGATTGCCGATGCGTCACAGCACAGCATGGCGGAAACTGGCCGGCGGGCGCCGCCGAACATCTCGGCCTTCGGCGGTTTCAAGACCGAGAACGGCACCTACGGCGGTTTTGCGGGGCACATGCATAGCTGGGATGGAGACCGCATCCGCTACCTTGGCGGTGTCGCCAAGCTTGCCATCAATCTTGATTACTACGGCCGGCAGGGCAACGCCCAGCGTTATACCGTGGATGGTCTCGGTCTGGTTCAGCAGGTGCTGATGCGTGCCGGCGATACGCCCTGGCTGTTCGGGCTGCGCTATGCCTATTTCGATTCCGAAATGCATTTCGATCGTGAACGTCCGCTGGACCTGCTGGATCAAACCTTCAAGCAGCGTCTGGGCGCAGTCGGGGCCTTGATCGATTACGACACGCGCGACAATTTTTTGTCGCCGAATGCCGGCAGCTATGTCGAAGGCGAGGGCAACTTCATGCGCCCGGAATTCGGCAGCACCAACAGCTTCGATCTGCTGGGTGCGCGCGCCTACCACTGGCAGCCGCTCAGCAAAAGCCTGGTGCTGGGCCTGCGGGGCGACTGGCAACTGGCGCAGGGCCAGGTGCCGTTCTGGGCACAGCCCTACGTCAAACTGCGCGGCATTCCTGCGGCGCGCTATCAGGATCGGCAGGCGGCGGCGGGCGAGCTGGAGCTGCGCTTCGCGCTGGATGAGCGCTGGTCGGTGATTGGCTTTGGTGGCATGGGCAAGGCCTACGGCGGGCGCAACGACTTTGCTGAGGCTGAACGCGTGACATCCTGGGGCGGTGGCTTTCGCTACCTGATCGCACGCAAGCTGGGTCTGCTTGCTGGGCTGGACATCGCACGTGGGCCAGATGACACGGCTTTCTATATCCAGGTCGGCAGCGCCTGGCGCTGAACTCGCCAGGCGATTGCGCGTCGCACAGGCTTCGCCATCTATTTTCGCCATCTATTGCCTCGATCCGCTAGTGCTGGCCTGAACTGTTTGAAAGGTTTGTCTATAAACTCATTGAAATTTTCTATTTATTCACGCAAAAAATTTTCCGTCCGGCGGGCCCCGCGCTTTGGTGCACTGCCGGAGTTTGTCGCATGCTGCAGCGCTCTCAGACATGGCCTGGGGTGATCCGGACGGGTATTGCGCGCCACACCCAGACCGTGCTTTGTAGGCTCTCTGGTTTATGAAATTCACTGATAGGCATTGGTTTTCTGCTTCTCAGGGGACGTCAGCCTGAACCGATGGGTCAGCCTGCAAATTACTTTGCGGATCCGTCGGGCAACAGTGAGACGCAGCCTTGTCTTCGGCATGCACCGATGTTGCGCCGCAGCGTCATGAGTGCTGACGGAGGCACATGTATTTGTAGGTGGGTTTGATACAAGGGTAAACGCCTATTTTTGTCCATTGGTCGCGCTTATGCTGCGCTTGTCTCCATGGCTTGACCTGCGAATCGTCCTGCAAGATAGTGCGCACCACTGAACTTATTACTTCAGTCGTAGTAGCCCGGCATCGGCGGCCAAACCCTTGTAGGGTCTTACTAAAACATTGGCAGGAGACAAGACTATGCGTAGCAAGATCCTGATGGGCCTCGCGGCCCTCGCTTTCGCCGGCACTGCTTTTGCCGCGACTGATTATCCCGACGGTTACACCAAGTGCGTCCAGAACACTGGCGCCAGCTGCAGCATGAGCGGTACCCGCAACGTTGCGCTGGGCAAATCCGGCAGCTTCGTTTATGCCGTCAAGACTGGCAGCTTCGCCTGTATCGGTTCGGCTTTCCCGACCAATTCCTACACCACTTCGGCTTGGTGTTCCTACGGCGCAACGACGAGCGCCAGCAGTTCCTCCGCAGCTACTTCGAGTGCAGCGGCTTCCAGCGTCGCTTCGTCCGCAGCAGCTTCGAGCAAGGCCGCTTCCTCGGCGGCTGCTTCGTCCGCAGCCGCCAGCAGTACCGCCGCCGGCAGCATCAACATGACGATCCCGGCCGCTACGGCGACTGTGACAAATCCTGGTACGACCACCATCCCGGCGGGCAGCACCAAGAGCTACGGCAACCAGCGTATCGGCGTGAAGAACTCCGTGGGCAACTGCACCAGTGAAGGTCAGATCCCGGTCTTCATCCTTGAAGAAGGCGCAACCCTGAAGGATGTGATCATTGCCGGTGGCGTGAATGGCTCCGACGGCGTGCATTGCAAGGGCTCCTGCACGATCCAGAATGTGTATTGGGAAGACACCTGCGAAGACGCAGCCTCCAACCTTGGCGCGGGTTCGACCATGACCGTCAAGAACGTCATCATCGCCGGTGCGACCGACAAGGCCCTTCAG
Source organism: Uliginosibacterium sp. 31-12 (assembly GCF_030548425.1). Taxonomy (NCBI): domain Bacteria; kingdom Pseudomonadati; phylum Pseudomonadota; class Betaproteobacteria; order Rhodocyclales; family Zoogloeaceae; genus Uliginosibacterium; species Uliginosibacterium sp. 31-12. Next base: position 94,125 of record NZ_JAUOOA010000005.1, on the reverse strand, counting down.
CACAACAGCAAGAACAGCCTGACCGTGCTGCAGGATTCCTATATTGCTGATACCGGCAAGGTGTGGCGCTCTTGCGGTAACTGCACCAACAATGGCGGCCCGCGCAAACTCACCCTAGACAATGTGAAGGTCGGCAAGGCTGGCTCCATCGCGGGAGCCAACGGTAACTACGGTGACGTGGTGAAGATCCGCAAACTGCAGATCAAGGGTTACAAGTCCGGCAGCCCGAGCGTTTGCGTCGAATACAAGGGTATTGAGAAGAACGGTAGCGCTGAATCGCCGAAGATTGGCGAGAAGTGGAACACCTCTGTTTGCGACGTCAGCACCTCTGACGTGGCTGCCTACTGATCGGCGATTGCTAAGTTCTGCAAGACGAAACGGGCGCTGCGGCGCCCGTTTCGTTTTTCAGGGTAGCCGGCTTGGCAGCAAGTGCTGAGCTCAAGTGGATGCCCAGGCGCCAGCCCTGCGAAGGGGCCGGACAGAGGGATTCGTTTTACTGCCCCAGGCGCAGGATTCGATCGCCCCAGAAGAACAGGCTGCCACTGGCCGGATTGAGCAGGCTGCCGGCGTAGCGTGTGGGCTCGGGCGGGCTGGCTTCGCGCCAGCTCAGGCCCAGATCGGTGGATTGCAGGATGGCACCGCCACGGCCCGCCACCAGCAGGCGCTGACCAGCGGGGTCGTGGGCGATTAGCCGCAGCAGATCGGAGCTGCCGGAGGGGATGTTCTGCCAGCTCTGACCTAGGTCGGTTGAGCGCAGGATGTAGCCCTTGCTGCCCGCGGCCAGGATGCCGCCGCGCAGGCCCGGGATTGGTGCAAAGTCCGACAGGCTGGTGAATTCCGGCAGCATGATTTTCTCGAAGCTGCGCCCGAGGTCGGCCGAGCGCAGGATGCTGCCCTCGTTGCCGGCGGCGAGAAAGATTCCGCCGATCTGGCGCAGGCGCGAGATTCCTTTGGCCAGCCCTGCTGGCAGGTTCTCCCAGTGCGCTCCGCCATCATCGCTGCGGGCAAGGCGATCTTCCCGGCCGGCGGCCACCAGCACGCCGCTGTGAGGCTCCTGATCCATGCTCAGCCAGATCGTGTCGCGGTCGGCGTCGCTGGCTTGCCAGCTCTGGCCCCCATCGTCAGACCACAGGATGCCCCTGGCGTTGCTCAGGGCGAGGATGCGCCCAGATGCCAGCAGGCGCAGTTGCGAGAGGGTGGCGTCGCCCGCGATCTGGTGTGTTTGCCAGCTCTGGCCGCCATCGCGGCTGCGCATCAGGGTTCCGTTGGAGCCGGCTGCCAGCAGGCTGTGGCTGGTTGGGTGATACAAGGCCGTGAAGAAATAGACGTTATCGGGCGCGGTGACGCGCTGCCAGCTTTGGCCGTCGTCGCGCGACAAGGCCAGGCTGCCATTGACGCCGGCCGCCAGTAGCAGACCTTCTGGGGGCGCACTGGCGATGGCATGAGTGTATGGGCCTAGGCCATGCCGCACGATCTGCCAATTGCGGCCATCGTCCTCGCTGCGCGCGATGAGGCCACCGCCTCCGGCAGCCAGCAGCGCGCCCTCAGGCAGTCGGCCGAGGGTTTCAAATTCCTCCATGCCAGCTTGCAGCACTGACTGCCAGAGTCTGCCGCCCTCGCTGCTGCGGAAGATGCTGCCTTGTGCGCCGGCGGCGATGAACTCGCCATCCTGGGTGGCGAGTACGGAGGAGATAAAGTGGCGGGTGCCGGTCTGGGCAAGCGACCAGCTCAGGCCGTCGTCTAGCGAGTGGAGTACACGCCCGTCCTGAGTCACGGCGGCGATCTGTCCTGTGCGGGCCTGGGCGATGGCATTGATAAGGGCGCCCGTAGCACCGCTTGGCAGGCGGGTGTTCTGCCAGCGCCGGCCGGCGTCGGTCGAGCGCAGGATTTCGCCTGTGCTGAAGGCCGCCAGCAGGCTCCCACTGGCGAGTTCGGCGAGGCGGCTGACGTCTCCGTTGGGCTGAACCGCGATGCGTTGCCAGCGTTTGCCTGTGTCGGTGGAGCGCATCAGCAGACCTTTTTCGCCGCCCGCCAGAAGGATTGAGCTAGATGTGTGGCGTAGCAGGTGGGCGATATAGGCACGTGTTGGCATGCTCACGGCTTGCCAGTGCTTACCGCCGTCGGCGGAGCGCAGTAGGCTGCCGCCTTCACCGGCAGCAAGCAGCAGGCCGGTCTTCTCGTCGGCGAGCAAAAGGCTGCGCAGCGCGAGAGGGGGAATACCTTCAAGCCGCTCCCATTGCTGGCCGCATTGGCTACTGCGCAGGATCGTGCCTTCGCTGCCGGCAGCAATGAACTGGCGACGCCCGGCATCGAAGAGCAGGGCTGAGAAGGTGGCACGCGCCGGGCTGGGGAGACTTTGCCAGTGGCGCCCGCCATCCTGGCTGCGCAGCAAGGCGGCATCGCTGCCGCTCAACAGGGTGGCCGGGCAGGCCGGGTCGCTGGCGGCGACAAAGAGATTGGCGTTACTGGTGCTGAAATAACGGCCATTCGAAGGCATCGCGCCCTGCGCAAAGGCGGCGTGCAGGCACAACGCCAGGGCGGTGGGCATGGCCAGGTGGAATGTCTGCTTCATCTGTCTCGTCCTGTGGTCCGAGCCGCTCTGTGGGGCTCTGCGAGCACGGATTCTGCCATGCGGCCTTGTGCAGCAGTTCAGTGTCCCGGAGCAAGGTCGCCGTCCTGTTGTTGTTCTCCTGCGTCAGAAGCAGCAGGGCCCCGCGGGCCGACCGCAGGATTTCCCGCATTTCCATGCCCTGCGCTAGGATCGCCCTTCCGCAGTTAGCGGAATACAAGCCAAACAAGGTGGCCCACCACCTGGCAATCCAAAGGAGACTGGATTCGTGATGAGCAAGCAGAAACTGTGTTGCGCCCTTGCCGCGCTGGGCTGTGCCCTGGTGTTGAGTGCCTGCCAGCGTGAGGCCGCTGGGGTGGGGGGGGCGACCCTGAGCAAGACTCCGCCGACCTATCGGGGCGTGGTGATCAATCCTGCGCTGTATGTCGTGGAGTCGACCGGCAGTGGCTTTCTTGCTGCAGGCTCCGATGGAGCCGTCTGGCGCAGTGAGGATGGTGGTCAGAGCTGGCTGCCGGGCGTGCCGGGGCGGATCGCATCGCTTGCACGTCTGGCCGAAGTGCCGGGCAGCACGCGGCTGCTGGCGCTGGGTGCCAATGGGGCGCTGCAGCGCAGTGAGGATGGTGGACGTAGCTGGCTGCCGATAGCCTCTGGGGTGAGTTCGGCGCTACAGGCCTTGTTTGTCGAGGCTGACGGACGTCTCGCGCTGGCTGCCGGTCTGGAGGGGGCCATGCTTCGCTCCGAAGATGGTGGCTTGAGCTGGGAACAGATAGCCCTGCCCGGGCCGGCAGCGATCGGCCGGATCGTGCAGGAGCCCAGGAAGGGACATTTGCTTGCGGTGGGTGGGGCAGGGGCAATCCTGCGCTCATCTGATCGCGGACGTTCCTGGGCGGGCATCGATGCGGGCGTGCGCGAAGGGCTGACCGAGGCGCTGGTCGAACAGCGTAGTGGCGATGTGTTGATCGGGGCTGGCAACGGTCATGTACTACGTTCAAGCGATGCGGGTACGCGCTGGAGCAGGCAGGCCACGGGCCTGAGTTACATCTCCCAGATCCTCCAAGAGCCGGATAGTGGCGTGCTGATTGCACTCGGGGCCGACAGCCATATTGCCCGCTCGGAGGATGGCGGCAAGCGCTGGCAGGTGGTGGCGGTGCCGATGCAGGGCGCCTTGCTGCGCGGGGTGTTGGCCGGAAAACGCATCGTGGCAGTGGGCGATCATGGCAGCACATTGGCCTCCGACGATCTGGGCAAGAGCTGGACGGCCCAAGCTGCGGGTGAGGATCGTCCGCTCAATTCGGTCGCCTTCGATGCCAGGAGTGGCAGCCTGGTGGCGGTGGGGGCCGGGGGATGGATCATCCGCTCGAGCGATGGCGGTCGGAGTTGGCAGACCCGTTCGCTGAGCATCGCCGAATATGTGCATGCAATTGCCCAGTGGCCGGAAAGCGGCGAACTGCTCGCCGCGGGCATCAATCGCACGGTGTCGCGCTCGAAGGATGGCGGGCGTACCTGGAGCAGCCAGATCATGGGGCAGCTGGTCGAGCCGGCCTATCTCTTCAAGGTGGCGTATGAGCCGGTCAGCAAAAGCATGCTGTTTGCCGGTGGCAAGCGCTCCTGGTTGCGCACGCCGGATGCGGGCGCCAGCTGGCAGCACGAAAGCACGGAGGGGCCGGTATATCAGGGTTTCGTGAGTCATCCGAAGACCGGGACGGTAGTTTTCTTTGGCGACTCAGGCGTGCTGGCGCGCCTGCCGGCCGGGGCCGTCAAGAGCGAGCCGCTGCCGCAATTGGTGGATGCCGCCTGGTTTCGGGGAGAAGTGGATGCCCAGACCGGCAGCCTGTGGGTGTATGGCGCCCAGGGCGCGCTCGCGCGCTCGGACGACGATGGCCGCAGCTGGAGCCTGATCGCAACCGGCACGGATGCCACGCTATATGGCGGCATATTCGATAGCGCCCGTGGCCTCTTTCTGCTCTCTGGCAGCAAGGGCCTGATCTTGCGCTCCGAGGATGGTGGGCACAGCTGGCTGCCGGTGGAGAGTGGCTCAGTGGCCATGTTGGGGGCGATGCTGCGCGATCCGAAAAGCGCAGCCTTGTTGGTAGCCGGGGCTCAGGGCACTGTCCTGCGTTCGACCGATGACGGCAAGCACTGGCAGTCTGCGCGCACAGGTACGGAAGTGCTGGTCCGCGCTTTTGCCATCGAGCCCGGCAGCGAGGCTTTGCTGCTAGCCGGGCGTGATGGCGTGATTCTGCGCTCAACCGATGGCGGCGAGACCTGGCAAGGCATTGCGTCCAATACCGAGTCCCGCATCAAGGCCCTGTTGCCTGATCCGAAGAGCGGCAATCTGATCGCCTATGGTGATCGCATCGTATTGCTGGAGCGGGTGGGTCAGTGAGGCTGGCTGTCCGGATTGCGTGGCATTCTTAGAAGCTGCTTACGATCTGACTGCGAGGCCGCTCATTGATCACTGAGAGGGCTCATGCGCTGCTCGGAATCCTCATAGATCAACATGAACTCCGGTTCCTGTGCGGTTCCTCACCCTGCTGACGCCCTCTCGCTACAGATCGTCAACAGCTTCTTAGGCAGGAGCAGCAGCGCGGCGAGCTTTGCCCTTAAAATGATTCTCCTTGCCTGGCGTCCTGCCGGGTGAGTGTGCTTCTCTCGCAAAAAGGATATTTCAGTGACTGCCGCCGTCTCCCGCGCCGATTTCGATCGCTACATGGTTCCCGTGTTTTCCCCGCTCGACATGATCTTCGTGCGAGGTGAGGGGTCGCGCCTGTGGGACCAGCAGGGTCGCGATTACATCGATTTCGGGGCCGGCGTGGCCGTAACTTCACTTGGCCACGCCCATCCGGCCCAGCTCAAGGCGCTCACCGAGCAGGCTGCCAAGCTCTGGCATGTGTCGAACTACTACACCAATGAGCCGGCCCTGCGTCTCGCGAAGAAGCTTTGCGACCATACCTTTGCCGAGCGTGTGTTCTTCTGCAATTCTGGCGCCGAAGCCAATGAAGCTGCGCTGAAGCTCGCCAGAAAACGCGCCGTGGACAAATACGGTCCGGAAAAGATCGACATCATCGCCTTCAACGGCAGCTTCCATGGCCGCACTTTTTTCACCGTGTCGGTCGGCGGTCAGGCCAAATACTCCTCTGGCATGGGCCCGAATCCGGCCGGCATCGTGCATGTCGATCTGCATGATGTGGAGGCTTTGCGCCGCGTGGTGGGCAAGAACACCTGCGCCATCATCGTCGAGCCTGTCGTGGGCGAGAGTGGCGTGGTGCCGGTACAGCCTGAGTTCCTGAAGCTGCTGCGCGAGCTGGCGAGTGAGTTCGATGCCAGCCTGATCTTTGATGAAGTGCAGTCTGGCAACGGTCGCACCGGTGCGCTTTACGCTTATATGAATAGCGGCGTCGTGCCGGACATCCTGACCACGGCCAAGGGTATCGGCGGCGGCTTCCCGATCGGCATGATGCTCACTACGGCTGCGGTGGCGGACAAGCACTTCACGCCCGGTGTACATGGCAGCACCTTTGGGGGCAACCCGCTGGCCTGTGCTGTCGCCGAGGCGGTGTTCGACGTCATCAACACGCCGGAAGTACTGGCGGGGGTGAAGCGCAAAGCCGCACATGCTGCCGGGCGTTTGCGCGCAATGGGCGAGAAGTACGCCTGTTTTTCGGAGGTGCGCGAATCCGGCCTGTGGCTGGGCTGCGAGCTGACGCCGAAGTTCGCCGGTCAGGCCGGCGCCTTCATGGCGGCGGCGGCCAGCAATGGCGTGCTGCATATTGTGGCCGGGCCGAACGTGGTGCGTCTGGCTAGCTCGCTGATCATCTCGGATGCTGAGCTGGATGAGGGGCTGGATCGCCTCGATCTGACCTGCGCCCAGATGGCCGGGCGCTGACGCTTTGCCGGTGAGTTGATGCAGAGTGTGGCGGAATGCAAGTTCCGCCCGCCTTTTGCCGTTCACCCCTTGCACCTCCCCTGAACTTTTTCTGGATCCATGCCTTCTTCGCGCGATATCGCCAACAGTGTCAGCCCAGATCTGAGCAGCTTGCGTGATGCTTTGCGGGCATTGGCTGCGCGCGCCGGCGTCAGCGATGGCTTCGAGGATCCGGCCAATGATCCGGTGCGCCTGATCTGGCGCCTGGTGCGCCTGATGGATCAGCAACTGCGCGAGAAGGATCGCCTTTCGCTGGCTCTTGATAACCGTCACGATGGCCTGTGGGACTGGGACTTGCGCAGTGGCCAGTGTTTCCTGAGCGAACTCTGGAAGCATGGTCTGGGTTATGTCGAAGGTGAATTTGGTAATCGCCGTGAGGATTGGGAGGCGCTGATCCATCCCGAGGATGTGCCACAGGTGCGTGAGCGTATCGATCTGCATCTGGTGGGCGGCAGCGAAGATTTCGAGGCCGAATATCGCTTGCGAGCCCGCGACGGTGACTGGCGCTGGATTTCCACCCACGGTAGGGTCGTGTCGCGTAGTGCGGATGGTCAGGCGGTACGTGTGGTGGGTATTCACCGCAACGTGACCGAGCGTAAGGGCTGGGAACTCGAGATGCTGCGCGCCAAGGAGGCCGCCGAATCCGCCAGCCGCGCTAAGGGTGACTTTCTTGCCAACATGAGCCACGAAATCCGCACCCCGATGAACGGCATCATCGGCATGACGGATCTGGCGCTCGATACCCAACTCGACGCGGAGCAACGTGGCTATCTGCAGACGGTGAAAAACTCCGCCGATTCGCTGTTGGCCATCATCAACGACATCCTGGACTTCTCCAAGATCGAAGCCGGCAAACTGGAGCTTGAGGACATCGAGTTCTCATTACCGGCCGTGATCTCGGATACCTTCAAGGCGCTGGCCCTGCGCGGTCATCAGAAAGGTCTTGAACTGGTGTTTGGCATCCAGCCGGACACCCCGCATGTGCTGCGTGGCGATCCGAACCGCCTGCGCCAGATCCTGATGAATCTGCTTGGCAATGCGATCAAATTTACTGAGCAGGGCGAAGTCGAGGTTTCGGTGCGCTGCGTGCTGCGCGAGGGAGCGCATGTGCGCCTGCAGTTCGATGTGCGTGATACCGGCATCGGCATTGCCCAGGCCAAGCAAGGTGAGGTGTTCGGAGCCTTCTCGCAGGCTGATACCTCTACCACGCGCCGCTACGGTGGCACCGGCCTGGGTCTGGCGATCTGCAAGCGCCTGGTCGAACTGATGCGTGGTCGTATCTGGTTGCAGAGTGAGCCAGCGAGGGGTAGTACCTTCTCCTTCACCATCGAGGTGGGGGCGGTGCGAGAAGCCGTGCAGGCTGAGCGGGTGGATCCGCGTTATGCACGCATGAACGCGCTGGTGGTGGAAGACAATCCGTCGGCCGCCCGAGAGATGACGGCCAACCTGCAGCGCTGGGGCTTCAGCGTGGATCTTGCCAGGAGTGGTGAGGAAGCCGAGGCCTTGCTCCAGCAAGCGGCCAAGAGTGGCTTCCCCTTCGATGTGATGTTGGTCGACGCCAATATGCCGGATCCGGCCGGCTTTGCTTTGCCCGCTTATTTTCACGGTGAGGGGGCGAGCTGCGAGCGTATCGTCATGCTGCTCACCTCCGATAGCCAGCGCAATGATTCGGCACGCTGCCGCCAGTTCGGCATCAAGGCCAATATCGTCAAGCCTGTGTCCTCCTTCGATCTGCTGGACGCCCTGCGCCTCGTGCTGACTCAGGAGCAGCCTGAATCCGCTTTGGAGCTGGCTGAGTTCCAGATCGACGACAGCCTCCTCAAGGCCAGCCCGCAGGCTCCCAGGAGCAAAGCGGTGCTGCTGGTGGAAGATAACCCTGTCAATCAGACGGTTGCCACCAAGATTCTGCAGCGCGCCGGCTACGAAGTCGTGCCGGCGGGCGACGGGCAGGAGGCGCTGGACTGGTTCGAAAAGCGTCGCTTTGATCTGATCCTGATGGATGTGCAGATGCCGGTGCTGGGGGGGATCGAGGCGACCAAGGCAATCCGGGCGCGCGAGGCGCGGCGCAGCTGGGCGATGTCCGGACGTTGGGAAGTAACGCCGATCATCGCCATGACGGCACACGTGATGCAAGGCGATCGTGAGCGCTGCCTTGAAGCCGGCATGGACGATTATGTGTCCAAGCCTATTCAGCCCTCCGAGCTGTTTGCTGCCATCGAGCGGGTGACCCGGCGTTTCGAGTCCACCGATTTTGAAGGCAATCTGAATGCGCTCGATGAACCCGGCAGTCCCATCGATCCGGAGGGAGGCGTTGCCGATCTGGGCCAGACCCGGGCACTGCTTGATGGCGACGAGGCTTCGGTGCACAGCCTGATCGAGATTTTTCTGGGCGATTACTCGCGCAACTGCAGCAAGCTAGAGGAGGCGGCTGCACGCAGCGATGCCAAAACGCTGTATACCGTGGCGCATTCTTTGAAGTCCTCGGTCGGCGTTTTTGGTGCAGTGATCGCGGCAGACGCGGCGCAAAGGGTGGAGCAGGCGGGGCGTCGCGGTGACCTGGAAAAAGCGCTGCAGGCCTTGCCGGAACTCTTGACGGAGCTCTCTCGTGTGGCGGCCTATCTGCGTAGCCAACTGCCGGATCCGGGCGCCTGAAAACGCCGTCGCAGCTACTTTTGCGTTGCGGAAAGGCCTGATTTCAGGCTACAATTGCCAAAATTTGCAAGCGGGACTCGTCTGGAAAGACGGGTCCCGTTTTTCACGTCGGACCCATCGACCAGGCCCCTCACCCCGCGGTGAACAGGCGGCCGGACCGAGGGTCCGATTTCACAGGAATCCAGGAGTAATCGATGACGGAAACCCTTTACGCCCTTCTTGCCCTTGCCGACGGCACCGTGTTTCAGGGGCAGGGCATTGGCGCCGTGGGCAAAAGCGTCGGCGAGGTGGTGTTCAACACCGCCATCACCGGCTATCAGGAAATCCTCACCGACCCCTCCTACACCCGCCAGATTGTCACGCTGACCCATCCTCACATCGGCAACGTGGGTGTAAACAAGGAAGACTGTGAAGCAGGCAAGGTGTACGCCGCGGGTCTGGTGATCCGCGATCTGCCTTTGCTGGTATCGAACTTCCGTTCCGAGCAGACCCTGGATGCCTACATGAAGGCTGAAAATGTGGTCGGCATTGCCGGGATCGATACCCGCAAGCTGACGCGCATCCTGCGTGAGAAGGGCGCCCAGGCGGGTTGCCTGATTACCGCGGCGAGCCAGAAAGAACTCAACGCCGAAGCGGCCATTGCTGCTGCGCGTGCCTTCCCTGGGTTGGCTGGCATGGACCTGGCCAAGGTCGTGACGACCGAGCAGTCTTATTCCTGGACTTCCGGTGAGTGGAAGCTGGGTCAGGGTTTCGTTGAGCAAAGTGAAGCGAAGTACCATGTGGTGGCCTACGATTTCGGCGTCAAGCGCAACATCCTGCACATGCTGGCTGAGCGCGGCTGCAAGCTCACCGTGGTGCCGGCGCAGACCCCTGCGGCCGAAGTGCTCAAGCTGAATCCGGACGGCGTCTTCTTCTCGAATGGCCCGGGCGATCCTGAACCCTGTGACTATGCTATTGCTGCTGCCCGCGAGTTCCTTGAGCGCAAGCTGCCGACCTTCGGCATCTGTCTGGGTCACCAGATCATGGGCCTTGCTGCCGGTGCGAAGACCCTGAAGATGAAGTTCGGCCACCATGGCGCCAACCATCCGGTCAAGGATCTCGACTCCGGCCGCGTCCTGATCACCAGTCAGAACCATGGCTTTGCTGTCGATGAGAAGACCCTGCCGGCCAATGTGCGCGTCTCTCATGTGTCGCTGTTCGACGGCAGCCTGCAGGGCATGGCCTGGACCGACCGCCCGGCACTGTGCTTCCAGGGTCACCCAGAAGCCAGCCCCGGCCCGCACGATGTGGCCTATCTCTTTGATCGCTTTACCGATCTGATGGCGGCTGCCGGCAAGTAAAACGGAATCCATGTCGGGTGCAGCCAGCAGGCCGCACTCCAAACGTAACGAAATTCAGGTGTTGATATGCCCAAGCGGACAGACATTCAATCCATCCTCATCATCGGTGCCGGCCCGATCATCATCGGTCAGGCCTGCGAGTTCGATTATTCCGGCGCCCAGGCCTGCAAGGCCCTGCGTGACGAAGGTTACAAGGTCATCCTGGTCAACTCGAATCCGGCCACGATCATGACCGATCCGAACATGGCCGACGTGACCTACATCGAGCCGATCACCTGGCAGGTGCTTGAGCGCATCATCGAGAAGGAGCGTCCGGATGCCGTGCTGCCGACCATGGGGGGCCAGACTGCGCTGAACGCGGCGCTGGATCTGTGGCGCAATGGCGTGCTCGACAAATACAAGGTCGAGCTGATCGGCGCTACGCCGGAAGCCATCGACAAGGCTGAAGACCGCCAGAAGTTCAAGCTGGCCATGGAAAAGATCGGTCTTGAGTCCGCTCGCTCCGGCATTGCCCACAGCATGGAGGAGGCTCTGGCCGTGCAGGCGCAAGTTGGCTTCCCGGCCATCATCCGTCCCTCCTTCACGATGGGTGGCACGGGCGGTGGCATTGCCTACAACATCGAAGAGTTCAACGAAATCTGCACCCGTGGTCTGGATCTCTCGCCGACCCGCGAACTGCTGATTGAAGAGTCGCTGCTGGGCTGGAAGGAATTCGAGATGGAGGTCGTGCGCGACAAGCACGACAACTGCATCATCGTCTGTTCGATCGAGAACCTTGATCCGATGGGTGTGCATACCGGTGATTCGATCACCATCGCCCCTGCCCAGACCCTGACCGACCGTGAATACCAGATCATGCGTAACGCCTCGGTGGCGGTGCTGCGCGAGATCGGTGTGGATACCGGCGGCTCGAACGTACAGTTCTCAGTGAATCCGGCGGATGGTCGCCTGATCGTGATCGAGATGAACCCCCGCGTGTCGCGCTCCTCGGCACTCGCTTCGAAGGCGACTGGTTTCCCGATCGCCAAGGTGGCGGCCAAGCTGGCTGTGGGCTTCACGCTGGACGAGCTCAAGAACGATATTACCGGCGGTGCGACACCGGCCTCGTTCGAGCCGTCGATCGACTACATCGTTACCAAGATTCCGCGTTTTGCTTTCGAGAAGTTCCCGCAGGCACCGGATCGCCTGACGACCCAGATGAAGTCGGTGGGTGAAGTGATGGCCATGGGCCGTACCTTCCAGGAGTCCTTCCAGAAGGCGCTGCGTGGTCTGGAAGTTGGCGCCTATGGCCTTGATGAAGTCGAATGTGATCGCGAAGAGCTGGAGCACGAGCTCGCCAGTCCTGGTGCCGAGCGTATCTGGTACGTGGGTCAGGGCTTCCGCGAAGGCATGAGCCGCGAAGAGCTGCACAGTCTGACCAAGATCGATCCGTGGTTCCTGGCTCAGATCGAAGACATCGTGCTGACCGAGAAGAGCCTTGCCGGCCGCTCGCTGAAGAGCCTCGATGCAGCAGCTCTCCGCGCATTGAAGCGCAAGGGCTTCTCGGATCGTCGTCTGGCCAAACTGCTGGGGAGCGACGAAACGGCCGTGCGCCTGTATCGCCACGCGCAAGGTGTGCGCCCGGTCTACAAGCGCGTGGACACCTGCGCGGCCGAGTTCGCGTCGAGCACTGCCTACATGTATTCCTGCTACGACGAAGAGTGCGAATCGCAGCCTTCCGACAAGAAGAAGATCATGGTGCTGGGCGGTGGCCCGAACCGTATCGGGCAGGGCATCGAGTTTGACTACTGCTGCGTACATGCCGCGCTGGCCATGCGCGAAGACGGCTACGAGACCATCATGGTCAACTGCAACCCGGAAACCGTGTCGACCGACTACGACACTTCCGATCGCCTGTACTTTGAGCCGCTGACCCTGGAAGACGTGCTGGAAGTCGTGGCGCTGGAGAAGCCGGTCGGAGTGATCGTGCAGTTCGGCGGCCAGACCCCGCTGAAATTGGCGCGTGAGCTGGAAGCCAATGGCGTGCCGATCATTGGTACCTCGCCGGACATGATTGATGCGGCCGAAGACCGTGAGCGCTTCCAGAAGCTGCTGCACGATCTGGGTCTGCGTCAGCCGCCCAACCGCACGGCACGCAATGAAGCCGATGCGATCCGTCTCGCGGCCGAGATCGGCTACCCGCTGGTGGTGCGCCCGAGCTATGTGCTGGGTGGCCGCGCCATGGAAATCGTCCATGAGCAGAAGGATCTCGAGCGCTATATGCGTGATGCGATCAAGGTCTCGAACGACTCTCCGGTGTTGCTGGACCGCTTCTTGAACGATGCGACCGAGATCGATGTGGATGCGCTTTCCGATGGCACTCAGGTCATCATCGGCGGCATCATGCAACACATCGAACAGGCCGGCGTGCACTCGGGCGACTCAGCGTGCTCCCTGCCGCCCTACACGCTCTCGAAAGAACTGCAGGACGAGTTGCGTCGTCAGACCGAACTGATGGCGCGTGGCCTCAGTGTATGTGGCCTGATGAACGTTCAGTTCGCGATTCAGGGCGAGACCGTCTATGTGCTCGAAGTGAATCCGCGTGCCTCGCGCACCGTACCCTTCGTGTCCAAAGCCTGCTCGTTGCCGCTGGCCAAGATTGCCGCGCGTTGTATGGCCGGCCAGAGCCTTGCTTCACAAGGTGTGACGCGCGAAATCGTGCCGCCGTACTACTCGGTGAAGGAAGCTGTCTTCCCGTTCAACAAGTTCCCGGGCGTGGATACCATTCTCGGGCCGGAAATGAAGTCGACCGGCGAAGTCATGGGGGTTGGCAAGACCTTTGCTGAAGCCTTCGTGAAGAGCCAACTGGCGGCGGGTACTCGTTTGCCGTCCTCGGGCACGGCTTTCATCAGCGTCAAGCAGACTGACCGTGCCAAAGCTGTCGAGGTGGCGCGCGAACTGGTTGATCTGGGCTTCAAGGTGGTGGCGACCAAGGGTACGGCTGGCTACCTACATGACGCCGGTGTCAGTGCTGTCACTGCCGTGAACAAGGTTGGCGAAGGCCGCCCGCACATCGTGGACATGATCAAAAACAACGAGATTGCGCTGATCATCAATACGGTGGAAGAGAAGCGCCAGGCAATCGCCGACTCCCGCTCGATCCGTACTTCGGCGCTGGCTGCCAAGGTGACGGTATTTACCACGATTGAAGGTGCGCGCGCTGCTTGTATCGGTATCCGCCACATCAATGACCTCGAACCCTATTCGCTGCAAGAACTGCATGCGCAGCTGGGCTGATTGCGATGATCAAGACTCCTCTGACCCTGAATGGCGCGGAATTGCTGCGCACCGAACTCCATCGCCTGAAAACGGTGGAGCGCCCGAGCGTGATCGCTGCGATTGCCGAAGCGCGTTCGCATGGCGATCTGTCTGAAAACGCTGAATACGATGCTGCCAAGGAACGCCAAGGTTTCGTTGAAGGCCGTATTGCTGAAGTCGAAAGCAAGCTGTCTACCGCGCAGATTATTGATCCGAAGCTGCTGGATGCTGACGGCCGCTGCGTGTTTGGTGCCACCATCGATCTGGAAGATCTCGATACGAACAAGCGCGTGATCTACCAGATCGTGGGAGAAGACGAAGCCGATCTGAAAGCGGGCAAGATTTCGATCAACTCGCCGATTGCACGTGCGCTGGTCGGCAAGTTCGCCGGGGATGTAGCTGAAGTACAGGCGCCGGGTGGCGTACGCGAATACGAAATCATCGACGTCCGCTACATCTGAGCCTCATGTCACGTCTGGCTGAATCCCTGTTTGCGCTGGCCATCACCCTGTGGGTGGGCGCGCTGTGGGCAATCGGTTACATCTCGGCTCCAGTGTTGTTCGCTTCCGTTGCGGACACAGGCTTTGCCGGGTCGCTTGCTGGCAAGCAGTTTGCCATCGTAGCCTGGCTCGGCATCGGTTGCGGTCTCTACCTGATTGCCTATCTGCTGTTCCGTGAGGGCCTGAAGGCGTTCAAGGGCGTGCTGCTGTGGCTGATCCTGCTGATGCTGCTGCTTACATTGGCCGGCCATTTCGGTGTGACGCCAGTGGTTGAAAAACTGCGTCTTGATCCTGCCCGCGAGGTTGTTGAAAGTGTTGTACGCAGCCGGTTTGCGACCTGGCATGGGATCGCCAGTCTGCTCTGGATGATCCAGAGTGTGCTGGGCGTGGCATTGGTGACCCAGGTCGTGCGCAAATGAAAAAGGCCGGCATTGCCGGCCTTTATGCGTGTGTTACGAAGGGCTGACTTAACGCGCGCTTTTGCGGGTGCGGCTGCTGCCGGCAGAAGGCTTGCGGTAACGCGTTTCCGGTGCGCCAGCCATCGATTTGCGCGGTGCATTGCTTGTGGTCGGGCGGCCGGGGCGCTTGTCGAAAGCCACTTCCTGGCTCGCTTTCTTGCTGCGCGAAGGGCGCTTGGGCAGGGCTACAGGCTTCACGACATGGAGTTCCGGGTTCAGGCGGAAAACAACCAGCAGCTTACCGATGTTCTGCACGGCAGCGCAGTCGAGCTTGCTGCAGATCTCCAGCAGATAGGCGGCGCGGGCTTCACGGTCGTCGCCATAGACGCGGATCTTGATCAGTTCGTGGGCCTTGAGGGCCACGTCAATTTCTTTCAGGACGTTGGCTGTCAGGCCGTTGCCGGCAATGCTGACGACGGGGTCCAGGTGGTGGGCACGGGCACGCAGATCGCGGCGCACGGCAGGGCTAAGTTCTTGCATGCTATTGAATAATCCTCACTAAAGTTGAATTGTAGTGCCATGAAGCCTAGCAAGACCAGCAAGTCCTGGATGCAGGAACACGTGAATGACCCTTGGGTGCAGAAGGCCAAGGCCGCCGGTTATCGTGCGCGCGCAGCTTTCAAGTTGCTTGAGGTCGACAAGAAGGACCGTCTGCTCAAGCCAGGCATGGTGGTCGTTGACCTCGGTTCGGCCCCCGGATCGTGGTCCCAGATCGCGGGCCCCAAGGTGAAGCCGGGAGGCGAACTCTTCGCGCTCGATATCTTGCCGATGGAGGCGCTACCGGACGTTACCTTCCTGCAAGGCGACTTCCGCGAGGAGTCGGTGCTGGCAGAGTTTGAAAAACTGCTGGCCGGGCGGGCTGTGGACCTTGTTTTGTCGGATATGGCCCCCAATATGTCCGGTAATGCGGTCAGTGACGATGGGCGCATGATGTATCTCGCCGAACTGGCGCTTGAATTCTCTCGTGATCATCTGCGCCCTGGGGGCAACATGCTGATCAAGGTGTTTCAGGGCGCTGGTTTTACGGAATATCGCGCCGAGATGCAGAAAACTTTCCGTAGCGTGGTTTCTCGCAAGCCCGAAGCATCGCGTGATCGTAGTGCTGAGGTCTATCTGCTGGGGCTGGATAAAAAGCCCTGATCTATGGGCGCCATTGTTTGCCGGAGGGAACGTTCGGCCATAGAATGGGTCCAGAGTAACGTATGCCCTGCCTTCCCCACAGGGCTTTTCAGGAGTTGCCTTGAATAACAGCGTCTTCAAGAATCTCGCGATCTGGCTGGTGGTCGGCGTCGTGCTGCTCACCGTTTTTAACCAGTTCAGCGGTCGCCAGGCTCAGCAGAATTCCATGGAATATTCGGTATTCATGGAGGAGGCCAAAGCAGGTCGGGTCACCAAGGCCCAGGTTGATGGCCGTACGGTCAAGGCCGTGACTCAGGAAGGTCGTCAGGTCACGATTTCTACTCCGGGCATCCAGGATCCCTGGATGGTTTCCGATCTCATGAAGTACGGCGTGCAGGTATCGGCCAAGCAGGAAGAAGAACAGTCCTGGTTGTTGAGTATGCTTTTCAACATGTTGCCGGTGCTGCTGATGGTGGGCGTGTGGATTTTCTTCATGCGTCAGATGCAGGGCGGTGGCAAGGGCGGCGCGTTCTCGTTTGGCAAGAGCAAGGCCCGCATGCTGGATGAGTCAGCCAATTCGATCACTTTTGCCGATGTGGCGGGCTGCGATGAGGCCAAGGAAGAGGTGGCAGAACTCGTTGAGTTCCTGCGTGACCCTTCTAAATTCCAGAAACTGGGCGGGCGGATTCCGAAGGGCGTGCTGATGGTGGGCTCGCCGGGGACTGGTAAGACGCTTCTGGCCAAGGCTATTGCAGGCGAGGCCAAGGTGCCTTTCTTCAGTATTTCGGGTTCGGACTTCGTCGAAATGTTCGTTGGCGTCGGTGCGGCTCGCGTGCGAGACATGTTTGAAAATGCCAAGAAAGCGGCTCCCTGCATCATCTTCATTGATGAAATCGATGCCGTGGGTCGTCAGCGTGGCGCAGGCCTTGGCGGTGGCAATGATGAGCGCGAGCAGACCCTGAACCAGATGCTGGTCGAGATGGATGGTTTTGAAGGCAATTCCGGCGTGATCGTGATTGCCGCCACCAACCGTCCTGACGTACTGGATCCTGCGCTGTTGCGCCCGGGCCGTTTTGATCGTCAGGTTACCGTGCCGCTGCCGGATATCCGTGGCCGTGAGCAGATCCTCAAGGTGCACATGCGCAAGGTACCGGTGGCGCCGGACGTTGATCCGCTGGTGCTGGCCCGTGGCACACCTGGTATGGCCGGTGCTGACCTGGCTAACCTAGTCAACGAGGCTGCCCTGTTTGCCGCGCGCAGCAATAAGCGTCTGGTGGATATGGACGACTTTGAGCGCGCCAAAGACAAGATCTTCATGGGCGCCGAGCGCAAATCCATGGTGATCTCGCCGGAAGAAAAGAAGGCCACGGCTTATCACGAGTCGGGGCACGCGATCATCGGATCTTTGCTGCCGGGATGTGATCCGGTGCACAAGGTAACGGTGATTCCGCGCGGCCGCGCACTGGGCGTGACCTGGTCGCTGCCGGAGAAAGATCGCACCAGCCTGTATCAGGACCAGATGCTGGCCCAGATCAGCATGCTGTTTGGCGGCCGTGTTGCCGAGGATCTGTTCGTGGGCAAGGTTTCTACCGGTGCTTCGAACGATTTTGAACGTGCCACGGCCATTGCGCGTGACATGGTGACCCGTTACGGCATGTCCGATGAGCTGGGGCCAATGGTGTATGCCGAGAACGATGGCGAGGTCTTTCTTGGCCGTTCGGTGACGACACACAAGAACGTGTCTGAAGCCACTTTGCAGAAGGTGGATTCTGAAATCCGTCGCATCATCGACGAGCAATACGCGCTGGCCGAGCGCTTGTTGCGCGAGCACAGCGACAAGGTGGAAGCCATGACGGCTGCGCTACTGGAATGGGAGACCATTGATGCGGAACAGATTAAGGACATCATGGCGGGGCGTCCGCCGCGTGCGCCCAAGCCGCCTGCGGGTTTGCAGCCTCCCCGGCAGGATGAAGGCCCGGGTGCGGAGCCCAATGCTGCGGCCCCTGCAGCTTGAGCCTGGCCCACGTTCTACCAAGCCCCGCTGCGGCGGGGCTTTTTCTTTCTGAAGGAAGCCAACAGATGGACGCTGTCTCTCGCACCTGGCTGTGCGGAAAGTTCCGCCTCAATCTTGATCTGCCGATGATCATGGCGATCATCAACATGACGCCAGACTCTTTTTCCGGTGACGGTTTGTCGGGTTCCGTCGGCGCAGCCTTGCGCCAGGCTGAGAAAGCCCTGCGGGATGGCGCTGGTATTCTGGATGTGGGTGGTGAATCCACCCGGCCCGGGGCCGAGGCAGTTGGTGAGCAGGAGGAACTGGATAGGGTGATTCCCGTCCTTGAGGCACTGGTCGCCCTGGATGTGCCGGTTTCAGTTGATACGCTCAAGCCTGCGGTGATGCGCGCGGCGATTGCCGCCGGGGTGGCTATCGTGAATGACATCAATGCGCTACGCGCACCAGGTGCTGTGGAGGCCGTGGCAGCCAGTTCGGCTGGTGTGTGCCTGATGCATATGCAAGGCGAGCCGCGCAGCATGCAGGAGGCGCCTGCCTATACCGAGGTTGTGGATGAGGTAGAGGCTTTTCTTTTGCAGCGCCTTGCAGTGCTTGAGGCTTCAGGAGTTGTTGCCGCGCGTATCGCGCTGGACCCTGGCTTCGGTTTTGGCAAGACGCTTGCCCATAATCTGGAGCTGTTTCGCAGCCTGCCGCGCCTGGCCGCTCATGGTTTGCCGCTGCTGGTAGGTGTGTCACGCAAGCGCATGCTGGGCGATATTACAGGTCGGGCCGTTGATCAGCGGATGCCTGCCGCAATTACGGCGGCTGCGCTGGCGGCGCAGCGTGGTGCGGCCATTCTGCGGGTGCATGATGTAGCGGCTACGCGCGATGCTCTCGCCATGTGGGTCGCAATTGACGCAGATCGCCTTTCGGCCTATTGAGCAGCAATGGCCGGGCAGGCACAATCCCGGCCCACGGACAAGGAGACAGGCATGGCACGCAAATATTTCGGCACCGACGGGGTGCGTGGTCAAGTAGGGTGCAGCCCCATCACCCCGGATTTCGTCATGCGTTTGGGTTACGCCGCTGGAAAAACCCTGGCCGCGCGTGGCAAATTGCCGCCAGGGGAGCAGCCAGCCGTGCTGATCGGTAAAGACACCCGGATTTCCGGTTACATGCTGGAGGCTGCGTTGGAGGCCGGTTTTGCGGCTGCGGGGGTGCACGTGATTCTGGCTGGACCGATACCGACACCGGCCGTGGCCTATCTGACGCGTGCATTGCGTCTCCAGGCCGGAGTGGTGATTTCCGCTTCCCATAATCCTTACTACGATAACGGCATCAAATTCTTCTCTGCCTCCGGTACCAAGTTGCCCGATGCGCTCGAGGAAGAAATCGAGGCTCATCTTGATGAGCCGATGGGATGCGCCGAGTCGGCCGAATTGGGGCGTGCTCGCCGCATCGATGATGCGGCTGGCCGTTACATCGAGTTCTGCAAGAGCACCTTTCCGAATGATCTGGACTTGCGTGGTCTGAAAATCGCGCTGGATTGTGCCAATGGCGCTGCCTATCACATCGCGCCGAAGGTTTTTCACGAGTTGGGCGCAGATGTGTTCAGCGTCGGGGTCAGCCCGAACGGCCTGAATATCAACGAAAGTGTCGGGGCTACAGCGCCAGCCAGTTTGCGCGAGGCCGTACTGAAGAGTGGTGCAGATCTTGGTGTTGCACTGGATGGTGATGGTGATCGCGTACTGATGTGTGATCACTCTGGTGAATTGTACGATGGCGACAAGTTGTTGTATGTGATTGCTCGTGCACAGAAGCGTGAAGGCCGACTGGAAGGCGTCGTCGGTACGCTCATGAGCAATCTTGGCTTCGAACATGCTGTTGCTCGCCTGGGCGCTGGTTTCGTGCGTGCCAAGGTGGGGGATCGCTATGTCCTGGAACAGCTGCTCGAGCATGGTTACAAGCTGGGCGGCGAGAACTCTGGTCATGTCATCTGCCTTGATCGCCATACGACGGGTGATGGCATCGTTTCGGCGCTGCAGGTGCTGGCGGCCTTGCGTCTGGCCGATGAAACCCTGCCACAGGCCTGCTCGGATCTGGTTTTCTATCCTCAGCGACTGATCAATGTACGCATGCAAGCTGGCTTTGATTGGAAGGTTGATCAAGGCATTGCAGCTGCGCAGAAGGCAGCGGAGGCGGAGCTGGGAAGTGAGGGCAGGGTGTTGTTGCGCCCCTCAGGTACAGAGCCACTGCTGCGTGTGCTGGTCGAAGGAGCTGATGGCGAGAAGGTCGAACGCCTGGCCAGACTGATTGCTGATGCGGTGCGTGAGGCCGTTGAATAAGCTTTTGTTGCCTGTAGCACAGTTGTAACAAACCATTCATATACTGCGCGGGTTGGTTCTGGTCCAACTCAATCAGGAGATTGCGATGAATGGTTTCAAATTGGCCGCGATGGCCGTGGTCTTGGCTGCAGGCTTCAATTCGCTGGGTGCTTACGCTCAGAACGTGATCAAGATCGACGGCTCTTCGACCGTTTTCCCGATTTCCGAGGCCGCTGCTGAGGACTTCCAGAAGCTCAAGAAGGGCTCTGTGAAGGTGACCGTGGGGATGTCCGGCACTGGTGGTGGTTTCAAGAAATTCTGTGCAGGCGAAGCCTCACTGCGTACCGATGTTTCCAATGCCTCGCGTCCGATCACGGCCGCCGAGATGGCAGCCTGCAAGGCTTCTGGTGTCAAGTACATCGAACTGCCGATCGCTTTCGATGCGCTGACCGTGGTGGTTGCCAAGAACAGCCCGATTTCCAGTATTACTGTTGAAGAGCTGAAGAAAATCTGGGAGCCGGCCGCTCAAGGGAAAGTGACCAACTGGAAGCAGGTGAATGCGTCCTTCCTCGACCGAGCCCTCAAGCTCTACGGTCCGGGCACCGACTCCGGTACCTTCGAATATTTCACCGAAGCCACTGTTGGCAAGGCCAAGTCCTCGCGTGGTGACTACACCGCTTCGGAAGACGATAACGTACTGGTGCAGGGCGTGTCCCGTGACCAAGGTGGGTTGGGGTACTTTGGTTACGCCTATTACGCTGAGAACACTGACAAGCTCAAGGCTGTTGCTGTGTCTGCCGGTGGCAAGCCGGGCGTGCTGCCTTCCGAGAAGTCCGTGATTGACGGTAGCTACGTGCCCCTATCCCGTCCGATCTTCGTCTATGTGAATGCCGAAGCTGCCAAGCGTCCGGATGTGAAGGAGTTTGTTGAGTTCTATCTGAAGAATGCTGGCAAGTTCTCTCGCGAGGTTAAGTACGTGCCGCTGTCTGATGCCGACTATAAACACGCGCTGGATAACTTTGGCAAGGGCCGCACAGGTACTGCTTTCGGCGGGCATAACGAGATCGGTGTGAAGATTTCCGATCTGCTCAAGCGCGATCCGAAGGAATAAACGCTCTGTGATCAAGCCCCGGTGGATCTGCTTGTGCAGGTCATCCGGGGCTTTTTGATGAATTGATGGTTCTGGCTTGGTACACTCGAATGATTCAGACGGCCGTAGCAGAGAGTGAGAACAGCATGGGTGGGGTGAGTGATCGACTCAAGCGCAGCAGGGTGCGCAATCTCAAGGAAACCGGGGTCGAAGCTCTCCTGTTTCTGGCTGCCTTTATCTCCGTATTCGTCACCCTCGGGATTGTCTATATCCTCGTCAGCGAATCGCTGGCGTTCTTCCGGCATGTTTCCCTGCTGGATTTTTTGACTGACCGCCAGTGGACGCCTCTCTTCGATGATGCTCACTACGGCATCATGGTGCTGATCTCAGGCACCCTGACCAGTTCGGTCGTGGCGTTGGCGGTAGCCCTGCCGATCGGAACGGTGATTGCGATCTATCTTTCCGAATTTGCCACCTTCCGCGTGCGCGAGATGGCCAAGCCGGTGCTGGAGTTGCTGGGGGGGGTGCCAACGATTGTGTTTGGTTACTTCGCCTTGATTACGGTGACGCCACTGTTGCAGAAGATCTATCCCGACTTGCCCGGTTTCAACATCCTTTCTGCTGGTTTGGTCATGGGCGTGATGATCATTCCTTACGTCAGTTCGCTGTCTGAGGATGCCATGCGCGCCGTGCCAATGAGTTTGCGCGAGGGCGCCTATGCCATGGGCTCGACGCGATTGCAGACAGCGTTGCGTGTGGTTTTTCCGGCCGCCTTCTCCGGTGTGGCCTCTGCTTACGTGTTGGCCATTTCGCGCGCTGTCGGCGAGACCATGATCGTGACCGTGGCTTCCGGCAGCCAGCCGAATCTGACCTTCAACCCGGCAGAGTCGGCAATGACGTTGGCCTCCTATATTGCAGGCGTGTCACAAGGAGATCTGCCGCACGATTCCATCGGTTACCAAACGATTTTTGCTGCCGGCCTGACCCTGTTCGTCCTCACCCTGCTGTTGAATATTGTGGGTCACTGGATGCGCAAGAAATATCGCGAGGTGTATTGAGATGCAAGATAACGATCTGCAGGCTATCCGCAGCCTGATTGCGCGCCACAAGAGACTGGATTGGTTGTTTGCAGTCTTTGGTATCGCCTGTCTCATGCTGGGTGTTCTGACCTTGACATCCCTGTTTGT
The DNA here is from genome assembly GCF_030548425.1 of Uliginosibacterium sp. 31-12. Lineage (NCBI taxonomy): Bacteria > Pseudomonadati > Pseudomonadota > Betaproteobacteria > Rhodocyclales > Zoogloeaceae > Uliginosibacterium > Uliginosibacterium sp. 31-12. The sequence goes on along the minus strand of NZ_JAUOOA010000005.1, from coordinate 71,671 downwards.
TGATATGTGGATGACCGGGGCTGAGCGACTCCATCCGGATTTTTTGACCAATTTCCCCTCTCGTCGGGCAGGGCAGGCTGGCATCCTCGCGGCTTGGGTGGGGTCCCTGCTGGTGATGCTGGTGACGGCAGCTGTGGCCATCCCCCTCGGCGTTGCGGCCGGGGTTTACCTTGAAGAATATGCCCCCAAGAACTGGCTAACCGACATCATCGAGATCAATGTTTCCAACTTGGCAGGGGTTCCGTCCATCGTCTATGGCCTCCTGGGGCTTGGGATGTTCGTCTACACCTTCGGTCTCGGACGCAGCATCCTGACAGCAGGCCTGACGCTGGCTCTACTGATCCTGCCTGTGGTGATCGTGGCAACCCGTGAAGCGATTCGTGCGATTCCTCAGATGATTCGCGAAGGGGCGTATGCCTGTGGCGCTACGACCTGGCAGACTGTGCGTGATCACATCGTGCCGTATTCCAGTCCCGGCATTCTGACTGGTGTGATCATCGGTATGGCGCGCGCCATTGGTGAGACTGCGCCACTGATCGTTGTGGGCGCTGTGACTTTCATTGCCTATCTTCCGCCCGCACCGTTGTCCGGAGATCCAGCCGCCGGTTTGTTCGACTGGGCTCAGGCCGCTTTTACCGTGTTGCCGATCCAGATGTTCAACTGGACCTCCCGCCCCGATGTGGCGTTTCATGCCAATGCAGCTGCAGCAGGCTTGGTATTGGTCGGTATGACCCTCGCGATGAATGCTGTCGCAATTTGGTTGCGCTATCGCTTGCGCAAGAACATCAAGTGGTAAGTCCTTCCGGATATCCAGCCCGAACTCCCTCGAGAGAATGATCATGACGCTGAACACCTCCCCTGAACGCATCAAGGCTGAAGTCAAAGGCTTCAATTTCCATTACGGAGCCTTTCACGCACTCAAGAACATCAACATGCCGATTCACGAGCGCAAGGTCACCGCGCTGATCGGCCCCTCCGGTTGCGGCAAGTCCACCCTGTTGCGGTCATTTAATCGCATGCACGATCTGTATCCGGGTAATCGCTACCAAGGCGAGATTCGTTTGCATCCGGACAATACCAATCTGCTTGATCAGGCGGTTGATCCGATCGAGGTGCGCATGCGCATCTCTATGGTGTTCCAGAAGCCTAACCCCTTCCCTAAATCGATTTATGAAAACGTCGCCTACGGCCTGCGCGTACGTGGCGAACGCAGTCGCGCGGTGATTGATGAGAAGGTCGAGCAGGCGTTGCGTGGGGCTGCGCTGTGGGATGAGGTCAAGGATAGGCTCAACAGCTTGGGGGCAAACCTCTCCGGCGGTCAGCAGCAACGCTTGTGCATTGCACGTGCATTGGCAACCGATCCCGAGATTATTCTGTTTGATGAGCCTACTTCCGCTCTTGATCCTATTGCCACGGCCAGCATCGAAGAGCTTGTTACCGAACTCAAGAACAAGGTCACGATTCTGATCGTGACGCATAACATGCAGCAGGCTGCACGAGTGTCCGATTACACCGCCTACATGTATCTGGGTGAGATGGTTGAGTTCGGGGTGACAGACCAGATGTTCATCAAGCCGCAAAAAAAACAGACTGAAGATTACATTACTGGGCGCTTTGGCTAAGGTTTACGCCTTTCTCCGTTGACCGGCCATCTTGGGCTGGCTATAATTCTTTCTTTCCTCAAACGGCGTATCGCTTCCTCTCATGGGCAGCTTCTGGTTCAGTCTCCTGCTGGTGCTTCACATTCTTGTTGGGTGTGCGGTGATTGGCTTTGTGCTTCTGCAGCACGGCAAGGGTGCTGATATGGGTGCTGCTTTTGGTAGTGGTGCTTCTGGTAGTCTCTTTGGGTCATCCGGGTCTGCGAACTTCCTCAGTCGCACGACTGCGATCCTGGCGACAGTGTTTTTCATTACCAGTCTCGCTTTGAGTTATTTTGCCTCGGCTGCTCGCCAGCCTGCGTCTCAGAGTTTGATGCAGGGGGTGGTGGTTCCGGCTGCGTCAGCGCCGGCGGCTTCAGGGCAGGATGTACCAAAGTAAGTCTGTAAAAAATAGAATAAGGTGGTTAGGGTGGTGTATATCCACCTATAATTCACAGCAGTTTAGTAGTGCCGACGTGGTGAAATTGGTAGACACGCCATCTTGAGGGGGTGGTGGCGCAAGCCGTATGAGTTCGAGTCTCATCGTCGGCACCAGAGAGAATGAAACGCCCGCTTTGATGCGGGCGTTTTGCAATGAGCAGTCTTCCCACCCCAGAGGAAGCATGATGCTGAATAATTATTTTCCGGTTCTGCTCTTTATCGCAGTCGGTCTTGCTGTTGGTGTTGCACCAATGGTCTTGGGCCGTCTGCTTGGTCCCCATAGACCTGATCCGCAAAAGCTCACGCCCTATGAGTGCGGATTCGAGCCCTTCGAAGAAGCGCGTATGCGCTTCGACGTACGCTACTATCTGATCGCAATTCTCTTCATTCTGTTTGACCTTGAGGTGGCTTTTTTGCTGCCCTGGGCTTCAATCGTGAAAGAGCTAGCTGGCAACGAGGCTGTTCGTTTGTTCGGTTTTTACGAAATGTTCGTGTTTTTGGGCATTCTCGTGATCGGTTACGTGTACGTCTGGAAGAAAGGCGCGCTCGACTGGGAATAATCCCGCTCGACACGCATTCCGGACGCCTTACTCCTTGAGGGGCGCTCTGTGAGCATCGAAGGTGTTTTTCGCGAAGGCTTCGTCACGACGTCGCTGGATGCCGTCATTAACTGGACGCGCACCGGCTCCTTGTGGCCGATGACTTTTGGTCTTGCTTGCTGTGCTGTGGAAATGATCCATGCCGGCTGTTCCCGTTACGACCTGGATAGATTCGGCGTTGTATTTCGTCCGAGTCCGCGTCAGTCTGATCTGATGATTGTTGCCGGCACGCTGTGCAACAAGATGGCGCCTGCCTTGCGCCGCGTTTACGATCAGATGGCTGAACCGCGCTGGGTGATTTCCATGGGCTCCTGTGCCAACGGCGGTGGCTATTACCACTATTCCTATTCCGTGGTGCGTGGTTGCGATCGCATCGTGCCGGTCGACGTCTATGTGCCGGGCTGTCCGCCTACTGCAGAAGCACTGATTTACGGCATTCTGCAATTGCAGAACAAGATTCGTCGCACCAATACCATTGCGCGTGAAGGAGTGGCTGCCTGATGAGCAAGCTTGAACGTCTGTCACAGGCGCTGCATCAGATTCTGGCTGGGCGTGTGCTTGCCATTGAGAGCGATCTTGGCGAGCTGACCCTTGATGTGAGGGCCGAGGACTACTTTGAGGTTGCGCGCATGCTGCGCGATCATTCCGAGCTTGGTTTTGAACAACTGATCGATCTGGCCGGCATCGACTATTCGGGTTATTGCGGCAAGCTGAAGCATCCTCAGCGCTTTGCAGCTGTTTCTCATCTGTTATCGGTTGCTAATAACTGGCGTTTACGTCTGCGTGTGTACGCGGACCATGATGAGTTCCCTGTTGTTCACTCTCTGTGCGAAATTTGGCCGGCCGTAAGTTGGTTTGAGCGTGAAGCTTTCGATATGTTCGGTATCCTGTTTGAGGGGCATCCGGATTTGCGCCGTATCCTTACCGACTATGGATTTGTTGGTCACCCATTCCGCAAGGATTTTCCTGTTTCGGGTTTCATGGAAATGAAGTACGACAAGGAGCGGGGGCGCGTGGTTTACCAACCCGTGAGCATTGAGCCGCGCGAAAATACTCCGCGTATCGTGCGTGACGAGGCTTACGGAGGTGGTCGTGGCTGAAATCAAAAACTACACGATCAACTTTGGTCCGCAGCATCCAGCCGCGCACGGCGTATTACGGTTGGTTCTAGAGCTCTCGGGCGAGGTCGTAGAGCGTGCCGATCCGCACATTGGCTTGCTACACCGGGGGACTGAGAAGCTAGCCGAGACCCGTACCTGGATTCAATCTGTACCGTACATGGACCGTCTTGATTACGTGTCCATGATGTGCAATGAGCATGCTTATTGCATGGCAATCGAGAAGTTGTTGGGCGTCGACGTGCCGCTGCGTGCGCAGTACATCCGGGTGATGTTTGATGAGATCACACGTGTTCTGAATCACCTATTGAACATTGGTACGCATGCGCTGGATATTGGCGCGATGACCATGGTGCTGTATACCTTCCGTGAGCGCGAAGACCTCATGGATGCGTATGAAGCGGTATCCGGTGCGCGCATGCATGCGGCCTACTATCGTCCGGGTGGCGTCTATCGTGACCTGCCGGATCAGATGCCGAAGTATCAGGTCAATAAATTCAAAGATGCGGCAACGGTCAAAAAGCTCAATACGGCACGTGAAGGCTCCTTGCTTGATTTTCTGGAGGATTTCACCAATCGTTTCCCTACCTATATCGATGAATACGAAACACTGCTGACGGACAACCGTATCTGGAAGCAGCGGACTGTTGGCATCGGTGTGGTTTCGCCCGAGCGAGCACTCGCGCTGGGCTTTACCGGTCCGATGCTGCGTGGCTCCGGCATCGTGTGGGATCTGCGCAAAAAGCAGCCCTACGAAGTCTATGACCGCATGGATTTCGATATCCCGGTCGGCACCAACGGTGATTGTTATGACCGTTACCTTGTGCGCATGGAAGAGATGCGTCAGAGCAACCGGATCATCAAGCAGTGTATTGACTGGCTGCGCAAGAATCCGGGGCCTGTCATCACGAATAACCACAAGGTTGCGCCGCCGTCCCGCGAAAAGATGAAGAGCAACATGGAGGAGTTGATCCACCATTTCAAACTCTTCACCGAAGGCATGCATGTGCCGGAAGGTCAAGTTTACGCTGGGGTCGAGCATCCCAAGGGTGAGTTCGGCGTATACGCTGTTTCTGATGGGGCAAACAAGCCTTGGCGCCTGAAACTGCGTGCTCCGGGCTTCTCGCACCTGGCTGCGATGGACGAAATGGCCAAGGGCCACATGATTGCCGACGTTGTCGCCATCATCGGCACGATGGATATCGTGTTCGGTGAGATTGATCGATAAGAGATGAGCATGCTGAGCGCAGAATCCCTGCTGTTGATAGACCGAGAAGTAGCCAAGTATCCGGCCGACCAGAAACAGTCGGCTGTGATGGGTGCCTTGCGGATTGCCCAGACCGAGAAGCACTGGCTGGCTCCGGAAACCATCGAGTTCGTCGCCAGCTATTTGGGCATGCCGGCCATGGCTGCCTATGAGGTGGCGAGTTTCTACAACATGTACGACCTCAAGCCGGTCGGCGCGCATAAAATTACGGTGTGTACCAATCTGCCCTGTGCGCTCTCTGGGGGCGTTGAGGCTGCGGAATATCTGAAGGAAAAGCTGGGGGTGGGTTTCAACGAAACCACGGCCGATGGCAAGTTCACCCTGAAGGAAGGCGAATGCATGGGCGCTTGCGGTGATGCGCCGGTCATGCTGCACAACAATCACAAGATGTGCTGCCGTATGACGTGCGAACAGATCGACAGCATGATCGAGGAGCTCTCCAAATGAGCGAGACCCGATTGATTCTTGCCGATCTGGATGGTGACCGTACCTGGCGCCTGGCTGATTACATCCAGCGCGGCGGCTACGAAGCGCTGAAAAAGATCGTGGCTGAGAAGACTGCGCCGGATGACATCATCGGCGTGCTGAAGGCCTCCAATCTGCGTGGTCGCGGTGGTGCGGGTTTTCCGACCGGGTTGAAGTGGAGCTTCATGCCCAAAGCCTATGTGGGCCCGAAGTATGTAGTCTGCAATTCCGATGAAGGCGAGCCTGGCACCTTCAAGGATCGCGATATCCTGCGCTACAACCCGCACGCCGTGATCGAAGGCATGATCATCGCCGGCTACACCATGGGTTGCGTGGCGGGCTACAACTACATTCACGGCGAGATTTTCGAAGTCTATGAGCGCTTCGAAGAGGCTCTGGCAGAAGCGCGTGCAGCTGGTCTCCTGGGCAAGAACATTCTGGGTTCGGATTTCAATTTCGATCTGTTTGCTCACCATGGTTACGGCGCCTATGTCTGCGGCGAGGAAACCGGTCTGCTGGAGTCGTTGGAGGGCAAGAAAGGCCAGCCGCGTTTCAAGCCGCCTTTCCCGGCTAGTTTCGGTCTGTACGGCAAGCCCACCACGATCAACAACACCGAGACCTTCGCCTCCGTGCCCTTCATTTTGCGCATGGGGGGTGAAGCGTTCCTGAATCTGGGCAAGCCGAATAACGGCGGCACCAAGATCTTTTCAGTGTCCGGTCATGTGAATCGCCCGGGCAACTACGAGGTGCGTCTTGGTACGCCGTTCGCAGAACTGCTTGAAATGGCGGGTGGCATGCGCGGTGGTCGCAAGATCAAGGCTGTAATTCCCGGTGGTTCGTCTGCTCCGGTGGTGCCGGGTGAGATCATGATGGATCTCACCATGGATTACGATGCCATCTCCAAGGCAGGCTCCATGCTCGGCTCCGGGGCGGTGATCGTCATGGATGAGACGACCTGCATGGTCAAGGCGCTGGAGCGCCTCTCGTATTTCTATTTCGAGGAATCCTGCGGTCAATGTACGCCTTGCCGTGAAGGTACGGGCTGGATGTACAAGATGATGCATCGCATCGAGCACGGCGAGGGCAGGGCAGAGGATCTTGCCTTGCTGGATAACGTGGCAGAGAACATCATGGGCCGTACGATCTGTGCGCTGGGAGATGCTGCTGCCATGCCAGTGCGCGGCTTCCTCAAGCACTATCGCGACGAATTCGCCTATCACATCGAACACAAGCGTTGCCTGGTTTCCGTTGAATTGCAGCGGGAAGGCAGCCGGATTTACGTGCGCCAGGATTGAGCATGCTAGAGATCGAAATCGACGGCCAGAAGGTGGAGGCGGCGCCGGGTAGCACCGTGATGGAAGCTGCGCGCAAGATCGGCAAGCACATCCCGCACTTCTGCTACCACAAGAAGCTTTCCATTGCCGCAAATTGCCGGATGTGTCTGGTGGAAGTGGAGAAGATGCCCAAGGCGGTGCCTGCCTGTGCCACGCCGGTGACGGCCGACATGAAGGTCAGCACCACTTCCGAGAAGGCGGTGAAGGCGCAGAAGTCCGTCATGGAATTCCTGCTGATCAACCACCCTCTGGATTGCCCGATCTGCGATCAGGGTGGCGAGTGTCAGTTGCAGGATCTGGCGGTGGGTTACGGTGCCTCGGGCTCGCGTTATCAGGAAGAGAAGCGGGTCGTCTTCAACAAGAATCTCGGCCCGCTGGTGAATACCGACATGACGCGTTGCATTCACTGCTCGCGTTGTGTTCGCTTCGGTCAGGAGATTTCAGGCGTCATGGAATTGGGTATCGCCAACCGCGGCGAGCACTCCGAAGTGATGACCTTTGTAGATCGTTCGCTGGATTCCGAACTTTCCGGCAATGCCATCGATCTATGCCCGGTCGGCGCGCTGACTTCCAAGCCTTTCCGCTTTGGCGCACGCACCTGGGAAATGGCGCGACGCAAGTCGGTGAGCCCCCATGATTCTCTGGGTGCGAACCTGCAAGTGCAGGTCAAGCACGACAAAGTCATGCGCGTGCTGCCGCTCGAAAACGAGGATGTTAACGAGTGCTGGATCTCTGATCGCGACCGCTTCTCTTACGAGGGTCTGGATGCCGAAGATCGTCTGACCGTGCCGCAGATTAAGCATGGCGGCGAGTGGCACAAGGTTGATTGGCAGACGGCGCTGGATTATGTCGTGCGCACTCTGAACGACATCAAGGGTACGCATGGCGCCGAACAGATTGCGGCCCTGATTTCGCCGCAGAGCACGGTGGAGGAGATGTATCTCGCGCAGAAGCTGTTGCGTGGGCTGGGTTCGGACAACATCGATACTCGTCTGCGCCAGAGCGATTTCTCGCTCGATGGCAAGCGTGCCGGTGCGCCATGGCTTGGCATGCCGGTGGCTGGCCTGTCCACGCTCGATTCCGCACTGGTGATCGGCAGCTTCCTGCGCAAGGATCATCCGCTGATGGCCCAGCGTCTGCGTCAAGCGCAGCGCCGCGGCGGCAAGATCGCGCGCGTCAATGCCTGTGGCGATGACTGGCTGATTCCGTTGGCGGCGGAAGCGATCGTGGCGCCGGATCGGCTGACGGCTTCGTTGGCGGCGGTGCTGGCGGCAGTGTCAAGCAAGGCAGGCATTCAGGTTGCCGCCGAGTATGCTGATTTGGCCGGCAAGGCCAGCGTTGACGCTTCTGCGCAAGCAGTAGCGGATGCCCTGCTGACGGGCGAGAAGCGCGCAGTGTTGCTGGGCAATCTGGCGGTACAGCACCCCAATGCGGCTTCCCTGCAGATTCTGGCAGCCGAGATCGCCCGTATCGCCGGTGCGAGCTTTGGCTTCTTGGGCGAATCTGCGGGTTCGGTCGGCGCTTACCTGGTCAAGGCTGTGCCGCAATCCGGCCTGAATGCTGCGGCGATGCTGGCTTCGCCACGCAAGGCCTATTTGCTGCTGGGTGTGGAGCCCGAGCTGGATTGCGACGACGGCGTGGCTGCTCGCGCAGCGCTCGATCAGGCCGCCAGCGTGATCTACATGGGTAGTTTTGCCGGCAAGGCTGCGGAGTATGCAGACGTGATGTTGCCGGTGGCGCCTTTCACGGAAACCTCCGGCAGCTTTGTGAATGCCGAAGGGCGTGTGCAGTCCTTCAATGCCGTGGTTAAACCCTTGGGTGAGACCCGTCCTGCTTGGAAGCTGCTGCGCGTGCTGGGCAATTTGTTTGGCTTGTCCGGTTTTGAGCAGGACTCTTCCGAAGCGGTGCGTGATGAAGCATTGGCTGGAGATATCAGCGTGCTTTTGAACAATGCGGTGTCATCCTTCGTTCCGAAGCTGGATGCTCCTGCGGCGGGTTTGCAGCGCATTGCGGACGTGCCTATCTATTCCACTGATGCGCTGGTGCGCCGCGCCGCGCCGCTGCAGAAAACGCGGGATGCGGCCAAAGCTAAGGCCCGCATTCATCCGGCGGCTTTGCAGTCTCTTGGTCTTGAGTCTGGTGCTGAGGTGCTGGTGACTTCTTCCTGCGGGAAAGTGGCATTGCGTGTGTTGAGTGATGCTGCTGTACCGCAAGGCTGCGTCAGGGTTTCTGCCGCCCAAGCTTCGACCATTGCGCTGGGTGCCATGTCCGGCGATCTGAAGGTGGAGCGCGCATGATGGATCAACTCCTGCAACCTTTTGCGTCCTTTTTCGGCCCGCTGTGGGTCGTGGTGTGGACGATGGTGAAGATCGTGCTGATCGTTGCTCCGCTGATGGGCGCGGTGGCCTACATGACACTGGCCGAGCGCAAGGTGATCGGCTGGATTCAGGTGCGTATCGGCCCGAATCGGGTCGGGCCGCTGGGCTTGCTGCAGCCGGTGGCGGATGGTCTCAAGCTGCTGTTCAAGGAAATCATTTCGCCGGCCAAGGCCAGTACGGGATTGTTTTTCCTCGGCCCGATCATGGCGATTGCTCCCGCCTTTGCGGCTTGGGCCGTGGTGCCTTTCGCCGATGGGCTGGTGCTGGCGGATGTGAATGCCGGCCTGTTGTTCCTGATGGCAATCACCTCGCTGGGGGTGTATGGCGTAATCATCGCGGGCTGGGCGTCGAACTCCAAGTACGCTCTGTTGGGCGCCATGCGCTCGGCCGCGCAGATGGTGTCTTATGAACTGGCGATGGGCTTCTCGCTGGTATGCGTGCTGATGATCTCGGGCTCGCTGAATATTTCCGAAATTGTGGCAGGGCAGGGCGTCGGGCGATTTGCCGATATGGGTGTGGGGTTCCTCAGCTGGAATTGGTTGCCCCTGTTGCCGATGTTCTTTGTGTATTTCGTCTCGGGTGTGGCGGAAACCAACCGCGCTCCGTTTGACGTGGTGGAAGGCGAATCGGAGATCGTAGCCGGCCACATGATCGAGTATTCCGGCATGGCGTTTTCGCTGTTTTTCCTTGCCGAGTACGCCAACATGATTCTGGTGGCGGTGCTGACTGCTGTGTTTTTCCTTGGCGGGTGGCTCTCGCCGGTGGGCTTCTTGCCCGATGGCATCTGGTGGCTGCTGGCCAAGGCGTCGCTGCTGTTGTTCGTTTTCCTTTGGATCCGTGCCACGTTCCCGCGCTTCCGTTACGACCAGATCATGCGTCTGGGCTGGAAGGTATTCATCCCCCTGTGTCTGCTCTGGGTGCTTGTTCTTGGCATCTGGATCATGTCGCCGCTGTCGATCTGGAAGTAAGCCATGGGTGCAGTCAAAGAATTTTTCGGCAGCGTTGTCCTGCTTGAGCTCTTCAAGGGTATGGCCCTGACTGGGCGACATATTTTTGCGCGCAAGATCACGGTGCAATATCCGGAAGAGAAAACTCCGCAGAGTCCGCGTTTTCGTGGTTTGCATGCTTTGCGCCGCTATCCTAACGGCGAAGAGCGTTGTATCGCCTGCAAGCTTTGTGAAGCCGTGTGTCCCGCCTTGGCGATCACCATCGAGTCCGCACAGCGTGACGACGGATCGCGTCGCACGACTCGTTACGACATCGATCTGACCAAGTGTATTTTCTGTGGTTTCTGTGAAGAAGCCTGTCCGGTCGATGCGATCGTTGAAACGCGTGTTCTTGAGTATCACGGCGAGAAGCGTGGCGACTTGTATTACACCAAGCAGATGCTGCTGGCTGTCGGGGATCGCTTTGAGAAGCAGATCGCCGAAGATCGTGCTGCCGATGCCAAATATCGCTAAGGCGAAAGTGCCACAGGCTTAATCGAGGAATTCATGGATCTTTCCTTCCCGACAATCTGTTTTTACCTTTTCTCGGCGATTCTGGTCTTCGCCGGGCTACGGGTCATCACAGCGCGCAATCCGGTTCATGCCGTATTGCATCTGGTGCTCGCTTTTTTCACCTCTGGCATGATCTGGATGCTGATGCAGGCCGAGTTCCTAGCGATCGCCATTGTGCTGATCTACGTGGGCGCGGTGATGGTGCTCTTCCTGTTTGTCGTGATGATGCTGGACATCAACATCGACAAGATGCGCGAAGGTTTCTGGCGCTATCTTCCGGTAGGGCTGGTAGTAGCGGGCATCATGGTCGCCGAAATGGCTATGGTGCTGAATGGCCGCTACTTCAGCGCCGAGGCAATTCCTGCGCCTGCGGAGCTTGACGCATCAGCCAGCAATACTCAGGCGCTTGCCCGTCTGATCTTTACTGATTATGCCTATCCCTTCGAGCTAGCTTCGCTGGTGCTGCTGGTCGCCATGATTGCTGCGGTGATGCTGACCTATCGCCGTCGTGAAAGCACACGCCATATAGATCCGGCCAAGCAAATTGCCGTGAAGGCCCGCGATCGGCTGGTGATCCATGCGATCGCCGCCGAGAAGGAAGAAGTAACCACTGGCACAGGAGATTCCGACAAATGATGGCGCCGCTTTCTCACGTCCTCATCCTCGGGGCAATCCTGTTTGCGATTAGCGTGGTGGGGATCTTCCTCAATCGCAAGAATCTCATCGTGCTGCTGATGGCCATCGAGTTGATGCTGCTGGCCGTGAATATGAATTTCGTGGCTTTTTCCAGCTATTACGGCGACGCTGCCGGGCAGATCTTCGTTTTCTTCATCCTGACCGTGGCAGCCGCTGAATCGGCTATCGGGCTGGCGATCCTGGTTGTGTTGTTCCGCAACCTGCGCTCGATCCATGTGGATGACCTCGACAGTCTGAAGGGTTGAGCACCAGATGAGCTCCATGCAGAAACTCTATCTCCTCGTCCCCATGGCCCCGTTGGCCGGGGCGATCCTTGCGGGTCTGTTCGGTCGTGTCATCGGTCGTGCGGCTTCGCATGTAGTGACCATCCTGGGCGTTGCAACGGCTTTGGTTGCATCGTTGTTCATCTTTCAGGATGTTCAGGCTGGCAATACTTTCAACGGCGCGCTCTATACATGGGCGGTCAGCGGCGGCATCAAGTTCGAAGTCGGTTTCCTGATCGACAGCCTGACCGTGATGATGATGCTGGTGGTGACTTTCGTTTCGCTGATGGTGCATATCTACACCATCGGTTACATGAGCGAAGATCCCGGTTACCAGCGTTTCTTCAGTTACATCTCGCTGTTTACCTTCGCCATGTTGATGCTGGTGATGAGCAACAACTTTCTGCAACTGTTTTTCGGCTGGGAAGCCGTGGGGCTCGTGTCCTATCTGTTGATCGGTTTCTGGTACACCCGACCGACGGCGATCTACGCCAACCTCAAGGCATTTCTGGTGAACCGTGTGGGGGACTTCGGTTTCCTGCTGGGAATCGGTCTGATCGCTGCCTTTGCCGGCACCCTGAATTACGCCGAAGTGTTCGCCAAGGCTCAGGATCTGCTTCAACTGACGGTGCCGAATACTGGCTGGCCGATGCTTACGGCAATTTGTATCTGCCTCTTCATTGGCGCCATGGGCAAGTCTGCGCAGGTGCCGCTGCATGTGTGGCTGCCTGATTCCATGGAAGGCCCTACGCCTATTTCCGCCCTGATTCATGCGGCAACAATGGTGACCGCTGGCATCTTCATGGTGGCCCGCATGTCTCCGCTGTTTGAACTGTCTGAGACAGCACTGTCATTTGTGATGGTGATTGGCGCGACTACCGCTTTGTTCATGGGTTTCCTTGGCATCGTGCAGAATGACATAAAGCGCGTAGTGGCCTATTCGACGCTTTCGCAATTGGGTTACATGACTGTTGCATTGGGCGCGTCGGCGTATTCGGCCGCCGTGTTTCATCTGATGACCCATGCCTTTTTCAAAGCGCTGCTGTTCTTGGGTGCCGGCTCTGTGATCATCGGTATGCACCATGACCAGGACATGCGAAACATGGGTGGTCTGCGCAAGTACATGCCGATTACCTGGCTGACCTCGTTACTGGGCTCTTTGGCGCTGATCGGGATGCCGCTGTTCTCCGGTTTTTACTCGAAGGATGCGATCATCGATGCGGTCCATCACTCCGGTATTCCGGGGGCTGGCTACGCTACTTTCTGCGTGCTGGCGGGCGTTTTCGTGACGGCCTTCTATTCTTTCCGGATGTATTTCCTGGTCTTTCATGGCGAAGAGCGTTTTGGTCATGTCCATAATCATCACGGCGATCACGCAGACGAAGAGTTGGAAGACGATCATCACCATGGGCTGGCCCCGGGTCAAAAACCACATGAGTCACCCTTGGTGGTTACGCTGCCGCTGATTCTGCTGGCCATTCCTTCTGTCCTGATTGGTTTTGGGACCATTGAACCAATGCTTTTTGGCGACTGGTTCAAGGGCGTGATCCACATTGCTCCGGCGCATGACACGCTTGCTGAGTTGCGCGAGTCCTTCCATGGCGGTTTTGGCATGGCCATGCACGGGCTGAAGACTGCGCCGTTCTGGTTGGCTACGGGAGGGGTGTTTACTGCTTGGCTTTTGTATCTGAAATTTCCGCACATGCCAGCCCTGATTCAGAGTCGACTATCCTTTGTGCATCGTGTGCTGGAGAACAAGTATTACTTTGATCGCTTCAACGAGATCGTCTTTGCAGGTGGTGCGCGCTTGTTAGGGCGCAGTCTCTGGAAGGGGGGCGACCAGATGTTGATTGATGGCGTACTGGTCAATGGTTCTGCGGCTTGTGTCGGCTGGGTTTCGCGTCTCTCGCGCGTGGTTCAGAGCGGTCTGGTTTATCAGTATGCTTTCTGGGTAATCATTGGCGTAGTGACCCTGCTGGTCCTGTGGTGGCCCATCTTGCGCCCCGAGTCGTGAAAGCCTGACGCTTAAAAGAATCCACGGATATATCTGATGACCATTCCTTATCTCAGCCTCTCGATCTGGATTCCGATCTTTGGCGGACTGTTGACCCTGTTTGCCGGAGCGGATCGCAATGCTCCGGTGGCACGTGCCATGGGCTTGATCTTTGCGTTGGCCGGTTTCTTCGTAACCTTGCCGTTATATGCGGGGTTTGATGCGTCCAGTAGCGCGATGCAGTTCGTTGAGTTTCGCAATTGGATTGTTTATTTCAATGCACACTATTCGTTGGGTGTGGACGGCATCTCAATGCCCTTCATCATGCTCAACAGCTTCATTACTGTGATCGTGGTGATTGCCTGTTGGGAGGTGATCCAGGTCAAGGTGGCGCAGTACATCGCTGCTTTCCTGATCATGTCCGGCCTTATGAATGGCATCTTTGCTGCTCAGGATGGCTTGTTGTTTTACGTCTTCTTTGAAGCGTCGCTGATTCCTTTGTATCTGGCGATTGGCATCTGGGGTGGTCCCAATCGCGTATATGCAGCCATCAAGTTCTTTCTTTACACGCTGCTTGGCTCCTTGTTGATGCTGCTGGCCTTCATTTATCTATTCATGGAGTCTCGTGGTAGTTTTGAACTGGCAGACTGGCACGCCCTTAAGCTTGGCATGCAGGCTCAATCCTGGATTTTCTGGGCTTTCCTCGCTTCTTTTGCAGTGAAAGTGCCAATGTGGCCTGTACATACCTGGCTACCTGATGCACACGTAGAGGCGCCTACCGGTGGTTCCGTCGTGTTGGCTGCCATTGCGCTGAAGCTTGGTGCTTATGGTTTCCTGCGTTTTTCCTTGCCGATCGTGCCAGATGCATCGCAGATGATGGCCCCGCTAATCATTGCCCTGTCGCTGGTAGCTGTGATTTATATTGGCTTTGTAGCAATCGTGCAGGCGGATATGAAGAAACTGGTTGCCTACTCCTCGATCTCTCATATGGGTTTCGTGACACTAGGCTTCTTCATGTTCAATCCGCTTGGCATGGAAGGCGCATTGGTACAGATGATTTCGCACGGGTTTGTTTCGGCAGCCATGTTCCTTTGCATCGGTGTTCTGTATGACCGCATGCACAGTCGTGAGATCGCTGATTATGGCGGCGTCGTGAACTCCATGCCCAAATTTGCTGCGCTCTTCATGCTGTTCTCCATGGCGAATGCGGGCTTGCCTGCAACCAGCGGTTTTGTGGGCGAGTTCATGGTGATTCTTGGTGCTGTGAAATTCAATTTCTGGGTGGGTTTCGCGGCAGCTAGCACGCTGATTCTTGGTGCGGCCTATACCCTCTGGATGTATAAGCGTGTCGTATTCGGTGCAGTGGGCAACCCCCATGTGGCCGAACTTACAGACATTAACAAGCGCGAGGGCCTAATGCTCGCCGTGCTGGCGATCTGCGTACTGGTGATGGGCCTTTATCCCTTCCCGGTCACGGAGATCATGCATGTTTCCGTGGTAGACCTGCTAAAGCACGTTGCCGCTGGAAAACTGTGAGCAAACTGGATTAGGCGAATTCGCACAGGCGCATGATGGACTTTCAAATTCCGAATTTCGTACCACTCATTCCTGAACTCATCTTGGCCGGAATGGGTTTGGTCATCCTGCTGGCAGTTGCTTTTTCCCGCTGCTATGCGAACACGATTGCCTACTATCTGACCCAGGCTTCCTTGATCTCTGCCATGGCTGGTGTCGTGATGGTGAGTTCTGAACTGGATGTCACTTTTGGCCAGATGTATCTCTACTCGCCTCTGGGGGATTTGCTTAAGGTGGCTACCTGTGTTGCCGTGGGACTTGGTCTGCTTTACGGCCGTCGCTACATGCAAGATCGCAAGATCGAATCTGGCGAATATTATCTGCTGGTTCTATTTGCCACACTTGGCGTGATGGTTTTGATCTCTGCGGGCAGCCTGCTGACTGTGTATGTTGGTCTTGAAATGCTCTCTTTGAGTTCGTATGCGTTGGTGGCCGTGAATCGGGACTCGGTACGTTCCACCGAGGCTGCGATGAAGTACTTTGTTCTTGGTGCTTTGGCTTCCGGTTTGCTCCTGTATGGGATGTCCATGGTGTACGGCGCCACTCAGTCGCTGGGTTTGATTGAAATTGGTCGAGCACTGTTCGAGCAGCAAGCTGCAAATCGCACGATTTTGCTGTTTGGCTTAGTGTTTCTAGTTGCAGGTGTCTCCTTCAAACTCGGTGTGGTCCCTTTCCATATGTGGATGCCTGACGTTTATGAGGGGGCGCCCACGCCGGTTACCCAGTTCATCGCAACCGCATCAAAACTTGCGGCCTTTGCAATGGCATGTCGTTTGTTCGCTTTTGGTTTATGGGACCTGATGGACCATTGGAAACAGATGCTTTTGATTGTAGGCATTGCTTCGATCGTGTTGGGTAACATCGCCGCGATTGCACAGAACAACATCAAGCGCATGCTGGCTTATTCAGGCATTTCTCATATGGGCTTCATGTTGCTGGGTTTCGTCTCTTCGACTACTGCCAACCCTCATCATGCTTACGCTTCTTCACTGTTCTATGTTTTGACCTATGCGCTGACTACGCTTGCGGCTTTCGGCATCATCAATCTGATGTCTCGGGCAGGTTTTGAATCTGAAAATCTCGAAGATCTGCGAGGCCTCAATAAGCGAAGTAGTTGGTGGGCGGCCATGATGGCTGTCGTGATGTTCTCGATGGCAGGCATTCCTTTTTTTGTGGGTTTCTTTGCCAAATTCTTCGTGCTTCAGGCTTTCTGGCAGGCCGGCTACGCCGTTCTGGCAGTCGTGGCTGTGCTGATGTCTTTGATAGGCGCTTACTACTATTTGCGCGTGGTGAAGATAATGTTCTTTGACGAGCCTACGATTACGGACGCTTTGCCGGCAACTCGTTTTACCCGCATCGTACTGTCCGGTAATGTATTGATGCTTGCTGCCTTGGGGCTCTTCCCCAGTTTACTGATGCAAATTTGCGTAGTGGTGATGCAGGCCTCGCTCTGATCACTGAGGCTCAAGTCAAAAAGCCAGCTTTTCGCTGGCTTTTTCTTTTTCAGATCGTTTGGAGCACAGAGAATGGATTTGACAGAACGATTGATTGAGGGTGGCCGGGTCTTTGAGGGGAAGCTCCTTGAGGTGCGTAGGGATCGGGTTGCATTACCTGATGGGGGGGAGGCTCTGCGTGAATATGTGCAGCATCCTGGTGCTTGCGTGGTCATAGCGGAAGTTCGGCCGGGAATTTTGATTTTTGAGCGGCAGTTTCGTTATCCCCTGGGGCAGGTTTTTATTGAAATGCCCGCAGGCAAGATTGATCAGACAGACTCTTTGCTAGGGTGCGCGCAACGCGAATTACTGGAGGAGACGGGTTATAGCGCTAGCAGTTGGCAGCACGTCGGGCGAATGCATAACTGCATTGGCTACTCGAATGAAAAAATAGAGATTTTTCTGGCTCGTGAGTTGTTACCGGGCAAGCCGGAGCTTGATGAAGGTGAGTTTGTTGAGGTATTTGAAATGTCTCTCGATGAAGCTGAACAGGCCGTGCTAGACGGCCGTATCACGGATGCAAAAACAATTACCTGCCTCTTCTGGGCCCGACGCCTTCTTTAGCCATGACGGACAAACAGGCAGTGTGCGGATTCAGCTGATTGAATCACTCTTTCGCAGGGTGTAGGGTGACTTGTCATCACTCCAGTGCGAGGGGCACGGACATGCCAGATACACAGAACATTCGCACTTTGGCTCTCTTCGGGCATGCCGGATCCGGCAAAACTACCCTTGTCGAGCAACTCTTGGCGCTGGCTGGGGCCATCCCCCAAGCGGGAAGCGTTGAAAAGGGGACGACCGTCTGCGATTACGACCCGCTAGAAAAAGAGCATCAACACACAGCCAAACTTGCTCTTGCGCATCTCGATCAAAGCGGGGTGAGGGTTCAGTTGCTCGATACTCCGGGTTTTCCTGATTTTGCTGGTCAGGCGATAGCAGCACTGGATGCCACAGAAACAGTCGTGACCCTCATTAATCCTCAGAACGGCATCGAGATCAGCGCCTCGCGCGCCATGCTATGGGCCCAGACTCGCAAATTGTGTCGGGTTGTCGTAGTCAATCGTATTGATACTGAACGTCTTGATTTGCCCGGTTTGATAGAAGACCTGCAGTCAGCATTTGGCCGTGAGTGTTTGCCGATAAATTTACCGGCTGATAGTGGTAGCAGGGTTGTTGATTGTTTTTTCAGTCTCACTGGAGATGCAACCGATTTCTCAAGTGTCAGCGAAGCGCATCAAGCGATCATCGAGCAGATAGTGGAGGTTGATGAAGGCTTGACTGAGCGTTACCTAAATGGCGAAGAAATAGCTCCTGAAATCCTGCATGATGCATTCGTACATGCATTGAGAGATGCACATTTGATTCCTGTCCTGTTCACCTCTGCGCGTAGCGGAGCAGGGTTAAAAGCATTTCTGGATTTTGTTGTGCGTTTGGCTCCTAGTCCGTTTGAAGGGAATCCTCCCCTTTTTGAGAGATGGCCTAATGGAAACTCGGAGCTTGCCCAGCCTTTGCGTGCGTCCCACTCGCCAGTGGAACATGTAATTGCACATGTTTTCAAAGTCGAAGTCGATCCTTACATGGGCAAAATAGCCTGTCTGCGCATTCTCCAAGGGACGATTACACCGGAGAGCCTGCTGTATGTCGGAGATGGACGAAAGCCTTTTAAGGTGACTCATCTATATCGGGTGCAGGGCAAGCAACTGCTTGCTATAGAAGAGGCAGGGCCGGGAGAAATCTGTGCCATTACCAAACTGGATGAGTTGTTCTTCGGTACGGTTTTGCATGATGCGCCTGAAGACGCATTAATTCACTTCAAGCCCTTACCTTTACCTCATGCTGTGTATGGACTTGCTGTGCGTGTGAAACGGCGAGGGGAAGAACAAAAACTGGCGGAGGTTCTGCATCGTCTTGCTGTTGAGGATCCTGGCTTGCAGGTCGAGAGTGATCCTACAACACATGAAGTTGTTATTCGCGGACTAGGCGAATTGCATCTTGGGAGGATGCTTGAACGTATGAATTCGCAATACAAGCTTGATGTGGAGTCTCATCCCCCGACTATTCCGTATCGAGAAACGATTACCCGTAGTGCCGAGGGACATCATCGGCACAAAAAACAAAGTGGCGGTGCCGGTCAGTTTGGTGAGGTATTCCTTCGAGTTCTGCCGCTAGGTCGTGGTGAAGGATTTCGTTTTAAAGACGAGGTTAAGGGGGGCGCGATTCCTGGGGCTTTCATTCCAGCCGTAGAGAAGGGGGTGCGTACGGTCTTGGAGTCTGGGGCGATTGCTGGATTTCCGATTCAAGATATTGAAGTCACCGTTTATGACGGAAAAACTCACTCAGTGGACGGGAAGGAAATTGCCTTCGTGACAGCCGGTCGGAAGGCTTTTCTGGATGCAATGAAAAATGCACACCCCGTTGTGCTTGAGCCCTTGGTTAATCTGGAGATTCTCGCGCCGGATTACACCTATGGAGATGTTTCTGGAGAGATTTCCGCAAGGCGCGGACAGGTGACCAATACAGGAAACGCTCGTGCTGGAATGGTCGCCATCAACGCGCGAGCGCCACTTTCTGAGTTGTCGGATTTTCAGGGGCGGCTAAAGGCTCTCACAGGCGGGCAGGGGAGTTACACGCTGGCCATGTCCGGTTATGAAACGGCACCACCAGCAGTGCAGCAACAACTGATGGCTGCTTTTAAACCAGGAGAGGAGGACTGATTTTTGAGGGGGGTAGGTTGAAAAAAACCGATTAAGAGTTGGGGCGTTCCAATCTTAGATCGGGCGTTGCGCACGCATCAGATAATTTACATCCGTATCTCTGCCTAGCGCATATATCTTGCTGAAAGGGTTGTAAGTCATCCCTATCAGTTCCTGTGCGTCAAGCCCGGCAGTGCGAAGATGCGCGGACAGCTCTGATGGTTTGATGAACTTTGCGTAATCGTGTGTGCCGCGTGGCAGCATGTTTAGAACGTACTCTGCGCCGATTACAGCGAACAGGTAGGCCTTGAAATTTCTGTTCAGTGTTGACAGAAAGACGTGCCCTCCTGGTTTGACCAGTTTTGCGCAAGCTCGCACGATACTGGCAGGATCTGGTACATGCTCCAGCATTTCCATGCAGGTGACTATATCGAAACTCTCTGGCTGTTCGGTTGCCAGTGCTTCGGCTGATACTTTACGGTAATCGACCTTTTGTCCGCTCTCGAACAGATGTAAGCGAGCTACTGACAGAGCCTTGTCTGACAGATCAATGCCAACAACTTTGGCGCCGTGTCCAGCCATGCTTTCGGCCAAAATCCCGCCGCCACAACCAATGTCCAGTACGCTCTTCCCTTCTAGCGAAGAGTTTTGGTCTATCCATTCTAGGCGTAGGGGATTGATTTCGTGTAGCGGGCGAAATTCGGAGTTCGGATCCCACCAGCGATGGGCGAGCTCGCTGAATTTGGCGAGTTCTTTTTCGTCGGCGTTAGGGCTCATGGTCTGTACTTTGGGCATTAAAGGATAGTAACGAGAACGTCAGTGAGATGTGCTTGTTTTTCTGTTTTAAGCAAGTAAGGGCGTGAGAAGTTTGGCTTTTATGACATGGCGCTGAAAATAAAAAAAGCCCAGCTTTAGCTGGGCTTTTTAGGCGTTCGGCAAATTACTTGCTGCCGACAGCTTCCAGTTCGACGCGACGATCAGCGGCCAGGCAATCAACCAGCTTCTTGTTCTTGCCGTTTTCTGCGCCCAGTTTCTCGCAGGTCTTGCCGGTCACCGGTTGGGTTTCGCCCTTGCCTTCGGTGTAGACCTTGTTAGCGGGGATGCCTTGGCTAACCAAGAAGTCCTTCACTGCGGCGGCACGCTTTTCAGACAGTTTCTGGTTGTAAGCCGGGGAGCCGATGCGGTCAGCGTGACCTACAGCGATCACAACTTCCAGCTGGGTCAGAGTCTTGGCATCAGCCGCAAACTTGGCTAGGCCGCTCTTGCCTTGGTCGGTCAGGTCTGCCTTGTCATAGGCGAATACTGCATCAGCCGGCAAGCTGACTTTCTGAGCCGCAGGAGCGGCGGCGGCGGGAGCAACTGGAGCAACCGGAGCTGCCGCAACCGGAGCAGCAGCCTTCGGCTCTTCCTTGATTTCACCACATTCGACGCCGACCGGGACGCCCTTCTCGGTCAGAACGCTCTTGATGAGGTCAGTGGAGTAGTTGCTGGAACGCAGGCAGTTACCGAGACCATCCTTCTCAACGATATTGCCGGAGCCGATGATGTACGGTTGAACCGGAGCGGACTTCACCACGATCTGGGCTTGGGCACCGGCGGTAAAACCTGCGATGGCGGCCAGAATGAACAGTTGCGATTTTTTCATATTCTCCTCGTTGCAAGGCTGGTTGCGAACTCAATTACTGGACATAGCGGCTTGCCGATGCCCCCGAATTACACTTCTCAAAACTTTGCTTCCTTAATGCACAGACTTTTTACTCTGCGCATTGAGCTTGACGGCGAGTGCCTATCAGCGCTTCGCGGCATTCTGCCACAGGCTGGAAACACGCAGCAATTCATTGTTGCTGACGTGCAACAGATTTCCGGCTTTGATGCGCGAATTGCCACCTGCCCAAACGTCTGTGTCTGCCGACCCTCTCACGACATGTACGAAGTGTGTAGCAATGTCATGCCAGTGGGAACCTGATTGATTTCAGATGGAATCGCACAAAGGTCTGGGGTGCGCGGCCTCTTCGAAAGGCTTTGCGCTGAAGGTCGCCGTGTGTAGAACTTGATGTTCTGGCGTCGCTCAAGCGTTTTCTGGATGTTTTAGCCAGTCAAACTGACTAATGCAGTTTTTGAGTCGGGTCGAATCGGTCCTTGCTGGTGCCGTATTTGCCTTCTCATTCACATCGCGTCACGGCATAGCCGCGGTTAGTGTGGTGAGCGTTCCGCTGTTTGTGCCTAGAGCGCCTGTCTTTGTTTCGCCTTGATGCTTGCTGAAGGTGACGGTGCTGGGGTTGTGGGGAGAGGTTTGCAAGAAGCCTGTAATCCTGCCTTCATGCTGCGCCACGTTAGGTCTTCTCGCATGGTATTGGCTGCTTAGGCGGGAGGGAGTCGGTGCGCTTTGGAGTTCAAGCCTGCAAGCAGGGCGATTGATATGCTGAGAGTGGATGCAGGAGGGGTGGGGTGGGGCGCATGTTACAATCGCCAGCTTTTAGCGCCTTCAACCGGACCTCCTTTTAGCGCCTATGAACTCATTTGCCAAGGAAACGCTGCCGATCAGTCTAGAGGAAGAAATGCGCCACTCCTACCTAGATTACGCAATGAGCGTGATTGTGGGGCGTGCGCTACCGGATGTGCGCGACGGCTTGAAGCCGGTACACCGTCGGGTTCTGTATGCGATGCACGAGGCGAATAATGCTTGGAATCGCCCCTATGTGAAGTGTGCGCGCGTGGTCGGGGATGTGATGGGTAAGTTCCACCCTCACGGCGACTCGGCAATTTACGACACGCTGGTACGCATGGCGCAGGACTTTTCTCTGCGTTACACGCTGGTGGATGGGCAGGGTAACTTTGGTTCCATCGATGGCGATGCTGCAGCGGCCATGCGTTATACCGAGTGCCGTCTCGAGAAGATCGCCGCCGATCTGTTGGCCGATATCGATAAGGAGACGGTCGACTTCCAGCCTAACTACGATGGCAAGGAACTTGAGCCCACGGTTCTGCCAACCCGTATCCCTAACCTGCTGATCAATGGTTCGGCCGGGATTGCGGTGGGCATGGCGACGAACATTCCGCCGCACAATCTTTCGGAAGTCATCGAGGCTTGTCTGACCCTGCTGGCGAATCCGGAAACGGATATCGAAGAGCTGATCCGTATCGTGCAGGCGCCTGACTTCCCTACGGCAGGTCTCATCTATGGTCTGCATGGCGTGCATGAGGGCTATCGCACCGGCCGTGGGCGAGTGGTGATGCGTGCGCGCACCCATTTCGAAGATATGGAAAAGGGTAATCGTCAGGCAATCGTCGTTGACGAGATTCCTTACCAGGTAAACAAGAAGACCCTGCTCGAGAAAATCGCTGAGCTGGTTAATGAGAAGCGTATTGAAGGTATCTCCGATCTGCGTGACGAGTCTGACAAGTCCGGAATGCGCATCGTGATCGAACTCAAGCGTGGCGAAGTGGCTGAGGTGGTGTTGAACAATCTGTTCAAGCAGACCCAGTTGCAGGACACCTTTGGCATGAACATGGTGGCACTGGTCGATGGCAAACCGCGTCTGCTGAACCTGCAGCAGATGTTGGAATGTTTCCTGGCGCACCGCCGTGAGGTGGTGACACGGCGTACCGTGTTCGAGTTGCGCAAGGCGCGTGAGCGGGGGCATATCCTTGAAGGTCTGGCCGTCGCTTTGTCCAATGTTGATGAAATCATAGCCCTGATCAAGGCTGCGCCGACTCCAGCGGAAGCCAAGCGAGAGTTGATGGAGCGCATGTGGCGTTCTCCGCTGGTGGAGGAAATGCTGTCGCGAGCCATGTCTGACAGCTATCGCCCCGAGGGGCTGGCAGCTGATTTCGGTCTGTCGGCGCAGGGCTATCGTCTCTCCGAAACTCAGTCGCAACGCATTCTGGAAATGCAGCTGCAGCGCCTGACCAATATGGAGCAGGACAAGATCGTCGGCGAGTATCGCGATGTGATGGCTGAGATTGCCGATCTGTTGGACATCCTGGCCAAGCCGGCGCGCATTACCGTGATCATCGATACCGAGTTGCGCGCCATCCGCGAGCAGTTTGGTGATCCCCGCAAGTCCGAACTGGTGCTGAATACGGCAGATATCAATATCGAAGATCTGATCGCCCAGGAAGACATGGTGGTCACGCTATCGCATACAGGCTACTTCAAGCGCCAGCCGCTGGCCGACTATCGTTCGCAGAAGCGCGGCGGGCGTGGCAAGCAGGCAGCGGCAACCAAGGAAGATGACTGGATCGATCAGCTCTTCGTGGCGAATACCCATGATTACATCCTGTGCTTCTCGAATCGAGGGCGCTTGTATTGGCTGAAGGTGTATGAGGTGCCGGAGGGGCAGCGCAATGCGCGTGGCAAGCCCATCGTCAATCTGTTCCCGCTGGTTGAAGGCGAAAAGATCACCGCCGTTTTGCCGGTCAAGGAGTTTGATGAGGGCCATTTCGTCTTCATGGCAACTGCGCAGGGTACGGTGAAGAAAACGCCGCTGACTGATTTTTCCAATCCGCGCAAGGCCGGCATCATCGCCGTAGGCCTCGATGATGGTGACTATCTGATTGGCGTAGCGATCACTGATGGCGATTGCAATGTGATGCTCTTCTCGGATGCCGGCAAGGCTGTGCGTTTTGATGAGAAGGACGTGCGCCCGATGGGTCGTACTGCTCGTGGCGTGCGCGGCATGATGATCGAAGATGGTCAGAGCGTGCTGTCCATGCTGGTGGCGCATGGCGAAACGCAGAGCGTGCTGACTGCGACCGAAAACGGTTACGGCAAGCGCACCAATATCGGTGAATACACCCTGCATGGCCGTGGCACCAAGGGCATGATCGCAATCCAGTCTTCGGAGCGTAACGGCAAACTGGTGGCTGCTGTGCTGGTCGATCCGACCGATCATGTGATGCTGATTGCCGATAACGGCGTGTTAATCCGTACGCCGGTGAAGGATATCCGTGAGCTGGGCCGCTCGACTCAAGGCGTAACCCTGATCAATCTGGATGATGGCGCGCGTCTCTCTTCGATCGAAAAAATCGTTGAGACAGATGATGAAAACCTCGAAGGTGATGTGGGCGGTGCTGATGGCGCAGAGGGCGCAACGGAATGAGTGATGCGATGGCCGATGAACTGCTGAAGCTGCGCGGCGAAATCGATCGCCTCGATGCTGAAATTCTTGAGCGTCTAGCTGCGCGTGCTCGTTGCGCGCAGCGTGTTGGCGAAGTGAAGCGTGGTCCGCTGTATCGCCCTGAGCGCGAGGCGCAGGTGCTGCGCAATATTGCCGCGCGTAATCCGGGGCCGCTGTCCGATGAAGCGGTGCAGCGGATCTTCCGCGAGATCATGTCTTGGTGTCTGGGGCTGGAGCAGCCTTTGCGCGTGGCGCACCTTGGGCCGCGCGGCACCTTTACCGAGGAGGCCGCCGGCAAGCATTTTGGGGGCTCTCCGGCTTTACAGCCGATGGCGACTATTGATGAAGTCTTCCACGCCGTCGAGGCCGGTGCGGTGCAATACGGCGTGGTGCCGGTGGAGAACTCCACCGAAGGTGCTGTGAGTCGTTCGCTGGATCTGCTGTTGTCGGGTAATGTCTCCGTGTGCGGAGAGGTGAGTCTGCGCATCCGCCAGAATCTCATGACGCGCGCCGGCAGCATGGCCGGGGTCAAGCGGATCTATTCACATTCCCAGTCGCTGGGGCAGTGTGCAGACTGGCTGGCCAATCATGCTCAGGGCATCGAGCGCTTGCCGGTGTCGAGCAATGCCGAGGCGGCGCGTCTGGCTTCCGAGGATCCGGAGGCCGCGGCGATCGCTGGTGAGCGTGCAGCGCAGCTCTATGAGTTGCCGGTTCTCTTTGCAAACATTGAAGATGATCCGAATAACACCACGCGTTTTCTGATCATCGGTCAGCATGATGCAGGTTTTTCCGGTAAGGACAAAACCTCGCTGATCTGCTCGGCACCGAACCGCCCTGGCGCAGTTTTCGGGCTGCTTCAGCCCTTCGCTGACAAAGGTGTGAGTATGACCAAGCTGGAATCGCGCCCGTCGCGCACCGGGTTGTGGGAATACGTGTTCTATGTCGATATAGAAGGCCATCGCGAGAGTCCTGCTGTGGCCGAGGCGCTCAATGCACTGGTTGATCGTGCGGCTTTCGTGAAAGTGCTTGGCTCCTACCCGGTTGCCGCAATCTGAACTGCTGGAGTCCGGAATGACTGTTGCACAACGCGCTCCCGAACATATTCGCGCTATATCCCCTTACGTTCCTGGTAAACCCATCGGCGAGCTGGCGCGCGAGATGGGGCTGGACGCAGCGAAAATTGTCAAACTGGCGTCCAATGAAAACCCTCTTGGCATGAGCCCGAAGGCCCGCGCTGCGATGGAAGCGGCATTGGATGGCCTGGCGTTGTATCCGGATGGCAATGGGTTCGCATTGAAGCAGGCTCTGGCGGCAAAGCTTGGTGTGAGTACGGATAGCCTGGTGCTGGGAAATGGCTCCAATGATGTGCTTGAGCTTGCTGCCCGAGCCTTCATTCCGGCCGGAGCCAGTGCGGCCTTTGCTCAGCATGCGTTTGCGGTCTACCCATTGGCCGTTCAGGGGGTGGGCGGCCGTTGCATTGAAGTACCAGCTCGTTTTTTTGGCCACGATCTGGCCGCCATGGCGGACGCCATCGGTACTGATACGCGGATCGTGTTCATAGCGAATCCGAATAATCCGACTGGCACTTTCCTGCCGGGGCCGGTCATCGAAGACTTTCTCGCCCGTGTGCCTGCTGATGTACTGGTCTTACTGGATGAGGCCTATAACGAATACCTACCGTTCGAGCTTCGTTACGACAGCGTCAGCTGGATCAAGCGTTTTCCGAACCTGCTGATTTCGCGCACATTCTCCAAAATTTACGGTTTGGCCGGTCTGCGTATGGGATATGCAGTGGCTCATCCGACCGTGGCGGATCTGATAAATCGTGTGCGCCAGCCTTTTAACGCCAACAGCCTGGCGCTGGCGGCAGCTGAGGGCGCGCTGAGTGATGACGAGTTCTTGGCGCGCAGCTTTGAGACTAATCGTGCGGGTATGGCTCAACTGATCAGGGGTTTCGATGCCTTGAATCTGCAGCACATTCCTTCGGTGGCCAACTTCTTGACCTTCCGCGTGGGGGATGGTGCAGGGGTGAATCGGCGCCTTCTGCAGCGGGGGGTGATCGTGCGTCCGGTTGGCAACTATGGCATGCCCGAGTGGCTGCGCGTGACCATCGGCCTGCCGGCCGAGAACGAGCGCTTCCTTGAGGCCTTGGCTGAAGCATTGAAGGGCTGAGATGTTCAAGCGTGTGGTGATCTGTGGCGTGGGTCTGATCGGCGGATCTTTTGCGCTGGCCTTGCGTCAGGCTGGGCTTGTGGAAACGCTGGTTGGAGTGGGGCGCCGTCGTGAAACGCTGGAAGAGGCGCAGCAACTGGGGCTGATCGATGAAATCGCCACGGACTGGGCGGTGGCCCTGAAGGGCGCAGATCTGCTCCTGCTGGCCATGCCGGTGGGGCAGATGTCTGCCGTGATGGCAGCTGCCGCGCCACATCTTGAGTCGCAGACCCTGGTGACCGATGGTGGCAGCACCAAGGCCGATGTGTTTGAAGCGGTCTATAGCCATCTGAATCATTGTCTGGCCAACGTGGTGCCGGCCCATCCGATTGCTGGGGCCGAGAAAAGTGGCCCTTCAGCAGCCTTTGCAGAGCTTTATCGTGGCAAGCGTGTGGTGCTCACTCCTTTGCCCGAAAATGCGCCTGAGTCGATCGAGCGTGTGCGGGCAGCCTGGGCTGCCTGTGGCGCGGTGGTCAGCCAGATGAGCCCGCAAGATCATGACCGTGTGTTTGCAGCGGTGAGCCATCTCCCTCATTTGCTGGCTTTTGGGCTGGTGCACCAGATCCAGGGTCGAGGCAATGCTGAGCAGCTCTTCAGCTTCGCAGCTTCAGGCTTCAGGGATTTCACGCGGATAGCCGGTAGTCATCCTGAAATGTGGCGGGATATTTGTATCGCCAACCGTCAGGCCCTGCTTGCCGAGCTGGATGCCTATCTCACTGAGCTGGCCTATCTGCGTGCCTTGCTGATGCAAGGCGATGGGGGCGGACTGGAGTCTCTCTTTGCAGAAGCTTCTGTTGCGCGCAACGACTGGGCTGAAAAGTATTTGAAATAAGCTGCAGGCTTGATGGGGCGAAGTGGTCCGGTGCTGCGAATGGACGCATCCGGCTGATTCGGTTGCGCTGCGTTTTTGGAGAAGTGGATACAGATGGAATTCCTTGACCTCAATCCTCTGGTAAGTGCCCGGGGTGTTGTGCGTTTGCCTGGTTCGAAGAGCATTTCCAATCGCACCCTGTTGTTGGCAGCGCTTTCGGAAGGCGTGACCGAGATCCGCGATTTGCTGGCCTCGGACGATACCGATCGCATGCTTGATGCCCTCATGACTCTGGGCGTGACAGTGACCCAGACGGGCGACAAGGACTACCGTGTGCTTGGCGTGCCGCAAGGCTTTACTCACAAGGACGCGGATCTCTTTCTCGGTAATGCGGGAACGGCATTTCGCCCGCTGACGGCTGCGTTGGCGCTTGCTGGCGGTTCCTACAAACTGCATGGTGTGCCGCGCATGCATGAGCGGCCGATCGGTGATCTGGTGGATGGCTTGCGTCAGATTGGTGCGGACATCGAGTATCTCGGCAACGACGGGTTTCCGCCGCTGCAGATCCGTCCGGCCAGCATCAAGGCCGGTGGCGTGGTGCGGATCCGGGGCAATGTCTCCAGTCAGTTTTTGACCGCCTTGCTGATGGCCTTGCCGACCACTGGTGTCGAGACGACGATTGAAGTGATTGGTGATCTGATCTCCAAGCCCTATATCGAGATCACCCTGCGTTTGATGGCGCAGTTTGGCGTGAAGGTTGAGCGCGAGGGCTGGCAGCGCTTCGTGATCCCTGGCGGCCAGCGCTATGTATCGCCGGGCACGGTGTACGTTGAAGGTGATGCCTCGTCGGCCTCCTACTTCCTTGCCGCAGGTGCTATTGGTGGCGGCCCGGTGCGGGTTGAAGGTGTGGGGCGCAACAGCATCCAGGGTGATGTTGCCTTTGCACAGGCGCTGGAGGCTATTGGTGCGCAGATCGAAATGGGCGAGAACTGGATCGAGGCCCGTGCGCCGGCAAGCGGAAAGCTGCGTGCGTTCGACATGGATTTCAACCACATCCCGGATGCGGCCATGACGCTGGCGGTGGCGGCACTCTTCTGTGATGGCCCGTGCAGCCTGACCAACATCGGCAGCTGGCGCGTCAAGGAAACCGACCGGATCGCGGCAATGGCGACCGAGCTGCGCAAGGTCGGCGCCACGGTGGAGGAAGGTGAGGACTGGCTGCGCGTGACGGCACCGGCTGCGCTCACGGCACAGGCTGCGATCGATACCTATGATGATCATCGCATGGCCATGTGTTTTTCGCTGGTGGCGCTGGGTGGTGTGCCGGTGAGGATCAATGATCCGAAATGCACAGCCAAGACTTTTCCTGAATATTTCGAGGTGTTCGCCTCGGTGACAAAATAAAGACATGAAGCAAACCCTGATTGAACTTCTTGATGCGCGCGTCTCCGCTGCGCTGGCAGCCGTCGGTTGTGAAGGTGTGCCAGCGGTGATTGCACCCGCGGGGCGCCCTGAATTTGGCGATTACCAGGCCAATGGAGTGATGGGCGCTGCCAAGGCGCGCAAGATGAATCCGCGCCAGCTGGCGACCGAGGTGCTTGAAAAGCTTGATCTGGCAGGTATTGCTAGCAAGGTCGAAATCGCCGGCCCGGGTTTCATCAATATCACGCTGGCCCCCGAGTTCCTGGCCGGTCTGGCGCTTGAAGCGCTGGCCGATGCAAAGCTGGGGGTGCCTCTGCCCGCGTCGCAGCGTGTGGTGGTGGATTACTCTTCGCCGAATCTGGCCAAGGAAATGCACGTCGGCCACCTGCGTTCGACCATCATCGGTGATGCGCTGGCGCGCGTGCTGGGTTTCCTCGGTCACGAGGTGATCGCGCAGAACCACGTCGGCGACTGGGGCACCCAGTTCGGCATGCTGACCGCCTATCTGATCGAGGCTGAGCAGGATGGAGAAGCCACGCTGGCGCTGAATGATCTGGAAGATTTCTATCGCCGCGCCAAGCAGCGCTTTGATGCCGATGAGGCGTTTGCTACCCGCTCGCGCGAATACGTGGTGAAGCTGCAGGGCGGGGATGCTCAGGTTAACGCCTTGTGGCAGAAGTTTCTCGACGTCTCCCTGCATCACTGCGAAGCGGTCTATGAGAAGCTGGGGGTGGGGCTGACGCGTGCCGACGTGCGCGGTGAGAGCGCCTACAACGACGATCTGCCGGTGGTGGTGGCGGATCTGCAGGCCAAGGGGCTGGCAGTCGAGAGCGAAGGCGCGCAGGTCGTGTTCCTCGAGGAGTTCAGCAACAAGGAAGGCGAGGCCCAGGCCTACATCGTGCAGAAGCAGGACGGTGGCTATCTGTATGCGACGACCGACCTGGCAGCTGTGCGCTATCGTGCCGCCACGCTCAAGGCTGACCGCGCGCTTTATGTGGTAGATGCACGCCAAGGCTTGCACTTCCAGCAAATGTTTACCGTGAGCCGCAAGGCCGGCTACGCGCCGGAGGGCATGCGGCTGGAGCATGTAGGTTTTGGCGTGATGCTGGGGGAGGACGGCAAGCCCTTCAAGACTCGTACGGGTGGCACGGTCAAGCTGGCTGAGTTGCTTGAAGAGGCTGAATACCGCGCTTTTGCTCTGGTTAGTGAGAAGAACGCAGATATGCCCGAATCCGAACGCCGGACAATTGCAGCAGCGGTGGGTATCGGTGCCGTGAAGTATGCCGACCTCTCGAAGAACCGTAACAGCGATTATGTGTTCAGCTGGGACAGCATGTTGGCTTTCGAGGGCAATACAGCGCCCTATTTGCAATATGCCTACACCCGGATTGCCGGAGTATTCCGTCGGGTTGAGCACTTCGATGCAGTAGCGCCCATCCTGCTGGAGGAGGAAGCCGAGCGTCAGCTGGCCTTGGCTCTGGCTCGCTTCTCGGAGGCGTTGCATTCTGTGGCGCGCGAAACCATGCCCCACTTCCTGTGCGCCTACCTGTATGAGCTGTCTGGTCAGTTCATGCGTTTCTACGAAGCGTGTCCGGTGCTCAAGAGCGAGGGAGCGCTGCGTGATAGTCGCCTGCGTCTGTGTCGCCTGACCGCCGATACGCTCAAGACGGGTCTTGGCCTGCTGGGTATTGGTGTATTGGAGGCGATGTGATGGTTCCGGTGCTTGCGATTGACGGGCCGACCGCTTCAGGCAAAGGTACGGTGGCTGGGCTGGTGGCTGAGAGGCTGGGCTGGCATTTTCTGGACTCTGGCGCCATTTACCGCGTACTGGCTCTTGCCGCAATCAAGCGTGGCTTGAGTCTGACGGATGAAGCCACCCTGGCTGCGCAGGCCAGCGCGCTGGACGTGGCCTTCGTACATGGCGCGATCGTGCTTGAGGGAGAGGATGTGTCGCTCCAGGCCCGGCGTGAGGAAACCGGTAATTCGGCTTCCAAGATCGCAGCTCTGCCGGCGGTGCGTACCGCTCTACTGGCGCGCCAGCAGGCTTTCCGGGTGGCGCCGGGCTTGGTGGCTGACGGGCGTGACATGGGGTCGGTGGTTTTTCCCGGAGCCTTTCTCAAAATTTTCCTGACGGCGAGCGTTGAGTCGCGCGCCGAGAGACGTTATAAGCAGTTGATCGCAAAGGGATTGACTGCTAGTATCGACGATCTTCTGCGCGACCTTAGGGAGCGTGACGCCCGTGATACCTCGCGGTTGGTCGCTCCCCTGAGGCCGTGTGAGGACGCGGTTTTGCTCGACACCACAACGCTTTCCATTGATGAGGCAGTGCACTTTGTACTGAACCTCGCCATGCAGCGCGGAGCAGGGCAAGCCGCTTGAGTTCCGGCGGTTTGCAGACAGGCCCGGTTTTCTCCGGCCTGATTCTGTAGGTCCCCCGGTTTTTTCACTTCTTTTTTCCGCCGTGCTTGCACGGTACCGAGTCCCTTTATGTCCAACATTGAAAGTTTTGCCGACCTCTTCGAGGAAAGCCTGAACCGCCAGGAAATGCGCGCTGGCGAAGTTATCACGGCTGAGGTTGTGCGTATCGACCAGAACTTCGTGGTTGTTAACGCCGGCCTGAAATCCGAGAGCTACATTCCCCTGGATGAATTCCGCAACGATCGCGGTGAGCTGGAAGCCACCCCGGGCGATTACGTCCAGGTTGCCATCGAGACCCTGGAAGACGGCTACGGCGAAACCCGCCTGTCGCGTGACAAGGCCAAGCGCATTGCCGCCTGGAACTTCCTCGACAAGGCTCTGAACGATGGCGCTCTGGTCAAGGGCGTCGTGACTGGCAAGGTCAAGGGCGGCCTGACCGTCATGACCAACGGCATCCGCGCTTTCCTGCCGGGTTCCCTGGTCGATATGCGCCCCGTCAAGGACACCACTCCTTACGAAGGCAAGGAATTCGAATTCAAGGTCATCAAGCTCGATCGCAAGCGCAACAACGTGGTTGTGTCGCGTCGCGCCGTGCTTGAAGTGACCATGGGTGAAGAGCGCCAGAAGCTGCTCGAAACCCTGGCCGAAGGCACCGTGGTCAAGGGTGTGGTCAAGAACATCACCGACTACGGCGCATTCGTCGACCTGGGCGGCATCGATGGTCTGCTGCACATCACCGATCTGGCCTGGCGCCGTGTACGTCACCCGTCCGAAGTGCTGGCTGTGGGCGACGAAGTGACCGCCAAGGTCCTCAAGTTCGACCAAGAAAAGAACCGCGTTTCGCTGGGCATGAAGCAGCTGGGCGAAGATCCGTGGGTCGGCATCTCGCGTCGTTACCCGCAGAGCACCCGTCTGTTCGGCAAGGTCACCAACATCACCGACTACGGTGCATTTGTTGAAGTCGAGCAGGGCATCGAAGGTCTGGTGCACGTGTCCGAAATGGACTGGACCAACAAGAACATCCACCCGACCAAGGTTGTCCAGCTGGGCGACGAAGTCGAAGTGATGATCCTGGAAATCGACGAAGAGCGTCGCCGCATCTCGCTGGGCATGAAGCAGTGCCAGGCGAACCCGTGGGACGAGTTCGGCGAAAACCACAAGAAGGGTGACCGTGTGCGCGGCGCCATCAAGTCGATCACCGACTTCGGCGTGTTCATCGGCTTGCCGGGCGGCATCGACGGCTTGGTGCACCTGTCTGACCTCTCCTGGAGCCAGACTGGCGAAGAAGCTATCCGCAACTTCAAGAAGGGTGACGAGCTGGAAGCCGTCGTGCTGGCTATCGATATCGAGAAGGAGCGTATTTCCCTCGGCGTCAAGCAGCTGGATGGGGACCCCTTCACCTCCTACGTGGCAACCCACGACAAGAACACCCTTATCAAGGGCGTTGTGAGGTCGGTGGATGCCCGCGGTGCCGTGGTGGATCTGGGTGGTGATCAAGAGGGTTACCTGCGCGTTTCCGAGTTCTCCCGTGAGCGCGTGGAAGACCTGACGACCGTGGTGAAGGTGGGCGATGAGCTCGAAGCCATGATCATCAACGTGGATCGCAAGACCCGTTCGATCAACCTGTCAATCAAGGCCAAGGATCAAGCCGAGCAGAACGAAGTGATGCAGAAGTTCTCTGCTGATACCGGCTCTGCAGGTACGACCAACCTTGGTGCATTGCTCAAGGCGAAGCTCAATAGCGCTCAGCAGTAAGCATTGCCGTGCCTGATAACATGACCAAGTCTGAACTGATCGAGCGCTTGACGGCGCGCTTTCCGCAGCTTGGTGCGAAGGACGCTGATGTCGCGGTGAAGATGATTCTCGACGAGATGGCCGCCAGCCTGGCGCGCGGTCATCGCATCGAAATCCGCGGCTTCGGTAGCTTCGGGATCAATTACCGGCCGCCACGTGTGGGGCGCAACCCCAAGTCGGGTGACAAGGTGCTGGTGCCGGAAAAATATGTCCCGCATTTCAAGGCAGGCAAGGAACTGCGCGAGCGCGTAGATCGCATCGAGTGATTTGCTACTGTTCGCTGTAACAAAAAGAAGGCGGCCCTAGGGTCGCCTTCTTTTTTGTGCTGGTCTGAAGGATAATTACGCCTTATGAAGATCTTCTCCCTGCTGCTTCGAGCGCTTGTCTTTCTGCTCCTGCTGGGCTTTGCCATCAAGAACGATGGCCTGGTCACGGTGCGTGCTTATTTTGATACGAGCTGGCAGATGCCCTTGGTCTTGCTGATCCTGGCGATGTTCGCGCTCGGGATGCTGGCAGGTGTGCTGGCCATGCTTGCCAGCAGTCTTGGGCCGCGACGCGAGCTTGAACGCCTGCGTAAATTGCTGCCGTCCTCTTCAACCCGTTCGCCCGTGCAGTCTGACGACGCGGACGCCTGACCTTTCGCTCAATACATGGATTTTGAACTCTGGTGGTTGCTTAGCTGGCCGCTGTTTTTTGGCGCTGGCTGGCTGGCGGCGCGGATCGATATTCGTCATCTGGTCAACGAGTCACGTGCCTTGCCGCGTTCGACGCTCTCTGGCCTGAATTTTTTGCTCAATGAGCAGCCGGATAAGGCGATCGACTCCTTTCTTGAAGCAGTTCAACTTGATCCGCAAACGGTTGAGTTGCATTTCGCTTTGGGCAATCTGTTCCGCAAGCGTGGTGAGCTGGATCGTGCCATTCGCATCCATCAGAGTCTGGTGGATCGCGAGGTCATCAGCGAGGAGCACCGTGAGCAGGCCCTGCAGGAACTGGGGGAGGATTACCTCAAGGCGGGGCTTCTTGATCGCGCCGAGGCTGTCTATCTGCAACTGCGCAGCACTAGCCGGAACGAAGTGGCTAATGATTCGCTGCTGCAGATCTACCAGCAGGAAAAGAACTGGCAGCGCGCGATCGATATCGCGCGTGACATGCCTCGCCGGGGCAGCCACCGCTGGGAAGTCGATATCGCCAATTTCTATTGTGAAATTGCGGCGACGGCCATGGCACGCTCGGATTTCGAGGCTGCTCGTGTTCAGTTGCGTCTGGCGCTTGAGAGTAATCGGAAATGCGTACGTGCCAATTTGTTGCTTGGTGAGGTCCTTTCAGCCCAGGGGGATGATGTATCCGCAGTTGAGGCATGGCAGGAAATTGCCCATCAGGATCCGATGTATCTCTCTCTGATTGCCGAGCGTTTGATGGATGCACATCGACGCCTCGGCCATGAAGAGAAAGGCGCTCAGTTTCTCAAGACTCACCTAGGCCAAACGCCTTCGCTGGATCTGCTGGAAACCGTCTTCAAGTGGGAGATTGAGCGCAACGGCGTCGATGCGGCCTATACCTTGGTGCGCGACGAAATCAAGCGCAACCCGACCCTGCTGGGTCTGGAGAAACTGCTTGAGGCGGCCGAGCACACCATTGCACCAGAGCGCAAGCCTGATCTGGATATGGTCAAGTCACTGATCCATAGCCATACCCGTCGCGTGGCGCGGTATTGCTGCAAGGATTGCGGCTTCAAGGCGCGTCAGTTTTACTGGCGCTGCCCGGCGTGTGGCGGCTGGGAAACCTATCCGCCCAAGCGCACCGAAGAATTCGATCTGGCCATCTGAGCCAGCTCCCAACTTCTTTTTCAGGAAGTCCTGAACGATGAAAATCACCGTAGTCGGTACCGGTTATGTAGGTCTGGTGTCGGGCGCCTGCCTGGCCGAAGTGGGTAATGACGTGCTTTGCCTGGACGTCAATCCGGAGAAGATCCGCGTCCTCAAGGACGGCGGCATCCCTATTCATGAGCCTGGCCTGGATCAGGTCGTGGCACGCAATGTGGCTGCAGGTCGTCTGCATTTCACGACTGATATTGAAGAGGCCGTGCGTTTTGGCACCATTCAGTTCATTGCCGTAGGGACGCCGCCCGATGAGGATGGCTCGGCTGACCTGCAGTACGTGTTGGCGGCTGCGCGCAATATCGGTCGTCTGATGAATGACTACAAGGTTGTGATCGACAAGAGCACTGTGCCCGTTGGTACTGCCGACAAGGTGCGTGCCGCGATTGCTGACGAACTGCAGAAGCGCGGTGTGGTTGTGCCTTACAGCGTCGTCTCCAACCCCGAGTTCCTCAAAGAAGGGGCGGCGGTGGACGACTTCATGCGCCCCGATCGCATCGTTGTGGGGGCAGAGGATGATCAGGCGATCAACCTGATGCGGGCGCTCTATGCACCGTTTCAGCGCAATCACGAGAAGCTGGTGATCATGGACGTGCGTTCGGCCGAGCTGACCAAATATGCTGCCAATGCCATGCTCGCCACGCGCATCTCCTTCATGAACGAACTAGCTGTGTTGGCGGAGAAGCTCGGCGCAGACATCGAGCAGGTGCGCCAGGGGATCGGCTCTGATCCGCGTATCGGCTGGCACTTCCTGTATGCCGGCTGTGGCTATGGTGGCTCCTGTTTTCCCAAGGATGTGAAAGCCTTGATTCAGACGGCGGCGGGGGCTGGGCAGGGCTTGAAAGTCCTACAGGCTGTGGAAGATGCTAATGACGCACAGAAGCTTGTGCTGGTCCACAAGATTGTGCGTCGCTTTGGCGAGGATTTGGCCGGCAAGCATTTTGCTTTGTGGGGGTTGGCTTTCAAGCCGAATACCGATGACATGCGCGAAGCGCCAAGCCGCGTGATCATTCATGAATTGTTCAAACGCGGCGCGACAGTGACCGCTTACGATCCGGTAGCCATGGATGAGACGCGGCGGATTTTTGGCGATGACTCCCGTCTGAGCTATGCCAGCCGCCCAATGCAGGCCTTGCAAGGGGCAGATGCGCTGGTGATCGTGACTGAGTGGAAGGAGTTCCGCAGTCCTGATTTCGAGGCTATCAAGGCAACCCTGAAGAGCCCGGCGATTTTTGACGGGCGCAACATGTACGATCCGGCGCTGCCCCGTGCGGCCGGACTGGAATATGAGGCGATCGGACGCAAATGAGTATTACCAAGCCCCTGCCTGTGATTCCTGCTACCTCTGCCGCGCGCGTGCTGGTGGTTGGTGACGTGATGCTGGACCGTTATTGGTTTGGTGAAGTCAGCCGCATTTCGCCCGAAGCGCCCGTGCCGGTGGTACATGTGCAGCGGACCGAGGAGCGCCCGGGCGGGGCCGCCAACGTGGCGCGTAATGCAGCCGCGCTGGGTGCCAAGGTTTCCTTGCTGTCCGTGGTCGGCAATGACGAACCGGCGCAGGCGCTGGAGAAGCTGCTCGCCACGGATGGCGTGCATACTCGTCTGCATCGTGACCCGGGTTTGGCCACCACGATCAAGCTGCGCGTGCTGGGACGCCAGCAGCAATTGCTGCGTATTGATTTCGAGAATCTTCCGACGCATGAAATCCTGCGCAACAAGCTGGCTGATTTTGCGACCCTACTGCCCGAACATGACGTGATTGTCTTGTCCGACTATGGCAAGGGCGGTCTGGCGCATATTGCCGAGATGATCGCGATGGCACGTGCTGCCGGCAAGACCGTGCTGGTCGACCCGAAGGGCGACGACTACAGCAAGTACAGCGGCGCCAGCCTGCTGACTCCGAATCGCTCCGAGTTGCGCCAGGTGGTCGGCCAATGGCGCAGTGAGGAAGACCTAGTGCACAAGGCTCAGGAGCTTCGTCAGTCGCTGGATCTGGATGCCCTGCTGGTCACGCGTTCGGAAGAAGGCATGAGCCTTTTCCGGGCTGACGGCATGGTGCATGAAGGCACCCGCGCTCAGGAAGTGTTCGATGTTTCGGGGGCCGGCGATACCGTGATTGCGACCCTGGCCGTGATGCTCGGAGCCGGTTGCAATCTGGTCGACGCCATGCGTCTTTCCAATCATGCGGCCGGTATCGTGGTGGCCAAGCTGGGTACGGCCACCGTCACCCTCGAAGAAATGCTCGCGGAGTAAGCCATGTCCCGTTACTACATCGTTACCGGCGCTGCCGGCATGATCGGTTCCAACATCATCGCGGGCCTCAATGCTCGTGGCATCCGGAACATCATCGCGGTCGACAACATGACCAAGGGCGACAAGTTCCGCAATCTGGTCGATCTTGAAGTGGCGGACTACTTCGACAAGCATGATTTTCGCGATGCACTGTTGGCCGGCCAGTTTGATGGCAAGGTCGAAGCCATCCTGCATCAGGGCGCCTGCTCCAACACCATGGAGCACAATGGCCAGTACATGATGGACAACAACTACCGCTACACGGTGGATGTTCTGGACTTCTGCATCGCGCAGAAAACTCCCTTGCTTTACGCCTCCTCTGCCGCGACCTATGGTGCGAGCAGCACTTTCCGCGAAGAGCCGGAGTTTGAAGGCCCGCTGAACGTGTATGGCTACTCCAAGGTGCTGTTTGATCGCGTGCTGCGGAGCCGCTGGAGCGAGCTGACCGCCCAGGTGGTGGGCTTTCGTTATTTCAACGTGTATGGCCCGCGCGAAGCGCACAAGGCAGGTGCGGGTTCGTCGGTGGCCTTCAATGCCTTCCATCAGTTCCGCAAGGAAGGGCGCGTCAAGCTCTTTGTGGGCTGCGACGGCTATCCGGATGGCGGGCAATTGCGCGATTTCATTTACGTTGAAGACGTGGTGGCGGCCAATCTGCATTTTCTTGAGCACCCTGAGCAGTCCGGCATCTTCAATCTCGGTACCGGACAGGCGCAGAGCTTCAACGACGTTGCTCTTGGCGTCATCAATGGGGTTCGTGCCCATGAAGGCAAGCCGGTCCTCAGCTTGGCGGAGATGGTGGCGCAAGGCCTGATCGAGTACGTGCCTTTCCCGGACATACTCAAGGGCAAGTACCAGAGCTTTACCCAAGCGGACATCTCCAGGCTGCGGGCGGCTGGCTACACTGCCGCCTTCCATGACGTCGCAGCTGGCGTCGGGAAATACTGCAGCAAGCTTCTGGAGAGCCAGTAAGTCCTGGGGCTCTCCTTCATTCATCACAAGGGAGAGTCCTCTATGTTGAAAAAGCTGTTTGTCGCCGTGCTGGCTTGGGTTGCATCCATCGGTTTTGCTATGGCCGCCGTGAATATCAACACGGCTACTGTCGAGCAACTTGAAAGCCTGGCCGAGATCGGCCCAACCAAGGCCCGCGCCATTGTTGATTACCGCAAGGCTAATGGCGGCTTCAAGACGCTCGATGAGATCAAGCAGGTCAAGGGCATTGGTGACAAGACTTTTGACAAGATCAAGCCCCAGCTGAGCCTGACTGGCGAGACAAAGATTGAACCCCAGCCGGTCAAGGGCGATAAAAAAGCAGATAAAACGACAGCCAAGCCGGCCAAGGCTGAAACAGCTGCTGCTCAGCCAGTAGTAAGCGAGAAGAAGGGCAAGATCTAGTCTTCGGCCTTGCCACGTTTTACCCGCGCCCCGCTTGCCGGGGCGTTTTGTTATGCAGGTATTCCCGGCATGAGGGGCACGGCATGGCTACAATCGGCTATATTCGGCCCCGCGCTGTACTATCCGCCCCCGCGCTGTTTCCCACGATTGAAGAGAGTTCGCCATGACCTACGTAGTGACCGAAAACTGTATCAAGTGCAAATTCACCGATTGTGTGGATGTTTGCCCGGTTGATTGCTTCCGCGAAGGCCCGAACTTCCTCGTCATTGATCCGGACGAGTGTATCGACTGCACCCTGTGCGTCGCCGAGTGCCCGGCTGAAGCCATTTTCGCCGAGGATGACCTGCCGGCCGATCAAGAGCACTTCACCGAGCTGAACGCTACGCTCGCCAAGGTCTGGCCGGCGATTGTCGAGCGCAAGGATCCGCTGCCGGATGCCGAAGAGTGGAACAAGGTCGCGGACAAGCTCCAGCACCTCGAAAAGTAAGCCGCTGCGCCTTGCGCGCATGCGACAGAACAGGGCGCAGCGCCGCAAAGGCCTGCGCCTTTTTCTTTGCGCTTCTGGCAGCATTGTGGGATGACTTGCATCCGGCATTCCATTGAACCCGATGCGCACTTTCTTCCTCAGTGCGCGGCGCAGATTCTCAGCTTTCTGAACCCGGCTAGCGGGCCGGCGGATCTCTCGGCTGCGAGCCTGCTACTGCCCAATCTCAAGCTCGCGCCTGCCTTGAGCGATGCCCTGCGCGGGGCGGCGGGCGGGCCGCTGCTCCTGCCGCGCATCGGCACGCTCTCCAGCCTTGTCGAACCTTGGCTGGCGCAGCATCCGGTGATGCCGGACGCGCGCCGCCAGCTGATCCTGCATAGCCTATTGAGGCGCCAGAACTGGCTGGACGAAGGCATGCTGTGGGACGTGGTCGCCGAGCTGACCCAGCTCTTCGATACGCTCACCGAATACGCGGTCAAACTCCCCGAGAACGAAGCCGAATTGCTGGATAAGCTCGAACGCGGCTTCACCTTGAAAGACAGCCAGCCGCTTAACTTCGAGGCGCGCCTGGTGAACACCCTGTGGCGGGCCGAGGCCGAGGGCGAGCTCTCTCGCGCCGCCGCGCGTCTGCTCGCTGCGGCGGATTGGGTGGCGAGCCTCACCGACCCGCTGATCGTGATGCTCGAAGCCCCGCCCAGCGCACCGCTGCAGGCCCTGATCGAGCAGGCCGCCGCGCGCGTGCAGGTGCTGGTGCTGGAACCCGCGCGCACCGTGGCCTACGGTGCCTTGGCCGAACTGCTGGTGCGCGCCTGGCCCGCGAAGCACGATGCGCCGCCGCTGCGCGCACGCATGGCCGGCTTCAACGCCGATCAGCTTGAAGCCGCGAGGGCACGCCTGCGCCTCGTCGAAGCCGATAGCCTCGAAGACCTTGGCGCAGCCGTGGCCCAACAGGTCATCGATTGGCTCATCGAGGGCCGCCGCGAGATCGCCCTGATCGCCTGCGACCGCCTCGCCGCGCGCCGCGCCCGTGCGCTGCTGGAGCGCGAAGGCGTGCTGGTGCAGGACGAAACCGGTTGGAAGCTCGTCACCACGCGCGTTGCGGCGGTCGTCGATGCCTGGCTGGAGGTGATTGCCTCGGATGCCTGGCACCGCGCGCTGATCGATCTCTTGCGCGCGCCGCTGCTGTTTGCCGACCTCGACCCGCTCGCGCGCGGGCAGGGCGCGGATGCGGTGGAGCGCGTGATCCGCGAGAGCAGCATCGCCAGCGGGCTGGACCGCCTGCGTGCGGAAGCCGTCGAGCGCCAGATGCCCGAGGCGCTGCCGTTGCTGGATCGCCTGATCGAAGCGCGCGCCGCACTCCGCCCCAGCGCCGCCGGCACGCTGGCGGACTGGCTGCGCCGCCTGCACAAGAGTCTCGACCTGCTCGGCGCCTTGCCGCACTTCAATGATGATCAGGCCGGCCTGCACTGGCTGGAGTGGCTGGAGACCCGCGCTGCCGAGCTCACCGATCCGGCCGATGGCGAGGAAGCCCGCGAGCGCAGCTTCCGCTTCGCCGCCTGGCGCACCTGGTTCAACCGCCAGATGGACGCCGAGCTCTACCGCGACGAGAGCATCGCAAGCCCGGTGATCATGACCCACCTCGCCGCCACCCGCCTGCGGCCGTTTGACGCGGCCATCGTCATCGGTGCGGACGCCGAACACCTCGCCCCCCCCGCCGCGCCCGGCTGGCTGACCCACGCCGGCGTGCGCCGCGAGTTGGGCCTGCCGGCGCTGGAACTGGACCGCGCCCAGCTTCGCGAAGACCTCGCCGGCCTGCTGCTCGCTAGTGACGCGACAGTGATTGCCTGGCAGAGCCTGCGCCGCGACGAAGCCCTGATGCCGGCTGCCGAGGTGGCCGTGCTGGAAGCCGCGCTGCGTCTCGCTGTTGGAAGTGGCATCGTGGACAAGGCCGCCCCGCGCGCCTCTCCGGCCAGTGTCGATGTGGAACTCACCGCTGCCGCTGCGCCCAGCGCGCCGCCCGCGCGGGTGCCGACGCGCGTCTCGGCGAGCAGCCTGCAGACCCTGATCAATTGCCCCTACCGCTACTTCGCGCGCTACGTGCTGCGCCTCGCCGAACTCGACGAACTCACCGAAGGCATGGAGAAGAAGGACTTCGGCGAACTGCTCCACCGCATCCTGCGCGAGTTTCACGAGCAATACCGCACGCTGGATGGCCACAGCGACGCGGCATTGCTCGCCGCGCTCGAAGCCCACACCGAAGCCGCCTTTGCCGGCGTGGTGGCGCGCAACTTTCAGGACCATGCCTGGCGTCTGCGCTGGCGCGCCCGGCTGGCTGACTACATCGCCTGGCAGCGCGAACGCGAGAAAGCCGGCTGGCGCTGGCAGGGCGGCGAAATCGAGGCCAGCCGAGAACACGAGATCAGCCCCGGCCGCGTTCTCACCCTGCAGGGCCGCATCGACCGCGTCGATAACGACGCCGAGGGCCAGCAGGCGCTGCTCGACTACAAGTCCCGCGCCATCAAGCCCTTGCGTGATCAGGTGCAGGACCCGGACGACGTCCAGCTCGCCTTCTACGCGCTGCTTACCGGCCAGCGCGTGGCCGAGGCGGCCTACGTCGCGCTTGATGGCGACGAACTTGCGGCCGCGCCGCTGGCCGAGCCCGAAGAGCGCGCTGGCAGCCTGCAGGACCTGATCGACGCCAGCTTCAATGCCATGCTCGACGGCGCAAGCATGCCCGCACAGGGCACGGCGGGGGCTTGCCAGTATTGCGAGATGCGAGGGCTGTGCCGCAAGGAGTGGGTGGGCTAATGATGAGGTTATTTCCGCAAGAGGTTGTCGACAGGCTCTCTCAAGCCGTTCAACCGCTGGTTTTTGAAACTGGAGTCGAAGAGGCTCCATATTCCATTTCTGGGACGACCTTTCTTGTCGGTCATGAGCGTTCTTCTTATGTTTTAACAGCACGCCATGCTTTGAAGCCTGAAGACATAAGGCCTGTTTGCATCTTTCCAAGCGATACGTCTCAGCGTGTAATTCCTTTGAGCGATGTGTTTTTTGTTTCACAGGATGATTGCACAGAGGACTATGCAGACATTGCTGTCATGTCGATTGACATGAAACGCCAGCAGGAAAGCGAGATCGGCGATGCGGTTTTAATCGATCTTGGTAAGGCGTTAGGTGACTGGAAAGCAGAAGCATTAGATGCCGAGTTCGTCGTGATGGGATACCCAAACGATTTGTCGTTTGTGGACTATGACGAGGAGCTTTTGCATTCCGAAAGAGTGACGTTGCGTGCGCGATACATTGGTAGTTCGTTACCGCATTTGCATGTGCTGGAGATCGTTCAGCCGCATTCCTTGAAAACCTTTGGTGGCTTTAGTGGTAGTCCCGTTTTCATGTGTGTTTGTCACCGTGGCAAGACGTTGATTCCTACTCTCTGCGGGATGGTTCTTCGCGGCACCGCGTCTGCTGGGCGTATGCATTTCGTCGAGAGCTCGACCTTGGTCGCCACCTTGAACGCATTTCGCCTTCAGAGCTGATGTTTGGCTGCTATCGAATTGAACTGACTATATGACTCCAGAACACCGCCAACACCAACGCTTCCTCGCCCTCGACCCCACCCGCAGCGTGGTGGTCGAGGCCTGTGCCGGCAGCGGCAAGACCTGGCTGCTCTCCGGCCGCCTGCTGCGCCTGCTGCTGGCTGGGGTCAAGCCCGGCGAGATCCTCGCCATCACCTACACACGCAAGGCGGCGCGCGAGATCGAGGCGCGCCTGCGCAGCCTGTTGGCTGAGCTGGCGCGAGCCGATGACGACGCGGCGCTGAAAATTCTGAGCGAGCGCGGCCTGACGGCGGCGGACGCGGCGGCGGCGCTGCCGCGTGCGCGCGGGCTGTTTGAGGCGGTGCTGGCAGCCGAGCCGCCGATCACGATCACCACCTTCCACGGCTGGTTCGCGCGCCTATTAGGCGGCGCGCCGCTGCAGAGCGGGGTGGCCGGGCGCATGCTGGACGAGGCCGCCGGCAGTCTGCTCGACGAGGCCTGGGCCCAGCTCGCGGCCGATTGCGCGCGCGCGCCGGACGGCCCGGTGGCGAGCGCGCTGCTGTGGCTGTATGCCGAGGTGGGCCGCGCGATGAGCGAGAAGCTGCTGCGCGCCTTCGTGGATCGGCGCGCCGAGTGGCGCGTGTGGCTGGATACACAGGGTGGTGTGGAAGCGGCGCTGGCCGCGCTCGATGCAGCCTTCGGCGCGGGTGGCGATCCGTTCGCCGAGTGCTTCACGTCGGCGCGGCTGGCGGAGCTGGAAGACTTCGCGCGCCTGCTCGGGCTGAACACGGCCGGCGATCAGGCGCTAGGCAATGCGCTGGCGCAGGCGGTGGTGGATCTGCGTGAAGCCTTCGACAAGGATGTAGGGCCGGCTTCAGCCGGCGATGTGCGGCTGAAGCCGCACCTACAGGATGATGCGGGCCCCGCATTCACGGCAATCCGCGCTGCCTTCCTCACCGCCACCGGCAGCGCACGCGCGCGCAA
This sequence comes from Uliginosibacterium sp. 31-12, assembly GCF_030548425.1. Lineage (NCBI taxonomy): Bacteria > Pseudomonadati > Pseudomonadota > Betaproteobacteria > Rhodocyclales > Zoogloeaceae > Uliginosibacterium > Uliginosibacterium sp. 31-12. The sequence continues at coordinate 27,879 of NZ_JAUOOA010000005.1, read as the reverse complement.
ACCCAGCGCGGCGCAGGCCAAGCGCCTCGGCGCGGGGGAAGACATTTATCTGACGCTGCACGAGGCCTGGAGCGCGCGCCTGATCGCGGCCATCGAGGCACAGCAGGATCAGCGCAATGCGCTTTTCAATCGCCAGGCGCTGGTGGTGGGCGAAGCCCTGCTGGCGAAGCTTGAAGAACTCAAGCGCTCACGCCGGGTGATGGACTTCGGCGATCTGGAAGCCGAGATCGACAAGCTTCTGCACGCCGAGGGCACGGCGGCCTGGCTGCAGGCGCGGCTGGATGCGCGCTACCGCCACATCCTGCTCGACGAGTTTCAGGACACCAACCCACTGCAATGGCGCATCCTGCGCGCCTGGCTGGACGGCTATGCAGGAACGGGCGTGGCCAAGCCCGGCGTGTTTCTGGTGGGCGACCCGAAGCAGTCGATCTACCGCTTCCGCCGCGCAGAGCCGAAGCTCTTTGCGGCGGCAGGGGAATACTTCCAGCGCGAGTTCGGCGCGGAATACGTGAACAACGCCCACACCTTCCGCAATGCGGCCGGCGTCGTCGAGCTGGTGAACGCAGCCTTCGACGGCATGCCGGGCTTTTCGCCACAAACCACCGAACAGGCGGCACTGCCGGCGCGCGTGGAGCTGCTACCGCTGATTCCGGTGCCGGAGGCAGTGGAAGAGGAAGCCGGCGAGGGCTGGCGCCTGCCGCTGGAGGCGCCGCGCGTGGAGGCGGAAGACTTGCGCCGCGCCGAGGAGGCCGCGCAGCTCGCCCGCCGCATCAATGAAATGGTGGGCTGCTGGCAGATCGGCAGCGGGGCCAAGGCGCGCCCCGCGCGCTATGCCGATGTGCTGATCCTGACCCGCGCCAAGACGCGGCTCTCCACTTACGAGGCGGCGCTGCGCGAGGCCGGCATTCCCTTCGTAAGCCCGGGGCAGGGCGGGTTGCTGGCCACCCTCGAAGCGCAGGACCTGCTCGCCGTGCTGCGCTTTCTGGCCGACCCGGCCGACAACCTGCGCCTCGCGCACAGCCTGCGCACGCCGGCCTTTGGCTTCACGGATGAAGACCTGCTGGCCCTCTCGGCCGAACGCGGCCCGTGGTGGCCGGTGCTGCGGCGGCTGGGGCAGGCAGGCGAACGCCCGGCGATGCGCCGCGCGGCTGACTTGCTCAGCGGCTGGCTGGCGGCTTCGGCCCACCTGCCGGCGCACGACCTGATCGACCGTATCTTCCACGAGGCGGACTGGTTCGCGCGCACCCGCGCCGCCTTGCCGCCCGCGCTGTGGCCCGGCGTGCATGCCAACCTCGAAGCCCTGCTGGAGCTGGCGTTGAACGTAGATGCCGGGCGCTACCCGAGCCTGACGCGTTTCGTCGACGAGTTGGCGCGTCTGTCGGCAGCCGATGAGGAGGCACCGGACGAAGGCCTGGTTGCTTCCGCAGGAGAGGGCCTGGGCCGCGTGCGCATCATGACCATCCACGGCTCCAAAGGCCTGGAGGCACCGATTGTGTGGCTGATCGACGCCAACGCCACGCCGCGTAATGCCGAGGGCTATGGCGTGGTGATGGACTGGCCGGCGGAGGCTGATCTGCCGCAGCACTTCTCGCTGCTCGGCCGGGTGAGCGAAGTCGGCCCGGCGCGCCGCGCCTTCCTGGAAGCCGAGAAGCTGGCAGCCGAGCGCGAGGAGCTGAACCTGCTCTACGTGGCGATCACCCGCGCCGAACAGGTGCTGATCGTTTCCGGCATCGCGCAAGCGCGCAAGTCCAGTGTGGCAACGGCCTACAGCCGCATCAGCGAAGCGATGCTGAAGATGGGCGCGGAGCAGGGGATTGCCGGTGCGCTGCCTGAACTGATCCGCGAGGCGGACTTTTTGGGGGCGGCAGGCAGCGAAGCGACCGTGCTGCCGCGTCATTCCGTGCCGCGCGTGGGCGAGCAGCGCCAGCGTGCGCCGCAGCTGGTGGCTGCAGAGGCGAATGCTGCAGGGCTGGCCTTCGGTACCGCCCTGCATGGCTGGCTGGAGGCGCACTGTGCGGGCTGGCCGCTGCCCAAGGTGGATACCTTAGTGGAGCAGGCGGCACGCAAGCTGCTCGCGCGCCCCGCATTGACACGCTTCTTCGATCCCGCGCAGTACCAGCGCGCTGGTAACGAGACGAGTTTTGTCGGGCATGACGGCAAGCCCGGCCGCATCGACCGCTGGGTGGAATGCGAGGATGCGATCTGGGTGCTCGACTACAAGAGCGGCCATGCGCCAGCGGATGCGCTGCTGGCGGATTACCGGCTGCAGATTGCAGGCTATCGCGCGCTGCTGACTTCGGTTTTTGTGGGCAAACCAGTGAAGGCCTTGCTGGTCTTCACTGAGGGCGGGGAAGTGGTGGTGGACTGAGGGCTGGACTGGCTGCCTTTGTAGCTCTCTCCTGGCCCGGTGGTCTTACATGCCCAGATCATCCAGCAGCTTGTCGTGCCGGCCTTCTCCGCTGGGGCGAGTTTCCACTTCTGTTTGTGCATCGGCCTGGGTGCGGGAGAGCAGCTCATCCGGATCCTGGGCGGCCTGAGGCTCGAAGTCGTAGAGCTGGATGAACTCGGTCCGGTCGATGGCCATTTCCAGATAGAAGATGTTGTTGCGGCCGGTGTGGAAGGTCACCCGGCGGGCTTCCGGCGTATCAATATTGGTGTCCACGCTCAGCATCACCTGCTTGTTGATGACCAGCATCTTGGGCTGACTCTGGGTAATGTGCGTCTGCAGTTCGTTCGCCATGGTGGCCACGAACTCTCCCACGATCTGATTCATCAGCTCGCCCATGACGTTGGCCACATCGTCAGAGGTATGTGCCGCGGCGAGATCGGTTTTGCTCATGCCCATGTTGAGCATGTACTGCTCATACAGCTCCATGGCAGCAGGGGCTGAAAAATTGAGCACCACCAGACCGGAGAACCCGCCATCAAACAGCACGAAGCAACCGATATCCGGCTTCAGGCAGGTCTTGCTGATCCGCTGAACCATGCCTGAGTAGCGGATTTCGCTATGACTTGCCGATGTGAGCACTTGTTTGACGGCGTTGCATAGACGGATCAGTACATCTTCAGTACCGAAAACGGCGTGTGGCGCGGTGTGTGTCATGGCGAGATTTGTCCGGTAAGGCGGCATTGGCCGCGAAAGTTCTGCCTTGCGGGCTCGTTCGCCCAATCTACGAAGAACGCCCCGGCATGTATTGCTAACGGCTTTAAGCCTTGAAATCTGAAGAGGCCTTGCAGAGCTTGGCTATGGCAAACCGGGGCCCTTTGTCTGGTTCATGCCCCTGATAGGGCAGAAAGAAGAAAGCCACGCTTGGGGCGTGGCTTTCATGTGCTGCAAAAGCGATGATCTGCGAGGAATGCTAAGCGGATAGTTGCTTCAAACAGTTCCGCACTTTGTTGACGCGCTCTGCGAACGTATCTGCGGTGATGCTGATGGTGAGCTTGTCCTGCCCGGCGAGTTTCCAGTTCCGGTTGTTCTGGATCAGCTTGATGATCTTGATCGGCTCGATCGGCGGATTGGGCTCAAAGTGCAGATGGATGCGGCCTTCAGACGCGTCGATCTTGATGATGCCCAGGGGTTTTGCGGCGATGCGCAGGCGGTGGGTTTCGAGCAGCGCCTGGCCTTGCGCGGGCAGCTCGCCGAAGCGGTCGATGAGCTCTTCCTGGATGGCTTGCAGTTCGTCCACGTCCTCGCAGTTGGCCATGCGCTTGTAAAGCGTGAGGCGCTCCTGCACATCCGGGCAATAGGCGTTGGGCAGCAGGGCCGGGGCATGCAGATTGATTTCGGAAGTCACGTCCAGCGGCTGGGCCAGATCGACTTCCTTGCCGTTCTGCAACGCCTTCACTGCGCGGTTGAGCATCTGCGAATACATCGCGAAGCCGACCTGCTGGATCTCGCCGGACTGGTTGTCGCCCAGCACCTCGCCGGCGCCGCGGATTTCCAGATCGTGCATGGCGAGGAAGAAGCCGGAGCCGAGGTCTTCCATCATGGTGATGGCCTCCAGGCGCTTCTGCGCATTGGCGCTGGGCTTGGCGTTGGCATCGGTCAGGAGATAGGCATAGGCCTGGTGGTGCGAGCGCCCCACACGTCCGCGCAGCTGGTGCAATTGCGCGAGGCCGAAACGATCCGCCCGGTTGATGACGATGGTGTTCGCCGTGGGGATGTTGATGCCGGTTTCGATGATGGTGGTGCACAGCAAGAGGTTGGCGCGCTGGGCGGTGAAATCCTTCATCACGCGTTCCAGCTCGCGCTCGTTCATTTGGCCATGGCCGACCACGATGCGCGCTTCGGGCAGCAGCTCGGTGAGTGTGTTGCGCATGTTCTCGATGGTGTCGACTTCGTTGTGCAGGAAGTAGACCTGACCGCCGCGCTTGAACTCGCGCAGTACGGCCTCGCGCACGATGCCCTTGCTCCAGCCCTGCACGAAGGTCTTGATGGCGAGGCGCTTCTGCGGCGCGGTGGCGATTACCGAGAATTCGCGCAGGCCTTCCATGGCCATGCCCAGGGTGCGCGGGATCGGCGTGGCGGTGAGGGTGAGGATGTCGACCTCAGAGCGCAGGTTCTTCAGGGCCTCTTTCTGGCGTACGCCGAAACGGTGCTCTTCGTCGATGATCACGAGGCCCAGGCGCTTGAATTCAACGTCTTTCTGCAGCAGGCGGTGGGTGCCGATCAGGATATCCACCTTGCCCTGCGCCAGCATCTCGATGGCTTCGGCTTGCTCCTTGGCGGTCTTGAAGCGCGAAATCTCGGCGACTTTGATCGGCCAGTCGGCGAAGCGGTCGGCGAAGGTCTGGTAGTGCTGTTCGGCCAGCAGCGTGGTGGGGCAGAGCACGGCGACCTGCTTGCCGTCGGCCACCGCGATGAAGGCGGCGCGCAAGGCGACTTCGGTCTTGCCGAAGCCCACGTCGCCACACACCAGCCTGTCCATCGGGCGGCCGCTACGCATGTCTTCGACTACGGCGTTGATGGCAGCGAGCTGATCCGGTGTTTCCTCGAAGCCGAAGCCTTCGGCAAAGGCTTCCAGATCGTGCTGCTTGAAATCGAACTTGTGGCCTGGGCGCGCGGCGCGTTTGGCATACAGCACCAGCAGTTCGGCTGCGGTGTCGCGCACCTGCTGGGCGGCTTTGCGCTTGGCTTTTTCCCACAGCCCTGAACCGAGCTTGTGCAGCGCGATGTTCTCGGGGTCGGCGCCGGCGTAGCGGGTGATGACGTGTAGTTGCGACACCGGCACATAGAGCTTGGTGTCCTCCGCGTATTCCAGATGCAGGAATTCGGTGTCGCCTTCGCCCATGTCCATGTGAACGAGGCCCAGATAGCGGCCGATGCCGTGGCTCTGGTGGACGACCGGGTCGCCGATCTTGAGTTCCGACAGATCCTTGAGCCAGCCTTCGACCGTGCTCTTGCGGGCATCCCGGCCGCGTCCGCGCGGCCGGGCCTGGGCGGCGTAGAGCTCGTTTTCGGTGAGGATCGCGATGTTGGCACCGGGCATCACGAAGCCAGCAGAGAGTGGTCCACTGGCCAGCCCGAGGCGGGCGTCGGTGGCGAGGAAGCCGGCCAGATCGGTACTGGCGGCGGGTTTCAGATCGTATTCGTGAAAATACTCGGTGATGGTCTGAGCACGGCCGGCTGACTCGGCCAGCACCAACACCCGCCAGGGGAAGTTGTCGAGGTAGTGCTTGAGTTTGTGCAGCGGGTCGCTGGCTTTGCGCTCTACGCCAAGATCCGGCAGCGCCGAGCTGAGCGCGTGGCCTTCATTCTTCTCGCCCATGGCGACGCGTGGCAGCCCTTTGGCGGCAAGCCAGAAAGCCTCGGCCGGCAGGAAGAGTTGCTCGGGGGGCAGCAGGGGCCGCGCGCGGTCACCGGCCATCAGGCGGTAGCGGCTATTGGCCTCGACCCAGAAGGCTTCGATGGCGGCAGGCACATCTTGGTGGGTGACCAGCAGCACATTCTTCGGCAGATAGTCGAAGAGGCTGGCGGTGGCATCGAAGAACAGGGGCAGGTAGTACTCGATACCGGCGGAGGCGACGCCGTTGGACACGTCCTTGTAGATCGGGCTCTTGGTCGGATCGCCCTCGAAGGCTTCACGGAAGGCGGCACGGAAATGGCTGCGCCCCTTGTCGTCCATCGGGAATTCGCGTGCCGGCAGCAGGCGGATTTCCGGCACTGGATAAACGGTGCGCTGGGTGTCTGGATCGAAGGTGCGGATGGTGTCGATTTCGTCATCGAAGAGATCGATCCGGTAAGGCAGCTTCACGCCCATCGGGAAGAGGTCGATCAAGCCGCCGCGCACCGAGAATTCGCCGGGGCGCACCACCTGGGTCACATGCTCGTAACCGGCCAGGGCCATCTGCAGTTTGAAGGCCTCCACATCCAGTACCTGCTTGGCCTTCATGAAGAAGGTGTGGCCGGCGAGATACTGGGGCGGTGCCATGCGGTACAAGGCAGTCGTGGCCGGCAGCAGGGTGATGTCCGACTCGCCCTTGTGGATCGCGTAGAGCGTGGCGAGGCGCTCGGAGATCAGATCCTGATGCGGCGAGAAATTGTCGTAGGGCAGGGTTTCCCAGTCCGGCAGCAAATGCACGCGCAGGCCCTGGGCGAACCAGGCGATCTCTTCGACGAGGCGCTGCGCATCAAGCGGATTGGCGGTGATGACGATCAGCTTCTGCCCACTGGCCGCGAGCTGGGCGAGTGCGGCGGCATCCGCCGAGCCGTGCAGGCGCGGCAGGTCGAAACGCTGGCCGGGCTTGGGCAGGCTAAAGGCGGCGAGGGGCTGGAGCGGGGGCAGGGCTGGGGAGCTCATCGTGGTGTGCAGCAATGGAAAACGCCGCGCAAAAGCCCTTGCGGGCTGCGCGGCCGGTGTGGCGGGGCAGGTTCTGGTGCGCCGGCCGTACTAGCTGGCCAAGCGTTGACAGGAGCGGATTATAAGGCGTCCGGGCGCGGCCGATGCTGCGCGGTGATTTTCGGCCTCGTCTGCAGGCATGGGTTTCCGTTCGACGGAGCTATCCGCACTCTGGAGGAAAAGACTTGATTGCAGTATTGAACAATCCTCAAGCTTCGCCTACCGGATCCGATTGACATGCCGCAGAGCAAGGGAGAGCGCCCACAGGGAGCGCAGGGATCCGCAACATTATTGGAGAAATAGATGAAGCTGAACCCTCTGTTTGTCGGGCTGCTCGCGGCATTGCTGGCGAGTGGGGCCCAGGCCGCCAATCGGCCGTCAGGCTATACAACCATCTGCAAGGAAGGGGCTGCCTGTAACGTGGCGAGCTCGACCAAAGTCGCTTTTGGTCGTGCCAATACTTTCTTCTACCGGCAACTTACAGGTGCCTTTACCTGTAGCCAGGCAACCTTCGGTGCGCGAATTCCCGGGGGTGTGAATGAATGTTCGGTGCCGTTGGCAGGATCGAGCAGCAGTTCGTCGGCCGCGTCGTCGAGCGCGCTGAGCAGTTCGAGTGCCGCGAGTTCTTCGGTTGCGAAATCCTCTGTTGCCAGTTCTGTCTCCAGCAGCGTGACTTCCTCGCGGGCCGCATCGTCGGTGGCTGTTTCGAGTGCCGCAGCTTCTTCCGTGGCTTCCTCGGCAGCTTCGTCCAGCAGCAGTTCGGCCGCGCAATGCAGCGCCTATACCTGGCCGAAGTACACGCCCGATCTGAACTACGACATGAAGACCGATAGCACCAATGCCACGGTGAATCCGGCCAACTTCAAGCTTTATCTGGGTTGCAACGCCAGCCTCGTAGCTGGCTACAAGACCTCCGGGCGCTTTGCCTTCATCTGGGGCAAGAACCGCAACCCGGCCATTACCGATGCCCACATCGATGCCTTGCTCGCACACATGAACAAGGACGCCGACTACATCCACAACGTGATGGGCTGGCCGGTGGACAAGCTGCAGCAGCAAGGCTACTTCAGCAACATCTATCTCTTTGGCTCGGGTCTGTGCACCGACAGCGCCAGCAATACCGAGAAGGGGGGCTGGCAGAGCGGTATCAATGGCTATCCGATGGTGTTGCTGTCCTACTACCCGGTGGTGACCGCCAGCGAGTACAACGGCGTCACGCATGAATACATTCACGCCATCATGGCCAGCATGGGCAACAAGGCAGCCTGGTTCAACGAAGGCTCCAACACCTGGCTGCAGATGACCATGACGGGCAATCGCACCGGCTCGCGTGGCGTGGGCTTCCTGGATGGCGCACCTTTCCTGGCTCCGCACATGCCGATCGAGAACTACAGCGGCTGGCTGCAGGACGGCACTTTCGGCGGCCCGAACGCTGAAGGCGTGCACATGGAAACTGCGAGCGGACAGCAGATCGGCACCTGGCGGGAATACCTAGGCGGCAACCAGTACAACGCGGCCTTCTCCCACTTCATCGCGCTTTATCTGTCTCAGGGTTCGAACGCCTGGATCTGGAAGAAAGGTACGCAGAACAACATCCTGGCTTCGCTTTCCGAAGGTCTGGGTGATGCGCAGACCCGCCGCCTGATCACTGAATACCGTGCCCGCCAGGCCATGGTCGACTTCGGTGTCTGGACGGATGGTTTCAAGGTGCCCATCAATGACAACTGGGCCCGCACCATCGTCTCCGAGGGGTCGGCTGGAGGCTACTTCAAGCAGACCAGCCACAAGCTGAGTTTCTACGCGGCCACCACTCAGAGCAGCACGACCCTGATCCCGGCGACCGATACCTTGCCGGGCTGGAGTGGTGCCAACCAGATCCCGTTGAAGGTCAGTGGTAACAAGGTGCGGGTCAACTTCCAGCCGTTGGGCAACAACATGCGCTTCCAGCTGGCCTACCGTGCAGCCGATGGCACGGCGGTCTATAGCCAGCCGGTGGAAAGCGGTGAGTCGTGTCTGGATCTGAGCAAGGCGCCGAAGAACGGCGTCGTGGTCGGCATCGCCACCAGCACCGATTATCTCTACAGCGGCGAGGCTACGCGCAAGGCCAAGTATGACTACCGCGTCCACCTGCTTGAAGGGGTGAGCGGTACGGCTCCGCTCTACGACAAGTACTACCAGTAATTCAAGTTCTTGAGTCCTGGCCGTTCTCCCGCTTTGGCGGGGAACGGCCTTTTTTTCGGACTCAGCGCCGGTAAAGCCGGCACAGGCTGGCGAGCAGTTCGCCATGGCGCGGCTGCAACTGCGCCCATTCGAAGCGCCATTGCCAGTAGCCCTCGGCCTTGCCGGGGAAGTTCATGCGCGCTTCCGAACCTAGCCCGAGCACATCCTGCAGCGGGTGAATCGCCGTGTCGGCCACGCTGGCGCAGGCGGCGCGAATCAGGCTCCAGTGGATGTCGTCGCCGCTGCAGGCGAGGTAGTCGCGCACATGCTGGCGTTCGGCCTCGCTGATTTCGGCCCACCAGCCGCGCGTGGTGTCGTTGTCGTGGGTGCCGGTGTAGACCACGGTGTCCGGGCTGTAGTTGTGCGGCAGGTAGGCGTTTGCGCTGCGTTCCTCCCCCTGACTGCCAAAGGCGAAATGCAGGATGCGCATGCCGGGCAGGCCTAGTTGCTGGCGCAGCGCGTCGACCGCCGGAGTCAGGATGCCCAGATCCTCGGCGATGATCGGGAGCGGGCCCAGCGCTGCGCTGATGGCCTCGAACAGCGCAGCGCCCGGGCCGGGCAGCCAGCGTCCCTTGATCGCATTGGGCTCGCTGGCCGGAATCTCCCAGTAGTCGACGAAACCACGAAAGTGATCGATGCGCACGATGTCGACCAGCTCGAAAGTGCGACGGATGCGGGTGATCCACCAGGCGTAGTGCTCGGCTGCGTGGGCGCTCCAGCGATACAGCGGATTGCCCCAGCGCTGGCCCTCTGCGGTGAAAGCATCCGGCGGCACGCCGGCCACTACCTGCGGCTTGCCATCCGTATCAAGTTCGAACAGATCGGGCCGGGCCCACACTTCGGCGCTCTGATAGGCGATGAAGATCGGTGCGTCGCCAATGATCTGGATGCCTTTTGAATGAGCATAGGTTTTGAGTGCATGCCACTGGCGGAAGAAGGCGCACTGACAGAATTTCCAGAAATTGATGCGCTCGGCATGCTGCTGGCGTGCTTCATTCAGCGCGGCGGGCTCTCGCCGGGCCAGCGGCGCAGGCCAGTCGCACCAGTCCTGCCAGCCATAGTGGTCGGCGAGTGCCATGAACAGTGCGTAGTCGTCCAGCCATCCGGCCTGCGCGGCACAGAAATTGGCGTAGTTCTGGCGGGCCTGACTGCTGGCGGAGAGGAAGAAACAACTGGCGGCTTCCTGCAGGCGTGCCATGCGCCAGGGGACGACAGCGGAGAAGTGGATGGCCGTGCCGCTGAACGCCGGATCGGGCGTGAGCGTGGCAGGCAACCAGCCTTGCGCCTGCAACTCGGCCAGATCGATCAGCAGCACATTGCCGGCAAAGGCTGAGCTGCTCATATAGGGCGAGTTGCCGGGGCCAATGCCGCCGAGTGGCAGGATCTGCCACAGCGACTGGCCGCTGGCGGCGAGCCAATCGATGAAGTGGCGCGCTTCGATGCCCAGATCGCCAGAACCATGCGGGCCGGGGAGCGAGGTGGGGTGGAGGAGGATGCCGCTGGCTCGGGGGAAGCGCATGGGGTGAGTCCTTTTTGCTGCAGATACAGAAGATATTTGTAGCCCGGATGGAGGCTGAAGGCCCGAATCCGGGGGCTGCTTCCCGGATTCCGCTGCGCTGCATCCGGGCTACGGGTGTTGCAAGCTGCGGCCTCTGGTCGCGTTTTGTTGTAGGTGCGGCTTCAGCCGCACGCCAAGCGTGAACGCCGACTGAAGTCGGCCCTACAGATTCAGTTTCGCTGCTCCCGCCGCGAGCAGCACCATGCTGTGCGCGCCGAGGGTGAAGGGCGTGGTGCTGGAGCCGTGCCAGTCGCGTTCGCCGGTGCTGGCCGTGGTGTCGAACCAGCAGCGCCATTCACCGGCAGGCAGCGTGAAGTGGCAGTCGGTGGGTTCGGCATTCACGAGCAGCAGCAGGGGTACGCTGGCGCGGCCGGGGTGATTGATCAGGCAGCCCAGCGCACGGGCGCCAGCATCGCGCCATTCGTGGCTGTGCAGGGCCTCACCATCCTTGCGTAGCCACACCAGGTCGCTTGGCCCGCGCCGGTACCAGTGCGTGGCGAAAAGCATGGCCTGGCGGCGCAGTGACAGCAGCCTGGCAGTGAAGGCAATCAGATCCTGATCCGCTTCGGCCCAGGCAATCCAGGTGTCTGGATTGTCCTGACAATAGGGGTTGTTGTTGCCGCCCTGCGAATGCCCCAGCTCATCACCGGCCGCCAGCATCGGCGTGCCTTGTGAGAACAGGGCACTGGCCAGCAGTACGCGCTGCATGCGGCTGCGCAAGGCGAGCACGGCCGGGTCGGTGCTGGGGCCTTCCTCGCCGCAGTTGTTGCTGAGGTTGTGATTGTGACCGTCGCGATTGTCTTCACCGTTGGCCTGGTTGCGGCGGGCGACATAGCTCACCAGATCACGCAAGGTGTAGCCATCGTGCGAGACGATGTAATTGACCGAGGCCAGTGGCTCGCGCCGGTTGGCCTGGAACAGATCGGATGAGCCACACAGGCGCATCGCGAAATCGCCGCGCGTGCAGGGGTGACCCAGCCAGAAGGCACGCAGGGTATCGCGGAAGCGATCATTCCATTCGTGCCATCCGCGCGGGAAGCCGCCCAGCTGGTAGCCGCCAGGGCCGATATCCCAGGGCTCGGCGATCATCGTTACGTGCGAGAGCACCGGATCTTGCGCTACGGCTGCGAAGAAGGCTGCACGCGGGTTGAAGCCGCTGTCGTCCCGTCCGAGGATGGGCGCCAGGTCGAAGCGGAAACCATCGACATGCATTTCGCTGACCCAGTAGCGCAGGCTGTCCAGCACCAGTCGCAAGACATTGGGCTGACGGATATCCAGCGTGTTGCCGCAGCCGGTGTCGTTGATGAAGGTGCGCTTGTTGTTGGCGTCCAGGCGGTAATAGCTGGCGTTGTCCAGCCCGCGGAAGCTGATGGAGGGGCCGGTGGCGTCGCCTTCTGCGGTGTGGTTGTAGACCACGTCGAGCAATACCTTGATGCCTGCCGCATGTAGCGCACGGACCATCGTGCGGAACTCGTCGCCTACCGAAAGGCCATCCGCGCCGCTGGCGTAGCGTGGGTCCGGCGTGAAGAAATTGATGCTGTTGTAGCCCCAGTAATTGACGAGGCCCATCTGCGTGAGGCGCAACTCGTCAAGGTGGTAATGCACCGGCAGGATGCTCAGGGCGGTGACGCCCAGTCGTTTCAGATGAGCGAGGGAGGCGGGATGGGCGAGGCCGGCGTAGGTGCCACGCAAGGCCTCCGGAATGGCCGGATTTGATTTCGAGAAGCCCTTCACGTGCAGTTCGTAGATCACCGTGTCGGCAGGGCTGATCTCGGGCGGGGCGTCGTCGCCCCAGTCAAAGCCATCCGGGGCGGGCACGCGTGCCTTGAGAGCGTGGCGGCCGTTGTCTTCGGGGCAGGGCTGTTCGTGACTCTCAGGGATCGCGCAGAAGTGGGCGTCGTTCCAGTTGAACTGGCCGGCGATCTCGCGCGCGTAGGGATCCAGCAGGAGCTTTTCCGGGTTGAAGTAATGCCCTTCCTGCGGGGCCCAAGGGCCTTCGCAGCGCAGGCCATAGATCAGGCCTGGCACCGCTTCGGGCAGATAGCCATGCCACACGTCCAGGGTGTGGCCGCGTAGCGGCAGGCGCGCCAGCTCAGTCTGGCCGTCGGAGTCGAACAGGCACAGGAAGACGGCCGTGGCGTTGGCTGAGAAGATCGCGAAATTCACGCCCCCTGCGTCAGCATGGGCGCCGAGCGGCCAGGGCTTACCGGGGAGCAGGGTGTGCAGTTCCATCAGGTCTCTCTCAGGTTTGCCACTCGAAAATCACGGTCGCCAGTGGCGGCAGGTCGATCTGGATCGAGTCCGGTTTGTCTTGCCAGGCGAGGCCCTGGCTGCGCGCTGACGGCGTGCCGACATTGCTGCCGCCGTAGAACTCGGAATCCGTATTGATGCGCTCGACGTAGTTGCCTTCACGCGGCACGCCCAGGCGCCAGGCGTGATGCACGGTGGGCGTGAAGTTGCAGACCACCACCACCGGCGATGTATCGCCGTGGCCGTAGCGGACGAAGCTGTAGATTGAATGCTCGGCATCGCTGTGGGCGATCCATTCGAAGCCTCCGCCTTCCACATCGCGCTGGTGCAGGGCCGGGCAATCGCGATAGACGTGGTTCAGATCCCGCACCAGATGCTGAACACCGGCGTGCAGGGCGTCATCGGTGAGGTGCCAGTCCAGACTTTGGTCGTGATTCCATTCGCGCTCCTGGGCGAACTCGCCGCCCATGAAGAGCAGCTTCTTGCCGGGATGGCCCCACATGAAGCCGTAGTAGGCGCGCAGATTGGCGAATTTCTGCCAGCGGTCGCCCGGCATCTTGCCGATGAGCGAGCCCTTGCCATGCACCACTTCGTCGTGCGAGAGCGGCAGCACGAAGTTTTCGCTGAAGGCATACACCAGCCCGAAGCTCATCTCGTTGTGATGATGCTTGCGGTGGATCGGGTCGCGCGCCATGTACTGCAGGGTGTCGTGCATCCAGCCCATGTTCCACTTGTAGTGAAAGCCCAGTCCGCCTGCGAAAGTGGGGCGCGAAACGGCCGGGTAGGAGGTGGATTCCTCGGCCAGCGTGATGGCCTGTGGACGCTCTGCGCCGACGATCTCGTTCATGCGCTTGAGGAAATCAATGGCTTCGAGGTTTTCGCGCCCGCCCTGCGCATTCGGAATCCACTCGCCTTCCTTGCGCGAGTAGTCGCGATAGAGCATGGAGGCCACGGCGTCCACGCGCAGGCCGTCGACGTTGTAGCGCTCCAGCCAGTACAAGGCATTGGCGATCAGGAAGTTGCGCACCTCGGTGCGGCCGAAGTTGTAGATCAGGGTGTTCCAGTCCTGATGGAAGCCTTCGCGCGGATCAGCGTACTCATACAGGTGTGTGCCGTCGAAGTTCGCCAGCCCGTGCGCATCGGTCGGGAAATGTGCCGGCACCCAGTCGAGCAGCACGCCGATGCCTGCGGCATGAGCGCGTTCGACAAAACGGGTGAAGCCGGCGGTATCCCCAAAGCGCGCAGTGGGCGAATACAGGCCGATGCTCTGATAGCCCCAGGAGCCATCGAAGGGGTGCTCGCTGATCGGCATCAGCTCCAGATGAGTGAAGCCCATCCATTGGGCGTAGGGCAGCAGTTGCTCGGCGAGTTCATCCCAGTTGAGCCAGTCCTGTCCGTCGTTTTTCTTCCGCCATGAAGCCAGATGGACTTCGTAGATGCTCACTGGCTGATCCAGCGCGTTGGCACGCTGGCGCTCAGGGGAGGGGGCAACAGCTGGCGGCAGATGGCTGACCACGCTGGCGGTGGAGGGGCGCAGCTCACATTGCAGCGCGTAGGGGTCGGCCTTCAGCGGCAGGGTGTGGCCGTTGCTGGCGCGCACTTCGTACTTGTAGCAGGCGCCTTCCGGCACCGCCGGCAGGAAGATTTCCCACACGCCGCATTCGCGGCGCAGGCGCATTGGATGGCGGCGGTTGTCCCAGCCGTTGAAGTCGCCCAGCACGGCGACGCGCGAAGCGTTCGGTGCCCACACCGCGAAGCTCGTGCCGGCCACGCCATCTATCTCGCGATGGCGTGCACCGAGGATTTCATAGGGGCGCAGATGGGTGCCTTCGCCGAGCCACCACACGTCCTGCTCGCCGAGCACCGGCGGAAAGCGGTAGGGGTCTTCGAGGGTAAGGACGCTGCCATCCTGCCAAGTGACGCGCAGGCGGTAATGAAAAACCCTTTTTGTGTCGATCAGCCCTTCGAAGAACCCGGCCGGGTGGCGCTGGCTGAGCGTGCCGCGGCGTTTGCGGGCCCGGTCTACTACGTCGACGCTGGCGGCGCCGGGCACGAAGCAGCGCAGCCAGAAGCCACCGTCCGCAGTGGCATGCAGGCCCATGATGGAAAACGGATCGCCGTGGCGAGCCTCGCAGAAAGCCTGGATGTCGGATTCGTTCAGCATACGGCCAGAGTAATCCAATTCCTCTTGCAGGGTGGAGGCAGCTCGGCAGGAGCGACCTGTATGTTGCAGGCCATGCAGGTGTAGGGCTGGCTTCAGCCGGCTTGCCAGATGTAGTGTGTGACTGAAGTCGCACCTATGGGCGCACCTGCAGGGCTCGTTCTTGCAACTCAGGGCGCTACCGGGATATTCCAGATCTCCTTCGCGTACTGGGCGATGGTGCGGTCCGACGAGAATGTGCCCATGTTGGCCATGTTGATGATGGCCTTGCTGGCCCACTCGTCCGGCTTCGCGTAGAGCGCGTCCACTCTGGCCTGGGTGTCGATGTAGGACTGGTAGTCCGCCAGCAACATGTAGTGATCGCCTCCCCACAGCAGCGCATCGACCAGCCCGCGATAGCGGCCCGGTTCGTTGGGCGAGAACTGGCCACCGGCAATTGCATCGAGCACCGCCTTGAGGCCCGGGCTGCTCTCGTAGATGCGCATCGGCTGATAGCCGCCTTGCTTCATGGCCAGCACCTCGGGGGTGCGCAGGCCGAAGATGAAGATGTTGTCGTCGCCTACGTTTTCGCGGATTTCGATGTTGGCGCCATCATCCGTGCCGATGGTCAGCGCGCCATTCAGAGCGAGCTTCATGTTGCCGGTGCCCGAGGCTTCGGTGCCGGCGGTGGAGATCTGCTCGGAGAGATCGGCGCCGGGCATGATCACTTCGGCAACCGATACGCCGTAGTTGGGGATGAAGACGAGTTTCAACTTGTCGCCGATGCGCGGGTCATTGTTGATGACGTTGCCCACATCGTGGATCAGATGAATGATCGATTTGGCGGCGGTGTAGCTGGAGGCGGCCTTGCCGGCGAAGATCGTGACGCGCGGTGTCCAGTCTGCCGCCGGGTTGGCGAGGATGGCCTGGTAGCGCCAGATTACGTGCAGTACGTTGAGCAACTGGCGCTTGTACTCGTGGATACGCTTGATCTGCACATCGAAGAGGCTGTCTGGATTGACCTTGATGCCGGTACTGCGGGCGATCAGGGCGGCGAGGCGGGCCTTGTTCTGGCGCTTGACGGCCATGAAATCGGCACGGAACGCGGCATCGTCCTTGAGGGCTTCAAGCTGTTTGAGCTGATCCAGATGGTTGCGCCAGTCGGGCCCGATGTTCTTGTCAATCAGGGCGGCGAGCCCTGGATTGGCCTGCGAAAGCCAACGCCGGGGCGTAATGCCGTTGGTCATGTTGGTGAAACGCTCCGGCCACAGGCTGGCGAAGTCTGCGAACAGGGTTTTGACCAGCAGATCCGAGTGCAGGGCCGACACCCCATTGATCATGTGGCTGCCCACCACCGACAGGTTGGCCATGCGCACGCGGCGCTCGCCGGTTTCGTCGATCAGGGATAAGCGGGCGAGGAAACCGTTGTCTCCCGGCCGATGCCTGGCGGCTTCAGCGAGGAATTCGGCATTGATGCGGAAGATGATTTCCAGATGGCGTGGCAGCACATGCTGCATCAGGGCCACCGGCCAGGTTTCCAGTGCTTCCGGCATCAAGGTGTGGTTGGTGTAGGAGAAGGTCTTCTGGCAGATGCTCCAGGCCTTGGCCCAGGGCATGCTGTGCTCGTCACAGAGCACATGCATCAGCTCGGCCACCGCGATGGCCGGGTGGGTGTCATTCAGATGCATGGCAACCTGTTCATGCAGGTTATCGAGCGTGCCATGTTCCATCATGTGGCGCAGCAGGATGTCGCGTACCGAAGCGGCAACGAAGAAGTACTCCTGGCGCAGGCGCAGTTCGCGGCCAGCCGGCGTGCTGTCGTTCGGATACAGCACCCAGGAAATGTTCTCGTACTCGTTCTTCACCTGGGCGGCGCGGCCATAGTCGCCGGTGTTGAAGGCCTGAAGATCGAGGTCGGCCGGGGCAACGGCTTTCCACAATCGGAGGGTGCTGACTTTGCGGGTGCCGTAACCGGGAATTACCATGTCATAAGCCTTCGCCACCACCTCGCCGGCGTGGCGCCATACCGCGCGATCACCGATGTGCTCGACCCAGCCACCGAAGCGCACCGGGAAGCTGATGTCGGCACGCGGAAATTCCCAGGGTGTGCCATCGGCTAGCCAGGGATCGGGCAACTCGGTCTGCGCACCGCCGACGATCTTCTGCTTGAACATGCCGTATTCGTAACGGATGCCATAGCCGAAGGAAGGCAGGCCCAGGTTGGCCATCGAGTCGAGAAAACAGGCGGCGAGACGCCCCAGGCCGCCATTGCCCAGCGCCGCATCCGGCTCCTGATCGGCGATTTCTTCAAGGGTATGGGCGTGGTCCAGCATGCCCTGGGCGCCGGCATTGCTCAGGCGCAGCGCGCCGAGCGCGTTGGAGAGCGTACGACCGATCAGAAACTCCATAGACAGGTAGTACACGCGGCGCGCCTTGCCGCCGCGGTCCGCTGCCTGGGTTTCAACCCAGCGCTGCGAGAGCTCTTCGCGAGCCACTTGCGACAGGGCCTTCATCAGATCGGTGCTGGTGGCATCCTGGCGGGCTACGCCCACGGTGCGCAGAAGCTGTTCATCGATGGCCGCGTTCAGGGCCGGAATGGAGTCTGGGGTCGGTGAATTCACGGCATCTCCTTGTATCGATCTGGCTGGGGTCGGGTTTATTGTCTTGCGCGGCAGACAGGCTGGAATGATTCGTGCCACGTCCTCGTATGTCTGCCTTGTTTCGGTGCATCGAGCGCAATAGACTCATCACCACGCAAGTAGCGGGCCTTGTTGCATTGCGTAGCGCTCGTAGCGCTTCCGTCAGTGGCATTTATAGCGCGGTTTGGGTGTAGGTATTGCAAGTGGTGGTGGTTTCAGCCTGTTTTTCCGAATAACTGGATGAGGATGAATACATGGTCTCCCCCGATCTGGCGCAGAGCCTGGATCTGCCGAAACGTACCGTAGCACTGGTTCTTGCGGGTGGGCGCGGCAGTCGCCTGAAGAACCTGACTGACCGCCGCGCCAAGCCTGCGGTGTATTTCGGTGGCAAATTTCGCATCGTGGATTTTGCGCTCTCCAACTGCCTCAATTCCGGTATCCGCCGTATCGGTGTGATCACCCAGTACAAGTCTCACAGCCTCTTGCGCCACCTGCAGCGGGGCTGGGCTTTTCTCAAGCCGGAGATGAACGAGTTCATCGATCTCCTGCCGGCTCAGCAGCGCACTGAAGACGAGCGCTGGTATCAGGGTACGGCCGACGCGGTGTACCAGAACCAGGACATCATTGCGGCTTACCGCGCCGACTACATCCTGGTGCTCGCGGGTGACCATATCTACAAGCAGAACTACGCGCTGATGATCGCCGATCACGTAGCGAAAGGCCGCGAATGCACGGTGGGCTGCATCGCTGTGCCGCGCAAGGAAGCCTGTGATTTCGGTGTGATGGCGGTCGATGAAAGCGACAACATCATCGAGTTCGTCGAGAAACCGGCCGATCCGCCGGCGATGCCGGGCAACCCGGAGATGTCGCTGGCCAGCATGGGCATCTATGTGTTCAACGCGCGCTATCTCTACAAGGAGTTGGAGCGCGATCTGGCCGATCCCACCTCCAGCCATGATTTCGGCAAGGACATCATCCCGCGTGCAGTCCGCAATGCCCAGGCTGCGGCTCATCCGTTTGCACTCAGTTGTGTGCGCAACCGCTCCGGCGAGGCACCATATTGGCGCGACGTGGGCACCATTGATGCGTATTGGGATGCCAACATCGACCTCACCGCCACCGAGCCGCAACTGAATCTGTACGACACCCGCTGGCCGATCTGGAGCTATCAGGCCCAGCTGCCGCCGGCCAAGTTCGTGCACAACGAGCCGGGTCGGCGCGGCGCGGCCATCGAGTCGGTCGTGTCCGGCGGTTGCATCATTTCCGGCGAAGTCGTGCGCACCATGCTCTTCAACAATGTGCGGGTGCACTCGCATGCCCATGTGCGCTGGTCGGTATTGCTGCCCGGAGTACAGGTCGGGCGTCATGTGCGCCTGAACAAAACCGTGGTGGACCGCGACTGCGTGATTCCTGATGGCATGGTGATTGGCGAGGATCCTGAGCTGGATGCCAAACGCTTCTATCGCACCGAAGGTGGGGTGACCCTGGTGACGCGCGACATGCTGGCGGCCTTGCAGTCATGAGGGTGCTGCATGTCGCTGCTGAAATCTTCCCGCTGGTGAAAACCGGCGGGCTCGCCGATGTGCTCGGCGCCTTGCCCCAGGCCCTGATTGGCCAGGGCGCGGATGTACGCCTGCTGCTGCCGGGCCTGCCGCAGATCATCGATGCCGTGCTGGCCCCCGAAACAGTGTGCGAGATCGGCCCGGTGTTCGGCGCAGCGCGGGTGCGCCTCATCAAGGGCCAGATGCCCTTCAGCCACGTGCCGGTGTATGTGGTGGATGCGCCGTATTTCTATCGCCGCGATGGTGGGCCTTATCAGAATAGTGCCGGCCTTGAATGGCCGGACAATCTTCAGCGCTTCGCTTTGCTGGGCTGGGTGGCGGCGCAACTGGCGGCCGGCGAGCTGGATGCAGACTGGCTGCCGGATGTGGTGCATGCGCATGACTGGCATGCCGCGATGGCCTGTGCCTACATCGTGCAGCATCTGCCGACCCAGGCCGCAACCGTATTCACCGTGCACAACCTGGCTTACCAGGGCCTGTTTTCGCTGGCGGATTTTCATCTGCTGGGCTTGCCCAGCCGTTTCGCCGTGCCCAGTGCGCTGGAGTATCACGGCCAGCTCTCCTTCATGAAGTCCGGCCTCAAGTTCGCCGATGCCGTCACCACGGTGAGTGGCAGCTATGCCCGTGAGATCGCCACACCGGAGTTCGGCTGCGGTCTCGAAGGCGTGATCCAGAGCCGAGCCGGCAACGTCTTCGGGGTGCTCAACGGAGTCGACTACGCGGTCTGGAACCCGGAGAAGGATGCCGGCATCGTGGCGCCTTACAGTGCCGGGCAGCTTGCGGGAAAAGCGTTGTGCAAAGCCGGCCTGCAAGCAGAAATGGGCCTGGCGGCGGCGCCGGGCGCACCGCTCTTCGGTGTGGTGAGCCGCCTCACCGCGCAGAAGGGGCTAGACCTGGTGCTGGCCGTGTTGCCAGGCCTGCTCGCAGCGGGGGCGCAACTGGTGGTGCAGGGCAGTGGCGACCGGGCGCTGGAAGCCGCCTTCCTCGAGGCTGCCCGCAGCCATCCGCAGCAGGTAGCCGTGCGCACGGTGTATGACGAAGCCTTGGCGCACCGCGTGATCAGTGGTGCCGACAGCCTGTTCATGCCCTCGCGCTTCGAGCCCTGTGGCCTGACCCAGCTGTATGCCTTGCGCTATGGCTGCCTGCCGCTGGTGCACCATGTGGGAGGGCTGGCCGATACCGTTGTGGATGCCAGCGAGCGTGCGCTCAAGGCAGATCAGGCCACCGGTTTCAGCTTCGGCGAGGCCAGCCCGCACGGTCTCGGGCTGGCCATGCAGCGCGCCCTTGATCTCTACCACCAGCCAGCGCAGTGGCAGCAAGTGATGAAGTGCGCCATGCGTCAGGAATTTTCCTGGGATGTGGCGGCGCGCAGCTATCTGGAGCTTTATCGCCGGCTGGTTGCGGCGGAAGCTTGAGTGCGTGGGTTGGGTGGTTGTTTGCTGCGCGACAACCCACCGTTGCACATTGATAAGCTCATGGTGGGGTGCTTTGCGAACCCACCCCGCCTTTACGTTCCTTCCGTGATCGCAACGGACGGTCTTGAAGATACGCCGAAAGCTGGCATTCGTAGGGCGCCGCAGGGAACAATGAGCGAAGCGAATTGCGCCGGAAGCTTTTTCGCCGCATTCGGCGCAATTCGCTTCGTTTATTGAAGCCCTACGAGTCGTGCCGGAATATTCCGAGTGCGCCGTACGCGGTGGTTTTTTGGCCGTCCGGAAACGGGGGGCGTGTCCTCAACGCGCACGGGCTTTGCAGGATGTGTGCGGTGCCAGCAGTCCCGGGTTTTCCTCAGTGCGAGCACGAAACAAAAAGTTCCCTCCGCCTGCGGCTCCGGTCGCTCCTCACGTCAATTCGTTAGATCGCAACTGTAATGACCAAGGTAGTCATAAGAAGGGCAGAAGGGTCTGACGCTCCCTCTATCCAGTCCCTGTACAAAGAGCTTGTTGATAACCCAGCAGTTTCTGTTTCCCAAGAGCGGGTGTCGACAGTATCTAAAGATCCTCGAACAGCGCTTTTGATAGCTGAGGTTGAAGGTAGTGCGGTAGGTACAGCCCTTGTCTCTCTGTGCTCGGATGTAATGTTCCAGAACCAACCCTTTGCAGTCGTCGAAAACATCATTGTTACCGGCCCTTGCAGAGGGCTTGGCGTAGGAGCGGCACTTATGCGAGAGATTGAGCGCTATTGCCTTGAGGAAAACTGTTCAAAAATAATGTTGCTCAGCTCGTTGGAGCGCACTGATGCGCACCACTTCTTTGAGAAAGCAGGATTCGCAGGGGCAGTCAAAAAGGGCTTTGTGAAGTATCGCAGGCAATTCGAACATGGCTGAGATCCGATTCATCAAGCCAAGTAGGGTGCGCACAGCGCACGCGGAACCTGCTCCGGAGAAGGCTTTTTGGAATGGTGCGCACTGCGCACTGCGTACGTTTCCAGTTCCGCTTGCCCGCGTCTGTTCCGACGAGGCGACGATCAGCACGCCGGATCGGCTTGCGGGAAGAAGCCAAATTGCTGGTCGCGAAAGTTTACGACGACGATGGCGTCAAGAAAGGGTGCGTTGCCGAGATTGGCAAAAGCCATCGGAGCTGCGCTCAGCCAAGTAGGGTGCGCATCGCGCACGCGGACCCTTTCTCGGCAATGGATCGACGCTTGAAACGGTGCGCAATGCGCACCCTACAAATCCCGAAAGCATGAAAAAAGCCCCGCCGACAATCACCAGCGGGGCTTTTGCTTGTTGCTGCCTTACGCGTAAGCTGGGGCGAAAGCCTGGTCGGCCGGACAGTTCTTGACCGGATTCCAGCCAAGTAGGGTGCGCATCGCGCACGCGGGCCCTTTCTTGGCAATGGATTGACGCTTGAAACGGTGCGCATTGCGCACCCTACAAATCCCGCAGTCACGAAACGAAAAGCCCCGCCGACAATCGCCAGCGGGGCTTTTGCTTGTTGCTGCCTTACGCGTAAGCCGGCGCGAAAGCCTGGTCGGCAGGGCAGTTCTTGACCGGATTCCAGTAGGGCGAAATCTGGCGCAGCTGGGCGATGATCGGTGGCACTGCGGCGATCACGCGCTCGACTTCTTCCAGCGTGTTGTAGCGTGAGAGCGAGAAGCGGATCGTGCCGTGGGCGGCCGTGTAGGGGATGCCCATGGCGCGCATCACATGTGAAGGCTCCAGCGAGCCCGAGGTGCAGGCCGAGCCGGAAGACGCAGCAATGCCCAGCTTGTTCAGGAGCAGCAGGATGGCTTCGCCTTCCACGTACTCGAAGGCGATGCTGCTGGTGTTGGGCAGGCGGCAGGAAAGATCGCCGGTGGGGAAGGCATTCGGTATCTGGGCGAGGATGCCGCGCTCAAGCTTGTCGCGCAGGTAGCGCACATCGCTGTTCTCGGTGTCGATGTGTTGAAGGGCGAGTTCGGCGGCCTTGCCGAAGCCGATGATGGCTGGCGCATTCTCTGTGCCGGGGCGGCGGCCGCGCTCCTGCTGGCCGCCGCGCATCAACGGGCGGTAGCGTGTGCCACGGCGCAGGTAGAGCACGCCGATGCCCTTGGGCGCATGCAGCTTGTGGCCGGAAACGGAGAGCATGTCGATCTTCGTGCGTTTCAGATCAATCGGGATCTTGCCGACGGCCTGCACTGCATCGGTATGAAACTGCACACCCATGGCATGTGCGTATTCGGCCATTTCCTCGACCGGGAAAATGGTGCCCGATTCGTTGTTGGCCCACATGGCGGAAACAATGGCGACGCGATCCGAGAGCAGGGCCTTGTACTCGTCCATGTCGATGCGGCCGCGCTTGTCGACGCGCAGCTTGTGCACCACGTAGCCATCCTTTTCGAGCTGCTCACACAGCGTCAGGATGGCGTGGTGTTCGACCACCGTGGTGATGATCTGGTTACGCTCGGGCTGGGCTTTCAGTGCGGAGAGGATGGCGGTGTTGTCGGATTCGGTGCCGCCGGCAGTGAAGATGATCTCGCTGTCATGCTCGGCGCCCAGCAGCTGCTGGATCTGGCTGCGGGCGGCCTTGATCGCGAGGCCGACTTGATTGCCAAAACTGTGAATCGAGGAGGCATTGCCGAACTGCTCGGTGAAGAAGGGCAGCATGGCTTCCACCACGGCGGGATCGCAGGCGGTGGTGGCGTTGTTGTCGAAATAGATCGGTTTCATGATTGGATCCTCTCTGGAGGTGCAGGGCGGGGCGGCGACGCGCGCATCGTAGGGCTGACTTCAGTCGGCCTTTTGACCGTTGTCGTGCGACTGAAGTCGCACCTACATTCAGATCAGCGGGCCATTTCGAGTTGCGAGGCAGGCAGGAGGCGCACGTATTCGCCCAGTTCTTCAAACAGCTTCTGCTGGATCGAACCAAGCGTGGCGGCTTCCAGTGCGCAGCCCATGCAGGCGCCCTTGAGATTGACGTAGATGTTCTTGCCGACGATGTCGACGATCTCGATATCGCCGTGATCGCGCTGCAGCATCGGGCGCACGGATTCAATGATTTCTTCGATCTTGCGCATGCGCTGGATGTTGGTGAGCTTGGGCTTCTCGCCCGCGGCGAGCGGCGCCACGGCATCGATGGCGGGCTTGCTGATGGCGGGGGCTTCACACTGGCTGGCCAGGATCTTTTCCAGTACGCCTTCGATCTTCTCGTGACAGGAGGCGCAGGCACCCCCGGCCTTGGTGTAGTGGGTGACCTGCTCAAGCGTGGTGAGCTTGTTTTCGCGCACCACGGATTCAATGAGGGCGGAATCGATGGCGTAGCACTTGCAGATCAGCTCGCCTTCCTCGTGATCATCAACCCATTCTTCACCGCGATAGTTGGCAATCGCGGCTTGCAGGGCTTCGCGGCCCATTACCGAGCAGTGCATTTTCTCGGGCGGCAGGCCGTCGAGAAAATCGGCGATGTTCTGGTTGCTGACCTTGAGCGCCTCATCCAGCGTCATGCCCTTGATGATTTCGGTCAGCGCCGAGCTGGAGGCTATTGCGGAGCCGCAGCCGAAGGTCTGGAAGCTGGCGTCGAGGATGATTTCGGTTTCCGGCTCCACCTTGAGCATCAGGCGAAGGGCGTCGCCGCATTGGATCGAACCAACATCACCGCTGGCGTTCGCGCCTTCGAGCGGGCCGGCGTTGCGCGGGTTGAAGAAGTGTTCTTTGACTTTCTCGGTGTAATCCCACATGACTTGATCTCCGTTGGTCGTGCGATTGAGGCATGCCTATGCTTTTGCAACACCCGTGCCATGCGGGTTTCGGGGTGTTTTGAGGTGGTTTTTGTCGGCTTTGGCTGTCGGGTTTGCAACAGCCGGAAGTGCCGAACCTGGCGTGGCTATGCGATCTGGCTAGCCGAGGATGTGGGTATAGGCCCGTCGCAGCAGTTCGCGTTCCAGCGCGGGGCGCCTGCGCGCTTCGAGCAGGCTGATGAAACGGGCGTGTAGGGTTTCTGCCAGAGCAAAAGGTGGATCAATGCTGGTGAAACGTGCCAGCAGCACCGGATATGCACTGCCCTCGTGCAGCACTTCTTCGAGGAAGTCGTGATCGGCCTCGAGGGCGTCGTGAGGCAGCTCCAGACGTCGGCAGGCCTCGGCACTCCAGGCGGCCGGCATCGGGCGCACTGTGTGGGGCGTGTGAGCGTTGTCACGTAGGGTCAGCGGGTGAGGCAGGGGGCCGAAGGCGAGAACGCCCTCCGCCAGGCACAGGAAGCGCAGGCGGGCGCTGGTGGCCTGGGCGTGGTACAGGATCAGGAAGGGCGCGGGGCTAGCGTCGCTGAGGGGTTGCATGATCAGGCGTAGCCCGGATGAGGACTGCAGGTGGGAATCCGGGAGTGCGGCACTCCCCGGATTCTGCTGCGCTGCATCCGGGCTACGGTGCTCACACTCAGGCGGCCAGCGGCATCGGTGTGTTGGTGAAGCAGGCTTTCGGACACACGCGCGAGCAGGCGCCGCAGCCGGTGCAGTCATCCGGATTAGCCAGCGACATGATTGAGGAGATGCTTTCGCTATCGTCTTCGTCGTCCTCAGAGATGTCGTCCTCGCTGCGGTCGATCAATTCGAGCACGTCGCGGGTGCACACCTTGTAGCAGCGGCCGCAGCCGATGCAGGTCTTGGCGTTCAGCGCGGTGGCGAACTCGGGGGTCCAGGGCTTGCCGCCGCGGGTGATACCGGTGATGGGGTCCATGGTGAAACTCCTAGGCTGGTGGTATGAAAATGGCTGATTCAGGGTGTCTCGGTTGGTCGTGCGTCCTGTTGGGCCGCAAGCAGACGCGCGTTGGCGTCTGCCCAGGCCTGGCAGGCTTCGTAGGTGCTGTTTGAGATGCCGGGAATCTCGGCATAGGCGGCGGGCAGGCGATCTTCGACCAGATCGTGGAGCTGACCGGCCCATTCGGAAGCGATGCGCTTGAGGCGGCGCACTTCCTTGTCCAGTTCGCGCAGCGCGGTGTCGTCCATGACCGGCTCCTCAGAATCCGGCGACTTCGGGGAAGCGGCCGGCCAGTTCGAGGGCCACGGAGAGCTGCTTGTCTGCCTCGGTCTTCATCTTCGAGAAGCTCTCGAAGCCGAAGCGGTGGGCGTCGCGCAGGGCGCGGTCCAGCACCAGCAGCTTGCCCACCGTGATGATCACGCGGCCGAAACCTTCGTGCGACAGGTGCACCAGCGGCACGGCCATCTGCCCGCATTCCTTTTCGATCAGTACCGCAATCGCGTTGTAGAAGGCGCGGACGCGGGAGAGCGTGACCGGATCCGGATCGCCCAGGATGGGAATCGCGCTGCGGGCTTCCTTGCTCAGCACAAAGGGAGCGAGAAGTTGTTCGACACTCTTGCCGTCATGCACGCCATAGCTATCGAGCGCGCGGACCTGGCGCAGCATTTCGCGCATGAAGTCGGTTTCAAAGATGGGGTCGGTGGTGCTCATGAAGTGCTCCCGGTGGGGGTCTGGAAACAGGGTTGGATGCAGGGTTGCATCTGATCGTCGGCGTAGCGCCGGGCGAGCTGGCGGGCGATCAGCAGGCCGCCGGCGAGCCCCCCGAGCGCGGCGAGAATGGCGGCCAGATCGCTGCCGAACAGGGCTTGGCCAAGCATTGCGCCGAGCAGCAGGGCGAGCGCCGGCATCAGCCAGGCAAGCAGGGCGGCGAGCGTCAGCGTGCGGCTTTCGATGCCAAGCAGAATTTCGTCGCCAGCAGAGAATCCGGCCTGCACAGGCAGTTGCAGGCTGTGTTCTGGATTCTCTCCATGGCAGGCCTTTTTGCTGCCACAGCTGCCACAGGCAGAGGCCGGGTCAAACGCCACCTGCATATGATCAGCATGGATCGCGATGACGCGGGCGGGGCGCTGAATCATTCCTGCCATCCTTCCTCGGCCATGCGCTCGAAGCGGCTGGCGTCGCCATCCTGCCGCAAGGCCTTGGCAATCCAGGGCACGCCGCCATCACGGATGGCTTCCGAGAGCGCCAGCAGCAGGCCATCGATGGGCACGGCTTCGTCGAGCTTCATCGGCTGGATGCCGGCGGCGAGCAACTGGCGTACCGCCGAGCCACCCACGGCGAGGCAGTACATGGCGGCACAGCCGGAGAGCGCGTCGATCTTCTCGGCCAGCTTGTTTTCGTTGCCATCCATGGCTTCGGCCGCGAACTCCATGACGCCCGCCAGCCGGGCACGCTCGGCATCGACCGTGTAGAGGACGAAGCCCTCGGCAGCACCGAAGTGCTGGTCGACATGCAGGCGATCGCGGCTCGCGAACGCGATGCGCAGCGTGCCCGGCTCGGGGTCAGTGGCGGACCAGGCCAGGGTGAGCTTGCGAAGCGGGGAGGGAGACTTCGCGCTCGCGGGGTCCGCCAGACCAGAACACGGAGCGATAGGCGGGAGTGTCATGGTGGTGCTCCAGGACGAGATTGGCGATATCGAAGAGGGCCTGACGCGTGGCGCGGTAGCCCACCCAGGGGCGGGCGAATTCGCCCAGCCGGTCATACACGGGAAAGCCGGCACGCAGCAGTGGCAGGGCGAGGCGCTGGGCGCTCTGTACCGCGTGCGCACTGCCGATCACGAGCTGGGCGTGATGGGCGCGCGCTTCGCGTTCCAGATCCTGCAGATCGCCCAGATGGACTTGGGCTAGTGGCAGACGCTTGAGGATCTCGGCATTCACCGGGCATACAGCCGCGACGACTTCGGCGCCCGCGCCGGCCAGCAAGGCGTGCAGGCCAGCGAGCAGATCCGGCTCGGCGGCCACGGCGACCCGCAGAAAGCCCGTCATGAAGTGGGAGTCGACCATCGCATCCTGCAGTTGCGCGCGTTGGCGCTCGAAACGCGGCGGCACTGCCTGGCCTGAGAGTTCGGCAAGGGCTTCGGTGAACAGATCGCAACTATCCAGCCCCATCAGATGATCGAAACGATAGTCCGGCACGCCGCTGCGGCTGCGCAGGAGGTCGGCGGCCTTGCTCAGGGAACTGCCGATGACCAGGGTAGCGATGGATTCGCCCATGCTGGCGATCTCGTCGCGCGGCGTGCCGCCCAGCGTTAATGGCGTGGTCTCAGCTTCGATCAGGTGGCCGTCGAGCGAGTCGCCCAGATCTGGCAGGATCACCGCGCGCAGGCCGAAGGCCTCGATCCAGTCGCGGATCACTTCGATGTCGCCCGACACTGCTCGAGACCGGAACCAGTGCGTCGATGATCGCTTCCACGGCCTGTGCGAAACCGCTCTCCAGGCT